>NZ_JAVDSZ010000010.1:0-199113 GCF_031455575.1 Xanthomonas sp. 1678 | reverse complement strand
CCCTGACTCCTACTCGTGCTCGTGAGGCACTGCGACTTAGCGGCCTGCCGCACTCCGCTCTCACCTCAACGATAGACCTGCCTAAGACACAAGCGGCTTCAGCCGCGACAGGCATTGTCAGTAAAGCCTGTCGCGGCTGAAGCCGCTCCTACAAAGGGTGCGAGCGGCGATGCGCTCTACGGGACGCCTCAGCGCGCCCGCGACTTCGGTGCGGCACCGGCGGCCGGCGGCTCGCTCGGCTTGGCGGCGCCGGCGGCGGGACGGCCGAAACCGGTGCCGAGGTTGCGCTGGAATTCCTGCCACAGCTCCATGTTGCGCTCGGTCAGCTGGTTCATCATGGTCCACGGCGTCTGCCCGAGCAGATTGCCCATCTGCTGGCGGAACTGCTGCTGCTGGTCCAGGAACACCTGCATGCTGCGCTCCAGGTAGTTGCCCATGAAGCCCTGCAGCGAATCGCCGTAGAAGCGGATGATCTGGCTGAGCAACTGGGTGGACAGCATCGGTTCGCCGTCCTGTTCCTGGTCGGCGATGATCTGCAGCAACACCGCGCGGCTCAGGTCTTCGCCGGTCTTGGCGTCGCGGACCTCGAATTCCTCGCCGTCGATGATCAACTGGCGGACGTCTTCGATGGTGATGTAACTGGAAATCTCGGTGTCGTAGAGGCGGCGATTGGGGTACTTCTTGATGATGCGGATCTCAGCCATGAAGCGGTCGCTCTTGACGGTAGGCGCGCAGCATGGCGCAGCGCAGCAGGGCTTGCAACCGCCGCAAGCCCCTGAACTCGGGGCTGGCGGCAAAAAAAATGCTGCGCAGCATGCGCGCGGCGCCGATGCGGGACGCGCGATGCCAGCTGCAGCATTTTCGGTAGCGTTACCTCGACTGCGCCGCTGCCGACCTGAGCGGTTCAGTCGCCATCGCTACCAGCCCATGTGGTGGCCGCCGTTGATGTCCAGGTTGGAGCCGGTGATCCAGGCCGCTTCCTCGGCGACCAGGAACGCCACCGCGTAGGCGATCTCTTCCGGTTTGCCCAGGCGCCCGGTCGGGATGTCGGCGATGATCTTGGCGCGCACTTCCTCCGGCACCGCCATGACCATGTCGGTGGCCACATAGCCCGGCGAGACGGTGTTGACGGTGATGCCGTAGCCGGCGTTCTCGCGCGCCAGGGAAATGGTGAAGCCGTGCATGCCGGCCTTGGCCGCGGCGTAGTTGGCCTGGCCGTACTGGCCCTTCAGGCCGTTGATCGAGCTGATCTGGATGACCCGGCCCCAGCGCTGCTTGCGCATGCCTTCGATCACCGGGCGGGTGACGTTGAACACCGAGTTGAGGTTGGTGTTGATCACCTCGTGCCACTGCTCGGCGGTCATCTTGTGGAAGGTGGTGTCGCGGGTGATGCCGGCGTTGTTGACCAGCACCTCGACCGGACCGAGCTGCCGCTCCACCTCCTGCACCAGCGCCTGCGCGTGGTCGGGCGAGGCGACGTCGCCGGCGACGATGGCGATCTCGTGGCCGCGGTCGCGCATGCGCTGTTGCCAGGCGCGCGCCTTGGGCTCGTCGCGGTAGTTGCTGGCCACGCGGTGGCCCTGCGCGGCCAGCCGCTCGCAGATCGCAGTGCCGATGCCGCCGGTACCGCCGGTGACCAGCGCAACGCGTGATGTCATGGATTCGCTCCGGATAGGGAAGAGGGGAGAGGGCCGTGTTGCGGCCGAAACCTCGATTCTAGTCAGCCTTGGTGTCCCTGGGGATACCGGCCGCGTCGCGCGGCGTCCGATCCTGCGCCGGCAGCCGCGCCGGGTCGAAGCCGCGCAGCGCCGCCGCCAGCAGCGCGGCCACCGAACCGGCGCCGGCCAGCGCTGCCGGAACCTGGCCCAGCTGCGCCCAGGCCAGGCGCAGCGCGGGCAGCGGATCGGCGTCGTCCAGCGGCAGCGCGGCGTGCGACTTGGACAGCTTGCGGCCGTCGGCGCCGAGCAGCAGCGGCAGGTGCAGGTAGTTCGGCGTCGGCAGGCCCAGCGCGCGCTGCAGCAGGATCTGCCGCGGCGTGGAATCGAGCAGGTCGGCGCCGCGCACCACGTCGCTGATGCCCTGGGCGGCGTCGTCGACCACCACCGCCAGCTGGTAGGCCCAGCAGCCGTCGGCGCGCAGCAGCACGAAATCGCCGACCTCGGCGTACACGTCCTGGTGGACCTCGCCGCGTACGCCGTCGCGAAACGCGACCACGCTGTGCGGCGCCACCCGCAAGCGCAGCGCCGGCTGCGGCCGCGGCTGCGTCGCCACGCAGCGATGGTGCACGCCGCCCTGCGCGGCCAGCTCGCTGCGGCTGCAGCTGCACGCGAAGGCCAGGCCGGCCTGCAGCAGGCGCTGCGCCGCGGCCTGGTAGACCGCGCCGCGCTCGCTCTGGCGCAGGATCGGCGCGTCCGCTTCCAGGCCGCAGGCGCGCAGGCTGGCGAGCTGGCGCTCGGCCGCGCCGGGCACGCTGCGCGGCCGGTCCACGTCCTCGATGCGCAGCAGCCACTCGCCGCCGGCATGGCGCGCCAGCAGCCAGCTGCCGAACGCGGCGAGCAGCGAGCCCAGGTGCAGTGGGCCGGTGGGCGAGGGCGCGAAACGGCCGCGGTAGGGAGGCGAGGGCATGGGCAAGCTGAATCGTCGGTCAGGTGCGCGCTTGAATTCAAGCTGTCCGCGCCGCAGATTCGAGCCAGTCCTTCATTTTCCCGGTGCGGAGTCCACGCCTACATGTTCAATCGAATCGCCCTGTTCCTCATCACCAATCTGGCGGTGCTGGTGCTGGCCGGCATTGTCATGTCCGTGTTCGGCATCAATCCCAACCAGATGGGCGGGCTGCTGGTGATGGCCGCGCTGTTCGGCTTCGGCGGCTCGCTGGTGTCGCTGCTGCTGTCCAAGTTCATGGCCAAGCGCGCCACCGGCGCGCAGGTGATCACCGAGCCGCGCAACCACACCGAGCGCTGGCTGCTGGAGACGGTGCGGCGGCAGGCGCAGGCCGCCGGCATCGGCATGCCCGAGGTCGCGGTCTACGACGGGCCGGAGATCAACGCCTTCGCCACCGGCGCCAACCGCAACAACGCGCTGGTCGCGGTCTCCACCGGCCTGCTGCGGAACATGACCGAGGACGAGGCCGAGGCGGTGCTCGCCCACGAGATCAGCCATGTCGCCAACGGCGACATGGTGACGATGGCGCTGCTGCAGGGCGTACTGAACACCTTCGTGATCGTGCTGGCGCGGGTGGTCGGCGGGATCGTGGACGGGTATCTGTCCGGCAACCGCGAGGGCGGCCGCCGTGGTCTGGCCTACTACGCGATCGTGATGGTGCTGGAGATGGTATTCGGCCTGTTCGCGACGATGATCGCGATGTGGTTCTCGCGCTACCGCGAGTTCCGCGCCGACGCCGGCGGTGCCAGCCTGGCCGGTCGCGGCAAGATGATCGCGGCGCTGCAGCGGCTGGAACTCAACCACGGGCAGAGCACGCTGCCGTCGCAGGTGCAGGCGTTCGGCATCGCCGGCGGCCTGGGCCAGGGCCTGCGCAAGCTGTTCATGAGCCACCCGCCGCTGTCCGAGCGCATCGCCACCCTGCGCGCCTCGCACGTCAACGCGACGGTGAGCTGAGCGCCGGTCGAACCGACCGGGGGCGGGGACCCCATTACGGGATCCCGTCCCCCGCAGCATCAGGTGTCGGTATGCGCTTTCCGGGTCCCTGGTCCCCGGTCCCCGGTCCCGCGAACTCAAGCAAAATCGAAGATCATGTCAGGCGCCGCCAGGCCCACGAACTCGCCCTGCACGTAGTCGACGCCGGCGCTGAACAGCAGGCTCATCGAGGTGGCGTCGGCGACGAACTCGGCGATGGTGCGGATCCCGGCCGATTGCGCGCGCTCGGTGATCTCGCGGATCTTTTCCTGGTGTTCGCGGGTCTGCGCCAGGTCCTGGGTGAAGCCGCGGTCCAGTTTGAGGAACGAGGGCTGGAAGTGCGCCAGCAGCTGGAACGAGTCCAGGCCCGAGCCGAACTGTTCCAGCCCGACCTTGCAGCCCAGCCCGGTGGCGTTGGCCAGGAACTGCTGTGCGTTGCGCAGGTGGGTGAACACCTTGGCCTCGGGCGTCTGCAGCCACAGGCGCTCACCGGGCACGCCGTGCGCGGCCAGCTCGCGCCGGATCAGTTCCACCATCTGCGGATCGGCGAAGGCGTCCGGGCTGATCTTGACCAGCAGGCTGGTGGCATGGCCGGCGCGCTGGCGCTCGCCGATCACCGCGATCGCGCGCGCCACCACCCAGCGGTCGATGTCGGCCATCAGCCCGTGCTCGGCGGCGATGCCGAGGAAGGTGGTCGGTCCGATGATCTCGTCGTTGCGTTCCAGGCGCAGGTAGGCCTCGTACAGCTCGTGCGGCTCGCCCTGCAGGTTCAGCACCGGCTGGTAGTGCAGCAGGAAGCCGTCGCCGGCCAGCGCCTCGCGCAGGTGCTGCACCCAGCGCTGGATGCGCTCTTCCTCGACCCGGTCGGCCGCGCCGGGGTCGAAGATCTTGCAGGCGTTGCCGCCCAGCTCGATCGTGGCCTGCACGTTCTCGCTGGCGCGGGCCAGGACCTGGCCGACGGTGGCGATCTTCTCGCCGATCTGCACGCCGCCGATGCTGACGGTGACCGTGGCCGAGCGCTCGCCGACGCTGAACACATGCGCGGCGTAGGCATTGAGCAGGCGTTCGGCCAGCGCCGCGGTGCGCGCGTAGTCGCCCTGCAGCAGCAGCGCGAAGTTGTGCTCGCCGAAGCGCGCGGCCTGCACATCGCCGTCGATCGCCGCGGCCAGGTGCTGGGCCAGCGCCGCCACCAGCGCGTCGGCCGAGTCCAGGCCGATGTCGGCCAGCAACCGCGCGTAGTGGTCGGGCTCGACCAGCAGGAAGCCGTAGTGGCCGTCGCCGCGGCCGACCTGGGCCACCGCGTTCTCCAGCGCCAGCATGAAGGTCGGGCGGTTGAGCAGGCCGGTGACCTGGTCGCGCTGGCGCAGGTCCTCGACCTCGCGCGCCAGTTCCGGATCGAATTCCTCGCGGCGGCGGAACACCACCTGCACGCAGGCCTCGCCCTCGTAGCTGGCGGTGGCGAACTCCATCGTCGCCGGGAAGCTCTCGCCGGCCATCGTGCGCGCGTCGACCTGGTATTGCGCCGGCGGCGGCTCGCCCTTGCCCAGCGCCTTCAGCAGCTGCTTGAACTCCTCCACGTGCTGCGGCGCGACCATGTCCAGCAGCGAGATGCCTTCGACGTCGTCGAACGAGTCGAAGCCGAACATCTCCAGGTAGGCCTCGTTGGCGCGGATGTGCATGCCTTCGTGGATGTAGGCGATCGGATCGCGCGAGGAGGCGATCAGCGCGTCGCAGCGGCGCTCGGTCTCGCGCATCTGCGCCTCGATCCGGCGCAGCCCGCGGCGCGCCTGCAGGTCGGCCCAAGTGTTGCGCAGCACCGCCAGCAGGTGTTCGGGGCGTTGGCGCAGCGCGATCGCGCGCGCGCCGCCGGCCACCGCCTCGATCCATTCGTTCTCGTCGATGCTGTCGGCGAGCAGGATCACCGGGATGTCCTTGCCGCTGGCGCCCACGCGCTGCAGCACCTGCGGCAGCGGGATGGCCTGCGAGCGCGCGCTCAGCACCAGGTCGATCGGCTGCGCGGCGAGCATCGCGCCCAGCTCCTCCGCGTGCTGCGGCCGCGACGGCCGCACCGCGATGCCGCTGTTGCGCAGGCTGCTGACGATCGCCTCGGCGTCTTCACCGCTGTCGTCGACGATCATCAGCCGGAGGGTGGTGTCTTTGCCTGTCTGCATGGAGCCTCCCGGGGACGGGGTTTAATACACGATGCCCGCTGCGGCGTCCATGTGTGTGGGGCCGGGATTGGGGATTCGGGATTGGGGATTGGCAAAAGCAGGCTGCGATGGTTGCACCCAGCCTCGCGCAGCCCGCGAACCCTCAGGCATTGTGAGCCGCTTTTGCCAATCCCCAATCCCGAATCCCCAATCCCGGCCTTCAGGCCACCCCGCCAGCGGCATGGCCCGAGGCCCAGGCCCACTGGAAGTTGTAGCCTCCCAGCCAGCCGCTGACGTCCAGTACCTCGCCGACGAAGTACAGGCCGGGGACTTGGCGCGATTCCATGGTCGCCGACGACACCTGGTCGGTGTCCACCCCGCCCAGGGTGACCTCGGCGGTGCGGTAGCCCTCGGTGCCGCTGGCCACCAGCGGCCAGGCGCCGAGCAGCGCCGCCGCCGCGCGCAGCTGCGGTTCGTCCAGCTGGCGCACCGGCTTGTCCGGCAGCCAGACCTCGCACAGCCGCTGCGCGAAGCGGCGCGGCAGCGCCTCGCCCAGCACCGTGCGCAGTTCCGCGGCGCCGCGCAGGCGCTTGTGCTCGCGTAGCCACGCGGCCGCGTCCTGCCCGGGCAGCAGGTCCAGGCGCAGGTCGTCGCCCGGCTGCCAGTACGAGGAGATCTGCAGGATCGCCGGGCCGCTGACGCCGCGGTGGGTGATCAGCATGAAGTTGCGGAAGCTGGCGCCGTTGCAGCTGGCCTCGACCGGCAGCGCCAGCCCGGACAGGTCCTGCAGGCGTTCCTGGTGCTTGCCGCTGAGGGTCAGCGGCACCAGCCCGGCGCGGGTCGGCAGCACGCCGTGGCCGAACTGGCGGGCCAGGTCGTAGCCGAAGCCGGTGGCGCCCAGGCTGGGGATGGACAGTCCGCCGCTGGCCACCACCAGCGAGGCGGCGTGCACCGGGCCGTCGTCGGTGGCGATGCGGAACCCCTCGCTGCCGCGCTCCACGCCGCGCACCGCGCACTGGGTGCGGATGGTCACCCCGGCCGCGTCGCATTCGTCCACCAGCATGCGCACGATCTGCTTGGAGGAGATGTCGCAGAACAGCTGGCCCAGTTCCTTCTCGTGGTAGGCGATGGCGTGGCGTTCGACCATCTCGATGAAGTCGGCCGGGCGATAGCGGGCCAGCGCCGACTTGCAGAAGTGCGGATTGGCGGACAGGAAATTGCCCGGGCCGGTGCCGGTGTTGGTGAAGTTGCAGCGCCCGCCGCCGGACATCAGGATCTTCTTGCCGACCTTGTTGGCGTGCTCGATCACCCGCACGCTGCGCCCGCGGCGGCCGGCGGTCAGCGCGCACATCAGCCCGGCGGCGCCGGCGCCGATGACCGCGACGTCGACCCGGATGGGCTCGGCGCGCACATTCATGCCGCGGCTTTACGCACCGTCGGGGTGAAGGTGACGCTGCCCTCGTCGCCGAGCAACTGCACTTCGCCGTCCTGAATCACCACGTCGAAGCGCATGCTGCGCTGGATCAGTTCGGCCGCCGAGGCGACCGCGTCGCCGGGCAGGTCGATGACCTGCAGCGGCTTGAGCTTGAGCAGGCCGGAGGCGTTCTTCTCCCACCAGATGTCGGCGACGCGGCCACCGTAGTTGACCACCACCACCTCGCGGGCGCGGCCGCAGGCCTTGCGGATGCGCGATTCGTCGGGCTGGCCGACCTCGATCCACTGCTCGATGGCGCCGGTGTAGTCCATCCGCCACAGGTCCGGCTCGTCGTCGCTGCTCAGGCCCTTGCCGAACAGCAGGCGTTCCTCGGCGAACAGGGCGAAGGTCAGCAGCCGCGCCATCAGCCGCTGGTCGGTCTCGGACGGGTGCTGGGCCAGGGTCAGCGCATGCGCCGCGTAATAGCCGCGGTCCATGTCGGAAATCTGCAGGTCGGCCTTGCGAAGGGTGGCGGTGAGGGCCATGCGGCTACCGGGATCAAAGGGCGGCCATGATAATGCGTGACGATGTCCGATCCCCGCCCGCCGTCCGCCTTCGTTCCGGCCCCGAGCCGTTGGCAACTGCCGCCTGGGCCGTGGCCGACCCTGCTGGACGGGCTGTGCGCGCGCTTCCCGCGGGTGTCGCGGGCGCAGTGGCAGGACCGCTGCGAGCGCGGCCGGGTGCAGGATGCGCAGGGCCGGCCGTTGCCGGCGGCACTGCCGTACCGGGTCGGGCTGGAGGTGCGCTATTTCCGCGAGGTCGCCGACGAAGCGCCGATCGCCGGGGTGGAGCGCATCGTCCACGCCGATGCGCACCTGGTGGTGGCCGACAAGCCGCATGGGCTGCCGGTGACCCCGTCCGGGCGCTTCGTGCGCGAGACCCTGCTGGCGCGGCTGGTGGCGCGGCTGGGCAATCCGGCGCTGGTGCCGCTGCATCGTCTGGACCGCGCGACCGCCGGATTGGTGCTGTTCTCGGCCGATCCGGGCAGCCGCGCCGCGTACCAGGCGTTGTTCCGCAAGCGGCGCATCGCCAAGGCCTACCAGGCGCTGGCACCGGCCTTGCCGGGGCACACGTTCCCGCTGCTGCGCGCCAGCCGGGTGGTGCGCGGCGAGCCGTTCTTCCGCATGACCGAGACCGCCGGCGAGGCCAACAGCCTGACCCGGATCACCGTGCTGGAGGCGCGCGACGGGCCGCTGTGGCGCTATGCGCTGGCGCCAGTGACCGGGCGCAAGCACCAGCTGCGCGTGCACATGGCCGCGCTGGGCGCGCCGATCCTGGGCGATCCGCTGTATCCGCAGTTGCGCGCGGAGGGGGAGGGGGCAGCTACCAACACGCTGCACTTGCTAGCCTGCGGCCTGGAGTTCGACGACCCGCTCAGCGGGCAGGCACGCCGCTTCGCCAGCGCGCAGACCCTGGCCTGGCCGTCGACATAGTGCCGCATTCTCTAAGTCAGCGAGACGCTTCGCGCCGGACCCTCACCCCAACCCCTCTCCCGGCGGGAGAGGGGCTAGGTTGCTCCCCTTCTCCCATCGTGAGTAGGCTGTTCCCTTCTCCCATCGGGAGAAGGTGCCCCGCAGGGGCGGATGAGGGTACGGGCGCAGCCTCGTGCATCCAGATCGGCGAGACGCTTTCGCGCCGTACCCTCACCCCAACCCCTCTCCCGGTGGGAGAGGGGCTCTCTCTAGTGGCATAGTGCGCAACGATCGAGGTGCGCCAGCGCCGCAGACGACTGAATGCGCGGTCAGGGCAGCGAGCCAGCGCACTTCGCGCAAAACGGCAGGCGTATCGGCCGCGCCGGCGTGAACTTTAGGCCTGGGTTCAGCTTCTTTGTGGGTCATCTCGGTTTGTCTACACAAACTTGTCGCTTTTTGCGGACGACCCGCGTATGGTTGGCCCCACTGTGTTTGCTAGGGTCACCGTGAATCGTGGCCTGGTGCAGTTGATCTCGCGATCCGCTTCATCGTTCCGCTTTACCAACGCCTGCAACTCAGTCTCGGCCCCGATACCCGGTGGCTGCGATTTTCTTCAATTCAATGTTTCAGGAGTTAGTAAATGTCTGATCGTCAGAGCGGTACCGTGAAGTGGTTCAACGATGCCAAGGGCTTCGGCTTCATCACCCCGGAAAGCGGCCCGGACCTGTTCGTGCACTTCCGCGCCATCCAGGGCACCGGCTTCAAGTCGCTGCAGGAAGGCCAGAAGGTGACCTTCGTCGCCGTGCAGGGCCAGAAGGGCATGCAGGCTGACCAGGTGCAGGCCGTCTAATTTAGACGCCAGCCACCGCAAGGTTGCCAGAACGCCGGAAGCGAAAGCTTCCGGCGTTTTTATTTGCGCGCGTTTATTTGCGCCCGCCCGCAGCTGCGGGTTGCTGGCCACCTGCAGAGGCGTCCGCAGCAGCCGCAAGCGTCGGCCCAGCCTGATCGGCGCCGCTGCGCGCGCCGGCGGTGACGGTCAGCTGCAGGAGTCGCGGCCGGGCCGGCTACCATGGTCGGCCCGCGTCTCCGGAACCGCCGCCATGATCACCGTCCATCACCTCAACCAGTCCCGTTCGCAGCGCGTGCTGTGGCTGCTGGAGGAACTGGCGCTGCCGTACCAGGTGGTCAAGTACCAGCGCGACAGGCAGACCATGCTGGCGCCGCCGGAACTGCGCGCGATCCATCCGCTGGGCAAGTCGCCGGTGCTGGTCGACGATGGTCACGTGCTGGCCGAATCCGGCGCGATCCTCGATTACCTGGTGGAGCGCTACGACACCGAGCGCGCGCTGTCGCCGTCGCCGCAGCCGCTGGACGCACCCGAACGCCTGCGCTACCGCTACTGGATGCATTACGCGGAGGGCTCGGCGATGCCGCCGTTGCTGATGAGCCTGGTGTTCGGGCGCATCCGTTCGGCGAAGATGCCGTTCTTCGCGCGGCCGATCGCCCGCGCCATCGTCGACAAGGCGATGCACAGCTTCATCGGCCCGCAACTGAAGCTGCACCTGGACTGGATGGAGCGCGAGCTGGCCGCGACCGGCTGGTTCGCCGGCGACCGCTTCACCGCCGCCGACGTGCAGATGAGTTTTCCGGTGCAGGCCGCGGCCGCGCGCGCCGGCCTGCAGGCCTATCCGAACCTGGCCGGCTTCGTGCAGCGTATCGAGCAGCGCCCGGCCTACCAGCGCGCGCTGCAGCAGGGCGGGCCGTTCGAGTTGCTCGGCGGGGGCAAGGCCGACTGAGGTCTGTCCGAGCGGCTTCGGTTCGCTGTCGCCGGGCGAGCGCGGCGCACCGCCCCGTTCACGGCAACGGCGTGCGCGCCGGGCACTGCCGCACGAAGGCGATGCTGTCGGCCATCACCGGCAGCGCCGGATCGTCCTTGCGCAGCGCCAGCGCCAGGCGCAGATGGCCGACGTCGGGGTAGATCTTCAGTTCGACCGGCACGCCGGCGCGTTGCAGCGCGGCCTGCAGCGATCGGCTTTCGCGCGGCGCGACGACCCGGTCGGCGCCGCCGTGCAACAGCAGCATCGGCGGTTCGTCGCCGTCGACGAAGGCGATCGGCTGCGAGCGCCGCTGCTGCGCCGGGTCGCGGCCGAATATGCCGATCAGGTCGGTTTCGGTCAGCGGCAGGAAGTCGTAGGCGCCGGCCAGGCCGACCAGCCCGCACAGCTGCCGCGGCGACATGCCCTGCGCCTGCAGCCAGCGGCCGTCGCTGGCCAGCAACGCGGCCATGTGCGCGCCGGCGGAATGGCCCATCAGCACTAGCCGGCGCGGGTCGCCGCCGTGCTCGGCGGCATGGCGCTGGCTCCAGGCCACCGCGGTGGCGGCATCGCCCATGAAGCCATCCAGGGTCACATTCGGGTATTTGCGGTAGTCCGGCACGATCGCGACCACGCCACGCCGCGCCAGCGCTTCGCCGGCCCAGCGGTACTGCTGGCGGTTGCCGGTCTGCCAGGTGCCGCCGTGGAAGAACACCACCACCGGCGCGCCTTGCGCCGCGGCCGGGCGGTAGACGTCGAGCTTCAGGCCGTGCGCCGCATCGAACACGATGCCGCGCTGTTCGCTCAGCCCCTGGCGCGCGGAGCCGGCATTGAGGCCGCCGAAGAACAGGCTGCTGCAGGCGGAGACCAGCAGCGAGGACAGCGCGACCAGCAGGTGGCGGGGCCAGCGCGGCGGCAGCGGCGAAGCGTCGGACATGGGGAGTTATCTGCAAGATAAGGAGCGGGAGCATGCCGCATGCTTGTGTCGGCAGCGAGTGCATGATGCGTCGGCGAGCGCTTCGCGCCGTACCCTCACCCCAACCCCTCTCCCGGTGGGAGAGGGGCTAAGGCAGGGCCGCGGCTGTTTCCTTCTCCCCCTGGGAGAAGGTGCCCCGCAGGGGCGGATGAGGGTACGGGCGCAGCCTCGCGCATCAAATCCAGCGAGTCGCTTTCGCGCCGGACCCTCACCCCAACCCCTCTCCCGGTGGGAGAGGGGCTAACGCGGGCCGCGGGGGCGGATGCGGGTGCGGGCGCAGCGTCGTGCACCCTTGGTCGACAAGGTGTTTGGCACCATGTTCGCTCTCTCCAGGTCCTAAGCTGGCGCCCATGCCTCCATTGCGCTTCGACAACCGTTTCACCGCCGAACTGCCCGGCGATCCCGAGCACGGCCCGCGCCTGCGCGAGGTGCTGGGGGCGTTGTGGTCGGAGGTCGCGCCGACCCCGGTCGCCGCGCCGCAGCTGCTGGCCCATTCGCGCGAGGTCGCAGCCATGCTCGGGCTCTCGGAGCAGGAGGTGCTGGCGCCGCAGTTCGCCGAGGTCTTCGCCGGCAATGCGCTTTACCCGGGCATGCGGCCGTACGCGATGAACTACGGCGGCCACCAGTTTGGCCACTGGGCCGGGCAGCTCGGCGACGGCCGCGCGATCGCGCTGGGCGAGGCGCTGGGCGCGGATGGGCGGCGCTGGGAACTGCAGCTCAAGGGCGCCGGGCGCACGCCGTATTCGCGCGGCGCCGATGGCCGCGCGGTGCTGCGCTCGTCGATCCGCGAATTCCTGTGCAGCGAGGCCATGCATCATCTCGGCGTGCCGACCACGCGCGCGCTGAGCCTGGTGGCCACCGGCGAGCGCGTGGTGCGCGACATGTTCTACGACGGCCATCCGCGCGCCGAACCCGGCGCGGTGGTGTGCCGGGTAGCGCCGTCGTTCGTGCGCTTCGGCAGTTTCGAGTTGCCGTCCTCGCGCGGCGACGACGCCTTGCTGCGGCGCCTGGCCGACTTCGTGATCGACCGCGATTTCCCCGAGCTGCGCGGGCGCGGCGCGACGCGCTATGCCGACTGGTTCGGCGAGGTCTGCGCGCGCACCGCGACGATGGTCGCGCAGTGGATGCGGGTCGGCTTCGTGCACGGGGTGATGAACACCGACAACATGTCGATCCTGGGCCTGACCATCGACTACGGCCCGTATGGCTGGATCGACGACTACGATCCGGACTGGACCCCCAACACCACCGATGCGCAGGGCCGCCGCTATCGCTTCGGCACCCAGCCGCAGGTCGCGTACTGGAATCTCACGCGGCTGGCGCAGGCGCTGGCGCCGCTGTTCGATGACGTCGCGCCGCTGCACGCCGGCCTGGAGCGCTTTCGCGAAACCTCTGCGCAGGCCGAGCGCGACAACACGGCCGCCAAGCTCGGCCTGGCGGCATGCGAGGAGGCCGACCTGGCGCTGATGCAGGACCTGCTGCAACTGCTGCAGCAGGGCGAGGTGGACATGACCCTGTGGTTCCGCGGATTGAGCGCGCCGCAGGTGCCGGCGCTGGCGGATCTGGCCGAGGCGTTCTACGACCCGGCCAAGCTGGCCGCGCAGGCGCCGGCGTTCGAGGCCTGGCTGGCGCGCTATGCGCAGCGGGTGGACGCCGATCCGCTGCCGGCGGCCCAGCGCGCCGCGAAGATGCGTGCGGCCAACCCGCGCTACGTGCTGCGCAACTACCTGGCGCAGCAGGCGATCGACCGCGCCGAGCAGGGCGACATGGACGGCGTCGCCGAACTGCTGGAGGTGATGCGCCGCCCCTACGACGATCAGCCGGGCCGCGAGGCGTTCGCGGCGCGGCGCCCGGACTGGGCGCGCGAGCGCGCCGGGTGCTCGATGCTGTCGTGCAGTTCCTGAGGGCTCAGCTGTGTGCGGCTGGGTGATCGCGGAATATGCGACCGCTGGACGTTGTGTCGCGCGCGGCGGCCATCGATGGCGCCGGCAATGCGCGGTCAGCGTGCCGGGTCGGCGCGATAGGCCCAGGCGGCCAGGAAGCTCGTCACCACTTCCGCCGCCAGCGCCTGCTGGGTGTCGCGGCCCGGTGCCTGCCCGTTGAGCATCGCGCCGGGATAGGCATAGCCGATCGCCGCGCCGATGAAGGCGGTGGCGGCCAGGTGCGGGGAGGCCACGCGCACGTCGCCGCGCGCATCGAGCCTCTGCAGCAGGTCGCTCAGGCGTTGGCGCAGGCGCCCGGTGCGGCGCTGGTGCAGCGACTGCAGCAGGTCCGGCATCTGCGCGCTGGCCTGTACCAGCAGGCGGTGCAGGCGCAGCGAGGAGGGTGCGTACAGGTGCGCCTGCACGGTCAGTGCGATTTGCTGCAGGGCGCGCGGCAGGTCCTGCGGGGCGGCGTCGCCGATGTTCTCCAACTGCGCCTGCAGTTCCTCGCTCAACGCCTCGAACACCTGCATCAGCAGGTCGGCCTTGCTGGAGAAATGGTTGTACAGGCTCTGCCGGGTCAGCCCCGCATGCAGCGCGATCTGCTCCAGCGAGACCTCCAGGCCGTGCTCCAGCAACAGCTCGCGGGCGGCGCGCAGCAACCGCGGCCGCGCCAGCGCCGGCCGCCCGCGCTGGCGGCCGGTCGGCGCAACCGCGCCTGCCTCGGCCGTCGGGCGGGTGGCGCGGGGCCGCGCGGCGCGGGCGGTTGTGCGATCCTTCATGCTTATTTATTTGTCTTTAAGTAAATTAAATGATCCTCCCCCCAGCTTCCAGGATCAAGCGCATGCCCGCGCCCTTCGCCCAGCGTTCTCGCCGCACGCTGTCGCTGCTGCTGTGCCTTTCCTTGCTCGTGCTTGCCGGCTGCAAGGGCGACCGCGCTGCGCCGGCGGCGCAGCCCAGGACCGTCGGGGTGGTGACGCTGCAGCCGCAGAGCGTGCCGCTGAGTGCCGAGCTGGCCGGGCGCACTGCCGCGTCGGAGGAATCGGAGGTGCGGCCGCAGGTCGGCGGCATCCTGCGCAAGCGGCTGTTCGAGGAGGGCGCGATGGTGCGCGCCGGGCAGCCGCTGTTCCAGATCGAGCCGACCCTGTACCAGGCCGCGGCCAACGAGGCGCAGGCCAACCTGGCCACCGCCGAGGCGGCGCTGGCCACCGCGCAGCTGCGCGCCGAGCGCTATCGCGAACTGGGCAAGACCCGGCTGGCCGCGCAGCAGGACGTGGACGACGCGCAGGCGACCTACAAGCAGGCGCTGGCCAGCCGCGACGCCAACCGCGCCGCGGTGGAGACCGCGCGCACCCAGCTGCGCTTCGCCACCGTGGAGGCGCCGATCAGCGGCCGCATCGGCCGGGCACGGGTCACCCCGGGCGCACTGGTCACCGCCAGCCAGGCCGATGCGATCGCCAAGATCCAGCAGCTGGACCCGATGAACGTGGACATCACCCAGTCCGGCAGCCAGTTCCTGGCGCTGCGCCGCGCGATCGCCGACGGCGGGGTTCAGCCGGCCACCGCAGAGGTGCGCCTGAAGCTGTCCGACGGCAGCGACTACCCGTTGCCGGGCACGCTGGAGTTCGCCGACATCGACGTGGAGGAGACCACCGGCAGCGTGACCCTGCGCGCGCGCTTCCCCAACCCCGACGCGCAGTTGCTGCCGGGCATGTACGTGCGCGCGATCGTCGGCCAGGGCACCCGCCAGCAGGCGCTGCTGGTGCCGCAGGCGGCGGTGGACCGCACCCCGCGCGGCGACGCGCAGGCCTGGGTGGTGGGCGCGGACAACATCGTGCGCCAGCGCCAGTTCACCACGCTGCGCGCGGTCGGCGATCGCTGGCTGGTCGGCGACGGGCTCAAGCCCGGCGAGCGGGTGGTGGTGGAGGGCCGGCAGGGACTCAGCGACGGCGCCAAGGTGACGGTCAAGCCGGCTGCGGCCGCCGCCGGCCAGGGCTGAGCCGGCATGCTCGCGCATTTCTTCATCCGCCGCCCGATCTTCGCCTGGGTGCTGGCGATCTGCATCATGGCCGCCGGCGCCATCGCCGTGTTCACCCTGCCGGTGGAGCAGTACCCCGACATCGCCCCGCCCGGGGTCACCGTCACCGCCACCTACAACGGCGCCTCGGCGCAGACGGTGGAGGACAGCGTCACCCAGGTGATCGAGCAGCAGATCAAGGGCATCGACCACCTGCTGTACTTTTCCTCGACCAGTTCCTCGTCCGGGCAGGCGCGGATCAGCATCACCTTCGACCAGGCCGCCAATCCCGACATCGCCCAGGTGCAGGTGCAGAACGCGGTCAACCAGGCGCTCAACCGCCTGCCGCAGGAAGTGCAGCAGCAGGGCGTGACGGTTGCCAAATCGCAGGGCGACAGCCTGATGGCGGTGGCGCTGTACGACAGCACCGACCGGCTGGACAACGTCGACATCTCCGACTACCTGATCAGCACCTTGCAGGACCCGATCAGCCGCATCAACGGCGTCGGCGAGATCAACGTGTTCGGCGCGCAGTACGCGATGCGCATCTGGATGGACCCGCACAAGCTCAACGCCTACAAGCTGATGCCCGGCGACGTGCGCAGCGCGATCGAGGCGCAGAACACCCAGGTCACCGCTGGCGAACTCGGCGCGCTGCCCACCGGTGCCGACCAGGAGCTCAACGCCACGGTGACCGCGCAGTCGCGGTTGCAGACTGCCGAGCAGTTCCGCGCCATCATCCTGGCCACCCAGCCCGACGGTTCCAGCGTGCACCTGGGCGACGTGGCGCGGGTGGAGATCGGCGCGGAGAACTACCAGAACAGCGCCACGCTCAACGGGCATCCGGCGTCCGGCTTCTCGGTGACGCTGTCCTCCGGCGCCAACGCGGTGGCCACCTCCGACGCGGTGCGCGCCACCATCGAGCGGCTCAAGCCGACCTTCCCGCCGGGCATGGAGGTGGCTTACCCGCGCGACAGCACGCCGTTCGTGCGGATCTCGATCGAGGGCGTGGTGCACACGCTGATCGAGGCGATCGTGCTGGTGGTGGTGGTGATGTTCCTGTTCCTGCAGAACGGCCGCGCCACGCTGATCCCGGCGATCACCGTGCCGGTGGTGCTGCTGGGCACCTTCGGCATCCTCGCCGCGGCCGGTTTCACCATCAACACGCTGACCCTGTTCGCGATGGTGCTGGCGATCGGCCTGCTGGTCGACGATGCGATCGTGGTGGTGGAGAACGTCGAGCGGATCATGCACGAGCAGCACCTGCCGCCGCGCGAGGCCACCGAGCAATCGATGGGCGAGATCACCGGCGCGCTGGTCGGCATCACCGTGGTGCTGGGCGCGGTGTTCCTGCCGATGGCGTTCTTCGGCGGCTCCACCGGCATCATCTACCGGCAGTTCTCCATCACCATCGCCTCGGCGATGGCGCTGTCGGCGCTGGTCGCGCTGACCCTGACCCCGGCGCTGTGCGCGACCCTGCTCAAGCCGGTGGAAAAGGAACGCCAGCCGGGGCGCTTCTTCCGCTGGTTCAACCGGGGCGTGGAGCGCAGCCAGCAGGCCTACCAGCGCCGGCTCGGCACGCTGTTGCGGCAGCCGCGGCGCTGGATGGCGCTGTACGTGGTGATCGTGCTGGCGATGGCGGCGCTCTATGCGCGCATGCCGACCGGCTTCCTGCCGGTGGAGGACCAGGGCCAGGTGCAGATCCAGTTCACCACGCCCGAGGGCACGCCGCTGGCCAAGACCGAGGCGCTGGGCCGGCGCATCAACGATTACTTCATGGCGCACGAGAAGAACAACGTCACCGCGGTCTTCATGGTGATCGGGCGCAACAACGCCGGCACCGGGCAGAACGCCGGCCAGGCCTTCGTCGCGCTGCGGCCGTGGGGCGAGCGCAATCGCGACAACACCGCGCAGGCGATCATCGACCGCGCCAACGCGCATTTTCGCGGCACCGCCGACGCCAAGATCAGCGTGCTGTCGCCGCCGGCGGTGCGCGGCCTGGGCCAGTCCAGCGGCTTCGAACTGTGGATCCGCGACAGCGACGGCGCCGGCCGCGCGGCGCTGCTGAAGGCGCAGCAGCAGGTGCTGCAGGAGGCGGGCGACGATCCGCAGCTGACCGCGGTGCGGCTCAACGGCCTGGGCGACAAGGCGCAGTTGCAGGTCGACATCGACCAGGCCCAGGCCAGCGCGCTGGGCCTGGCGCAGAGCGACATCAACGCCACCCTGTCCACCGCGTGGGGCGGCAGCTACGTCAACGATTTCCTCGACCGCGGCCGGGTCAAGCGCGTCTACGTGCAGGGCGATGCGCCGTACCGCTCGCTGCCGGAGGACATCGGCCAGTGGTACGTGCGCGGCAAGGACGGGCAGATGGCGCCGTTCGCCAGCTTCGCCAGCACCCGCTGGACCCGCGGTCCGCAGCTGCAGCAGCGCTTCAACGGCCTGGCGGCGGCGCAGATCCAGGGCGGCGCGGCGGCCGGCGGCAGTTCCGGCGAGGCGATGCAGCGGATGCAGGCGCTGGTCGCCAAGCAGGAGGGGTTCGACCTGCAATGGAGCGGCCTGTCCTACCAGGAGCAGCTGTCGAGCAACCAGACGCTGTGGCTGTACACCGCCTCGATCCTGTTCATTTTCCTGTGCCTGGCGGCGCTGTACGAGAGCTGGTCGATTCCGGTGGCGGTGCTGCTGGTGATCCCGTTGGGCGTGCTCGGCACGGTCACCGCGACCACCCTGGCCGGCTTCGTCAACGACATCTACTTCCAGGTCGGCCTGCTGACCACGATCGGCCTGTCGGCGAAGAACGCGATCCTGATCGTGGAGTTCGCCGAGGCCCAGCAGAAGGCCGGGCGGCCGCTGCTGGAGGCGGCGCTGGAAGGCGCGCGGCTGCGCCTGCGGCCGATCGTGATGACCTCGCTGGCGTTCGTCGCCGGCGTGCTGCCGCTGGCGCTGTCCACCGGCGCCGGCGCCGCCAGCCGCCGCGAGATCGGCATCAGCGTGATCGGCGGCATGCTCTCGGGCACGCTGCTGGCGGTGCTGCTGGTGCCGCTGTTCTTCGTGCTGGTGCGGCGTCTGCTGCACGGGCCGGCGGCCAACGCGCAGGCCATGCCGACCGCGTGAGCGCGGTGAACGGGTCAGGGCGCGGCGCTGCATGGCCGCGCCCTGCGCCTAGAATGGGCGTCTTTCCTCCGCCTCGATGCCCCGATGAACGAGTCTTCCTGCTGCGACGCGCCCGCCGACGCACCCGCCCACTGGTCCGGCCGCATCCGCGATGTCGCCGATTTCCCCAAGCCGGGCATCATGTTCAAGGACATCACCCCGCTGCTCGCCGACGGCCCGGACTACGCCTCGGCGATCGACGCGATGGTGCAGCCGTGGCGCGGTACGCCGCTGGACGCGGTGCTGGGCATCGAATCGCGCGGCTTCATCCTGGGTGCGACGCTGGCGCATGAACTGCGCGTGGGCTTCGTGCCGGTGCGCAAGCCGGGCAAGCTGCCGACGGCGACGATCGGCCAGGACTACGGCCTGGAATACGGCCGCGACCGCATCGAGATCCATGTCGACGCGCTGCAGCCGGGCGCGCGCGTGCTGATCGTCGACGACGTGCTGGCCACCGGCGGCACCTTGCTGGCCGCGCTGGCGTTGGCGCAGCGGCTCGGCGCCGAGGTGGTGGCGGCCACGGTGATGGTGGAACTGACCGCGCTGGGCGCGCGTGCGCGCTGGCCGGCGGACATCCCGCTAACCGCGTCGCTGCGCTACTGATGCTCAACGGTCTTTGGATCGAGAAAGGCTTATCTTTCCAAGGACTATAAGCGAGGGAGATATATGCTGATTCTGGAAATTGCGGTTTTTTCAGCAGCGTTCTTGGCGGTCAGTCTGCTGGCGGTTCATCAGATCGTCGTACAGGTCAGGGAATGCCGCTTTTATAAGAAGAATGGCGGGGATTTTTCGGTTGATAGCGGCATGGATGACGTGAAGCTCGATAAGCGGATTTTTATCTATGATCCTGGCCTTACAAGCTGGCAACGTTTCTATATTTTCCGCCCGCTGTACATTGTGCTGCTCATTGTCTTCGCAGGTATGATGATCCTCTCTCTATTCTGAGAGGCGAACCGGCAGGGCCTGGCCGCGCGCGGCTCAGTGCGGGTAGACGGCCTCTTCCAGGCCAGAATCGGCGCAGGCGTCGGTATGGTGCGGATTGCCGTTGAACGGGCCGATCCTGCAGATCCGCTGTCGTGCGCGAACACCCGCTGCAGCCCGTGCTCGGGACCCCAATCGCCGTTGCATTCCAGGATGCTGCGGACGCGGCCGTCGCGGTAGCGGCTGGCGTAGGCTTTCAAGCCGAAATGCACGTATTTCCATATTGCGCGGGGCCGTGGATGCGCGGCGAGGGCAGGCCGTGCGTTGCGTGCAAGGCATGCATGCGCCGGTAGTAGGCGAATACGTCCGCCGCGGCGGCATCCAGGACCGCCTGGTCGATGCGCAGGAACGCGGCGATGGCGGCGCCGACGTCGGCCGGCGCCGGATCGGCGGCATAGTCTTCGAGGACGAAGCTGCAGTCGCCCTGCATCCAGCGCACCGGCACCTCGGCGCTCCAGGCGCTGCCGTCCTCGTCCTGCTCCAGCGATTCCAGCACCCGCTGCAGCAAGTTCACAGCTTGCTGACCCGGAACCGGCGGCCCTTGATCTTGCCTGCCTGCAACTGGCCCAGCGCCCGGCCGGCGTGCTCGCGGGCGACGGCGACGTAGGAGCGGGTGGGGTAGATCGCGATCTTGCCGATCGCCGCGCCGGACAGACCTGCGTCGCCGGTCAGCGCACCGAGGATGTCGCCGGCGCGCAGCTTGTCGGTCTTGCCGCCGTCGATGCGCAGCGTGGCCATCGCCGCCTGCGGCAACTGCGCCGGGCGCGCGGTGGCCAGCGGCGCGCGCGACCAGCGCAGCGGCTGGCCCTGTTCGGCCTCCAGCGCCTGCGCGCGCGCCACTTCGCGCGGCGCCACCAGGCTCAGCGCCAGGCCGCGCTTGCCGGCGCGCGCGGTGCGGCCGATGCGGTGGCGGTAGGTCTCGGTGTCGGTCGGCAGTTCGTAGTTGAGCACCGCTGCCAGGTCCTCCACGTCCAGCCCGCGCGCGGCCACGTCGCTGGCGACCAGCACGTTGCAGCTGCGGTTGACGAAGCGCACCAGCACCTCGTCGCGGTCGCGCTGTTCCATGTCGCCGTGCAGCGCCAGCGCCGAAAAGCCGAATTGCTGCAGCGAGCCGGCCACCTCGTCCACTTCCTTGCGGGTATTGCAGAACACCACGCTGGATTCGGGGGTGAAGCGCAGCAACAGCCCGGCCACCGCCTTCTGCCGGTAGGTCGGGTCCACTTCGAAGAACTGCTGCTCGATCTCCGGCGCGCTGTCGGCGCCCTCGATGGTGATTTCGGCCGGTTCCTTCAGCAGTTCGCGCGCCAGGGTGCGGATCGCGTCGGGGAAGGTGGCCGAGAACAGCAGGCTCTGGCGGTGCTTGTCGCAGCGGCTGGCGATCTCGCGGATCGGCTCCTCGAAGCCCATGTCGAGCATGCGGTCGGCCTCGTCCAGCACCAGCGTGCGCACCCCGCCCAGGTGCAGCGCGCGCTTGCGGGCGAGCTCCTGGATGCGGCCGGGCGTGCCCACCACCACCTGCGGGTCGTGGGCCTCCAGCGAGGCCAGCTGCGGACCCAGCGGCATGCCGCCGGTCAGCACCACCAGCTTCATGTTGGGAATGCCGGTGGCCAGCTTGCGCAGCTGCTTGCCGACCTGGTCGGCCAGTTCGCGGGTCGGACACAGCACCAGTGCCTGCGCGCGGGTCAGCGCCGGGTCCAGCTTCTGCAGCAGGCCCAGGCCGAACGCCGCGGTCTTGCCGCTGCCGGTGGGCGCCTGCACGATGACGTCGTGGCCGGCCAGGATCGGCGGCAGGCTCTGCGCCTGCACCGGGGTCATGGTGGTGTAGCCGAGCGCGTCGATGCCCGGCGCCAGCGCCGGGGAGAGGGACAGGGTGTCGAAATCGTTCATGGTCTATTTTAACCGGGACCGGGGACCCGGGACCGGGGACCCGGAAAAGCCCGGCTCCGCCGGCCTCCAGGCGCCATGCAGACTGACGCGCAGGAGCTCAGGCAGGGCCGCGATCGTCGACCGCCGGGTCCAGCCCCAACGCCGCGACGCGGCGCACGAACTCGCGAAAGCAGACCTCGGACACCCCGGCGGCCAGGCCTGCCTGCTCGGGCCCGAGATCGGCCGGGCCGTCGTACAGGTGCAGCACGTAGCGATGGAACCAGGGATTGGGATGGCTGGCGTCGACATCCGCGTCCACCCGGTAGCCGCCATCGCCGCAGCATTCGCGCAGCAGGTCGATCAGTGCGTCGTGGGCGTCGTCGAAGTTGCCGGCGCCGAAGCGTGCCTGGAGAAGGTCCGGGGCGATGCGCAGCGAACGGCGGCGATGGCCGTCGCGCACGGCCGGGGCGGCGTTCGGGTTCGGTGACGGGCGCATCCACGTACAATAGCGTATGCCTCTCATAACCTTGCAGAACGTCGACTACAGCGTCGGCGGCCCCTTGTTGCTGGAAAAGACCGAACTGACGATCGAGCCGGGCGAGCGCATCGCCCTGATCGGCCGCAACGGCGCCGGCAAATCGACCTTGATGAAATTGATCGCCGGCGAGCTCAAGCCCGACGACGGCGAGATCCGCGTCCAGCAGGGCGTGCGCATCGCGCGGCTGGAGCAGGAGGTGCCGCACGGCGCCGCCGGCAGCGTGTTCGACGTGGTCGCCGACGGCCTGGGCGAGCTCGGCCACTGGTTGGCCGAGTTCCACCGGCTCAGCCATGCCGCCGAGTTCGACGGCGATGCGCTGGGCGCGGTGCAGTCCAAGATCGACGGCGCCAACGGCTGGGCGCTGGACCAACGGGTCAACGAGACCCTGACCCGGCTCGATCTGGACGGCGATGCCGAGTTCGCGCGGCTGTCCGGCGGCATGAAGCGGCGCGTGCTGCTGGCGCGGGCGCTGGTGTCGGCGCCGGACCTGCTGCTGCTCGACGAGCCGACCAACCACCTGGACATCGAGGCGATCGACTGGCTGGAACTGTTCCTGAAAGGCTGGAACGGCAGCGTGGTGTTCGTCACCCACGACCGGCGCTTCCTGCGCGCCCTGGCTACGCGCATCGTCGAGATCGACCGCGGCCAGGTCACCAGTTGGCCGGGCGACTGGGCCAACTACGAGCGCCGCCGCGAGGAGCGGCTCAACGCGCAGGCGCAGGAGAACGCGCGCTTCGACAAGATGCTGGCGCAGGAAGAGATCTGGATCCGCCAGGGCATCAAGGCGCGGCGTACCCGCGACGAAGGCCGCGTGCGGCGCCTGGAATCGATGCGCAACGAACGCACCCAGCGCCGCGAGCTCGGCGGCAACGTACGCATGGAGGCGGCGCAGGGCGAGTCCTCGGGCAAGAAGGTGATCGAGGCCAAGGAACTGAGCTTCGCCTTCGGTGCGCGGACCATGGTGCGCGATTTCTCCAGCACCATCCTGCGCGGCGACCGCATCGGCCTGATCGGCCCCAATGGCAGCGGCAAGACCACGCTGCTGAAGCTGCTGCTGGGCGAACTGACCCCGGCCGGCGGAGAGGTGCGCACCGGCACCAACCTGCAGGTGGCCTATTTCGACCAGTACCGCGCCACCTTGCGCGAGGACTGGAGCGCGATCGAGAACGTCGCCGAGGGCCGCGACTTCATCGAGGTCAACGGCAAGCGCAAGCACGTGCACGGCTATCTGCAGGATTTCCTGTTCACTCCGGAGCGCGCGCGCGCGCCGATCACCCGCCTGTCCGGCGGCGAGCGCAACCGCCTGCTGCTGGCGCGGCTGTTCGCGCAGCCGTCGAACCTGCTGGTGATGGACGAACCGACCAACGACCTGGACGTGGAGACGCTGGAGTTGTTGGAAGAGCTGCTCGGCGACTACACCGGCACCTTGCTGCTGGTCAGCCACGACCGCGACTTCATCGACAACGTGGTGACCTCGACCATGGTGATGGAAGGCGACGGCCGCATCGGCGAATACGTCGGCGGCTACAGCGACTGGGTGCGCCAGCGCGCCGCGCCGCCGGCCAGCGCGATGGCGGTGGCCAAGGCTTCGGCGACTGCGGCCGCCACTGCGCCTGTCGCGACAGCGGCGGCCGTCGCGGCGCCTGCGGCCAAGCGCAAGCTCAGCTACAAGGATGCGCGCGAGCTGGAGCAGCTGCCGGCGCGGATCGAGACGCTGGAGCAGCAGGTCGCGGCGTTGACCGCGGCGATGACCGAGGCCTCGTTCTACCAGCGCGATGCGGCGGCGGTGAGCGCGCATACCCAGGCGCTGACCCAGGCCCAGGCCGATCTGGACGCGGCCTACGCGCGCTGGAGCGAATTGGACGCGTAGCGGCGCAAGCTGAAGCGCTTTCTCCTCTACAGGCGCTTGTGCTGGCTGGTAGGGAGCACTGTGGGAAGGGCTTCAGTTCCGATGCTGTGTGGTTGTGGCGAGTCCACGGCTTCGCTCGTCGCGACTGAAGTCGCTCCCACAAGGGGCTTTCGGGCAACTGGCAGGGTGCGCTGTGGGAAGGACCTCAGTCCTACAGCTTTCCGGTCGCGGCGACTCCACCGCTTCGCTCGTCGCGGCTGAAGCCGCTCCTACAACGGCGGCGGCTAACTGGCTGGGTGCACTGTAGGAGGGACTTCAGTCCCGACACCGTCCGGTCGCGGCGACTCTGCAGCTTCGCTCGTCGCGACTGAAGTCGCTCCCACAAGGGGCTTGCGGCCAACTCGCTGGGTGCGCTGTGGGAGGGCTTCAGTCCTGCCGCTTTCCGGTTGCAGCAAATCCACGGCTTCGCTCGTCGCGGCTGAAGCCGCTCCTACAGATGCAGAGGACTTGCGGTCACCTGGCTGGGTGCACTGTGGGAGGGACTTCAGTCCCGACGCTGTGCGGTTGCGGCGACTCCGCCGCTTCGTTGGTCGCGGCTGAAGCCGCCCCAGCAAGCGGCATCGTTTGATCGAGAAGGCGCTAGCCGTGCGACCACGCAGGCGACGGTCGCTCAGCGCGAGGCAGCGTCTTCGTCTTCGTCGTCGTCATCCAGATCGTCGGCCTGGCTGCCGTGGTCGTCGTCTTCGGCTTCGTCGCCGGCGAGCAGGCCGACGAAGGCGACGAAGGCGATGCCGTCCTGCGCCCATTCCTTGGCCACGTCGTCGAGCAGTTCCAGCAGCACGTCGAAATCCTTCTTCGCCACCGACTGCAGTTCGGCGGCGTCTTCCAGCAGCAGCGCGTAGCCGCCCTTGGCCGGCAGCCACGACAGGTCGCGCAGGCCGTCCATCAGCGCATCCCAGTTGCGGCCGAAGCCGATCGGGAAGTCCAGTTGCGCGGCCATGCGCATCAGCAGCATCGGCTTGCTGCTGCAGCCGCGCAGGTCGATCCGGCACAGCCGCAGGCCGGCATCGCGGCCTAGCGCGGCGATGCTGTCGAGGTCGCTGTTGGCGACGCGGTAGACGCCGGATGCGGCCGGCTCGGCCAGGTTCAGCGAAAAGTTGAAAGTGTTCATGGCGACGGCCTCCCGGAGGCGATGCTGAAACTGCGGAAACTGGCGTAGTGGTCGTCGCTGTAATACCAAACGTCCGGCGGGTCGCCGCCGGTGACGATGCGCCGCGTCCCGCGGTGCTCCAGCCCCGGCGTGTCGACGGTGTATTCGCGATAGTAGCCGCGCGGGCGTGACGGCAGCCGGTTTTCGCGGTTGCCGAACACGCTGCCGTCCTGGCGATGCGGGAACGGACCGCCGCGCTGGATCAGGGCAATGGTGGCGCGCGCCTCGGGCGGCAGGAACGGCGGCAGCGGATCGGTGCTGGCCGGCGGCGTCGGCGGACGTGGCGCAGGCGCAGGCGGCGCGGCGGGATCGGTGAGCGCGGGCGCGAACTGCGGATGCGGCGGTTGCTGCAGTGCGCGGATGCCCCACAGGCCGGCGGCGAGCAGCACGATCGCGGCGATCAGTAACACGGGCTTGCGCATCGGCGGCGGCTCCAGTGAGGACGGTGCTGCGGCGTCTTGCGGACGCGGCAACGGCACAGTATGGGCGAGCCTGGCTGTTCGTGCTCTGAAGATCGGTCGTCCGTCCTGGCGGGCCGCGTAGGATCGGCTCGTCCTGGAAGCGGCTCACCGCGGTCGGGCAGCCGGATTCGGCACTCGGTTCGGGCGGCGGGTGGATCTCCTCGCCGCGATGGGGACGATGCGCTCCACGCCGCCGAGCACAGGCATGCCTGCGCGAGCGGGTGCAATACAGGTCGACGCGCGTCGGCATCGCGCATGGACGCTCCGCAGCGGATGTTCCTGTGCGCGACGGCGCAAAAAGCCGCGTGGCGCGCTCCGTCATGCAATTGCCACACGCATCGTTGCAGCGTCGGCCAGGCCGATTCACATGCGACTAACCGGGTGCTGGCGCATCGTAGCCGCCGGATCCGCGGCGTCGGCCGACCCCGCCACCGCACGATGGGACGATGTTTCCCCCACGCCGGCCTTGGTAAGGACGCCGGTCGTCCCTACCATTCATCACGCAACGTCCGTCCTTCCGGCGGACGAAAGTCCAGGAGAACCGCATGGCCTACACCCTCCCCAAGCTGCCCTACGCCTACGACGCGCTGGAACCGCACATCGATGCGCAGACGATGGAAATCCATCACACCAAGCATCACCAGACCTACATCAACAACGTCAACGCCGCGCTGGAAGGCACCGAGTACGCCGATCTGCCGATCGAGGCGCTGGTGTCCAAGCTGAAGTCCCTGCCGGAGAACCTGCAGGGTCCGGTGCGCAACAACGGCGGCGGCCACGCCAACCACTCGCTGTTCTGGACGGTGATGGCGCCCAACGCCGGCGGCACCCCGGTCGGCGACGTCGCCAAGGCGATCGACAGCGAACTGGGCGGTTTCGACAAGTTCAAGGAAGCCTTCACCAAGGCCGCGCTGACCCGTTTCGGCAGCGGCTGGGCGTGGCTGAGCGTGACCCCGGACAAGAAGATCGTGGTCGAAAGCACCGCCAACCAGGACAGCCCGCTGTTCGAGGGCAACACCCCGATCCTGGGCCTGGACGTGTGGGAACACGCCTACTACCTGAAGTACCAGAACCGCCGTCCGGACTACATCGGCGCGTTCTTCAACGTGGTCGATTGGAACGAAGTGGAGCGTCGCTACCACGCCGCGATCGGCTGATCGCGCCAGCCGCGCCGTCGATCGAAAGGCCGGGCTCGCGCCCGGCCTTTTCTTTTGGCCGATCGGCGCCTAGACCGCCGGCAGGCACAGCGTGACGGTGGCGAGCGGGCGTTCGGCGCCGCCGTCGGCCGCGACGGGCGCAGCGCCCGGCGCGTCGGCCCCGGCGATGTCGCGGTTGTGCCGGGCATACCAGCCCGGGGTGGCGCCGGTGACGCGGCGGAAGCTGTTGACGAAGTGGCTCTGGTCGAAGAAGCCGAGTTCGTAAGCCACGGTGCTGACCGAGTGGCGTCCGCTCAGCAACAGTTGCCGGGCGCGTTCGATCCGCCGCTGCAGCAGGTATTGCATCGGGCTGTGGCCGGTGCTCAGGCGGAACATGCGCGCGAAGTGGTAGCGGCTGACGCAGGCGGCATTGGCGATATCGGCCAGGCCGATACGCTCGGCGAGATGGTGGTCGATGTAGTGCTGGGCACGGGCCAGCGCGGACGGACGCAGGCCCTTGCTGGCTGCGCCGGCGACGCGGGGGCGTTCGGCGGCGGTGGAACGGGAGGCGGGTGCGTGGGGGCGGGGCATGGCGTGTCTCCTGGGAAGCGCCGGAAACGCACGCGCGGGATCTGCGCTGGCGCCTGTGGCATGCGCGTGGACATCGTCTCCGGGACGGTGTCCATGCTGGTGCCGGGCGCGTGCAGCGGCCACCCCATTCCGGCAGAGCGGATGCTCACTCGTTCGGGGGATTCCGCCGCGGCGGCGACTGCGGGCCGCGCGGCAACACCAGCAGGCGCCGGCCGAAACAGCGCGCGTCGAGCGAGTAGGCGCCGGGCCCGAGCAGCGCCAGCGCCAGCGCCGGCAGCGCCGCCAGCAGCGCGCTGCCCGCGGCCGCGGTGCCGTGCCACAGCGCCAGCCCCGGCACCGCGCAGGCCAGCACCGCCACCAGCGGGGTGAGCGCGCCGGCGGCCGCCAGCAGCGCCAGCGCCATCGCCGCCAACCGCCACGGCGGCGGCAATGCCCACGCGCCGCTGGCGGCCGCCGGCCACAGGTTCAGCGCCAGGAACAGGCGCAGGGCCAGCAGCCCGAGTCCCGCGCTGCCGCCGGGAAACATGGAGTAAAGTCGTTGCATGGCACTCAGGCTAAGACCGGCGCGGCAGGTCGGCCTAGCCGTATACGAGGCAGTGGAACATCCCTCGATCGGGGTGTTGGCGGTATCCGCGCTGCTGCCGAAAATCCGGTTTTTCCCTTTTTTGCGAGGCAGAGGAAGCGCAGTGCGAAGTCTGCGAAGACGGCGTTGGGCATGCGCTCTGTGGGTGCTCGGCCTGGTCTTCGCGGCACCGCTTGCCGCCACCACGCCGCCGCCGCCGGCGCGGCCGACGCCGCTGCACAACACCGCCTGGCGGGTGGAGCAGGGCGCGCCGGCGGACGTGTGGGCGCTGGCGCAGTCGGCCGACGGCTATCTGTGGATGGCCACCGGTTTCGGCCTGTACCGCTTCGATGGCGAACGCTTCGAACGGCGCGAGCCGCTGCATGGCGCGCGCCTGCTGTCGCAGAACGTGACCGCGCTGACGGTGTTGCCGGACGGACGCATGTGGCTGGGCTACTTCGACGGCGGCGCCAGCATGCTGCAAGGCGGCCGGCTGCTGCAGTACGGCGCGGCCGAGGGCTTCCCGGCCGGGCCGGTGGCGCGCCTGGAAGCGGACGCGCAGGGCACGCTGTGGGCCGCGACCTGGGAGGGCCTGGCGCGGTTCGACGGCCGTCGTTGGCAGCGGATCGGTGCCGACTGGGACTATCCCGCCGCGCGCGCCGACTGGCTGCTGCGCGACAGCCGCGGCGTGCTGTGGGTGAGCAGCGGCGACAGCGTGCTGCGGCTGCGCCCGGGCGCGCGCCGCTTCGAGCCGACCGGCATCGCCACCGCGCTGTACGCGGTGCTGGCCGAAAGCCCGGACGGACGCATCTGGCTGTCGGACCGGCGCGGCGGCACCCGCGCCATCGCCGCCGCCGGCGGCACCCTGCTGCCGCCGGCGGCGCAGCATGCCGCGCCGGCGCTGCGCACGCTGGCGGCGCGGCGCATGGGCTTCGCCCGCGACGGCAGCCTGTGGTTGTCCGACTTCCAGGCGCGCGGCGCGGTGCGGGTGGTCCTGGACGATCCGCGCGCGCCGCGGCTGGAGTATTTCCGCCGCAGCAACGGCCTGGCTTCGGACTTCGCCGCGCCGGTGCTGGAAGACAAGGAGGGCAACGTCTGGATCGGCAGCACGCTCGGCCTCAACCGCTACCGCCACCGCAACGTGATGGCCTTGCCCGGTCAGCCCGGCGCCGAGGCCGGCGAGGTCGAGGTGCATGCGCAACCCGACGGCAGCGTGCTGGTCACCGATACCCAGGGGATGTTCCGCGCCGATGCCGCCACCGCCGCGCGGCTGCTGCGCGGCGAACCGCTGGCACAGGAATACGCGCGGCTGCGCGACAGCGGCTGGGTGCTGGGCGACGCCAGCATGGTGCGCATGCAGCAGGGGCGCCGCATCGAGGTCGCGCTGCCGGCCGCGCTGCAAGCGCGGCAGGTGCGCGCATTCCTGTCCGACCGCGGCGGCGACGCCTGGGCGGCGGTGGCCGAACACGGGGTGTACCGCTACCACGCAGGACAGTGGACGCGGCAGGCGCGCCTGCCGGCGGACACCTGCACCGCGATCGCAGAGGACGCGCAGGGCCGTTACTGGTTCGGCTATCCGTCCGGCCAGGTGCGGCAGCTGCACGGCGAGCGGGTGCGCGTGTTCGCGGCCGGCGACGGCCTGCAGGTCGGCCGGGTCACCACCATCCATGCCGGCGCCGGGACGCTGCTGGTCGCCGGCGAACTGGGCATCGCGCAGTGGCGCGGCGCACGTTTCGCCACGCTGTCGCCGGCGCGCGCGCCGGGCCTGCGCGGCGTCACCGGCATCGCCCAGACCGACGACGGCGAACTGTGGCTCAACGGTGCCGCGGGCGTGGCGCGGATCGCGCGCAGCCGGCTCGATGCGGCGTTCGGCGACGCCGACGTGGCGCTGCAGCCGGTCTACTACGATGCCGCCGACGGCCTGCCGGGGCTGGCGGTGCAGGCCAACCTCGACAGTACCGCGGCGCGCGACGCCGATGGCGTGGTATGGCTGGCCACCAGTCAGGGCCTGGCCTGGATCGACAGCCGGCGCCTGCGGCGCAACCCATGGCCGCCGCAGGTGTTCGTGCGCGCCCTGTTCGCCAACGAGCAGCCGATGCCGCTGCGCGCGCCGCCGCTGCTGCCCAAGGGCACCACGCGGCTGCAGATCGCCTACACCGCGACCAGCCTGACCGCGCCCGAACGCGTGCGCTTCCGCTTCCGCCTGGAGGGCGTGGACGAGACCTGGCGCGACGCCGGCGTGCGCCGCGAGGCGTTCTACACCAATCTGGGCCCGGGGCAGTACCGCTTCCAGGTGATCGCGGCCAACAATGACGGGGTCTGGAACCCGCGCGGCGCCACGCTGCGCTTCGGCATCGCGCCGCGTTTCGTGCAGACCCCTGCGTTCTGGCTGCTGTGCGTGCTGGCGCTGCTGTTGGCGCTGTCGGCGCTGTACCTGCTGCGCATGCGCCAGCTGGCCACGCGGCTGCGGCTGCGGCTGGAGGAGCGCTTCCGCGAGCGCGAACGCATCGCCCGCGAGTTGCACGACACCCTGCTGCAGGGTTACCAGGGGCTGATCCTGCAGACCCATGCGGCGCTGGGCACGTTGCCGCCGGCGGCGCCGCTGCGGCGCGATCTGGAGGGCGTGCTCGATCGCGCCGAACAGGCGCTGGAGCAGGGCCGCGACCGGGTCGAGGGCTTGCGCGCCAGCGCCGGCCGCACCGAACTGCTGCCGGCCGCCTTCGCCGCGATGCTCGAGGAGCTGGGCGCGCAGTCGCAGGTGCAGCGGCGGGTACTGGTCGAAGGCACGCCGGTGGCGCTGCAGCCGCTGGTCGACGACGAGCTGTACCAGCTCGGCCGCGAGGCGCTGCTCAACGCGTTCCGGCATGCGCAGGCGGGCAGCATCGAGGTCGAGATCGCCTACGGCCGCGATGCGCTGCGGCTGCGCTTTCGCGACGACGGCCGCGGCATCGAGCCGCAGGTGCTGGCCGCCGGCGGCCGCGCCGGGCATTGGGGGCTGACCGGCATGCAGGAACGCGCGCGGCGCATCGAGGCGCGGCTGGACGTGTGGTCGCGGCCGGGCATGGGCACCGAACTCAATCTGCGCCTGCCGGCGCGCCGCGCCTACCGCGAACCGGCGCGAAACCGGCTATGGTGCCGCCTGCGCCAGTGGCTGTCCGGAACCAAGTGAAGTGAGCGAAGTGTCGTCCGTGCCGATCCGCATCCTCGTCGTCGACGACCATCCGTTGCTGCGCGAAGGCATGGCCGCGGTGCTGGCCGCGCAGCCGGACCTGCACGTGGTCGGCGAGGCGGCCGACGGCTTGCAGGCGCTGCAGGCCTATCGCGCGCTGCGCCCGGACCTGGTGCTGCTGGACCTGCAGTTGCCCGGGCTCGGCGGGATCGAGGTGATCGTCGCCTTGCGCAAGGAATTCCCGCAGGCGCGGATCGTGGTGGTCACCGCCTCGCGCGGCGACGTGCAGGCGGTGCGTGCGCTAGAGGCCGGCGCCAGCGGCTACCTGCTCAAGAGCGGGCTGCGCCGCGAACTGGTCGACACGGTGCGCGCGGTGTCGCAGGGCCGGCGCCAGGTGCAGGCCGAAGTGGCGGCGGAGATCGCCGAGCACCTGCTCGGCGACAGCCTGTCGGCGCGCGAGATCCAGGTGCTGCAGAGCGTGGCCGCGGGCAACTCCAACAAGGCCATCGCCGCGCTGCTGTCGATCGCCGAGGAGACGGTCAAGGCGCACATGAAGAACATCCTGTGCAAGCTCGGCGCGCGCGACCGCACCCATGCGGTGGCGATCGCGGTCAAGCGCGGCATCATCGAGCTGTAGCGCCCTGCGGTCGGCGCGGGCTCAGGATCCCGGCAGCGGCGGTATGGCGTCTTCCGGCGGCGGATCCAGCGGCTGCAGCGCGACCAGCAGGCCGCGCGGGTCGGCGCCGCGCGCAGCGCCCGGCGCACGCGGCAGCAGCCGCGTGCTGCGCAGCGGGCGGAAGCGGCCGCGTTCGAAGAACACATGGTCGGCCTGCGCGGGGAGCGCGAACACGCGCGGGTCCAGCCCGTTGCGCGGCGCCTCCTCGGCGCGGGCGCCGCGCAGGCGCGCGTCGCTGTCGCCGAAGCGCGCCGCCAGCGGCGCCAGTTCCGGCGCATCGGCGGCGGCGAAGAAACCGCCGGCCAGCAACGCCGGCACGCCCTCGGCGGTGGCGTCGATCCACGCCATCAGATCGTCGGCCTGCTCGCGCCGGTTGGCGCCGCCGTCGCGCTCGGCATGCAGGCGGGTGAAGTACAGGTTCACCGGCTGCCCGTGCAGGTCCACGCGCACCAGCCCGGCCACGCTGTAGTCCTCGAACGGATGCAGTAGGGTCTCCGCTTCCTCCAGCACCGGCAACCGGGTCAGCAAGGCGTTGCCGCGGCGCTGCGGCCGGCTCGGCGGATCGGCGCTGATGAAATGGCAGTGGTAGCCGAGCTGCGCGGCCAGCCAGTGCGCCTGGTTCGGCAATTCGGGAGTCTGCAGCACTTCCTGCAGCGCGATCGCATCGGGCTGCAGGCGGCGCAGCGCATCGACGATGCGCACGCGGCGCGCCGGCCAGTCGTTGCGGTCCTGTTCGAGATTGAGGCTGACCACGCTGAGCGCGGCGCCGGGCGGCGTGGCGGGCGCCGCGGGCAGGTCGGCGGGCAGCGATTGCGCGCGCGCAGTCGCCACCAGGGCCAGCAGCAGCCAGCCCAGGCGATGCCATCGTCGTGTGGTCCCCATCATGCGCACGATGCTAGAGGCAGCGGCTTCAGCGTCGCGTGTAGGAACGTGCGGCGCTGCATGCGGCGTCGAACGCCGAGTGGATCGCTGCGGCGCGCCCATGCGGGAACGCGCCGGCCTCGTTCGCGAACCGCGTCATCGCTCTGGCGTGATGCGGTTCCAGGTTCGTGGTGTTGCAATGGCCCGTGCACGCGCCGCCGCGGCGCGCGCACGGGAGCCACCGGCGGTCAGTGCGGCAGCACGGTGTCCTGCAGCCGCAGCGGCGCGGTGGCCTCGGCCTGCGTCGCCGAGCGGCCCAGCACCAGTTCGTAATCGCCGGCGGCGATGCGCCACTGGCGCTGCACCGGGTCGTAGTCGGCCAGGGTCTTGGGTTCGGCGACGATGCTGACGCGGCGGGTCTCGCCGGGCTTGAGCGTGAGCTTGTCCCAGCCGACCAGGCGGATCGGCGTGTGGTGGCCCTGCGGCAGGCGCAGGTACAGCTGCGGCACGTCGGCGCCTTCGCGCTGGCCGCTGTTGCGCACGTCGAAGCTGGCGACCACGTTGGCGCCGTCGGCCTGCACGCTCAGGTTGGCGTAGTCGAAGCGGGTGTAGGACAGGCCGTGGCCGAACGCGTACAGCGGATCCAGGCCGCGCGCGGCGAACCAGCGGTAGCCGACGTTGGCGCCCTCGATGTCGTAGTCGACATTGCTGCCGGCCGGTTGCGCCGGCTTGAAGCCCAGCCCCGGGATCGATGGCCGCGGCAACTGCGCCACGTCGCGCAGCCAGGTCACCGGCAGGCGCCCGGACGGGTTGGCGTCGCCGAGCAGCAGGCGCGCCAGCCCTTCGCCGCCGCGGATGCCCGGGTACCAGGCTTCCAGTACCGCCGGCACCTGTTGCAGCCACGGCATCGCCACCGGGCCGTTGGTCTGCAGCACCACCACGGTGCGCGGGTTGGCCTTGGCCATCGCCGCGATCAGCGCGTCCTGCTTGCCGGGCAGGCGGATGTCGGGCAGGTCCACCGATTCGGCCGACCACTGCGTGGCGAACACGATCACCGCCTCGGCGCCGCGCGCGAGCTTGGCCGCCGCGGCCACGTCGTCGCCGCTGGCGTAGTCGATCCGCGCATCCGGCAGCGCCTTGCGCAGCGCCTGCAGCGGCGAGGACGGATGGAACATCACCGGGCCCGGCCAGGTGGTCGGGGCCAGCCCCGGCACCGCGTTGCCGCCGTTGACGGTGAAGCCGACCATCGACGAGCCGCCGCCGCCGATCACGCCCTTGTCGGCGTGGCCGCCGATCACCGCGATGCGGCGCAGGGTGCGCGGCAGGGGCAGGGTGTCGTTCTCGTTGCGCAGCAGCACCGTGCCTTCCTCGACCACTTTCTGCACCGCGTCGCCGCCGGCGACGGCGTCGATCGGCTGCCGCTGCGGCGGATGGTCGAAGCTGCCGGTGGCGATGAACGCGCGCAGGATGCGCCGCACCATGTCGTCGAGACGCGCCTGCGGCACCGTGCCGCCGGCCACCGCCAGGCGCAGCGGTTCGTCGAAGTACACCGCCTTGTCGAACACTTCGCCGGCCGATTGCTGGTCCAGGCCGGCCAGCGCCGCCTTGGAACCGCTGTGCACGCCGCCCCAGTCGGACATCACGTAGCCGGGGAACTTCCATTCCTGCTTGAGCACCTTGTTGAGCAGGTAGTCGTGCTCGCAGCCATAGATGCCGTTGATGCGGTTGTAGGAACACATCACCGAGCCGGGCTCGCCGATCTGCAGCGCCAGCTCGAACGCCAGCAGGTCCGATTCGTGCATGGCCTGCTCGCCGATGTCGGCGCTGTGGGTGTTGCGCCCGGTCTCCAGATCGTTCATCGCGAAGTGCTTCATCGTCGACACCACGCGCTGGCTCTGCACGCCGCGGATCGACTCGCCGACCATGACCCCGGCCAGCAGCGGATCTTCGCCGGCGTACTCGAAGTTGCGGCCGTTGCGCGGATCGCGCTGTAGGTTGACGCTGCCGGCCAGCAGCACGTTGAAGCCCTGCTGCCAGGATTCGCGGCCCATCGTCGCGCCGCCGGCGTAGGCCAGTGCGCGGTTCCAGGTGGCGGCGGTGGCCGGGCCGGACGGCAGCGCGGTGGCGTAGTCGCCGGGGCGCACGTTGCCCGGATTGGTCACGCCGACGCCGGCGTCGGCCAGCTGCTGCGCGGCGATGCCCAGGCGCTCGATGGCCGGCACGAAACCGGCCGAACCGAGCGCGCCCGGCGGCCGCGGACCGCCGTCCTTGCCCAGGCCGAAGTAGCTGTGCAGCATCTGGAACTTCTCGTCCTGGGTCATCGCCTGCACCAGCAGCGCGGCGCGCCGGTCCGGCGCCAGGCCGCGATCGGTCCACGGGCGCTGCGCGTCGGCCGCGGCGCTGGGCGCCAGGCGGAAGGTGCTGAGCAGGCCGAAGTGGTCCGAGGCCCAGACGCCGTTCGCGTCCGGCTTGCGGAACAGGATGCGGCTGCTCACCGGTTCGAAGCGCTCGCGCTGGAAGAACACGTGGTCGATGCGCCGGGGCGGATTGAACTTCGGGTTCAGGGTGCTGTCGGCGCGGCCGTCCTTGGCGCCGTGCAGGCTGCCGTAGCTGTCGCCGAAACCGGCGCGCAGCGCGGCCAGTTCGGGCGCGTCGGCGCTGGCGTTGAAGTCGCCGGCCAGCAGCGATGGCGCGCCGTCGGCGGTGGCGTCGACCCAGGTCAGCAGGTCCTGCAGCTGGCGCTCGCGCAGCGCGCCGCCGGCCTCGGTCCAGTGCAGGTGGGTGACGTAGAGATTGACCACGCGGCCGTCCACGTCCAGGCGCAGGCGTCCGGCGGTGCGGCTGTCGTCGAGCGGGTTCAGGCGGATCTGCTCGCGCGCCAGGATCGGGCGGCGGGTCAGCAGCGCGTTGCCGTAGCGCTGCGCGGCGCCGGGCGGATCGACGCTGGTGAAGTACCACTGGTAGCCGAGCTGCTCGGCCAGCCACTGCGCCTGGTTGGGCAGCTTGTCGTGCTGGATCACTTCTTCCAGCGCGATCGCGTCGGGCCGCAGTTCGCGCAGGGTCTGCACGATCTGGGTGCGCCGCTGCGGCCAGTCGAGCTTGTCGTGGTACAGGTTCAGCGTGACCACGCTGAGCGTCGGTGCGTCCTTGTCGGTCGCGGGCGCAGGCGCGGCGAAGGCCGGCCAGGCCAAGGCGAGCGCCAGGCAAAGGAGTCCTGAAAACGTTTTCATAGCGGGGCGTGAGGCCTCTCTAGCAGCTGAAGGGATTGCGCATCGGGGGGAGTCGGGGAAGGGGAGAGCCGGTGAAGCGCTAGGACGGCGCTTCGTCGCTGCGCAGCACCGGATACAGCCGGTACTGCGCATCCCAGGAGGAATGGCGGCGGTGGAAGAACTCCAGCCGCGCATGCGGATCCTTGGCGAAGTCGGCGTCGTGCTCGAGCTTGCTCTCGAATTCGGCCTTCAGTGCCGGGTCGCTGGCCAGCATCTGCCGCGCCACGTCCTCGGCCACATAGTCTTCCATGTATTCGGTGCGCTCGAAGGCGCTGTTGAACTCGCCCCATTGCAGCAGCGAGTCCGGCGCCTGCGGCTCCAGCAGCGCCATCAGCAGCCGCGCCTTGGGCTGGGCGATCGGCACGAACAGCGCGCCTGCGCCGAGCGTGCGCGTTTCCGGCCGCCAGGCGCCCTTCACGGTGAGCCGCTGGTGGCCTTCGGACGAGCGCGCGGCGAAGCCGGCATCGTCGGCACGGAAGCTCTGCACCGGCAGCGTCGCGCCCGCGTCCAGGGTGCGGAAGGCGATGCCGTGCTGGCGCAGCTTGGCCGCCACCGGCGCGGCCTGCGCGGCCGGCACCAGGTAGCCGGCGCGCGGCGCGACCACTTCGACGCTGGGCACGATCTGGTCGCGCAACGGTACCCGCCAGATCTGCGGCGTGCGCTCGTCGTAGCGGGTCATCAGCGCGCCGGACACCGGCGACAGCGTGCGGGTGTAGGCATAGCCGCGGAAATCCACCAGCCGCGACTGCTCGGTGGTGCGGTAGTCCAGCGCCACCGTCTTTCCGCCCAGCCGCTGCGCGCGCGCGTCGGCGGCCAGCGCATCGGCGCGCCAGCGGCTGCCGTTGCGCGCCACCTGCTGCAGCACCGAGACGATGGTGTTGCGGGTGATGCGCACGCGCTGCGGATACGGCTTCCACGAATGGGTTTCGACCAGCACGCCGAAGCGGTTGCGCAGCTGGAAATAGCCGTGCGAGAAGCGCGGCGTGGCCACGTCGTCGGCGAAGCCGGAGGCGGGGTCGTCGCTGACCACGAACGAGGGGTAGTAGGGCAGCGGCAGCGAGCCCTGCCGCTTCAGGTCGGCAAGTACGTTGTCGCGCAGGCGCAGGCCGTCGCCGCGCAGCGCGGCGTCGCCGGCGTGCAGCGGCTCGACCTGCACCGACACGTCGTGCTCGAACTGCGCGCCGTCGGTGACGTGCAGGTCCACGTACAGCAGCGGGTCCCATTGCTCGACCAGGCGCAGCATCGCCTGCATCTCCGGCGCGTCGGCCTTGACGTAGTCGCGGTTGAGGTTGAGGTTCTGCGCGGTGGTGCGCCAGCCCATCTGTTCCGGGCCGCGCTGGTTGGGGCGGTTCCAGGCGCCGAAGCGCTCGTGGCCGTCGACGTTGAACACCGGCACGAACAGCCACACCTGCTTGTCCAGCGCGCCGCGCGCGGCCTGGCCGTCGAGCAGCTGGCGCAGCGCCAGGAAGCCGGCGTCCTTGCCGTCGATCTCGCCGGCGTGGATGCCGCCCTGGATCAGCACCACCGGCAACTTGCGCGCCTGCGCCGTCGCGGCGTCCAGCGCGCCGGAGGTGGACACCGCCAGCGCCTTCATCGGCCGGCCCTCGGGCGTGGTGCCGAAGTCGAAGCAACGCACCGCCTGCGGATAGCGCTGCGCGAACGCATCGCACAGCGCGATGGTCTCCGCGTAGCGCCCGGTGCGCGCGAAACCGCTGCGTTCGGCCTCGGTGGTCAGGCCCGCATCGCTGGCCAGCAACGGCATGCTGCACAGCAGCATCGACAGCAGGAGGGGGGCCAGCCAGGGTCGGATCATTGCGGCATCGTTTCGGGACAAGACCCCCATGATGCGTGCAGCGCGCCGTTTGCGAAAGCACCTGCACGTCATTGCGGGCACTGCGGGCGGTTCGATTCGCCTGGAACGATCGGGTAACCTTCTGAAAATTTTGCCTGGACGGTGCCTGTGACGAGCGAACCATCGACGAGGACCTGCGCATGAGCGCGGCGAACGGCCACGCCGGCGCGAAGATGCCGCGGCAGATTCCCTACATCATCGGCAACGAGGCCTGCGAGCGTTTCAGCTTCTACGGGATGCGCAACATCCTGGTGCAGTTCCTGATCACCTCGCTGCTGCTGCAGGAGATGACCGCGCCCGGCCGCGAGGCCGAGGCCAAGCACATCATGCACAGCTTCATGATCGGCGTGTTCTTCTTCCCGCTGCTCGGCGGCTGGCTGGCCGACCGCTTCTTCGGCAAGTACAACACCATCCTGTGGTTCAGCCTGGTCTATTGCGCGGGCCATGCCTGCCTGGCGCTGTTCGAAGGCAGCCGCGGCGGCTTCTTCCTCGGCCTGGGCCTGATTGCGCTGGGCGCGGGCGGGATCAAGCCGCTGGTGGCCTCGTTCATGGGCGACCAGTTCGACCAGTCCAACAAGCACCTGGCCAAGGTGGTGTTCGACGCGTTCTACTGGATCATCAACTTCGGCTCGCTGTTCGCCTCGCTGCTGATCCCGCTGGCGCTGAAGAACCTCGGCCCGGCGTGGGCGTTCGGCATCCCCGGGATCCTGATGTTCGTGGCCACGCTGGTGTTCTGGGCCGGACGCCGCCGCTACGTGCACGTGCCGCTGCCGCCGAAGGATCCGCACGGCTTCGCCCAGGTGGTGCGCAGCGCGCTGCTGCGCCGCGTGCCGGGGCAGGGACGTCCCGGCCTGGCGCTCGCCGTGGTCGCGGTGGCGTTGGCGCTGGGCAGCTTCGCGCTGCTGCCGACGCTGGGCATCGTGATCTGCCTGTGCCTGGCGCTGGTGCTGCTGCTGGCCGGGATCGGCGGTGGCACCTGGTGGCAGCTGGAGCGGGCGCGCGCGGTGCATCCGGACGCGGCGGTGGACGGGGTGCGCGCGGTGCTGCGGGTGCTGGTGGTGTTCGCGCTGGTCACGCCGTTCTTCTCGCTGTTCGACCAGAAGGCCTCGACCTGGGTGCTGCAGGGCCAGCGGATGCAGATGCCCGACTGGTTCAGCGCCTCGCAGATGCAGGCGCTGAATCCGGCGCTGGTGATGCTGCTGATCCCGTTCAACAACCTGGTGCTGTACCCGCTGCTGCGCCGCCGCGGCTACGAACCGACCGCGCTGCGGCGGATGACCGTCGGCATCGTCTTCAGCGGCCTGGCCTGGATCGTGGTCGGTACCCTGCAGGTGCTGATGGACGGCGGCGACGCGCTGTCCATCGCCTGGCAGATCCTGCCGTACGCGCTGCTGACCTTCGGCGAGGTGCTGGTGTCGGCGACCGGCCTGGAGTTCGCCTACAGCCAGGCCCCGCAATCGATGAAGAGCGTGGTGATGAGCTTCTGGAACCTGACCACCACGGTCGGTAACCTGTGGGTGCTGCTGTCCAACGCGGCGGTGCGCAACGACACCGTCACCGCGCACATCGGCAGCACCGGGCTCAGCGAAACCGCGTTCCTGATGTTCTTCTTCGCCGCATTCGCCCTGATCGCCGCGTTGCTGTTCGGCCTGTACGCGCGCCGCTACCGCATGGTCGACCACTACCGTCCCGCCTGAGGCCCCCCATGCCGTCCGTCACCCCCGTCAACCTGATCCTGATCGCCCTCACCGTGCTGGTGTCGTGGGTGGCGTTCAACAACCGCAAGCTGCTCGACCGGCTGATCCTGTGGCCGCCGGCGATCGACCGGCACAGGCAGTACGACCGCCTGGTGACCCACGGCTTCATCCACGCCGATTTCCCGCACCTGCTGTTCAACATGATCACGCTGTACTTCTTCGGCGGCCCGATCGAGACGTTGATGGAGCGGCAGACCGGCAGCGTGCTGACCTATCCGCTGTTCTACCTGGCGGCGCTGGTGGTGGCGATCCTGCCCAGCTACCTGAAGAACCAGAAGAACCCGAACTACTTCAGCCTGGGCGCCTCGGGCGCGGTGTCGGCGGTGCTGTTCGCCTACATCCTGCTGGCGCCGTGGACCGGGATCTACTTCTTCTTCATCCCGATCCCGATCCCGGCCATCCTCTACGCGCTGTTCTACGTCGGCTACAGCATCTGGATGGACCGCCGCGGCGGCGACAACGTCAACCACAGCGCGCACCTGGCCGGCGCGGCGTTCGGGGTGATGTTCCTGCTGATCATGGAGCCGTCGGTGCTGCAGCATTTCCTCGACCAGCTGGCGCAGCCGCGCTTCGGCCGCGGCTAGGACGCGGCGCGCGACTTGTCGCGGCTGGATCCCGTCGCGGTCGGCCAACGGCGGCGGTGCGAGGGGCGGGAGGACTTCGGGAATCGGGCCGCCAGCGTGGCCGGCGTGCCATGGTGGCGATCGACCGCCCGGGCGGGCGGTGCCTCCGGCCCGCGCCGCGGGCCGGAGCGGGCGCTTGGTCGCTCAGGCGGCCTCTTGGCCGCGCAACTGCACCTGGGCGCTGCCGATGCCGGCGTGCGCGTAGGTTTCCTTCAGCCGGTCGTAGACCTCGCTGTTGAGCTGGTCGAATTCCCAGCCCTGGGTGTGGCCGCTGACTACCAGCTGGTACAGCCCTTCCAGCAACGACGCATCGTGGTCGCCATGGATCTGTTCGTTGTCGCTCATACGTATCGCCCCTGTTCGATGACATCGTGATGGAATCCGCAAGTCGCATGCCAGGTTTCCACGCTGCTGCACGCTTGGTAGCGGCCGCGCGCGGCGGGACTTTAGGGCGCAGGCCCAGATGCGGGCAGCCGCAAGGGCGGTGCGGGCGCCGGCCGGGTCATGCCGGGGCGTGGCGAGGCGCCTCCCAGGCCGGAAGTGACGCAATGCGTCGGCCGCGGGTGACGCAGCGCGGCGCGCGGCTTCACATCGTCGCGGCGCGCGGCCGACCAGACTGCGCGTTCCATCGCACGAATCTGGCCATGAACGCCGCGTCCCTCCCGCCGATCGAGCACGACCCGCAGCGGCAGCGTTTCGCGCTGCAACTGGACGGCCACGAGGCCGCGCTGGACTACCTGCTGCAGGACGGGCGCCTGGTCATCACCCATACCGGCGTGCCGGCCGCGATCGGCGGCCGCGGGCTGGCGGCGGGGTTGGTGACGGCGGCGTTGGCGCATGCGCGGGCGCAGGGACTGAAGGTGGTCCCGGCCTGTTCGTATGCGGCGACGTTCTTCCAGCGCCATCCCGAATACGCCGATTTGCTCGGCTGAGTGCGCACGACGCGGCGACGGCGCGATAATCCGTCATCACACAAACGCAGGACACAGGGGCAGTGGACGTGAGGGACAGGGCACAGGCAGGACCGAACAATCGATGGCGGTGGACGGCGTTGGCGTTGGCGACGACGCTGGCCGTGGCGGGGTGCAAGCGCGAGACGGCCACGCCCGCCGCCGAACCGGCGCCGGCCGCTGCTGCGCCCGTCGCGGCGGCCGCGCCGGTCGCGGCCGCGCCGGCGGAGCTGAAGGACGTGATCGAGCACAGCCCCAGCTACGTCGTCGGCATCACCTTCCCGCCGGCGCTGAACCGCTATCCGGGCCTGGCCGAGGCGGTCGGGCGCTATGCGCAGGCCGCGCGCGAGGAATTGATGCAGGCGGTCGGCGGCCTCGGCAACGACCGTCCCAGCGCGCCCTACGAACTGTCGCTGCAGTTCGAGATGCTGCTGGAGCGGCCCGAGCTGGTGGCCGTGGCGGCCGACGGCAGCCGCTATACCGGCGGCGCCCATGGCGAGCCGCTGGTGGCGCGCTTCGTATGGCTGCCGCAGCAGCAGCGCATGCTCACCGCCGAGACGCTGATCCCCGATCCCAAGGGCTGGACGCAGGTGGCCGACTACGTCGCCGCGCAACTGCGCCAGGCGGTACAGGCGCGGGTGGACGCCGAGCAGCTGCCGCCGGAGGACCACGACGAACAGGTGCGCAGCGCCGACAAGATGATCGCCGAAGGCACCGAGCCGCAGGCGCAGAACTTCAGCCAGTTCCAGCCGCTGGTCGATGCCGCCGGCAAGATCGTGGCGTTGCGCTTCGTGTTCCCGCCCTACCAGGTGGGACCGTATTCCGATGGCACGCAGTCGGTGGATGTCCCGGCGAGCGTGCTGCGCGGCCTGGTCGCGCCGGAATACGCGGAGCTGTTCGCGGCGTAGCGGGGTGCTGCGGGCATGGCCGGGCCGCTGCAGCGTCGTGTCGTCGATCTGCTCGCCGGTGCCGACGTGCGGATCGACGGCCAGCGACCGCACGACCTCCACGTGCACGATCCGCGCTTCTACGCGCGGGTGCTGGCGCAGGGGTCGCTGGGCCTGGGCGAAAGCTACATGGACGGCTGGTGGGATGCGCCGGCGCTGGACGAGACGCTGGCGCGGCTGATCGGTGCCCGCTTGGACCAGCGCGTGCACGGCATCGCCGACCTGGCCTATGCGCTGCGCGCACGCATGTTCAACCTGCAGCGCGGGCGCCGCAGCTACGAGGTCGGACGCCGCCACTACGATCTGGGCAACGACCTGTACCAGGCGATGCTCGGTCGCCGCCTGGTCTACAGCTGCGGCTACTGGGCCGCGGCCGACGACCTGGATGCGGCGCAGGAGGCCAAGCTGGATCTGGTCTGCCGCAAGCTGCGGTTGCGCCCGGGCATGCGCGTGCTGGACATCGGCTGCGGCTGGGGCGAGGCGCTGAAGTTCGCCGCCGAGCGCTATGGCGTGGCCGGCGTCGGCGTCACCGTGTCGCAGGCCCAGGCCGAGTACGCGCGGCAGCTGTGCCGCGGCCTGCCGGTCGAGATCCGCCTGCAGGACTACCGCGCGGTGGACGAACGTTTCGATGCGATCTTCTCGATCGGCATGTTCGAGCACGTCGGCGACAAGAACTACCGCACCTATATCGCCCAGGCGCGGCGCTGCCTGCATCCGGACGGGCTGTTCCTGCTGCATACCATCGGCAGCAACGTGTCGCGGCACCGTACCGATCCGTGGATCGCGCGCTACATCTTTCCCAATTCGATGTTGCCCTCGGCCGCGCAGATCGCGGTGGCGCTGGAAGGCCGCTTCGTATGCGAGGACTGGCACAACTTCGGCGCCGACTACGACCGCACCTTGCAGGCCTGGCGCGACAACGTCGAGGCGGCCTGGCCGCGGCTGGACGCGCAGCGCTACGACGCGCGCTTCCGGCGCATGTGGCGCTTCTATCTGGCCGGGTCGATGGCCACCTTCCGTTGCCGCCGCGCGCAGCTGTGGCAGTTGCTGCTGTCGCCGGAAGGGGTACGCGGAGGGTATCGCGTGCCGCGTTGAGCTGCGCGCCGCCGCCGCTGCGGCGCGACAGTGGGTAGCATGGCAGCTTCGACCCACATGCGATCCCGATCCCCCATGGGAAGTTTCGATCAGACCGAGCGCCGCGTTGCGCATACCTGCGAGCGCTACCCTGCGTTTCCCCGCGAACCGGCCATCCTGGTCAGGCTGGTCAAGCACCTGTACAAGCGCGTCCACGCCAATGCCTGCGTGCTGCTCAAGGCGCACGGCATCAGCCCGCCGGAGTACGAGATCCTGATGATGCTGTACGGCACGCCTGGGCAGAGCATCACCCCCACCGAGATGGCCGAGGCGGCGAGCGAGAAGCCGGCCAACATCACCCGCCTCACCGACAGCCTGTGCGCCAAGGACCTGCTGCTGCGCTCGGCCAGCCCCGAGGACCGGCGCAAGATCACCCTGACCCTGCAGCCGGCCGGGATCGCGCTGATCGAAGGCATGCTGCCGAGTGTGTGCGGCTTCCTGGAAGAGGAGACCGCCGGCCTCGACGAGGCCGAGCAGGTGCAACTGGAGACGCTGCTCAAGAAGATGCTCGCCGGCATCGACGACGCCGGCTGACCCACGGCGTCCGCCTGCCGCGGCGGCGCCGTAAACGAAAACGCCGCCCGCGAGCGGACGGCGTCGGACGCATTTCGCGCTGGCTCAGTCCTTGCCGGCCGGCGTCTGCGGCAGGGCGCCGTCGCCGCCGCCCGGGGTCAGGCCGCGCTTTTCCAGCAACGGCTCGATCTTCGGCGCGTGCCCGGCGAAGTCCTGGAACAGCTGCATCGCATCGACGCTGCCGCCGCGCGAGAGCAGGGTCTGGCGGAAGCGGTCGCCGTTGGCGCGGCTGAGTCCGCCGTGCTGCTTGAACCACTGCTGGGTGTTGGCGTCGAGCACTTCGGACCAGATGTAGGCGTAGTAGCCGGCCGCGTAGCCGCCCATGATGTGGCTGAAGTACGGCGTGCGGTAGCGCGGCGGCACCGGCGCGTAGGCGATGCCGTCGGCGGCCAGCGCCTTGGCCTCGAAGTCCATCACCCCCGATGCCGGCGGCACCTGGCCGGCGCCGAGCTGGTGCCAGCGCTGGTCCAGCATCGCCGCGCCCAGGTACTCGGTGGTGGCGAAGCCCTGGTTGAACTTGGCCGCGGCCACCACCTTGTCCAGCAAAGCCTGCGGCATCGCCGCGCCGGTCTGGTAGTGCTTGGCGTAGTGCTTGAGGATGGCCGGGTCGTCGGCCCACATCTCGTTGACCTGCGACGGGAACTCGACGAAGTCGCGCGGCACGCTGGTGCCGGAGAAGTACGGGTACTTCACGTTGGAGAACATGCCGTGCAGCGCATGGCCGAACTCGTGGAACGCGGTGGTGACCTCGTCCCAGGTCAGCAGGGTCGGTTGCCCGGCCGGCGGCTTGGGGATGTTGAGGTGGTTGGCGACCACCGGCTTGTAGCCGGTCAGCGCCGACTGCGACACGTAGGAGTTCATCCACGCGCCGCCGCGCTTGGATTCGCGCGCGTACATGTCGGCGATGAAGATCGCCAACTGGGTGCCGTCGGCGTCGAACACGTCGTAGACCAGCAGGTCGTCGCGGTAGGTCGGCAGGTCGGTGCGCTGCTTGAAGGTCAGCCCGTACTCCTGGTTTGCGGCGTAGAACACGCCGTTCTCCAGCACGTTCTTCAGTTCGAAGTACGGCTTGAGCTGGCTCTCGTCGAAGTCGTACTTGGCCTGGCGCACCTTCTCGCTGTAGTAGGCCCAGTCCCAGGCGGCGAGGGTGAAGCTCGGCTTGCCGGCCGCTTTTTGTTCCTTGTCGATCATCGCCTGCAGGTCGGCGGCCTCGCGCTTGGCGTTGGCCACCGCGGCCGGGGCCAGCTTGCCGAGCATCGCGTTGACCGCCTCGGGCGTCTTGGCGGTCTGGTCTTCCAGCGAATAGGTGGCGTGGTTCGGATAGCCCAGCAGCTTGGCACGGTCGGCGCGCAGGCTCATGATCCGCGACACCAGCGCGGTGTTGTCGTACTGGCCGCCGTGGCTGCCGCGCGACACCGAGGCTTCGTAGATCTTCTGCCGCAGCGCGCGGTCCTTGAGCTGGGTCAGCGGCGGCTGGCCGGTGGTGTTGAGCAGCGCGATCACGTACTTGCCGTCGAGCTTGCGCGCCTTGGCCGCTTCGGCCGCCGCGGCGATCTGTTCGTCGGACAGGCCGTCGAGCTGCTTGACGTCGTCCACCACCACGGCGGCGGCGTTCACTTCGGCCAGCACGTTCTGGCTGAACTGGGTGCCGAGCTTGGCCAGCTCGGCGTTCATCGCCTTGAGCTTGGTCTTGTCGGCATCGCCGAGCTTGGCGCCGTCGCGCACGAAATCGCTGTAGTACTTCTCGACCAGGCGCACGCCCTGCGCGTCCAGGCCGAGCTGGTCGCGGGTGTCGTACAGCGCCTGGATGCGCGCGAACAGCTTGGGATTGAGCGAGATGGTGTCGCGGTGCGCGGCGAACTTGCCCGAATAATCGGCCTGCAGCTGCTTGCGCGCGTCGTTGGTGTCGGCGCCGACCAGGTTGAAGAACACGGTGGTGGCGCGGTCCAGCACCTGGCCGCTCTTCTCCATCGCCACGATGGTGTTGTCGAAGGTCGGCTTGGCCTTCTGGTTGGCGATCGCCTCCACTTCCTTCAGCTGCTGCGCCATGCCGGAATCGAAGGCCGGGGCGAAGTCGCTGTCCTTGATCCGGTCGAACTGCGGGTAGTGCAGCGGCAACGGGCTTTCGGCGAAGAACGGGTTGCCCTGGGTGGCCGCCTGCGAAGCGGCGGGCGTGGCGGCGTTGGCGTAGGCAGGCATGGCGAGTCCGAGCGTGGCGGCGAGCGCGAGGGCGAGGCGGGTGGTCATCAAGCGGCATCCAGCGATAAGGCGGACCATGCAGGCTACCCCAGCATGGCGCATGTGGCCTGTGACTAAAGCCATGGGTGCCCCGCGCCAGGCCCGGCGCATGCTGCGCCCGCGCTTGCCTTCGCCGCGGCGGCGGCGTCATATAGCGCCAGACCGATGCAGACCACCGCCATTGCGTGAAGACGGCCGACGGCCGCGGGGAGAACCGATGAAAGCGATGTTCGGCTTGTGCGTGGCCGCGTGCGCGGCATGGGCGGCGCCGGCGTGGTCGGCGCAGACGTTGCGCTACGTGGCGCTGGTGGACGGCGGCACGCAGGCCGGGCAGCAGACCGTCGAGGTCGGCGACGACGGCGTCACCCGCGTGGACTTCGTGTTCAAGGACAACGGCCGCGGCCCGGAACTGAAGGAGCAGTTCACGCTGGCGGCCGACGGCACCTTCAAGACCTACCAGGTGCAGGGCACCTCGACCTTCGGCGCGCCGGTGGATGAGCGCTTCAGCCGCGACGGCGAGCGCGTGCACTGGAAGACCGCGTCCGACCAGGGCGAGCGGCGCGTGGCCGGCAGCGCCCAATACTGGCCGCTCGGCGGCACGCCGGCGGCGACCTCGGCGGCGGTGAGCGCGCTGGTCCGCCGCAGCGACGGCAAGCTGCCGCTGATCCCCAGCGGCAGCCTGACCCTGCGCAAGCTGGTGCAGGCGCAGGTCGGCCGCGGCAACAGCGCGCGCGAGGTGCAGCTGGTGGCGCTGACCGGGGTCGGCTTCACGCCCACCTTCGCCTGGCTCACCACCGGCGCCGCGCCGCGCCTGTTCGCGTTCATCGCGCCCGGCTGGATGCAACTGATCGAGACCGGCTACGAGAAGGACGCCGACGCGCTGGAAGCGGCGCAGAAGCAGGCCGAGGCCACCGCCCTGGTCGACCTGCAGCAGCGCCTGGCGCATCCCTTGCCCGGCACCACGCTGATCCGCAACGCGCGCGTGTTCGACAGCGAGCACGCCACGCTCGGCGCCGCCTCCGACGTGCTGCTGCGCGACGGCAAGATCGTCTCGGTGGCCGCCACCGGCGCCGCGCCGGCGAAGGCGCAGCAGGTGATCGACGCGCAGGGGCGGGTGCTGCTGCCGGGCCTGTTCGACATGCACGGGCATGTCGGCCGCTGGGACGGCGGCCTGCACCTGGCTGCCGGCGTCACCACGGTGCGCGACATGGGCAACGACAACGCCACGCTGCAGCAGGTGATGCAGGAAGAACGCGCCGGCCAGCTGCTGATGCCGAGCCTGGTCGCCTGCGGGTTCCTGGAGGGCGAGAGCCCGATGTCGGCGCGCAACGGCTTCGTGATCAGCACCCAGGCGCAGGCCAACGAGGCTGTCGACTGGTACGCGGCGCACGGCTACGTCGGCATCAAGATCTACAACTCGTTCCCGCAGGCGCTGGTGCGCGACACCGCGGCCTACGCGCACGCCAAGGGCCTGCGCGTCAGCGGGCACATCCCCGTGCACATGCTCGCGCACGAGGCGGTGGAGCAGGGCTACGACGAGATCCAGCACATCAACCAGGTGCTGCTGAACTTCTACGCCACCCACGACACCGATACGCGCACGCTGGAGCGCTTCTACCTGCCGGCCAAGCGCACCGCCGACCTGGATTTCGACTCTGCGCCGGTGCAGGCCTTCGTGCAGGAGCTGGCCAAGCGGCAGACCGTGATCGATGCGACCGTGGCCACCTTCGACTTCATCCGCCAGCGCCCGGGCGAACTGTCGCAGGCCTACGCCGCGGTCGCTGAGCACCTGCCGCCGGACGTGCAGCGCGGGCTGCGCAGCGCCGAGTTCGACATTCCCGACGACGCCACCGCGGCGCTGTACACCCGGTCCTACGACAAGATGGTGGCCTTCGTCGGGCGCCTGTACCGGGCCGGCGTGCCGCTGGTGGCCGGCACCGACGCCACGCCCGGGTTCACCCTGCAGCGCGAGATCGAACTGTACGTGCAGGCCGGGCTGACTCCGGCGCAGGCGCTGCAGGTGGCGACCTGGAACGGCGCCAAGTACTCGCGCACGCTGGACAGCCGCGGCTCGATCACTCCGGGCAAGCGCGCCGACCTGATCCTGGTCGACGGCGACCCGACCCGCGACATCGCCGACCTGCGCAAGGTCGCGCTGGTGGTCAAGCAGGGCACCGCCTATTACCCCAGCGAAGTGCATGCCGCGCTGGGCATCGAACCGTTCGCCGCGCCCGCGCGCATCGCCACCGTCGAGGATTGAGTGCATGGACACGCCGACCACCGCCTACGCCTTCACCGCCGACGACATCGACGGCCGCCCGCAACCCTTGGCCGATTACGCGGGCAAGGTGCTGCTGATCGTCAACGTCGCCTCCAAGTGTGGCTTCACCCCGCAGTACGCCGGGCTGGAAGCGCTGTGGCGGCAGTACCGCGAACGCGGGCTGGTGGTGCTCGGCTTCCCGTGCGACCAGTTCGGCCAACAGGAACCCGGCGACGCCGAGGAGATCAAGCAGTTCTGCGCGCTGACCTACGAGGTCGACTTCCCGATGTTCGCCAAGGTGCAGGTCAACGGCGACGCGGCGCATCCACTGTGGCAATGGCTCAAGCAGCAGAAATCGGGGCTGCTCGGCATCGCCGCGATCAAGTGGAACTTCAGCAAGTTCCTGGTCGGCCGCGACGGGCAGGTGCTGGCGCGCTATGCGCCGACCGACAAGCCCGAAGCGCTGGCCGCGGACATCGAGCGCGCGCTGGGTTGAGTGCTTGATGCGCAGGCGGCCCGCTTTTCTGTAGGAGCGGCTTCAGCCGCGACAGGCTCTACGGATAGCAGCTGTCGCGGCTGAAGCCGCTCCTACAAAAGCGCGCCGCGGTTGGCCGGCGCAAATATCGCGGTCGCCGGCTACTTCTCGACGAAGGCCCGCTCGAACACGTAATGGCCCGGCGTGCCGATCCGCGAGGAGGCGACGAAGCCGCGCGCGTCCAGGGTCTGGCGCAGGTCGGCCAGCATCTGCGGGCTGCCGCAGATCATCGCCCGGTCGTGTTCCGGATCCAGCGGCGGCAGGCCCAGGGTCTGCTGCATCTGCCCGTTCTCGATCAGCTCGGTGAGGCGGCCGCGGTTGCGGAAGTCCTCGCGGGTCACCGCCGGGTAGTACAGCAGCTTCTCGCGGATCGTGTCGCCGAGGAACTCGTGCTGCGGCAGCTCGTTCTCGAAGTAGTCGCGGTAGGCCAGGTCTTTTTCGAAGCGCACGCCGTGGGTCAGGATCACCTTGTCGAAACGCTCGTAGGTTTCGGGATCCTTGATCACCGACAGCCACGGCGCCAGGCCGGTGCCGGTGCCGAGCAGGTACAGGTGCCGGCCCGGGTGCAGGTCGCTGATCAGCAGCGTGCCGGTGGGCTTCTTGCCGACCAGCACCGAATCGCCCGGCTTGATGTGCTGCAGGCGCGAGGTCAGCGGGCCGTCCGGCACCTTGATGCTGAAGAACTCCAGCCGCTCTTCCCAGTTGGCGCTGGCGATGGAGTAGGCGCGCAGCAGCGGCCGCGTCTCGGTCTCCAGGCCGATCATCACGAACTGGCCGTTGTCGAAGCGGAAACCTTCGTTGCGGGTGGTGGTGAAGCTGAAGTAGTCGTCCGTCCAGTGACGGACTTCGAGCACCGTTTCGGGGCCAAAAGCAGAGGACATGCCGTTGATCGTTATGGGGAAGGAGCTGCGGCCATTCTACCCCATGTTGACTCAAATGAGAGGCGATCTCATTTGGGCCAGTCCATCCCGCCGCGCGTCACTTCGTGAACGACAGCTCGTAGGACAGGTACAGCGGCGCCTGCGGCGGGGCCAGCAGCGGGCGCTGGCGCAGGAAACGCTCCAGGCACAGCGCCAGCGGCGTGGTGCCGTTGCGCCAGCTCGCAGCGACGCTGCCGTCGGCCTGCAGCTGGACCACGATGGCGAACGGCGCGATGTCCGGCCGCGGCGTGGCGCAACTGGCCACGCCCTCGTCCAGCGCCGCGCGTTGCAGCGCCTGCAGGCGCTCGGCCAACGCGCTAGGCAGCGCGGCCTCGTCGCGGTCTGCCAGCGCCTTGGCCGCGGCGTAGTCCGAGGGCGCGGGGACCGGGTCGGCCGCGGCAGCGGGAAACGCCATGGCGGCGGCGAGCAGGCAGGGCAGGAGGCGTCGCGGCATGGCGGGTCCGAAAGGGCAGGCGAGGCTCAACGATACCCAGCGGCCTGCAGTTCGAACAGCTCCGCGTAGCGCCCGCCCTGCGCCATCAGTTCGGCGTGGGTGCCGCTGGCCTCGATCTGGCCGCCGGCCAGGACCAGGATGCGGTCGGCCATGCGCACGCTGGAGAAGCGGTGCGAGATCAGCACCGCGGTGCGGTTGTCGGACAGTTCCTTGAAACGCTGGAACACCTCGAATTCGCTGCGCGCATCCAGCGCCGCGGTGGGCTCGTCGAGGATCATCACCTGCGCATCGCGCATGTAGGCGCGCGCGATCGCGATCTTCTGCCACTGCCCGCCGGACAGGTCCACGCCGGTCTTGAAGCGGCGTCCGATCAGCTGCTCGTAGCCGTGCGGCAGGCCTTCGATCAGTTCGCTGGCCATCGCCCGCTGCGCGGCGGCGCGGATCCGCGTGGCATCGGCCATCGAATCGACCCGGCCGACGCCGATGTTCTCGCCGGCGCTGAGGTGGTAGCGCACGAAGTCCTGGAAGATCACCCCCAGGTTGGCGCGCAGATCGTCCAGGTCGTAGTCGCGCAGGTCGCGGCCGTCGAGCAGGATGCGGCCCTCGTCCGGGTCGTACAGCCGCGCCAGCAGCTTGACCAGGGTGGTCTTGCCGGCGCCGTTCTCGCCGACCAGCGCCAGCACTTCGCCGGCGTGCAGGGCGAAGTCCAGGTGTCGCACCGCCCATTGCTCGGCGTCCGGATAGCGGAAGCCGACGTTCTCGAACACGAAGCCGCGCGTGATCGGCCGCGGCACCGGCACCGCGCCGGGCCGGGTGCGGATCTCCGGCACGATGCGGAAGAACGAATACAGGTCGTCCAGGTACAGCGCCTGCCCGGCCACCTGCGAAAAGCCGATCAGCAGCCCCTCCAGCAACTGGCGCAGGCGCAGGAAGCTGCCGGCCAGGAAGGTCAGGTCGCCGATGCTGAAATCGCCGCGCACCGTGCGCCAGGCGATGTAACCGTAGGCGGCGTAGTAGCCCAGCGTGCCCAGCGCCGCCAGCAGCGTGCCCCACAGCATGCGCTTGCGCGCCAGCGCGCGGTTGGCCTGGAAGAAGCGGTCGGCCAGCGCGCGGTAGCGCCCGATCAGGAAGCTGTGCAGGTTGAAGATCTTCACTTCCTTGGCGGTCTCGACGCTGGCGCCGACCTGGCGCAGGTAGTCGAGCTGGCGCCGCTCGGCGGTCCACTGGAAGTTCAGCGAATAGCCCAGCGCGTTGAAATGCGCCTCGCCGACGAACGCCGGGATCAGCGCCACGGCCAGCAGCAGCATCAGCCACGGCGCATACACCACCAGGCCGATCGCGAAGCTGACCACGGTGATCGCGTCCTGCACCTGGCCGAACAGCTGGCTCATCAGGTTCATCCGGCCCATGGTCTGGCGCCGCGCGCGGTCGAGCTTGTCCTGCTGCTCCGGGTCCTCGAAATCCTCCAGGTCCAGCTGCGCGGCATGCTCCATCAGCTGCACGCTGGTGACGTTGTTGAACAGCTCCGACAGCAGCGTGTCCGCATAGCTCACCAGCCGCCCGAGCAGGTCCGAGCCGATCGCCAGCGCCAGTTCCAGCGCCAGCAGCTCCAGCAGCCGCTGCAGCCGCCCGCTGGCCAGCGCCTCGCCGAACGAGGTGAAGCCGGGCGACTGCCCGACCAGATGGATCGCCTCGTCGATGATCAGCTTGCCAATGTACAGCGAGGCCACCGGGATCAGCGCGCGCAGCACGCGCAGGCCGATGCTGGTCAGGGTCAGCCAGCGGCTGGTCTGCCAGATCTGGCGCAGGAACGGCGGCAGGTTGCGCATCGCGTCGAAGCGCTCGCGCAGGCTGGGGCCGGTGCGGGACGCGGCGGGCGCGGCACCGTGGGAAGGAGGAGAAGAGGCCATCGGTGCATTGTGCCGGGGCCGGGCGTGCGCGGGGAGTGTTTGGGCGGCGTGCAGAACTCAAGGTCGGCGCGCGGGAGTGAGAGCTGTTGCGCCTGTCTGCGCTGCATTGGGCTTGACCGGCAAGGCCTGTCGCGACTGAAGTCGCTCCCACAATGGGCTTGCCGAACGACTGCTACCCACTCAGGCGACCCGCGATACTCCGGCGACGGCTGGCGGTGCCGGAATACTGTGGTCCACTGCCAGGCCTGTCGGTTTCACTGTGGGAGCGACTTCAGTCGCGACGGGCCTTGCCAACCGTGTCCAAGTCGCAACCGATCGCCCTGGGCCAACCCGCACCGCCCTCATCGGAAAAAGCGCCGATCCAGCCTCACTCGTCCAGCCGCAGGGTCAGGCACTTGGCCGCGCCGCCGGCCTTGAGGAATTCGTCCAGCGGGGTCTGCACCACGCGGTAGCCGATCCGGGCCAGGGCCGCGCACAGTGCGGGCGAGGCGTGGTTGAGCAGCAGGCGCTGGTCCAGGTCCACCGCGTTGCAGGCGAAGGCGAGGGCATCGGCCTCGCTCACTGCGATGCGCCGTGCCGGCGGGACGCGGCGGGCGATGGCTTCCTGGGCGTAGTTGTCGAACGCGGCCGGGTAGTACAGCAGGTAGCCGTCGCGCAGCGGGCAGAAGCAGGTGTCCAGGTGATAGAAGCGAGGATCGACCAGGCGCAGCGGGATCACCTCGATGTCCAGCAGCTCGGCCAGTGCGTGCGCGGCGGCCAGGTCGCTGCGATGGCCGTGGCCCATCCACAAGCGGCGTGCGCCCCGGTCCAGCAGCGCATCGCCGGCGCCTTCGAAGCGCAGGTGCGCGGGCAGCGTGCGGATGCGCAAGCCGGCGCGGCGGCACCAGTCGGCGAACAGCGCCTCCTCGCCGCGGCGCTCGGCATGGCGGAAACGGCTGGGCACGAAGCTGTCGCCGAGGACCAGGCCGGCGTTGGCGCTGAACACCATGTCGGGCAGGCCGGCGGCCGGAGCGATGCGCTCGACCCGGGCACCGGCCGCTTCGGCCGCGGCGACCAGCGCGTCCCATTGCGCCTGCGCGCGTTCGCGGCTGGCCGCGTGCACGTTGCCTTCCATCCATGGGTTGATCACGTAGTCCACCGCGAAGTGCTGCGGCGCGCACATCAGCAGGCGGTGGCCGTCGCGGGCGGTGGCCGGGGCCTGTGGCGCCGGTTCGGCCAGGGCCAGGTCCGCCTCGTCCTCGACTGCCGTCCCCGCCATGAATTTCTCGGTCATGCCCGCCTCGCTGTGCGCTGGTGATGCGCAGACGCTAGCGATGGCGTGTTGCGGAGACATGTCTGGGGCCGAGATCGGGAATTCGGGATTCGGGATTGGAGGGGCGCTGCAGCTGTGATGCGGCGGGGCGTACCGGCGGGAACCGGTACGCCGTTGCGCTTACGGCATGGCCGGTTGCAGGCCGACGCCGAGCCGGTTCCAGGCATTGATCAGCGCGATCGCCATGGTCAGCGCGCTGATGCCCTGCGCATCGAAATGCGCCGCCAGCGCGTCGTAGCACGCGTCCGCCGGCGCGCCGCTGGGCAGGGTGGTCAGCGCTTCGGCCCAGGCCAGCGCGGCGCGTTCGCGGGCGTCGAAGAAGCGGCTCTCGCGCCAGCCGGCCAGGGTGTCGAGCTTGCGCGGCTCCACGCCGGCCTTGCGCAAGGCGGTGGCGTGCATGTCGATGCAGTAGCTGCAGCCGTTGAGCTGGGAGACGCGCAGGAATACCAGTTCGGCCAGGTCGGGGCTGAGCACGCCCTCGTGCACCTGCTGGCTGGCGCTCAGCAGGGCGCGGAAGGCGACGGGTTCGTGGCGGGTGTAGTCGATGCGATGGAAGTGCACGTGCGTTGCTCCATGACGGCCGCAATGGCCGCCTTCGCAACAAGGACGCGCCGCGGTGCGCTGTCGTGACACCGCGCCGGTGCGGGCTGCGAGTCCGTGTTGGCGCGGCCGCCAGCCCACGTGCCCTGACGACCGCATGCCTGCCGACACCGCCCCGCCACTCGCCCGGCTGCGCGGCCGGTTTAGTCGCGCGCGGCCAGTGCCGGCAGCTTGTCCGGATTCATCAGCGTCAGCACCTCAACGATGCGCTCGCCTTCGATCACCACCAGCACCGCCGAATGCAGTCGCGTGCCGCTGAAGCGCAGGATCGCCGGCTCGCCGTTGACCGTGCCGATCCGCGCCTGCAGGTCCAGGCCGCGCCGCGACACCGCCCAGTACAGCCGCGCGATGCGTTCGGCGCCGAGCAGCGGCCGCAGCGTGGCGGTGACCTTGCCGCCGCCGTCGGACAGCATCCGCGCGTTGGCGTCGAGCAGGGCCACGATCGCGCCGCGGTCGCCCTGCTGCGAGGCGTGCATGAAGCGCTCCAGCAGCTGCCGGTGGCGTTCCGGCGCCACCGCGAAGCGCGGTCGGCCGGCGGCGAGCCGTTCGCGTGCGCGGTGCACCAGCTGCCGGCAGTTGGCTTCGGCATGCCCGAGCAGTTGCCCGATCTGCGCGTAGTCGTAGTCGAACGCCTCCTTCAGCAGATACGCGGCGCGCTCGTCCGGGCCCAGCCGTTCCAGCAGCGCCAGGAACGCCACCGATACCTGCTCGGCGCGCGCATGGCGCTCGGCCGGATCGGTGCCCTCGGCGATCTCCAGCGGCTCGGGCAGCCACGGGCCGGTGTAGTGGACGCGCGCGCTGCGCGCGGCGCGCAGCCGGTCCAGCCCGAGCCGGGTGGTGGCGGTCACCAGCCAGGCCTCGGGATCGCGGATCGCGGCACGGTCGCTGGACTGCCAGCGCAGCCAGGCGTCCTGCAGCACGTCCTCGGCGTCCTGGCGGCTGCCGAGCAGGCGATAGGCCAGGCCGAACAGCCTGGGACGCTGGGATTCGAAGGTCGGATCGGGGCTCATGGCGACCAGGACGGAACAGGGCGTGCCGGCGTGACAGCGGGCGAGGCGGCCACTTTGCCCTAAAATGGACCGGTTTCCCCCTCGCCAGCCGTAGAGCCAGCCGTGACCTCGATCAAGCAGGAAGACCTCATCCAGTCCGTCGCCGACGCGCTGCAGTACATCAGCTACTACCACCCGGTCGACTACATCAAGAACCTGGCCGCCGCCTACGAGCGCGAGCAGTCGCCCGCGGCCAAGGACGCGATCGCGCAGATCCTGATCAACTCGCGCATGTGCGCCGAAGGTCACCGCCCGATCTGCCAGGACACCGGCATCGTCACCGTGTTCCTCGAGATCGGCATGAACGTGCGCTGGGACGACGCCACGATGGGCGTGGAGGACATGGTCAACGAGGGCGTGCGCCGCGCCTACAACCATCCGGACAACAAGCTGCGCGCCAGCGTGCTGGCCGATCCGGCCGGCAAGCGCGCCAACACCAAGGACAACACCCCGGCGGTGGTCAACACCAAGATCGTGCCGGGCGACCATCTCGAGGTGATCGTCGCGGCCAAGGGCGGCGGTTCGGAGGCCAAGAGCAAGTTCGCCATGCTCAATCCGTCCGATTCCATCGTCGACTGGGTGCTCAAGACCGTGCCGACCATGGGCGCCGGCTGGTGCCCGCCGGGCATGCTCGGCATCGGCATCGGCGGCACCGCCGAGAAGGCGATGCTGCTGGCCAAGGAAGCGCTGATGGAGCCGATCGACATCGTCGACCTGCAGGCGCGCGGCGCGTCCAATCGCGCCGAGGAACTGCGCCTGGAGCTGTACGAGAAGGTCAACGCGCTGGGCATCGGCGCGCAGGGCCTGGGTGGCCTGACCACGGTGCTGGACATCAAGGTCAAGGACTACCCGACCCACGCCGCCAACCTGCCGGTGGCGCTGATCCCCAATTGCGCCGCCACCCGCCACGCCCACTTCACCCTGGACGGCAGCGGCCCGGTGATGCTGGAGCCGCCGTCGCTGGAAGACTGGCCCAAGCTCACCTACAACCCGAGCAACGCGCGCCGGGTCAACCTGGACACCATCACCCGCGAAGAAGTCGCCAGCTTCAAGCCGGGCGAGGTGGTCCTGCTCAACGGCAAGCTGCTGACCGGCCGCGATGCCGCGCACAAGCGCATGATCGACATGCTCAACCGCGGCGAGAAACTCCCGGTCGATTTCACCAACCGCTTCATCTATTACGTCGGCCCGGTCGACCCGGTGCGCGACGAAGTGGTGGGCCCGGCCGGCCCGACCACCGCCACGCGCATGGACAAGTTCACCCGGCAGATGCTGGAGCAGACCGGCCTGCTGGGCATGGTCGGCAAGTCCGAGCGCGGCGATGCGGCGATCGACGCGATTCGCGACAACAAGGCCGTTTACCTGATGGCGGTCGGCGGCTCGGCCTACCTGGTGTCCAAGGCGATCAAGGCCTCGCGCGTGCTGGCGTTCGAGGACCTGGGCATGGAGGCGATCTACGAGTTCGAGGTCAAGGACATGCCGGTGACGGTGGCGGTGGATTCCAGCGGCGAGTCGGTGCACAAGACCGGCCCGCGCGAATGGCAGTCGCGCATCGGCAAGATTCCGGTGGTGGTCGAACCGGCCTGAGCCGGCGCCAGATGGACGTCGGCGCAACGCCGGCGTCCGCGCGCTGGCCTTGCGCCGGCGGCGCGTCGATAATCGGCGCTGGCTTCGCATTCTTGGGGAAAGCGCCGTGTCCATCGTCCTGTACGGCTCGCCGAGCACCGCCTCCTTCGTCGTCCACTGGTTGCTGATCGAGCTGCAGGTCGATTTCGAGCTGCGCATGCTCGATTTCGACCGCCGGGAACAGAAAAGCCCCGAGTATCTGGCGCTCAACCCGCAGGGGCGGGTGCCGACATTGGTGCTGGATGGGCAGGTGCTGACCGAATCGGTCGCCATCGCCATGCACCTGGCCGACCTGTATCCGCACGCCGGTCTGGTGCCGCCGACGGGGACCCCAGAGCGCGCGTCGTACTACCGCTGGATGCTGTTCTGCGCCTACACCCTGATGCCGGCCTATCGCGACTGGTTCTATCCCGACGAACCGGCCGGTGCCGACAATGCCGAACGCGTGCGCGTCAGCGCCCGTGCGTCCCTGGAACACGCGTGGGACGAGGTCGCGGCACATCTGCAGCAACACGGGCCGTACCTGCTGGGCGAACACTGCAGCGCCGCCGATTTTGTGCTGACCATGCTGATGCGCTGGTCGCGCAACATGCCGCGGCCCAGCGATACCTGGCCGGCGCTGCAGGCGCATGCGCAGCGGATGAAGGCGCGCCCCGCGTTCCAGGAAACCTACCGCCGCGAAGGCCTGACCGACTGGACCTGAGCGCGGCGGCAGTCGCGCGCGGCGGCCGAGCGCCGCCGCGCTGTCAACGGCTCAGTACCACTCCAGCAGCGACACGCCCAGGCCCACGTAGGTGGCGCGATGGTTGTAGTCGATCATGCTCTCGCCGTAGCCGTCGAACACCTGCACATGGCCGCGCAGCAGGTTGCTGATCGGGAAGCCCCAGTCCAGCTGCACCGCGCCGTGCGAGCGATCGCCGCCGCGCAACGAATGCCGCGCCATCAGCGAGATTTCGTGGCCGCCGCGGTTGTAGGTCAGGGTCGCGTCGCCGCGGCCCATGTAGTCCTCGATGTCCGGGTTGTTGTCCTGGCGGTCGCTTTCCGGGAGCCGGTACCACGGGCGCAGCACCAGCGCCCAGTTCTCGCGGTCCAGGCCGACGTTGAGGATCGCCCGGTTCCAGCTGCGCGAGAACGGATCGCTGCGGCCGTTGGACTGGTGGTTGAGCTGGATCCCGGTCATCCGTCCCTTCCAGCCGAACAGGCTGTAGTTGTTGCGGAACACCAGCGCCAGCTCCGGCTCGTAGTTGGTCTCGCGGAACGGCCGCGACTGCTCGCTGTTGTAGACCTGCCAGCGCGAACTCTGGGTATAGGCGCCCCACAGGTCGCCGTTGTCGCCGAAGATGTTCTCCACGATCTTGGTCTTGAAGCTGAGCTGGAACTTGGCCTCGAGGCTGTCCAGCGGCTCGGCGGTCGTCACCGTGTTGTTCGGGTTCGGCGAGGACGGCATCTCGTTCTTCTTGCTGGTCCAGAACGCCGGCAGCAGGTACACCGGCTTGTAGGCGCGCAGCTGGAAGTTGCCGAGCTTGGAATCCTTGGCCAGCTCCCAGCGGCTGTCCAGCAGCGAACCCTTGCCGGCGTTGGCGATGGTGGCGTCGTAGCGGTCGTCCTTGAACAGCGAGGCAGTGCGCTGGCGGGTGCGCTCGGCCAGGCCGGCGTCCTGCGGGATCGACGCATCCAGCTGCTGCTTCTGGGTTTCGCTGGCCATCTTCGCCGCCGCGTCGGCGGCCTGCGGATCGGCGACCCGGCGCGACAGCGCCTGGTCGTAGCAGGACAGGCGCGCGGCGTCGCTGGAAATGGCCACGCACGCTTCCGGCGAGGCGGGAGTGGGCATCACTTCCTGGGCGTGGGCCAGCGGCATGGCCGCCAGGGACAGCAGCAACAGGGGACGGGCCGGGCGATGGGACATGCAGGGTTCTCTCGGAAACGGGCGGCGCGGGCGGATGGTGCGCTGCCGATGGGAATGGCCGGGTGCGAAAATACAGGAAGCCGCCGCAACGGCGTCGTCACACGTTCATCGCGCGCCGCGAACGGCACGGCGTCAGAACAGCCAGGCCGCGGCGAACAGGCCGACCATCGCCAGCGCCAGGGCGAGCTTGGCGGCAGTACCCAGGACGATCCCCAGCCAGGTGCCCAGACCGACCTTGGTCGCCTGCTGCAGCTGGCGGCCGTGCCAATACTCGCCGGCCAGCGCGCCGACGAAGGGACCGACGAACAGGCCGATCGGCATGAAGAACAGCCCCGCCACGCTGCCCAGCACCGAGCCCCACAGCGCCTTGCGGCTGGCGCCGACGCGCTTGGCGCCGAACACGGTGGCCAGGAAATCGACCAGGAACGACAGCAGGGTCAGCACTCCGAGCACCGTCAGCATCAGCCAGCCCACGCGCTGGAAGCCGTCGGCCCAGGCCGCCAGCAGCAATCCGGCGAACAGCAGCGGCATCCCCGGCAGGGCCGGCAGCACCACCCCCGCCAGCCCCAGGAACACCAGCAGCCCGGCGATCATGTAGTAGATGAACGTAGGATCCACGCGGCTCACTCCGGGGGTAATTTGGGGGTTGACAGGCGGGTCGTTTTTGCTGATTGCATTTTCATTTTGGCCGGGGTAAGTTTTCAGCCGCTGCGTTTGCAAAGGTCACCGTGAATCGTGGCCCGATGCGGTAGATCCAACGATCCGCTACAGCGTTATACCTCGCTTCCTCCTTGCAACCAGCCGCCAACCCCCGGCGTACCCACCCCTGAGACGTGTTCCAAGGAGTAAGTCCATGACTGACGGCAATCGCGAAAACGGCACCGTGAAGTGGTTCAACGATGCCAAGGGCTTCGGTTTCATCAGCCGCGAGAACGGCGAGGACGTGTTCGTGCACTTCCGCGCCATCCAGACCCAAGGCTTCAAGAGCCTGAAGGAAGGGCAGAAGGTCAGCTTCACCGTGGTGCAGGGCCAGAAGGGCCTGCAGGCCGACGCGGTGCAGCCGGTCTGAATCAGGCGCGGCGCTCCGGCGCGATCCAGGCGCCGTTGCCGCGCCCAGCAAAAAGGCCCGCACTGCGGGCCTTTTTGCATTGTGGCGCAGCGCGACAGCGCGGCGCTTAGCGCGGCACCACGCGGCCGTTGACCACCCGTACGTAGGTGTTCTCGCGCACCCCGGCGAGGTCGCGCTGATTGACCACGATCACCCGGCCGTCGTCCATCTTCACGTGCACATCGTAGGTGTCGCTGGTGACGTTCTTCTGGATCTGGTTGCCGGCCAGGGCGCCGGCCGCGGCGCCGGCGACGGCCGACACGTTCTGGTTGCCCTTGCTGCCGCCGGTATGGTCGGAAATCTCATGGCCGGCAACGGCGCCGACGATGCCGCCGAGGATGGCACCGGTGGCGGTGGGCGCGGTGCGGCCGGAGGCGACCGTGTCGATGCGGGTGACGATGCCGCAGTCGGCGCAGCGGTTGTCCGAATAGCCGCGCGACGGCTGGCTGTAGCCGCCGCCACCGCCATAGCCGGGGGACGTGGCGCAACCGGCCAATGCCAGGACGGCGACGGCGCCGGTGGCCAACAGATGGATCTTCATGGGTGCTCTCCGGTGAATGGGCGGCAGGGCCGCGTTCGTTACGCATCCTGTCCGCCACCGTGTGAATGCAACGCCAATCGAGGCCGTACGCGCCCTGTCGCGCAAGTGTGGGGTCAGGGGGAATTCATCGAGAAGCCCGATGGCGGGTCAGCGGAAATCGCGATGGCAGGCGTCGCAGCCGTCGTCGAGGCGCTGGCTGAGCCGGTCGAGCGCGGCGCAGTTGTCGGGCATCGCGGCCTGCGCCGCGTCCAGGGTGGCCCGCAGCGCGCTGGCGTGCTCCTGGAAGCGGCTGTCGTCGGCGAGGGCGGGAAATGCGGTGCCCAGGTCGTCGCCGAGCAGGCGCAGCGTATGCACGCGCGCCTGCAGCTCGGCGGCACTGCAGCGGTGCTGCGCATGGCTGCGCTGCAGCAGCGCCAGCTGCCTGTCCATCACCTGCATCAGCGCGCGCGGGAATGGATCCTGTCGCGCCTGCACGGCGCGCATCGCCATCACCGTGGCGACCAGGCCGATCAGCACGCCGGCGATCAGCACGAACAGGTAACGGGAGGCGGTGGAGGCGGGCGGGCTGGCCATGCGGCGGGCGTGCGAGGCGAAAGCGCGATAGTACGCCGCGCGCGCCGCCACCGCGTGTCGCCGCCGCCGTGTCGCCGCCGATGAAATAAACTGCGCGGATGAACGAACAATTGCGTGAGCGCTTCGCCGGCATCGACCGGCTGTACGGGCGCGGGACCATCGAGCGCCTTGCGCAGTGCCGGGTGGCGGTGGTGGGCATGGGCGGGGTCGGCTCGTGGGTGGTGGAGGCCCTGGCGCGCTCGGCGGTCGGGCATCTGACCCTGATCGACGCCGACGACATCTGCGTCTCCAACACCAACCGCCAGCTGCCGGCGCTGGAAGGGCAGTACGGGCGCAACAAGGCGCGGGCCATGGCCGAGCGCTGCGTGGCGATCAATCCGGCGATCGAGGCGACCGCCGTCGAGGCGTTCCTGACCCCGTTCAACATCGCCGAACTGCTCGGCAGCGGCTTCGACCTGGTCATCGACGCCTGCGACAGCTTCCGGGTCAAGGTCGAGACCATCGCCTGGTGCCGCCGGCGCAAGCTGCCGCTGCTGACCGTGGGCTCGGCCGGCGGGCGCACCGACCCGACCCTGGTGCGCATCCGCGACGTGTCGCGCACCGAGCATGACGCGATGCTGGCGCTGATCCGCAAGAAGCTGCGCAGCGAGTTCAACTTCCCCAAGAACCCGCAGCGCTACTTCGGTGTGCCGGCGGTGTACTCGCTGGAGAACGTGCGCTACCCGCAGGCCGACGGCAGCGTCTGCGGGCTGCGGCCGCAGCTGGGGCCGGACGCGGCGTTGAACCTGGACTGCGGCGCCGGGCTGGGCGCGGCCACCCACATCACCGGAACGTTCGCCTTCGCCGCGGCCGGCAAGGCGCTGGAAATGCTGCTGAAGCCCAAGCGCGAGCAGCCGGCGCTGGCGACGGCGCTGGAAACAGAGCAGCGCTCGGATTGAGGTGCTTGGCCCATGGGCCTGGCGACCGGTTCGCCGTTACCAGCCTGACGGGAGGCCGTCGTCGTCGACGATGGAGATGTCGGTGCGCGCCCTGATCCAGGCGAAGAGGGCGGACAGATCGGCTTCGATGCTGGGCGGATGGGCGGTGATTTCCAGGAAGATGTGCTCCTTTTCAAGGAACAGGCGCACGTCGTGGTTCCAGCTTCCCGGATCTCTGGGTTCCGTGCCCAGCAATAGAAACTGGATGTCGTCGCGGCACTCGCAAAACGTCTCCAGGCCGGCGATCCGCTGCCGTAGCGCGTCCAGGTTGGCGGCGCGCCAGTTGTCGTCTTTGAAAAGCAGCATGAACTCTGATGACATGGAGTGGCCGCTTTTCAGGCTTGCTTTTCCAAGTAGAACGCGAGGTACTTCCTAGGCCTTTCCTGGAAGGCTCTTGCCTTGCCATATCGGTAGGCTTCGTCGAAGTACGCGCGTGCTTGCGCATATTCTTCCAGCTCGAAGTGCGCCATTCCCATGGCGATCAATGGGCCGGTGTCAATTTCCGATTCGCGGGCATGCAGCGACTTCTGCGCCCACTGCTTGGCGGCAGCGAAGTCGGCGCTGTCGAAATGCAGGTTGCAGAAGGAGCCGGTGATCCACGCCGACAACGGCGCCCATTCCAGCTTCGGCTCAGGCAGCAGGTCCCAGGCCTGCTGGTAAGCGGATCGGGCGGCGTCCGTGTCGCCGCGCTCGTCCAGCGCGTTGCCGGACTCCATGATGCCCATTATGTCTTTTGCCAGCTCGGGGTTGCCGTCTGCCAGGTCTTTCATGCATTACCCGTGTATCGAGCCGTCGAGGTTGAGGCGTCAGTATATGGACTGTAGATGTCCATGGCCTTGGCTGGTGACGCGCGTGTGCAGGTCTGATATTTGATCGCAGAACGCATGACGCGAATGGCAAGGGATGCGATCCCTGCCTGTGTCGTGCTCACTACGGTTCCCTGTCGACACGCTCTTCGTAGTCCGCGGGTTCTGCATCGAGTGCGGCGGGCAGCCACTTGCCATTGCTTCTGTTGTAGCTGCGTGCCCTGTGCGGGTGGCGCGCGACGATTGCGGAAATTTCCTTCTGCAAATCGCGCTCCTCCTGCCAGGTGCTGCCACATTTGCCGCAGCCCCAGAACGGCGGCGACTCGGTCTCGATCCAGTCGACCCATCCTGTGCATCGGGGAAGCGGGCAGCGATAGCTCGCCTCGTGCTCATGCGGTTTGATGCCTTCGGCCGCCATGACGTACTGCGTGGAAGCGCCGCAGCGCGGACACTCGATCATGATGAAGGCCTGGCCTCTCGCCAGCAACGGCAGGACGAAAGCATGCTGCTGCGCGTCTAGGTCGAAGTGCGCCTTGCACAGTTGGCACTGCGCTTTCGCTGTGGATTTCATATCTGTTTCCCTGCAGGCGCCTGTCGCACGCCGCCCACTTCCGAGCCGTCACGCCGGCACGGCACTCGCATCCAGCCCGAACAGCTGCTGCGCATTGCGCGTGGTCTGTTCGGCGATCTCGGCGGCGGGCTGGCCACGCAGCGCGGCGATCGTGTCCAGGACCGTACGCAGCCGCGCCGGCTCGTTGCGCTCGCCGCGGATGGAGGCATCGGGCTGATCCGGTGCATCGGTTTCCAGCAGCAACTGCTGCAACGGCATCCCGGCCGCCAACCGGCGCAGGCGCTGCGCGCGGTCGTAGGTCACCGGGCCGCCGAGGCCGATCAGGAAATCCAGCGACTGCAGTTGCCGCGCCTGTTCCGGGCTGCCGGCGAAGCTGTGCACCACACCGCGCAGGCGCCCGACCTTGCGGATCGCCAGGATCACCGCGTCCACCGCGCGCCGCGCGTGCACGATCACCGGCAGGTCGAATTCGCGCGCCAGTTGCAGCTGGCCGACGAAATAGCGCTGCTGCTCGGCTTCGTCCAGCCCCTCGACGAAGAAGTCCAGGCCGCATTCGCCGATCGCGCATGGGCGCTCGCGCGCGATCCATTCGCTGAGCAATGGCAGGTGCTCGGGCCGGTGCTGGTCCAGGAACAGCGGATGCAGGCCATAGGCCGGATACAGGCCTGCGGCCGCCGCGCAGACATCGCGCAGTTTCGGCCAGGCTGCCGCGGTCACCGCGGGCACGATCTGCACGGCGACGCCCGCGGCCTGCGCGCGGGCGATCACTTCGGCGCGGTCGCCATCGAATTCGTCCGCGTCGAGATGGCAGTGGCTGTCGATCAGACGCATCGGCGGTCAGCGCCGCATGCGCCGCGCGCTGGACGCGATCGGCGCCGGCTCGGCGGGCGTGCGGGTCTTCCAGTTGGCCAGCAGCAAGGCGCCCAGGCCGAACACGATCTCGTCGAGGAACGGAATCGGGTCCGGCAGCAGGAGGCTCACCGCGAACAGGCCGGCGGTCACCTTGAACAACGTCGGGTAGCGCAGTTTGCCGGCCCAGCGCAGCAACGGCAGCATGATCGGGTTGGGCATGGACACTTCTCCGGCCGGTGGGTGAAAACGCTAACACGCCTTGATATGGCGCCTTCCCGGGCGCCGCACCAGATCGTGCCGCGGATTTTTGCTGAATAGGGAACGGATCGGTTCAGCTTCGGCATGGTAATCACAGCAGCGTAGACAACGCGGCCCAGAACCGCAGGAGAGCAACGATGAAGAGCAATACGACAACCATTCTGGTCGCGGCGGGTGCATTGCTGGCCGGCGGCGTGGCCACCGCGGCGTTCATGAACAACCGCGACAAGCAGGAATTCGCCGGCAGCGGCGACGTGCGTCCGGCGGCGGACAGCACCGCCGGTGACGCGGTCGCCGGCAACGGCGTCGGCGGCAAGCTGGAATATGCGGACGTGGTCCGGGTCGATCCGATCACGCAGAAGGAGCAGCGCTACGCCGAGGTGGTCGGCACCGAGCCGCTGCGCGAGACCTCCACCACCACCACGCCGCGCGAGGTCTGCAACGACGTGGTGGTGCAGGAGCGCCTGCCCGAGCGCGACGGCAACGTCGGCGGCACCGTGGTCGGTGCGGTGGTCGGCGGCCTGCTCGGCAACCAGGTCGGCGGCGGCAACGGGCGCAAGGCCGCCACCGCGGCCGGCGCGGTGGCCGGCGGCTTCATCGGCAACCGGGTCGACCGCAACCATGTCGGCGGCCGCGTGGTCGATCGCACCGAGCGCCAGTGCCACACCGAGAACAGCACCGCCCAGTCGTCGCGGATCACCGGCTACAACGTGACCTACCGCAACGACGACGGCACCACCGGCACCATGCGCATGGACAGCAAGCCGGGCAGCCGCATCGCCATGGGCAAGGATGACGTGGTCAAGGGCTACGAAGTCACCTATCGCTACGACGGCCAGGAAAAGACCGTGCGCATGGACGACAAGCCCAGCAGCGACCGCCTGCCGGTGCTCGACGGGCGCCTGGTCACGCAGACCGCGTCGGCCAGCGACGTGATCAGCCAGCGCTGAGCGCCACGCGACAACGAGCGAAGGCCGGCCCTGTGCCGGCCTTCGCTTTTTCCGGGCGGCGTGGACGCCGATACAATGCGGCTTCTACCCGCCCGAGTCCCGCCATGCCGTTGCCTTGCGACGATCTGTTCAACGTGGCTTCGCTGCTCAGCGAAGAGGAGCGCGCGATCCAGCAGGCGGTGGCACGCTTCGTCGACGCCAGGGTGCTGCCGATCATCGGCGCGGCGTTCGACCAGGCGCGGTTTCCGACCGAGCTGGTGCCGGAACTGGCGCAGCTGGGCCTGCTCGGCGCCACGCTGCCGCCGGCCGACGGCGGCGCCGGACTCAATGCGGTCTGCTATGGCCTGATATGCCAGGAACTGGAACGCGGCGACAGCGGCCTGCGCAGCTTCGTCAGCGTGCAGTCCTCGCTGTGCATGTATCCGATCCACGCCTACGGCAGCCAGGCGCAGCGGCAACGCTGGCTGCCGGCGATGGCCGCCGGCACCGCGATCGGCTGCTTCGGCCTGACCGAGGCGCAGGGCGGTTCCGATCCGGCGGCGATGCAGACCCGCGCGGTGCGCGATGGCGACGGTTGGCGCCTGAGCGGCAGCAAGATGTGGATCACCAACGGCAGCCTGGCCGACGTGGCTGTCGTGTGGGCGCAGACCGAGGACGGCGTGCAGGGTTTCCTGGTCGAGGCCGGCACCCCCGGCTTCGGCGTGCAGGACATCGCGCACAAGATGAGCCTGCGCGCCTCGGTGACCTCGGCGCTGTTCCTGGACGACGTGCGCCTGTCCGATGCGCAGCGGCTGCCGTGCGCGCGCGGGTTGAAGGGGCCGCTGGGCTGCCTGACCCAGGCCCGCTACGGCATCAGCTGGGGCGCGATCGGCGCGGCCATCGCCTGCCTGCGCGAGGCGCTGGCCTATGCCGGCGAGCGCGTCCTGTTCGGGCGGCCGCTGGCGGCCACGCAGAGCGCGCAGATCAAGCTGGCCGACATGGCCCGGCGCATCGCCGCCGCGCAATTGCTGGCGCTGCAGCTGGGCCGGCTCAAGGATGCCGGCGCGCTGCAGCCGGCGCAGGTGTCGCTGGCCAAGTGGAACAACGTGCGCATGGCGCTGGACATCGCCCGCGAATGCCGCGACCTGCTCGGCGCCGCCGGCATCACCACCGAGTACGGCGCCATCCGCCATGCCTTGAATCTGGAATCGGTGATCACCTACGAAGGCACCGAGACCGTGCACCAACTGGTGGTCGGCCGCGAGCTGACCGGCATCAATGCGTTCTGAGCGGCCGCGCCGGCGCCGTGGCGCGGCCGCAGCGACCAAGCGAGAGGAGGCGAGGGCATGAGCATTTTCGATCTGCGAGTGGAAACCGAGCGCTTGTTGCTGCGCCCGCCGAGCGCGGCGGATTTCGAGGACTTCGCGCGTTTCACCGCCGATGCCGAGGCGATGCAGCATCTGGGCGGCGTGCAATCGCCGCCGGTGGCCTGGCGCAGCCTGGCGGCCCTGGTCGGCAGCTGGCAGCTGCAGGGGTTCTCGATGTTCTCGGTGATCGAGAAGCGCAGTGGGCAGTGGATCGGCCGGGTCGGGCCGTGGCAGCCGCATGGCTGGCCGGGCACGGAGGTGGGCTGGTCGATCGCGCGTTCGCATTGGGGCCATGGCTATGCGCCGGAGGCGGCGCGCGCGGCGATCGACTGGGCGTTCGCGCAGTTGGGCTGGACCGAGGTGATCCACACCATCGCCGCCGACAACGCCAATTCCAAGGCGGTGGCGGCCAAGCTCGGCTCGCGCTACCTGCGCCAGGATCGCCTGCCCGAGCCGTTGCAGGCGCACGAGGTGGAGGTCTGGGGACAGTCGCGCGCGGACTGGCAGGCGCGGCGCTGAGCGGCATGCGCGGCGTTCTGGACATTGCGACCGGCAGCAGGAACCGATGATGGCCTTCGAACGTTTTCCGCTGACCGTGTACGGCATGGCGCTGTCCGGCAACTGCTACAAGGTGCGGTTGTTGCTGGACCAGCTCGGCTGCGGCTATCGCTGGGTCGAGGTCGACAGCGCCAATGGCGAAACCCGCACGCCGCAGTACCTGGCCAAGAATCCCAACGGCAAGGTGCCGCTGCTCGAGCGCGAGGACGGGCGCGTGCTGGCCGAGTCCAACGCGATCCTGTGCTGGCTCGCCGAAGGCACGGCCTACCTGCCGCGCGATGCCTGGCAGCGCGCGCAGGCGCTGAGCTGGCTGTTCTTCGAGCAATACAGCCACGAGCCGTATGTGGCGGTGGCGCGCTTCGTGCGCGGCTGGACTGCCGCGGATTCGCCGCGCCGCGCCGAGCTGCCGCGGCTGCATGCGGCCGCGGCGCAGGCGCTGGCGGTGATGGAGCGGCACCTGCAGGCGCAGGCCTGGTTCACCGGCCCCGACTACGGCGTCGCCGATATCGCGCTGTTCGCCTATACCCATTGCGCCGAGGACGGCGGCATCGCGCTGGACGCCTATCCGCGCCTGTGCGACTGGCTGCAGCGGGTGCGCGACACGCCAGGCTTCGTCGCCTTGCCGCCGCTGCCGGCCGAGGTGCTGGCTCGGCTGGCGCACCGCGACGCGTGAGGGCCGCGTTCACCTGGCCGCGCCGCGCGGGCGGCTAGGCTGCAAGCCCGGAATCGTCAGGAGCACGCCATGAGCCAGTACCGTATCGCCGTCTTCGTCGGCAGCCTGCGCAAGGAGTCGTTCAACCGGCGCCTGGCCCTGGCGCTGGAGAAACTCGCCGGCGACCGGGCGCGCTTCGAGTACGTGGAGATCGGCAACCTGCCGCTGTACGACCAGGACCAGGACCACGACTACCCGGAGCAGGGCAAGCGGCTCAAGACCCAGGTCAACGATGCCGACGCGGTGCTGTTCGTCACTCCCGAGTACAACCGCTCGATCCCCGGCGTGCTCAAGAACGCGATCGACCTGGGCTCGCGGCCCTACGGCGAAAACGCCTTCTCCGGCAAGCCGGCGGCGGTGTGCGGGGTGTCGCCCGGCACGCTCGGCACCGCGCTGGCGCAGCAGCACCTGCGCAACGTGCTGGCCTACCTGGACATGCCGGTGCTGGGCCAGCCGGAGGTGTTCGTGCAGTTCCAGGAGGGGCTGATCGAGGCCGACGGCAGCATCGGCAACGAAGATACGCGCAAGTTCCTGCAGGGCTTCGTCGACAAGTTCATCGCCTGGATCGACGAACTGCAGGCCTGATCGCCGGCTCAGGCGCTGGCGCCGTGCGAGGGCGCAGGCGCTGGCTGCCGCGGCGGTCGCAGCCGGCGCGACGCGGCGCGGCGACACTGTCGCCCCGGCAGTCGGCGAAGCGTTGCGCGGCGGGGTTCGGGCGCAGTTCTCAACGGGTTGTCCACAGACTTGTCCCTAGCCGCGCCGCGCCGCGCTGACTAAGATGCCCGACCGGGTCGCGCCGTCGGTGCCGCCCGCCGACCGCGTCCCCCAACAGAGATATCCAGCCCATGTCCGCCCGTCCCGGCTACCGCGGCGACCGCAAAAGCGAGCGTGGCGAACGCAGCGAACCGCGCATCGACCAGTTGCGCGTGCCGCCGCATTCGATCGAGGCCGAACAGGCCGTGCTCGGCGGCCTGATGCTGGCGCCCGACGCCTACGACCGGGTCAACGACCAGCTCACCGACAACGATTTCTATCGGCGCGACCACCAGCTGATCTACCGCGCGATCCGCGAGCTGGCCGAGAAGGGCCGCCCGTTCGATGCGGTGACGCTGGGCGAATGGTTCGAATCGCAGGGCAAGCTGGAGATGGTCGGCGACGGCGCCTACCTGATCGAGCTGGCCAGCACCACGCCGTCGGCGGCCAACATCGCTGCCTACGCCGAGATCGTGCGCGACAAGGCGGTGCTGCGGCAGCTGATCGAGGTCGGCACCAACATCGTCAACGACGGCTTCCAGCCGGAAGGGCGCGAGAGCGCGGAACTGCTGGCCACCGCCGAGAAGGCGGTGTTCAAGATCGCCGAGGCCGGCGCGCGCGGGCGCAGCGACTTCGTGGCCATGCCCGGCGCGTTGAAGGACGCGTTCGAGGAGTTGCGCAGCCGTTTCGAGAACGGCGGCAACATCACCGGCCTGCCGACCGGCTACACCGATTTCGACGCGATGACCGCCGGCCTGCAGCCGACCGATCTGATCATCCTCGCCGCGCGTCCGGCGATGGGCAAGACCACCCTGGCGCTGAACATCGCCGAGTACGCGGCGATCAAGTCGAAGAAGGCGGTGGCGGTGTTCTCGATGGAAATGTCGGCCTCGCAGCTGGCGATGCGCCTGATCTCCTCCAACGGCCGCATCAACGCGCAGCGCCTGCGCACCGGCCAGCTCGAGGACGAGGACTGGGCGCGGGTCACCGGCGCGATCAAGATGCTGAAGGAGACCAAGATCTTCATCGACGACACGCCGGGCGTGTCGCCGGAGGTGCTGCGCTCCAAGGCGCGGCGGCTCAAGCGCGAGCACGATTTGGGGCTGATCGTGATCGACTACCTGCAGCTGATGTCGGTGCCCGGCAACAGCGAGAACCGCGCCACCGAGATCTCCGAGATCTCGCGTTCGCTCAAGGGCCTGGCCAAGGAACTGGGCGTGCCGGTGATCGCGCTGTCGCAGCTCAACCGCTCGTTGGAAACGCGTACCGACAAGCGCCCGGTGATGGCCGACCTGCGCGAGTCCGGCGCGATCGAGCAGGACGCGGACATGATCGTGTTCATCTACCGCGACGACTACTACAACAAGGAAAATTCGCCGGACAAGGGCCTGGCCGAGATCATCATCGGCAAGCACCGCGGCGGCCCCACCGGGTCGTGCAAGCTCAAGTTCTTCGGCGAATACACCCGCTTCGACAATCTGGCGCACGACTCGGTGGGCGCGTTCGAATAAGCGCCACCGGCGCCACCGCCATGCCGGTCGCGATTGCTGCATTGCGGTAGATCCTGCGGCGATGTACGTGTTCATCCAAGCGTAGCGATACCTCTGTCACAGAGCGCCACGACCGCGCTCAACAGCCATGCGTGATGGTCGATACCGGAAGGACCCATCCGGAGATCCCACGCCATGTCGTTGGTCGTCACCCAAGCGGAAACCTCCGAACGCGACGCCGTCGCCGCGGTCGCGTCCTTGCGCGCGCAGCTCGGCGCCGCGCCGCTGGACGCCGTGCTGCTGTTCTGCGATGCCGAATACGACCTGGAGGCGCTGGGCCCGGCGATCAAGGCCGGTTTCGACTGCCCGGTGATCGGGTGCACGGCCGCCGGCCAGGTCGGCGCGCGCGGCTTCCAGAGCGACGGCATCCTGGTCGCCGGGCTGCGCGGCGGCGTGCTGCAGGCGCAGCCGTTGCTGATCGCGCCGCTGAGCGACCTGCAGGCGCAGGTGGCGGTGGTCGCCGAGACGGTGCAGGCGGCGACCGTGGACAAGGCCGGGCAGTGCTTCTCGCTGCTGCTGGTCGATGGCCTGTCCACCTGCGAGGAATACCTGGCCGCGGCGCTGTACCGGATGATCGGCAACGTGCCGCTGCTCGGCGGCTCGGCCGGCGACAACCTGCGTTTCGAGCGCACCCAGGTCTACTACGACGGCTGCTTCCTGACCGATGCGGCTGTGCTGACCCTGTTCCACTCGAAGCACCCGTTCGTGGTGTTCAAGCTGCAGCATTTCGTCGCCAGCGAGATCGAGCTGGTGGTCACCGAGGCCGACCCGGAGCGGCGGCTGATCTGCGAGATCAACGGCGAGCCGGCGGCGCTGGCCTACGCCGAGGCGATCGGGGTGCCGCTGGAGGCGCTGGACCCGCACGTGTTCTCCACCTATCCGCTGCTGCTGACGCTGAGCGGCGAGCCCTACGTGCGCTCGATCCTGCGCGTCAACGAGGACCTGTCGCTGACCTGCTACTGCGCGGTGGAGGAGGGCATGGTGGTCGCGGTCGGCAAGGCCGTGGATGTGATGGAGACGCTGCAGCAGGCGTTTGCCGAGGTGCACGAGGCGGTGCCCGATCCGGCGTTGGTGATCGGCTGCGACTGCATCCTGCGCCGCCTGGAATTCGGCCAGTCGCAGATGCAGCCGCAGGTCGGCGCGTTCATGGCGCAGCAGCGCGTGTTCGGTTTTTCCACCTACGGCGAACAGTTCAACGGGCTGCACGTCAACCAGACCTTCACCGGCGTGGCGATCGGGAGATGAGCATGAGCGCAGACGCAGCGACGGTGGCGGCCACGGTGGGCGCCTCGGCCACCGGCTTCGAGAGCGGCGATGCGGTGCTGGTGGCCGAACTGCGCCGGCAACTGGCCGCGCGCGACAAGGTGATCGCGGTGCTGAAGAAACGCGTCGCCGCGCGCGACGATGCGGTGGCCTCGCCGCTGGCGACGCTGCAGCAGAACATCGCGCTGGGCAAGGTGGTGGCGCTGAAGACCCATGAACTGAACCGCGAGCGCCAGGAACTGGAACAGGCGCTGGCCGACCTGGGCAAGGCGCAGGTGGCGCTGCTGCAGGCGCAGAAGATGGAGTCGATCGGCCAGCTCGCCGCCGGCATCGCCCACGAGATCAACACGCCGGCGCAGTACGTGAGCGACAACCTGGCGTTCGTGTGCAAGGCCAAGCAGGTTCTCGACCATGTGTTCGACATGACCTTCGGCATCGTCGATGCGGCGCGTGCGCAGGGCGTGGCGCCGGAGCTGGTCGCCGCGCTCGACGCGCAGGTCAAATCGTCCAAGTTCCAGTACCTGCGCAAGCAGACGCCCGAGGCGCTGCAGCAGTCGCTGGAGGGGGTGGAGCGCATCACCAAGATCGTCGGCGCGATGAAGCGCTTCTCGCATCCGTCGGCCGGCGAGAAGGAACCGGTGGACCTGCGCGAACTGGTCGCCACCACCATCACCGTCGCCCGCAACGAATGGAAGTACGTGGCCGAGATCGAGACCGATTTCGCCGACGACGTGCCGCTGGTGCCGTGCCTGCGCGATGAGATCGGCCAAGTGCTGTTGAACCTGGTGGTCAACGCGGCGCATGCGATCGGCGACACGCTGGTGCCGGGCGAGCGCGAGCAGGGCCGGATCCGCATCGTCCTGCGCCGTGCCGGCGACAGCCACGTGGATCTGTGCGTCGGCGACGACGGCCCAGGCATTCCCGAAGCGATCCGTACCAAGGTGTTCGATCCGTTCTTCACCACCAAGCCGGTCGGCAAGGGCACCGGCCAGGGCCTGGCGATCGCCTATTCGACGGTGGTGGAAAAGCACCAGGGCCGGATCTTCTTCGAACCCTCGGCGGACCAGCGCGGCACCACGTTCGTGGTGCGGCTGCCGTTGAACGCAGTGGCGGGCTGAGCGATGCGCGTGCTGTTCGTGGACGACGAGAAACAGGTCCTGGCCGGGCTGGAACGCACCATGTTCATGGCCGACCGCGACTGGGACGTGGCCTTCGCCGGCAGCGGCGCCGAGGCGCTGGTCACGCTGCAGGCGCAACCGGCCGACGTGGTGGTCTCGGACATGCGCATGCCGATGATGGACGGTGCCGAACTGCTGCGCCGGGTGCGCGACAGCTGCCCGCGCACCATCCGCATCATCCTGTCCGGGCATACCGAGCAGGAAGCTGCGCTGCGTTCGCTGGACGTGGCCCATCAGTTCCTGGCCAAGCCGTGCGAGGGCGACGCGCTGATCGAGGCGATCGATCGCGCGGTGGCGCTGCAGCTGCTGCTGGACGATCCGGCGGTGCAGGCGGTGGCCGGGCGCATCGGCGGGCTGCCGTCGGCGCCGCGCATGTTCGCCCAGCTCAACCGCCTGCTCGGCGACCCCGCCGCCGGCGTGGCGCAGGTGGCGGCGGTGGTGGAAGGCGATCCGGCGCTGGCGGCCAAGGTGCTGCAGCTGGCCAATTGCGCGTTCTTCGGCAACGGCCATCGGGTCTCCGAGATCAAGGACGCGGTCAACCGCATCGGCATCGGCCTGCTGCGCACGCTGGTGTTGGCCAGCGAAGTGTTCCACAGCGGTGCCGGCGATTCGGCCGACGCGCTGCGCGCCGATGCGGTGCGCGCCTCGCGATTGGCGGCAGTGGTCGGCAAGGGCCATGCCGCCGCGGACGTGGTGACCACCGCGGCGCTGCTGGCCAACATCGGCGCGCTGCTGCCGGACATCGCGCAGCTGTGCCGCGACGCCGATCCGCAGGGTCGCGGTTTCCCGTCGCATGCGGAAATCGGCGCCTACCTGCTCGGCGTATGGGGGCTGCCCGGGGCGATCGTCGAGGCGGTCGCCCATCACCGCACGCCGGGCCGGGTCGAGCACCGCCAGTTCGACGCGGTCGGCGTGGTGCACGTGGCGGTGGCGCTGGCGCATGGCGCGGAGCCGGACGCAGAATATCTGCGGTCGATGGGCGTGGTCGCGCAGCTGCCGCAGTGGCAGGCGGCGTGCGTGGAGATTCGCGAAGCGGAGTGCGTGTCATGAGCGAATCGGAGCTGCCGCGCATCCTGTGCGTGGACGACGAACCCAACCTGCTGGCCGCGCTGGAGCGCAATCTGTTCGGCCAGTTCGACGTGGTTACCGCCGACGGCGGCGAGGCCGGGCTGGCCGCGATCGCCGCAGGTCCGCCATTTGCGGCGATCGTGTCGGACATGCGCATGCCCGGCATGGACGGCGCCGCGTTCCTGGCCGCTGCGCGCGCCCGCGCGCCGGACAGCGTGCGCCTGCTGCTGACCGGACAGGCCGATGCGACCTCGGCGATCGCCGCGATCAACCAGGGGGCGATCTTCCGTTTCCTGTGCAAGCCGTGCCCGACCGAGGAACTGGTCGCCGCGCTGGAGCAGGCGGTGGCGCTGCACCGGGCCACGCTGCTGGAGCGCGAACTGCTGGAAACCACGCTGGCCGGCACCACGCGCATGCTCACCGAGGTGCTGTCGATGGTCGCGCCCTGGGCGTTCCAGCGCTCGGCGCAGCTGCAGGCCTGCGTGCGCCACGTCACCGACAAGCTGCCGTGGCCGAACCGCTGGATGGTGGAAGTGGCCGCGGCGCTGAGCCACATCGGCTGCGTCAGCGTGCCCGGCGACATCGTGCAGCGCGAGATCGCCGGCGACGCATTGTCCGAGGAAGAACAGAAGCTGATCGACGGCCACCCGCTGGTCGCGCACCGCTTGCTGACGGCGATCCCGCGCATGCAGGCGGTGGCCGAGATCGTGCGCTACCAGGCGCTGCCGCCGCCGGCCGACGCCGCGCCGGACGTAGTCCGCGGCGCGCAGCTGCTGCGCGCCTCGCTGCTGCTGGTGCGCGGGCTGGCGCGCAAGCTGCCGCTGGCGCACGCGGTGCAGGAGCTGCGCAAGGCCGAGCCGCCGCTGCCGCGCGGATTGATCGACGCGTTCGCCGACCTGCAGCTCAATACCAGCAGCGGCATCCGCAAGGCCAAGGTCTGCGATCTGGTGCCGGGCTGGCGTCTGGAACAGGACGTGGTGTCCAAGCGCGGCATGATGCTGCTGGCGCACGGCACCGAACTGAGCCTCACCTCGATCCTGGCCTTGCGCAACCTGCAGGCGGCCGGAGCCATCGTCGAGCCGCTGCTGATCAGCTACGGCAGCGCGGAACAGACCGGCGCACCGGTCGCCGCCTAGCCGGCGGGGACGCTCTGGCCGCGCCGCGCGCTCACGCCGGCTGCGCGGCGGCCCCGCGTATCCTTGCGCGTCCTTTTTCCGGCCTGTCTTGCGCATGAGCTACGCCATCGTCTGGTTCCGGCGCGACCTGCGCCTGCAAGACCAGCCCGCGCTGCACGCGGCGCTGGCCGCCGGACACACGCCCGTGCCGGTGTACCTGCACAGTCCCGGCGACGAGGGCGCCTGGGCGGCCGGCGCGGCCTCGCTGAGCTGGCTGCAGCGCTCGCTGGCCGCGCTCGATGCGCAACTGCGCGCGCTGGGATCGCGGCTGGTACTGCGCCAGGGCCCGGCCGAGCGCGTGCTGCGCGAACTGGTCGCCGAATGCGGCGCGGTCGCGGTGTACTGGAACCGCCGCTACGAGCCGGCCACGCAGCCGCGCGACGCCCGGCTCAAGCGCGAGCTGCGCGAGCAGGGCCTGGAGGTGCACAGCCACAATGGCGCGCTGCTGTTCGAGCCGTGGCAGCTGGCGACCCAGCAGGGCGGGCCGTACAAGGTGTTCACGCCGTTCTGGCGCAGCGCCCTGCGCCAATGGCAGCTGCCGGCGCTGCTGCCCGCACCGACGACCCTGCCGCCACCGCCGCAGGCGCTGCGCAGCGAGCCGCTGCAGCGGCTCGGCCTGGCGCCGGCGCGCGACTGGGACCGCGGCTTCTGGGACGTGTGGCAACCGGGCGAAGCGGGCGCGCACGACGCCCTGGAGGTGTTCCTCGACGGCGCCCTGCGCGGCTACATCGAAGGCCGCGACCGTCCCGACCAGGTCGGCACCTCGCGCCTATCGCCGCACCTGCATTTCGGCGAGATCGCACCGTGGCGGATCGTCGCCGAACTGGAGCGGCAGCGCCGCGCCGCCACCGGCGCGGCGATCGACGGTTACATCCGCCAGCTCGGCTGGCGCGACTTCGCCCATCACCTGCTGCACCATTTCCCGACCACGCCCGAGCACAACCTCAATCCGCGTTTCGCCCGGTTCCGCTGGGCCACGCCGGATCCGGCGCAGCTGCACGCCTGGCAGCGCGGCCGTACCGGCGTGCCGATCGTCGATGCCGGGCTGCGCGAGCTGTGGCATACCGGCTGGATGCACAACCGGGTGCGGATGATCGTCGCCAGCTACCTGTGCAAGCACCTGCGCGTGCACTGGTCCGAAGGCGCGCGCTGGTTCTGGGACACGCTGGTCGATGCCGACCTGGCCAACAACACGCTCGGCTGGCAGTGGGTGGCCGGGACCGGTGCCGACGCCGCGCCGTATTTCCGCGTGTTCAATCCGGTGACGCAGGCGCAGAAGTTCGATCCGCAGGGCCGCTACATCGCGCGCTGGGTGCCGGAGCTGGCGGCGCTGCCGGCGGCCGAGCGTTTCGCGCCGTGGCTGTCGCCGCAGCGCCTGGCCGCCAGCGCGCCGCGCTATCCGCGGCAGCCGATCGTGGACCTGGCCGCCGGGCGCGACGCGGCGCTGGCCGCGTATCGCGCGACCGGCAGCGGGGCCTGAGCGGGGCCTGAGCGCGGCTCGCGCGCATCGTCGTCGCTTCGGCGGGCGCCGCGCCGCGGGGTGAACCGCGGCAGCGCGGCACAGGCGCCGCGATTGACGCCCTTCGCCGCGCCATGATTCACTCCGGCCACGCACAGGGAGCATGCATGGCCACCAGCACAGCCCGCCGCAAGCCGCGGCGCGAACCGATGTCGCGTGTGGATACCGCCTGGTTGCGGATGGAGCGGCCGACCAATCCGATGATGATCACCGGCGTGCTGATGCTCGACGAGCCCCTGTCGCTGCCGCAGTTCAAGCAGCTGGTGCGCAAGCGTTTCCTGTCGTTCCCGCGCTTCCAGGACAAGCCGGTGGACACCGCGACCGGCGCCTACTGGCAGCACGACGACGACTTCGACCTGGACTGGCACGTGCGCCTGACCGCCTTGCCGGGGCGCGGCGGCAAGAAGGCGCTGGAGCGCTTCGCCGGGCAGATGGCGTCCACGCCCTTGGACAAGACCAAGCCGCTGTGGCAGTTCCATCTGATCGAACGCTACGAAGGCGGCTCGGCGCTGGTGGCGCGCATCCACCACAGCTATGCCGACGGCATCGCGCTGGTGCAGGTGCTGCTGTCGCTGACCGATACGCAGCGCGTGCCGGAGCCGGCCGCGCAGCTGGGCCGCGCCTGGCTCAAGGACGACGGCAAGGAAGTGGTGCGCCGGGTCGGCGCCATCGACCGCTACCTGAAACTGGGCGGGCGCATGCTCGACAAGGGCCGGGAGATGTACCAGGACCCGAACCTGGCGCAGATGCTGGCCAAGGAAGGCGGCCTGATCGGTCGCGAACTGGCCAATGCGCTGCTGCTGTCCGACGATCCGCCGACGCTGCTGCGCGGGCGCCTGGGCGTCAGCAAGCGGGTGGCCTGGGCCGAGCCGCTGGACCTGGACGAAGTGAAGGCGGTCGGACGCGCCTGCGACTGCACGGTCAACGACGTGCTGATGGCGACGATGGCCGGCGCCCTGCGCGACTACATGCTCGAGCGCGGCGAACAACTGGACGGGGTGACCCTGCGCGCCACGGTGCCGGTCAACCTGCGGCCGCTGGAGCATGCGCGCAAGCTCGGCAACCATTTCGGGCTGGTGTTCCTGGACCTGCCGGTCGGCGAGGCCAATCCGGTGCGGCGCCTGCAGCGCGTCGCCGAATCGATGCAGCAGCTCAAGCAGTCGCGCCAGGCGATGGTGGTGTTCGGACTGCTGGCCGCGGTGGGCATGGCGCCGGCGGCGCTGCAGTCGCTGGCGCTGGACCTGTTCAGCCGCAAGGCGACCACCGTGGCCACCAACGTGCCGGGGCCGCAGCAGCCGCTGTACCTGGCCGGCAGCGGCGTGCGCGAGATGATGTTCTGGGTGCCGCAGACCGGCTCGATCGGGGTCGGCGTGTCGATCATGAGCTACAACCACCGCGTGCATTTCGGTCTGATCGGCGATGCGCGGCTGATTCCGGATCCGGATGCGGTGATGCGCCGCATCGGCGCCGAATTCGAGAAGCTGCTGTACCTGGCGCTGATGGGCGACTGGGAACATCCGCTGCGCGCGGCGGACGCCGACGCGTTGCTGCCGCTTTCCTGAACGGGGGCGCATCCGCGCGCTGCGCGGGCCGCTTCGTTCATGCTGGTCTCGCAGGCCGCTGTTTATGCTTGCTCCCACTTCAATTCAGGTTCGGGAGAGAGCGATGAAACGCACCGTCATCCAAGGCATTTCCGTGGCGCTGGCCAGCGCACTGGTGTTGTCCGCCTGCGCCACCGGCGGCTCCTACGTGCAGCGCGACCAGTATGGCAACCAGACCGAGCAGCAGAACCGCACCGGCCGCGGCGCGCTGATCGGCACCGCGGTCGGCGTCGCCGCCGGCCTGCTCAGCGGCAACAGCGCCACCGAGCGCCGCCAGCACGCGATGATCGGCGCCGGCATCGGCGCACTCAGCGGCGCGGCGATCGGCAACTACCAGGACCGCCAGGAGCGCGCGCTGCGCGAGCGCACCGCCAACACCGGCATCGACGTGCGCCGCGACGGCGACAACATCACCTTGAACCTGCCCGACGGCATCACCTTCGACTTCAACCAGTCCACGCTCAAGCCGCAGTTCTATTCGGCGCTCAATGGCGTGGCCTCGACCCTGGGCGAATACAACCAGACCATGATCGAAGTGGTCGGGCATACCGACAGCATCGGCAGCGATGCGGTCAACCAGCGCCTGTCCGAGCAGCGCGCCGCCTCGGTGGCCGCCTACCTGACCGCGCAGGGCGTGCAGCGCGAGCGCATCGAGACGCTGGGCGCGGGCAAGAAGTACCCGATCGCCGACAACAGCACCGAGGCCGGGCGCGCGCAGAACCGCCGGGTCGAGATCCGCGTGGTGCCGCTGCGTTCCTGAGCACGGCCACACCCGGTAAAACGCGAACGGGCCGCATGCAGCGGCCCGTTCGCGTTTCTGGCTCGGCCCGCGCAGAGCAGCGGGCGAGGATTGATCGTTGCAAGCGGCTGCGGCGGCGCAAGGCCGCTGCGCAGCGCCAGCGTCAGACCAGCGCTTCTTCTTCCAGTTCCGGCGCCGGTTCGGTGTCCGGCACCGGCACCGGCACGGTGGTCACTTGCGGCAGCGGCAGCGACTGGGTGTTCATCGCCACGCCGCTGCACAGGGTGAACTCGGCGCCGCTGTCGGCCTGTTGCGTGGCCAGCTTGGCCGGGCACTGCGCCAGCATGTAGTTGACGTCGAAGTTGAGCTTGTCGACCAGGAAATCGACGAAGGCGCGCACCTTCGGCGACAGCATGCGCCCGCCCGGGAACACCGCGTTGAAATCCAGGTCCGGGCCGACCCAGCCGCCGAGCACGCGCCGTGCTTTGCCGGCCTCGATCAGCGGCTTGATCGTCGCATCGCTGGCCAGCACCAGGCCTTCGCCGCAGACCAGCCCGCCGATCAGCGCGGCCGAATCGTTGGCGACCAGGATCGGCTGGATCGCGAACTCGCCGCTCTGCTTGCCGTTGCGCAGCGGCCAGCTGAGCCGGTTGTTGCCGTTGCGGCCGTTGCTCAGCGCCAGCGTGCGGTGATGCTGCAGGTCGTCCGGGTGCAGCGGCTCGCCGTGGCGCTCGATGTAGTACGGACTGGCGAACACCTGGGTGCGGAAGGTGGCCAGCTTGCGCGCGACCATGGTCGAATCCAGCAGCGCGCCCATGTGCAGGGCCACGTCCACGCCCTCGGCGATCGGATCGACCTTGTCGCTGGTCATGACCATTTCCAGGCGCACTTCCGGGTGCTGCTTGTGGAATTCGCCCAGGATCGGCGCGACCCAGGAAATGCCGGCGGAGTAGGGCACGCTGAAACGCAGCCAGCCGCGCGGGCCGGCCTGCAGCTGCCCGACCGCGCTCTCGGCTTCCTCCAGTTCGCGGGCGATACGCTGGCAATGTTCGTGATAGACCGCGCCGGCCTCGGTCAGTCCGAGGCGGCGCGTGGTCCGGTGCAGCAGGCGCGCGCCCAGCCGCGCCTCCAGGTCCTGCACCTTGCGGCTGACGGTGGTCTTGGGCAGGCCGAGCGCATTGGCCGCGGCGATGAAGCTGCCTTGCTCGACCACCTTGACGAAGATCAGGGTGTCGTTCAGATCGTGGGTCATGGCGGAGTTCCTGGAGGGGTGGAGACGATTGGACCGGTGACGGGACGATTATTCCCCTTAATTCGGACTAATCAAGTGCGGCTTTGACGCCTAATTTGTACGCATTCGCCGCCACCCAGGCCATTTGCTCATGCTGTTGCGCACTCTGTTCCAGTTTTTCGTGGGCGCCCGTCGTCCGGATAGCCTCGATGGTACGCCCATCGACGCGCTGGAAACCGGTTATCTCAAGGCATTTCGCGAATTCACCCCGCCGCCGCGCAGCCAGAGCGGCAGCTCGATGCAGTTGGGTCAGCGCGGCAGCGGCCGGCTGGGCCGTATTGGGATTATCCCGTCAACGGGAGTAAAAGTCCCGTGAGCGGGACGTTGGACCCGGAGGTCCTGGTCCTCGGCGGCACCGGCACCGTCGGCCTCGGCGTGGTCCGCGCACTGCTCGAGGCCGGTAGCCCGGTGCTGGCGGTGGCGCGCGACCGTGGCCGCCTGCGCGCGCTGCGCGACCGCTACAGCGACGAACCGGCGCTGGACGTGCTGCAGGGCTCGGTCGCCAACGATGCCGGCGCCGCGACCCTGGCCGCGGCGGTGGCGCAACGGCCGCGGCCGCTGGCCGGCGTGGTCGCCAGCCTCGGCAGCCCGCTGCGCTGCGGGCGCCTGCTGGACCAGCCGCTGACCGCGCTGCGCCGGCGCCTGGACAGCGACCTGCTGCCGCACCTGGCCGCGGCCCGGCACCTGCTGCCGTTGCTGGCGCAGGCCGAGCGCGGCGGCCGCTACATCCTGCTCGGCAGTCCGTGCGCGCTGCGCGCCTGGGCCGGGCATGGCGACAGTTCGGTGGCGTCGGCGGCGATCCGCATGCTCGCCCAGGTCCTGCACGAAGAGGCCAAGCCGCTGGGCGTGCGCGTGCAATTGCTGTCGCTGACCCATCCGGTCTGCCGCAGCGAATCCGGCGCCGACGACTGCCCGGAGTGGTTCACCACGCTCAGCGTGGGCCGCGCCGCGGTGTCGCTGCTCGCCGACGGCGGCACGCCCGGCCAGGCCGTGGTCGATATCGACAAACACCAGTACGCGCATCCACGCACCTCGTTGATGACCGCATCGCATTTTTCTCCCTCCACTCACGAGGTCTCTCCATGAACCCGATTCCGATGTCCCTCCATTCCCCATCGCGCGCCCTGCGCCCGCTGGCGATCGCGCTGCTGGCCGTGGCCCTGGCTGCCTGCGGCAGCAAGGCCGACGGGCAGGGCGCGCCGCCGCCGCCGTCGGTCAGCGTCGCGCCCGCCCTGCAGAAAGAAATCAGCCAGTGGGACGAGTTCAGCGGCCGCGTCGAGGCGGTCGAGCACGTCGACCTGCGCCCGCGCGTGTCCGGCTACATCGACAAGGTCAACTATGTCGAAGGCCAGGAAGTGAAGAAGGGCGACGTGCTGTTCACCATCGACGCGCGCAGCTACCGCGCCGAGCTGGCGCGCGCCAACGCCGAACTGGCGCGGGCGCGGACCCAGGCCAAGCTCAGCGGCAGCGAAGCGGCCCGTGCCAAGAAGCTGTCCGACCAGCAGGCGATCTCCACCGAGAGCTGGGAGCAGCGCCACGCCGCCTCCGAACAGGCCCAGGCCGACGTGCTCGCCGCGCAGGCCGCGGTCGACACCGCGCGCCTGAACCTGGAATGGACCCAGGTGCGCGCGCCGATCGACGGCCATGCCGGCCGCGCCCAGGTCACCGCCGGCAACCTGGTCAGCGCTGGCGACAGCGCCAGCGTGCTGACCACGCTGGTATCGCTGGACAAGGTGCACGTGTACTTCGACGCCGACGAAGGCACCTTCCTGCGCTACGCGCAGATGGCGCGCAAGGGCGAACGGCCGAGCGAGCGCGACGGGCAGCTGCCGGTGCAGGTCGGCTTGGTCGGCGAGGACGGGTTCCCGCATGCCGGCAAGGTCGATTTCCTCGACAACCAGATCACCCGCAGCACCGGCACCATCCGCGTCCGCGCCCTGCTCGACAACGCCGACCGCAGCTTCACCCCGGGCCTGTTCGCGCGCGTGCGCCTGCTCGGCAGCGGCCGCTTCAATGCGCTGCTGATCGACGACCGGTCGGTGCTGACCGACCAGGACCGCAAGTACGTCTACGTGGTCGACAAGGACGGCAAGGCGCAGCGCCGCGACGTGCAGCTCGGGCGCGATGCCGAAGGCCTGCGCATCGTGCTGAGCGGACTCAACCCCGGCGACCGGGTCATCGTCGACGGGGTGCAGAAAGTGTTCATGCCGGGCATGCCGGTGCAGGCCAAGACCGTGGCCCTGGCCACGGCGACGCCGGCTGCCGCACGCAAGGCCGTCGCCCTCGACTGAGTCGCCCCGACTGACGCCAGGGGCGCGCGCAGCGTCGTAGACCGGTCGCGCTGGCGGCCGGTGCTTACCGGCCGGGCCACCGTTGTGGCCCGGCGTCGCCGCCGCTTTGCCCGCATTCCTGTTCGGCCATCCGTTTCACCTTAGTTTCCAGGACCACCACCCATGGACTTTTCCAGATTCTTCATCGACCGGCCGATCTTCGCGGCCGTGCTGTCGATCGTCATCTTCGCCGCGGGACTGATCGCGATCCCGATGCTGCCCATCGGCGAATACCCCGACGTGGTACCGCCTTCGGTGGTGGTGCGCACGGTGTATCCGGGCGCCAACCCCAAGGTCATCGCCGAGACCGTCGCCACCCCGCTGGAAGAGGCGATCAACGGCGTCGAGGGCATGATGTACCTCAAGTCGGTGGCCGGCTCCGACGGCGTGCTGCAGATGACCATCACCTTCCGCCCGGGCATCGACGCCGACGATGCCGCGGTCAAGGTACAGAACCGCGTGGCCCAGGCGCAGGCGCGCCTGCCCGAGGACGTGCGCCGGCAGGGCGTGACCACGCAGAAGCAGTCGCCGACCTTCCTGATGGTCGTGCACCTGACCTCGCCGAAGGGCAAGTACGACACGCTGTACCTGCGCAACTACGCGCGGCTGCACGTCAAGGACGCGCTGGCGCGAATCCAGGGCGTGGGCGACGCGCAGGTGTTCGGCGGCGGCGACTACGCGATGCGCGCCTGGCTCGACCCGGAACGCATCGCCGCGCGCGGCCTCACCGCCAGCGACGTGGTCACCGCGATGCGCGAGCAGAACGTGCAGGTCTCGGCCGGCCAGCTCGGCGCCGAGCCGATGCCCGACAGCAAGTTCCTGACCCTGATCAACGCGCAGGGCCGCCTGCGCAGCGAGCGGGAGTTCGGCGACATCGTGCTCAAGACCGGGGTCGAGGGCGAGAGCGTGCGCCTGGCCGACGTCGCGCGCCTGGAGCTGGGCGCCGGCGACTACACGCTGCGCTCGCAGCTGGACGGCAAGAACGCGGTCGGCATCGGCATCTTCCAGGCGCCGGGCGCCAACGCGCTGGAGATCCGCGACCAGGTGATCGCGTCGATGGACGAGCTCACCAAGCAGTTCCCGGCCGACGTCAAGTACGAGGCGGTGTACGACACCACGATCTTCGTGCGCGACTCGATCACCGCCGTGGTGCATACCTTGCTGGAAGCGGTGCTGCTGGTGGTGCTGGTGGTGATCCTGTTCCTGCAGACCTGGCGCGCCTCGATCATTCCGCTGATCGCGGTGCCGGTGTCGATCGTGGGTACCTTCGCCGCGCTGTACGTGCTGGGCTTCTCGATCAACACGCTGACCCTGTTCGGGCTGGTGCTGGCGATCGGCATCGTGGTCGATGACGCGATCGTGGTGGTGGAGAACGTCGAGCGCAACATCGAGGAAGGGCTGGCGCCGCTGGCCGCGGCGCACCAGGCGATGCGCGAGGTGTCCGGTCCGATCGTCGCGATCGCGCTGGTGCTGTGCGCGGTGTTCGTGCCGATGGCGTTCCTGTCCGGCGTGACCGGCCAGTTCTACAAGCAGTTCGCGGTGACCATCGCCATTTCCACGGTGATCTCGGCGATCAACTCGCTGACCCTGTCGCCGGCGCTGGCCGCGCGCCTGCTGAAGGCGCACGACGCGCCCAAGGACGCTCCGTCGCGGCTGATGGACCGCCTGTTCGGCGGCTGGCTGTTCCGCCCGTTCAACCGCTTCTTCAACCGCAGTTCCGATCGTTACCAGGGCAGCGTGTCGCGGATCCTCGGTCGGCGCGGCGTGGTGTTCGTGGTCTACCTCGGCCTGCTGGTGGTCACCGGCGTGATGTTCAAGGCGGTGCCGGCCGGTTTCATCCCGACCCAGGACAAGATGTACCTGATCGCCGGCGTGAAGCTGCCCGAGGGCGCCTCGCTCGAACGCACCGACGCGATGCTGCGCAAGGTCACCACCATCGCCATGCAGACCGAAGGCGTGGAGCATGCGATCTCGTTCCCCGGCCTGAACGCGCTGCAGTTCACCAATACGCCCAATACCGGCGTGGTGTTCCTGACCCTGAAGCCGTTCGCCAAGCGCCACCGCACTGCGTTGGAGATCAATGCCGAGATCAACCAGCGCATCTCCCAGCTGGGCGAGGGCATGGCCTTCGCGTTCATGCCGCCGCCGATCCTGGGCCTGGGCAACGGCAACGGCTACCAGCTGTTCATCGAGGACCGCGCCAACCTGGGCTATGGCGCACTGCAGAACGCGGTCAACGCGATGCAGGGCGCGGTGGCGCAGACCCCGGGCATGAGCTATCCGATCGGCACCTACCAGGCCAACGTGCCGCAGCTGGACGCGGAAGTCGACCGGGTCAAGGCCAAGGCGCAGGGCGTGGCCCTGACCGATCTGTTCGATACGCTGCAGACCTATCTGGGCTCGACCTACGTCAACGACTTCAACCAGTTCGGCCGCACCTGGCAGGTGATCGCCCAGGCCGATGCGCCGTTCCGCGAGAGCGTGGAGGACATCGCGCGGCTGCGCACCCGCAACGCCGCCGGCGAAATGGTGCCGATCGGCTCGATGGTGACGGTCAAGCAGTCGTTCGGCCCTGACCCGGTGCTGCGCTACAACGGGTATCCGGCGGCCGACCTGGCCGGCGAAGCGGATGCGCGCATGCTGTCCTCGGCCGAAGCGATGGCCAAGATCACCCAGATCGCCAAGCAGGTGCTGCCCAACGGCATGGAGATCGAGTGGACCGATCTGAGCTATCAGCAGGCCACCCAGGGCAACGCGGCGATGGTGGTGTTCCCGCTGGCGGTGCTGCTGGCGTTCCTGGTGCTCGCGGCGCTGTACGAAAGCTGGACGCTGCCGTTGGCGGTGATCCTGATCGTGCCGATGACGCTGCTGTCGGCGCTGTTCGGCGTGTGGTTGACCGGCGGCGACAACAACGTGTTCGTGCAGGTCGGCCTGGTGGTGCTGATGGGCCTGGCGTGCAAGAACGCGATCCTGATCGTCGAGTTCGCCCGCGAACTGGAGCTGCAGGGCAAGGGCATCGTGGAATCGGCGCTGCAGGCCTGCCGCCTGCGTCTGCGCCCGATCGTGATGACCTCGATCGCGTTCATCGCCGGCACCGTGCCGCTGGTGTTCTCGCACGGCGCCGGCGCCGAAGTGCGCTCGGCCACCGGCATCACGGTGTTCGCCGGCATGCTCGGCGTGACCCTGTTCGGCCTGTTCCTCACCCCGGTGTTCTATGTCGCCCTGCGCAAGCTGGCCGGGCGTCCGCTGGTGTCGCATGCGCCGGCGCACGCCGCCGATGCGCCGGCCCACGGCTGATCCATCCATTCCCCCTTTTAGGAAATCCGCATGACCACGACCCAGAAAATCGCCCTCGTCACCGGCGCCACCCGCGGCATCGGCCTGCATACCGTGCGCCAGCTGGCCGAGGCCGGCGTGCACACGCTACTAGCCGGCCGCGATTCCACCCGCGCCAGCGCCGCCGCGCTGGAACTGCAGGGCGAAGGCCTGCCGGTGGAAGCGCTGACCCTGGATGTGACCGACGACGCCAGCATCGCCGCCGCAGTGGCCGCCGTGCAGGCGCGCCACGGCCGGCTCGACATCCTGGTCAACAACGCCGGCATCATCGTCGACGACTTCAAGCTGACCGTGTCGCAGCAGAGCCTGCAGACCTGGCGCACGACCTTCGATACCAACGTGTTCGGCCTGATCGCGGTGACCCAGGCGTTCCTGCCGCTGCTGCGCGCCGCGCCGGCCGCGCGCATCGTCAACGTGTCCAGCCTGCTCGGCTCGCTCGCGCTGCACAGCCAGCCTGGCTCGCCGATCTACGACTTCAAGGTGCCGGCCTACAACGTCTCCAAGAGCGCGGTCAACGCGTGGACCGTGCAGCTGGCCTACGAGTTGCGCGACACCCCGATCAAGGTCAACACCATCCACCCCGGCTACGTGAAGACCGACATGAACGCCGGCGAAGGCGAGCTGGAAGTCGCCGACGGCGCGCGCAGCAGCGTGATGATGGCGCTGCTCGATGCCGACGGCCCGACCGGCAGCTACACCCACGTCGGCCAGGTGCTGCCATGGTGATCCGCCCCGCGATCGGCGCGCTGGCGTTGGCGCTGCTCAGCGCCTGCGCTAGCGTCGGCCCCAACTACCGCGCGCCCGAACAGGCGCCGGTGACGCTGCAGGGCGCGGCGGCACCGGTGTTCGCGACCACCTCGCCGGTGGCGTCGTGGTGGGCGCAGTTCGACGACCCGGTACTGGAGCAACTGGTGCACGAGAGCCTGGTCGCCAACCTCGACCTGCGCATCGCCCTGTCGCGCGTGCACGAAGCGCGCGCGGTGTTTGCCGAGCGGCGCCTGGACCAGGCGCCGCACGTCACCGCCGGCGGCGACTACAGCCGCGGCAAGGCGCCGGACCCGAACGCCGGCGGTGCGCGCGTGCTGACCGAAAGCTACAGCCTGGGCTTCGACGCCGGCTGGGAGCTGGACCTGTTCGGACGCCAGCGCCGTGCCAGCGAGGCGGCGCGTGCCGACCTGGAAGCCGAGCAGGCCGGCATGGCCGATGCGCAGGTGACGGTGGCCGCGGAAGTGGCGCGCAACTACTTCGAGCTGCGCGGCGCGCAGAAGCGCATCGCGGTGGCGCGCACCACGCTGGACAACCTGCGCGACACCCAGCGCCTGACCGAAACCCGCCTGCAACTGGGCGCCGGCAGCGAGTTGGACGTGCAGAGCAGCCGCGCCCGGCTGAAGGCGATCGAGGCCGACATCCCGTTGCTGGAAGTCAGCGAAGCGCAGGCCCGGCATCGCCTGGCGGTGCTGCTGGGACGCACTCCCGGCGCACTGGACGAGCTGCTGGCGCCGCGCGCGACGCCGGCCTACGCCCGTGCCTTGCCGCTGGGCGATACTACCCAGTTGCTGCGCCGGCGCCCCGACGTGCGCATCGCCGAGCGCCGATTGGCGGCATCGACGGCGCGGGTCGGCGTGGCCACCGCCGATCTGTTCCCGCGGATCAGCCTCAGCGGCTTCGTCGGCTTCCTGTCCGGCGATGCCGGCTCGCTGCTGCAGGGCAGCAGCAAGGCCTGGTCGCTGACCCCGTCGATCAGCTGGGCGGCGTTCGATTTCGGCACCGTGCGGGCGCGGCTGCGCGCCAGCGAGGCGCAGGCCGACGGCGCCGCCGCCGACTACGAGAAGGCGGTGCTCGGCGCGCTGGAAGACACCGAGAACGCCTTGACCGCCTACGCCAAGCAGCAGGCGCGGCTGGCGATCGTGGTCGATCAGGCGCAAGCGGCGCGGCGCGCCGCAACTTTGGCGGAGATCAGCTATCGCGAAGGCTCGGAGGATTTCCTGACCCTGCTCGACACCCAGCGCACGCAACTGGCCGCCGACGATGCCCTGGCCGAGGCCGAGGCATCGGTGAACGTCGGCGTGGTGCGGGTGTACAAGGCGCTCGGCGGCTGGGGCCAGGATGCGGTGTTGCCGCAGGACGTGGCGCTAGCGCCGCTGCCGGCGCCGGCTTCGCGCTGATCGCGGCCTGACGGCAGGCGAGGGCGCTGCGGCCGGAATGCCGCAGCGCCCGCTACGCCAGAAGCGGCGCGCGTGGCCGCAACATCGGCTGCATGTCGCTGCGTCACCGCGACGCATACCGGCGACACGCTGCCTGCGCCCGCACGGCGCGGCCGCTCACTCCTGTTTCTGCAGCGACTGCTCGTGGACCAGATCCTCGGCCACCACGTACGTGTCGCGGCCGCCGTTCTTGGCCTGGTACAGCGCCGCGTCGGCGCGCGAGAACCAATCCTGCCAGTGCAGCTCGTCGCACAGCATGGCCGCGCCGAGGGACACGGTGACGCTGCCGTTGGGACCGCGCAACGCCTCGCGCATGACCTGGTGCAGGCGCTTGCTGAAACGGACCAGCTCGCTGCGCGACTGCAGGCGCGCCACCACCACGAATTCCTCGCCGCCGAAGCGGAACACCTCGTCCGGCGCACGCACCTCGAAACGCAGCAGCGCGGCCAGTTCGGCCAGCGTGCGGTCGCCGGCCGCGTGCCCGTAGAGATCGTTGACCACCTTGAAGTGGTCGATGTCCAGCACGACCAGTCCATGCCGGCGCGTGTTGCGGCGCGGATCGGTCACGCGCTGCGACAGGCTGCGCTCCAGCATGCGCCTGTTCGGCAGCCCGGTCAGCGCGTCGTGCGAGGCCAGCTGTTCCAGGCGCAGGCGATCGTCCTCCAGGCGTAGCGACAGCACGTAGCCCAGGCCGGTGATCAGCAGCGACACGGCGGTCAGCGAGAAGGTGTGCTCGGCGCCGAGCGCGGTCTCCGCGCTGCTCGAGGTGACCAGCATGATCACGATCAAGGTGGCATTGCAGGCCAGCCCGACATTGCGCGAGACGACGAAGAAGTTGCTCATCATCACCAGGTACAGCCACGGGATCGCGGCCTGATGCAGCGCGTGGCTGGCCAGCGCGCTGCCCAGCAGCCAACTCAGGGTCAGCAGCGCGTCCATGCGGCTGTCGCCGCGGCGCAGCGCCAGCCAGGTGGCCAGCGCCGCCAGCGCGGCCAACGCCATGCCGGCAGCGGCCACCCACGGCTGCGCCTTCAGCAACTGGTACATCCCGAACAGCAGCAACAGCACGGCGGTGGTCGGCCCGAGAATCCTGATCAGGCCGAGCCGGAAGTCGTGGCGCATCGGAACGCTCACGGTTGCGCGGCGCTTTGCGCGGCGCGCGGTATCTGCCTGGCAACGACGGGCTGGGGAAGGAGAAGGACGTGCATGCGGACATCGCGCTGCGTTAGGGTCGCATCGTAGTAGCAAATTCTGGGCCGTCCGCCGCATTGGCCGCGTGATTGCGGCAGGGCGGGCAGAGCGCCGGTCAGATGTCGCCTCGGGCGATGCCGCGTGCCGATCCGTCGTTCCCCTATTGGAGGCGTGAGCCGGTGCAGGGCGGGCGTCGCACTCGCCTCACTCGTACAGAGGCATGGGCGCCGCTGCTGCGCGACCGGCGTCGGCGACGCTGCCATGTGCAGCTTGGCGGTCTGGCTCTAGTCGGCCGCCGGCCGTGGGCAGTCGTGGCGGAACGTGGCCTGCGGCAGGCGTTCGGCCAGGAAATCCACGAAGCTGCGGATCGCCGGCAGCAGGCCGCGGCGGCTCGGGTAGACGAAATGCAGCAGGCCCTGGGCGGTGCTGTAGTCCGGCAGCACGCATTCCAGCGTGCCGTTGGTGAGCAGGGGCGCGCAGAATTCCTCGGGCAACAGCGCCACCCCGCAGTCCTGCACGGCAGCGGCCAGGAGCACCGAGAAATCGCCGCTGACCAGCCTCGGCGTGACCTCCACCGCGGTCTTGTTGCCGTCGCCGTCGAGCAGCTCCCACAACTGCGCGCCCTCGTGTTCGAACATCGACAAGGCCGGCAGCTGCGCCAGCTCCTGCAACGTCTGCGGACGGCCATGCGCGTCCAGGAACGCGCGGCTGGCCACCAGCATGCCGCGCGCATGGCCGATGCTGCGCACCACCAGGGTGGCATCGGTATCGAGCTTGTCGCGCACCCGGATCGCCACATCGTAGCCTTCGCCGATCACATCCACGCGGCGGTTGGTCGCGGTGAGCCGCACCCGCACCTTGGGGTGTTGCTGCAGGAATGCCGGCAGGATCGGGCCCAACACGTTCTGGGCCAGCGGTACCGGGCAGCTGACCCGGACCACGCCGCGCGGCTCGATGCGCAGTTCGTCGACCGCATCCTGCGCGGCGCGCGCTTCTTCCAGCACCGCGCGGCAGTGCTGGTAGAAGCGCATGCCGACCTCGGTGACCACGAAGCGTCGCGTGGTCCGCTGCAGCAGGCGCACGCCGAGCCGTTCCTCGAGCTGGGCGACGCGCTTGCTCAGCCGCGACTTGGGCAGGCCCAGCGCCCGCCCGGCGGCGGAAAATCCACCGTGTTCGACCACCGAGGCGAAGAAATACAGATCGTTGAGGTCGTGCAGTACGCCGTCCATCGTCGGGATCATCGTTTCTCGTCGCGAACGATCAGTCTACTTCATGTGGGCTAATCGCTTGATTGTTTCGCGCGTATCGTCTTTTCCATGCCGCTACGCGGTCAACGCAAAGGGAACCTCCATGAAACTCCTGCATATCGACAGCAGCGCGCTTGGCGCGCATTCCGTCTCGCGCGGCCTGACCGCGGCCATCGTCGCCGAGTTCGTCGCCGCGCATCCCGGCGTGGACGTCGCCTACCGCGACGTGCATGCCGCGCCGCTGAGCCACTGGTCGCCGCCGGCCGGCGATGCCGACCCGGCGGCCATCGAAAACAGCCAAGTGCTGGAAGAGTTCCTGGCCGTCGATGTCGTCGTGGTCGGCGCGCCCATGTACAACTTCGGCATCGCCAGCTCGCTGAAGGCCTGGATCGACCGTCTCGCCGTGGCCGGGAAGACCTTCCGCTACGGCGCCGCCGGTCCGGAAGGCCTGGCCGGCGGCAAGCGCGTGATCGTCGCGTCCTCGCGCGGTGGCATCTACAGCCCGGGCAGCCCGGCGGCGGCGAACGATTTCCAGGAAACCTACCTGCGCGCGGCGTTCGGCTTCTTCGGCATCACCGAGATCGAGTTCGTTCGCGCCGAAGGCGTGGCGATGAGCGACGACCACCGCACCCAGGCGATCGGCGGCGCGATCGCCGGCATCGGCGGCTTGTTGCGCGAAGCGGCCTGATCCGCGGCGGCCGGGATGTCTCGCGTCCGCGAGGCGTCTCGGCAGGGGCAGGGTTGCCGCGCGAGCGCAACAGCGCACGCCAGGACGCTGCGGCAGGCATCGCCTGCTCTCCAGCCGCTGCCGATCGCTGCGACACCGGCACTTGCCTTGCGGAACGTTTGGACGCGCGCCGGAACGCCAATGGGAGCGATGCCTGGGATTGTTATGCAACGATCGCCGCCAGCATTTGTCCCGGCAGACGCTAGCCGAACCGGCGCTATGGCGCTTCGTCGTCGACCAGTTGCAGGCCCTCGGGTTTCAGGGCGATGTCTCCATCTTCGCCCTGTGCGGCATAGCCTTGCCGCACCGCCCAGTTCGCCTCCTCCTCGCTGACCGGCTTGGTGTCGTGGATGTCTTGCAGGATGCGCAATTGTTCGCTGGTCAGTGGCATGGCACACCGTTGTCGGGAATCGATGGCATCACCGTACATGCCATGCGTGATGGGCATGTCGCCGGGGCGGCGCATCGGGGCCTCAAGCCTCGTTGCCGGTCGCTTACCGGCATGGCGGGGCAGGGAGCCCTGATCGCCTCGTCGCAAGGTTGCAAGCATCCTCTTACCGGTGCGACCTTCACCGGCGAGAAAGACAGCGACTTCAGCTGCCACAAGCCGGGGATGTCGGATCCGTGACGCAGAACCAGAAGGATCCGCGCTGAGTGCGCGCGTCGTTCCGACTGCGGCGAGGACATGGTCGTAACAGTCCCGGTTGCATGCTCGCGTCACCAGCTGTGCGGCCGTAGGTAAATCTCGGGGCTGCTTCAAGGGTGCAGGTATCCGCGGCTGGACCATCTTCGTTTGACGTGTTGCCGCTGCCCCTACGCCCGGGGCAGCCTCGCACGCTTCAGCTGCGCCGTGGGCTACCGGCGCCGCTCGCACCGACTGTCAGCCCCTCGATCCGCTCATGTGCAGCGTCGAACCGACGCGGTGGCGATGTTCGCTGCAACGGCTGCCGTCGCGATCGCCTTGCGGTGCCGCCCTGATTCCGGAGACCCCGCAGGTGGATCGCTGTGCCGGTGAGGCGTGCCTCGTCGATGGCGGGCACAAACAAAAAGGGCCGGATTGCCCTGGAATCCAGGAACATCCGACCCTTGTCGTACGTCCGCGAACCGCTGCGAACGTTCAGATGGTGGAGGTGGGCGGAATCGAACCGCCGTCCGAAGGCACTCCATCCCCGGCACTACATGCTTAGCTCATCGTTGGATCTCATCCCGGAACAGCACGATGTGCGAAGCGCATCCCGGGACCAGCCTGCTTCATTTAGCCAATGGTTGACAGGCAGCCACCACCGGCGATTCCGTGATAATGACCCTACGTCGCGAGCACGGACACAAGCGATTTCGGGGCTAGGCCTTAAGCGGCCAGTGCGTAGTTGTCGTCGTTGGCAACTATAAGTTTGCTGCTGGATTTACGAGGAAAGCGGCCCCCTCGGCATGCGCCAAGCGATTTTGCAACCCCCGTCGAAACCAGTGCACCCCCGGGGAGAACGTAAAACGCTGACCTGCACAGTGTAGGGATCGGGGAGGCCAGTCACAAGTCTTGCGACTGGGGCGGCTTAAGCTGGCTTCACTCGGCGCGGCAGCTGGTGGTATGCGCCGACGGATCTCCCCCAGGCATGGAGCACCGCGATGGCAACCAGGCAACAGCGTGCGCGCGACGGCGGGCGCGACCGGAAGCGAGCGCCCGCTACGGCGCCCGCGGCAAAACCGGCAGAAGCGACCCCGCCGGCCGGCCGCGCGCCCACGAAGCGGGGCGTTGCGGCAAAAAAGGCTGCGCCCAAGAAGACCGCGCCGAAGAAGGCCGGTGCGAAGCGGATCCGGGACCAGGTCGCTGAACAGGCCGCCGCCGGACCGGGTAGGCGGCTCCGGCCCGCCCCAGCGAAGCCATTGGCGAGCTCCAAGCCCGTAGCAGGCAAGTCCAGAACGGCCGAGACAGACAAGACGGCCAAGACGGCCAAGACAGCCAAGGCGGCCAAGGCGGCCAAAGCAGCCAAAGCAGCCAAAGCAGCCAGCCGCCAGCCGCCCTCTCCTGACGGTGGACCTGTCGCCGCTGCCGCGTCCGTGGCGCCCCCACGCACGCTCCGGCCCAAGGCCACCGGCGAAGGCTCGCTGGCGCAGGGGCGGGCGCGGACGGTCGTCTACATCCATGGCATCGGCAACAAGCCGCCGGCCGAGGTGCTGCGCTGCCAGTGGGATCGCGCCTTGTTCGGTCGGGAGATGGGCGAGCGCACGCGCCTGGCGTACTGGGTCAGCCGCGAGCGCTATCCGTCGCCGGAGCCGGGCAGCTGCCAGGACCAGGATCGCGGCCCGGCGCTGAACCAGGCCGAGCAGCGCGTGCTCGGTGCGCTGGGCGTGGTGCCGCAGATGGCCGATCTGCGCCAGTTGGCCGAGACGCTGGCCGGCAGCGATGTGGAGCGCGCATTCCTGCAGCAGCTGCTGGACGAAGTGCAGACCGCCGCGCCCGACGCCACCGGCATCCATGCGCAGGGGCCGATCGACGTGCTGAACCGGATGCTGCTGAAGCTGATCTCCGCGGCGCTGCTGCAGGACGTGCACGATTTCTTCTTCGTGCCGGCGCGGCGCGAGCAGATGCGCGAAAGTCTGCTGCAGCGCATGCGTGCCGGCGGCGGTCCGTTCGTGGTGGTCGCGCACAGCCAGGGCTCGCTGATCGCCTACGACGTGCTGCGCGAATTCGAAGCCGAAGGCTGCGAGGTGTCGCTGCTGCTGACGCTGGGCTCGCCGCTGGGCCTGCCGGTGGTGCGCAGCATGTTCAAGCAGTGGACCGGCACGCCGAAGCTGCCGTTCCCGGCCTGCGTGAAGCGCTGGGTCAACGTCGCCGAGCGCCGCGATCCGGTGGCGCTGGACGATGATCTAAGCGACGACATCGCCGACGCGCAGGGGCGCTTCCACAACATCGCCGGGTCGCGGATCAATCCGGATTGGCAACGCAACCCGCATTCCGGCTCCGGCTACCTGTCCATTCCCGAGGTCCGCGCCGAGGTGCGGCGCGCGGTCGGCGTGGGCTTCGACCAGCCGATCGCGCACCCGGTGCTGATCAAGGACCTGTCCGACCAGTTGGAGGCGCATGCGCCGGACTATCGGCACGAGGTGCTGATCGAACTGGACCGCCTGCCGGGCGAGCGCGAGCCGGCGCAACTGAAGCACGAACTGGTCGCCGCGCTGCGCGAGCTGACCCAGGCCTCCACCGGGCTGAACGGCGATGCGTTGGACGCGGCGATCGAGCTGGAGGACACGCTGCAGCGCTACGTGTCGGCGCGCCTGACCCGGTTCGAGATCGAGAGCCTGCGCGAGCGCTATCGCACGCTGAGCCTGAAGCGGCTGTGGCGCGACGCCGGCAAGCGCGCCTTGATCTACCAGTCGCGCAGCACGGTGCAGGCCGACGCGGCGCAGGTGGCGTATCGCGCGCTCGGCGCCGGCATCGGCTGGGCGGTGCTGGACAGCGGCATCGCCGCGGCGCATCCGCATTTCCAGCAGCCGGGCCTGGCCGAAACGGTGCTGGCGCAGTGGGACTGCACCCAGCGCGGCCGCGCCCGCGAACTGCGCCGCCGCGACGGCGCCGGCTTCGCCGCCATGGACGGCAACGGCCACGGTACCCACGTGGCCGGGATCATCGCCGGGCATTGCGAGGCGCCGCTGCCCGGGGTGGCGCCAGCCACGCCGCTGCGTTTCGCCGGCATGGCGCCGCAGGCGCGGCTGTACGGGCTGAAGGTGCTGGACGACGACGGCAACGGCCGCGACTCGTGGATCATCAAGGGGGTGCAGCAGGTCGCCGAGATCAACGAGCGCGCCGGCGAACTGGTCATCCATGGGGTCAACCTGAGCCTGGGCGGCTATTTCGATGCGGAAAGCTACGGCTGCGGCTTCACCCCGCTATGCAACGAACTGCGCCGGCTATGGCGGCAGGGCGTGGTGGTGGTGATCGCGGCCGGCAACGAAGGCCTGGCCTGGCTGATGCAGAACGACGGGCAGGCCTATCCGTTGAACCTGGACCTGAGCATCGGCGATCCGGCCAACCTGGAGGAGGCGCTGGCGGTGGGTTCGGTGCACAAGAGCAGCCCGCACAGCTACGGCGTGTCGTATTTCTCCTCGCGCGGGCCGACCGCCGATGGCCGGCACAAACCGGACCTGGTGGCGCCGGGCGAGAAGATCGTCTCGGCCCATCACCGCTACGACGTCGACGACCCCAGCACCTGGATGGTGGAGATGAGCGGCACCAGCATGGCCGCCGCGCACGTGTCCGGGCTGATCGCCGCGTTCCTGTCGGTGCGCCGCGAGTTCATCGGCTTCCCGGACCGGGTCAAGCAATTGCTGCTGGCGCAGTGCCTGGATCTGCAACGCGATCCATACATGCAGGGCCGGGGCTTGCCGAGCCTGATGCGGATGCTTGGCGGGACGTGATGGGGCAGGGATTGGTGATTGGAGATTGGGGATTCGTAACGGCGGCATCTGGTTTGCCGCGTTTGCGAATCCCCAATCCCGTCATCCCCAATCACGCATTTTTATTGTGCCGCCGCATGATCCGCTGCTTGTCGCGGGCCCAGTCGCGGTCCTTGGCGGCGTCGCGCTTGTCGTGGTCCTGCTTGCCCTTGGCCAGCGCGATCTCGAGCTTGATCTTGTTCTTGCTCCAGTACATCGCGGTGGGCACCAGGGTGTAGCCGTCGCGCTCGACGCGGCCGATCAGCTTGTCGATCTCGCTCCGGTGCAGCAGCAGCTTGCGGGTGCGGCGGTCGTCGGCCACCACATGGGTGGAGGCCTGGATCAGCGGGGTGAACTGCGCGCCGAACAGGAACAGTTCGCCCTGGCGCACGAACGCGTAGCTCTCGCCGATGTTGGCGCGGCCGGCGCGGATCGACTTGACCTCCCAGCCCTGCAGGGCCAGGCCGGCTTCGTAGCGGTCCTCCAGGTGGTATTCGTGGCGCGCACGCTTGTTCAACGCGATGGTCTTGGTGGCCGTCGCGCCGTTTGCTTTATCCTTGGCGGGTTTCTTGCTCATCTTGCTATTGTCTCCGATTCGGGGTCCTCCCGAACGTCTTGGTCTACTTCCCCGCACCGAATGCCTATCATCCGCCGCAGCGCCCTGGTCGAACACCCCGCAACGCGCATGTTCGACCTGGTCAATGATGTCGCCGCCTATCCGCGCCGCTTCGCCTGGTGCGACGCGGCGCATGTGCTCGAGCACAGCGACCAGTTCCTGGTGGCGCGGCTGGACCTGGGCCTGGGCTCGTTCCGGACCTGGTTCACCACCGAAAACCGGCTGCAGCGCCCCGGCCGCATCGATATGCTGCTGCGCGACGGCCCGTTCAAGCGGCTGCAGGGCCAGTGGGAGTTCCAGGGCTTCAACGACCACGCCAGCAAGGTCAGCCTGATGCTCGATTTCGAACCGGCCTCGCGGCTGCTGGGGCCGGCGCTGGCGCTCGGTTTCCAGAGCCTGGCCGACCGCATGGTCAACGACTTCGTCCGCGTCGCCGACCGCGAAGACGCGTGAGCGGGGTGCGGGTCGAGGTGGTGCTGGCCTGGCCGGAGCGCTTCGTGGCGCGCACGCTGCAGTTGCCTGAAGGCGCCACCGTCGCCGATGCCGTGGCGGCCGCCGACCTGGCCGAAGCCACGCCGGGCATGCCCTGTGCGGTGCATGGCAGCGTGGCCGCACCGAGCCAGCGCTTGCACGACGGCGACCGGGTGGAGCTGCTCAGGCCGTTGCTGGCCGATCCGAAGGAAGCCCGGCGGCGCCGCGCGAAACCGCGCTAGCGCCACCTGGGGTGTCGCCGTGCGCGCTTATTCGCCGCGGCGCTGCTTCTTCTTGTCCTTGGCCAGGTTGCGGCCGAACTGGCGCACGCTGTTCTTGGCCAGTTCCGAATCGCGGTCCGGGAAATACTCGCCTTCCCAGCGGGTCACCGTGTCGTTCTCGAAGTACACGACGAAATTCTTGATTTCGGTCTTGCCGACGCGATCGACGCGCTCGCTGGAGGTGTAGTCCCAGCGCTGGGCGTGGAACGGATCCGGGATCGACGGAGTGCCCAGCAATGCGCTGACCTGCTGCTTGCTTTGCCCGACCTTGAGTTGGTCGACGGCCGCCTGCTTGATCAGGTTGCCTTGATAAATGGGCTGCTTGTAGATGATCCCGCAGCCAGCGGTGGACAGGGCAACAACGGCGACCAGCAAGAGATTGCGCATCGGGGACAGTACTGAGGGAAATCAGGTCGATGATACACTTCTGACGACCGCCGCGACCCATCCCGAGGCAGCTGGCGCTAAACCAGCTATGAACGGAGACGCCATGGAATCCCACGATCTGCGCAAAGTCGGCCTGAAGGTCACGCATCCCCGGATGCGCATCCTGGAGCTGCTCGAGCAGAAGTCGGCGCGCCACCACATGACCGCCGAGGAGATCTACCGCCAGCTGCTCGACCACGGCGACGAGATCGGCCTGGCCACGGTGTACCGGGTCCTGACCCAGTTCGAGGCGGCCGGGCTGGTGCTCAAGCACAATTTCGAAGGCGGCCAGGCGGTGTACGAACTGGACCGCGGCGGTCACCACGACCACATGGTGGACGTGGATACCGGCAACGTCATCGAGTTCGAAAGCGCCGAGATCGAAGAACTGCAGCGCAAGATCGCCGCCGATCACGGCTACGAGCTGGAAGAGCATTCGCTGGTGCTGTACGTGCGCAGCAAGCGCCCGGCGGGCAAGAAGGGTTGAGTTCCGAGGGGCAGGGCAGGCTCGGCATCGGCAGGATGGATGCGGCGCTGGGAGCGTAGTCACTTTTTGTGTGTTGCCTGCTTCGGGTGTTTCCTGCTGTAGGCAGGGGACCGGTGCCCTGAACCATCGACGGGGTGCTGTCTGACACCGGGTGCTGCCTGAAGCCGTCGAATCCATTGCTCCGCGCGTCGCGACTGAAGTCGCTCCCACAGGGACTTGCGGCGAGTTGCCTGTGACCTGTGGGAGGGCTTCCATGGCCTGCGGCATCAATAGAGTCATCCGTCCCGACGGCTTCCGCAGCCGGCGAGCTGGATGGCTCCGTTCATCGCGGTTGATACCCGGGGCCACCCGGAACCGCTCCTACAGGGGCTTGCGGCCGACTCGCTGGACGCAATGTGGGAGGGACTTCAGTCCCGACTGCTTCCGAAGCCGGATGGTTGAATGGCTCCCTTAGTCGCGGTTGAAACCGCTCCTACAGGGAGCTGCGGCCGACTCGCTGATGCACTGTGGGGACTTAAGCCCCACGCGCGTGTACCGGTCGGGTGCTGACTTCGTTCGTCGCACGTCACGGTTGAAACGGCCCCTGCAGGGCTTCGCGGAACAGACTGGGTGCACTGTGGGAGGGGCTTCAGCCCCGACCCGGCCGATCCGAACGCTGCAGGCTTCCTGCGCTCGTCACGCCAATGCCCGAAGCCATCTCCACCAGCGTCCATTCTGCTGCGGCGATCCGGGTACTAGTTCCGGAGCCCGGCGGCCGGCAGGGCGGAAATTCTTGCGGCCGGCCCTTGAACGGGCGCCGGCCAGCACCGGTCATACCCGCTGGAAAAAGCCCCGCACGCTGCACCGCCGCTGGCAGGATCTCAGCCGGCAGCGCTCTGCAGCAGGCGCTTGGCCGCGGCGCGGGCTTCCTTGCTGACCTCGACCCCGCCCAGCATCCGCGCCAGCTCTTCCTCGCGCTGGCGCGGCGCCAGCAGCTCGACCGAGCTCTGGGTCATGCCCTCGACCGGCGCCTTGCTGACCCGGTAGTGGGCGTGGCCCTGCGCCGCGACCTGCGGCAGGTGGGTCACGCACAGCACCTGGCGCTGTTCGCCGAGCGCGCGCAGCTTCTTGCCGACGATGTCGGCGACCGCGCCGCCGATGCCCGAGTCCACTTCGTCGAACACCATGGTCGGCACCGCGTCCAGGCCCAGCGCGGCGACCTCGATCGCCAGCGAGATGCGCGACAGTTCGCCGCCGGAGGCGACCTTGCGCAGCGCGCGCGGCGGCTGCCCGGCGTTGGCCGCGACCAGGAACTCCACGCGCTCGGCGCCGGCCGGGTCGGGGCGCTCGGCCTCGTGCGGTTCCAGCTGGATCTCGAAGCGCCCGCCGCCCATGCCCAGTTCGCCGATCAGCGCGGTGGTGTCGCGCGACAGCGCCTGCGCGCCGCGCGCGCGGGTGCCGGTGAGCGCCGCCGCCGCGTCGCGCCAGGCCTGCGCGGCACGGGCGATCTCCGCGTCGAGCACGTCCAGCCGCTCGCCGGCGCCACGCAGGCCCTCGACTTCGGCCAGCAGCGCGTCGCGGTGTTGGCCCAGCGTGTCCGGGGTGACCCGGTGCTTGCGCGCCAGGTCGTGCAGCCGGCCCAGCTTGCGTTCCATGTCCTCGAACTGCGCGGGGTCGGCATCGAGGTCGTCGCGGACCCGGTCGACCAGCGCCAGGGCTTCTTCCAGCTGGATCGTGGCGCTGTCGATCAGCGCCTGGACCTCGCCCAGGCGCGGGTCGTACTCGCCGACCTTGCCGAGGTCGTGGCGGGTCTGCTGCAGCAGTTCCAGCACCGCCGGCGCCTCGTCGCCGTTGAGCCGCTGCGCCGCGCCCTCGCAGGCGCCGATCAGCGCGGCGGCGTGGGCCTGGCGGCGATGGTTTGCGTCCAGCGCGGCGATCGCCGCCGGCTCCAGGTCCTCGCGCTGCAGCTCGGCCAACTGGTGTTCGAGGAAGCCGATGCGGTCGGACACGTCGCCCTGCGCCATCAGCGCGTCGCGTTCGGCCAGCAGCGCCTGCCAGCGCGTGGCGGCGGCGCGCACCGCGGCGCGTTCGGCCTCGTTGCGGGCGTAGGCGTCGAGCAGGCCGAGCTGGCTGCCGCGCGACAGCAACGCCTGGTGTTCGTGCTGGCCGTGGATCTCGACCAGGTGCCCGGCCAGTTCGGCCAGCTGCGACAGCGTCACCGGGCGGCCGTTGATCCAGGCGCGCGAGCCGCCGTCGGCGCGGATCACCCGGCGCAGCTGGCATTGCGCGTCGTCGTCGAGCTCGTTCTCGCGCAGCCAGGCGCGCGCGGGAGCGGCCTCGGGCACGGCGAACTCGGCCGACAGCTCGGCGCGGTCGGCGCCGTGGCGGACCACGCCGCTGTCGGCGCGCAGCCCGGACAGGAAGCCGAGCGCGTCCACCATCAGCGACTTGCCGGCGCCGGTTTCGCCGGAGACCACGGTCATGCCAGGGCCGAATTCCAGTTCGGTACCGCGTACGACGGCGAAATCCTTGATCGAGAGATGTCTGAGCATGGGGGTCGCAAATCCAGGGCCGCGCAACGCTAGCATGCGCGGGTAGGTGGGCCAATGACTTGCCAAGCCGGCATGCAGCCATTATCTAGTGTCCAGTCTCACGGATTGATTCCATGCGCGCCTCCCCGGTCCACTCCTCGCTCGACCCGCGTGCCCGGCAGCTGCTGCGCACGTTGATCTCGCGCTATATCCGCGACGGCGAACCGGTCGGCTCGCAGACCCTGGCCCGCCACGCCGGGCTGGACGTGAGCCCGGCGACGATCCGCAACATCCTTGCCGACCTGGAGGACGCCGGCCTGCTCAGCTCGCCGCATACCTCGGCCGGGCGCATTCCCACCGCCACCGGCTACCGGGTGTTCGTCGACAGCCTGGTGCAGATGCGCCCGCCCGGCGAGGGCGAGGTGGCGCGGCTGCGCGCGGAGATGAGCAGCGCGGCGGGCACCCAGGCGTTGCTCGGCAGCGCCTCGGAGCTGCTGTCGGCGATGACCCATTTCGTCGGCGTGGTCAGCGCGCCCAAGCGCGAGCAGTTCGCGTTCCGGCACATCGACTTCGTGCCGCTGGACGCGCGCCGGGTGCTGGCGATCCTGGTGTTCGCCGACAACGAGGTGCAGAACCGGGTCATCGAGCCGCGCAAGACCTACGAACCGGCCGAGCTGGAGCGCGTGGCCAATTACCTGAACGCGCATTTTGCCGGGCGCGGGCTGGCCGACATCCGCGCCAGCCTGGTGCGCGACCTGCGCCACGCGCGCGACGAGATGGAGCTGCTGCTGGCGCACAGCGTGGAACTGGCCGAGCAGGCGCTGGCCCCGGCCGGCGACGACATGGTGCTGGCCGGGCAGACCAAGCTGATGGGCGTGCAGGACCTGTCGGACCTGGAGCGGCTGCGCGAGCTGTTCGAGATCTTCGCCAGCAAGCGCGAGATCCTGCAGCTGCTGGAGCGCACCATCCAGGCGCCCGGCGTGCGCATCTTCATCGGCGAAGAGACCGGCGTGGTGCCGCTGGAGAGCGTGTCGCTGGTCACCGCGCCGTACATGGCCGGCGGCCAGGTGCTGGGGGTGCTGGGGGTGATCGGCCCCAAGCGCATGGACTACGACCGGGTGATCCCGCTGGTGCAGACCGCCGCCGAAGTGCTGGGCGCCACCCTGGACCCGACCCCGCCGACCGAACGCTGACTGCCGCGCCGCCGCGAGTCGCATCCGGCAGCCACGTTTCGCCAGTCAGCCAAGCTCCGGAACCGTATCGCCCGGGTCCCTGGTCCCCGGTCCCCGATCCCGAAAAACGCAACACAGCATCTTGAATCCGCCCCACACCACCCACATAGGTGGTCCGGTAGGGCGGGTGCATCTCCCGCCAGGGAACCGGAAATGAACCAAGAGCACCCCGAATTCGATTCTGAACACCTGTCCGAAGCCCAGCAGCCGTCGACCGACCCGCTGCAGGCGGAGATCGAGACGCTGCGCAGCGAGCTGGCGCTGGTCAAGGCCGACACGCTGCGCGAGCGCGCCGATCTGGAAAACCAGCGCAAGCGCATCGCTCGCGACGTCGAGCAGGCCCGCAAGTTCGCCAACGAGCGCCTGCTCGGCGACCTGCTGCCGGTGTTCGACAGCCTGGACGCCGGCCTGACCGCGGCCGGCAGCGAGCCCAGCCCGCTGCGCGACGGTCTTGAGTTGACCTACAAGCAACTGCTCAAGGTCGCCGCCGACAACGGCCTGACCCTGCTCGACCCGACCGGGCAGCCGTTCAACCCGGAACACCACCAGGCGATCAGCCAGGCCGAAGCCGACGGCGTCGCCCCCGGCCACGTGATCCAGGTGTTCCAGAAGGGTTACCTGCTCAACGATCGCCTGCTGCGGCCTGCGCTGGTCGTGGTCGCCAAGCACGACTGAGGCGCGGCGCCGGCCGCCCGCGCCTGAATCGGGCGCGGCTGCGGCGGAACGCTAATTTGCGGTGATGGCTTGAATGAACGGCGGCCATCCCTATATCCGAACCAGACCCCGGCAGCGGCCGGACACCAGAAATTTTCAGGAGTCATCCAATGGGCAAGATCATCGGCATCGACCTGGGCACGACCAACTCGTGCGTGGCGATCATGGACGGCGGCAAGGCCCGCGTCATCGAAAATTCCGAGGGTGACCGCACCACGCCCTCGATCGTCGCCTACACCAAGGACGGCGAAGTGCTGGTGGGCGCCTCGGCCAAGCGCCAGGCGGTCACCAATCCGAAGAACACCTTCTACGCGGTGAAGCGCCTGATCGGCCGCAAGTTCACCGACGCCGAAGTGCAGAAGGACATCGGCCTGGTGCCGTACGGCATCGTCCAGCACGACAACGGCGACGCCTGGGTGGCCACCGCCGACGGCCGCAAGCTGGCCTCGCAGGAGATCTCCGCGCAGGTGCTGGAGAAGATGAAGAAGACCGCCGAGGCGTTCCTGGGCGAGCCGGTCACCGAGGCAGTCATCACCGTGCCGGCGTACTTCAACGACAGCCAGCGCCAGGCGACCAAGGACGCCGGCCGCATCGCCGGCCTGGACGTCAAGCGCATCATCAACGAGCCGACCGCCGCGGCGCTGGCCTACGGTCTGGACAAGGGCCAGGGCGGCGACCGCAAGATCGCGGTGTACGACCTGGGCGGCGGCACCTTCGACGTGTCGATCATCGAGATCGCCAACGTCGACGGCGAGAAGCAGTTCGAAGTGCTGGCCACCAACGGCGACACCTTCCTGGGCGGCGAAGACTTCGACAAGCGCGTCATCGACTACCTCGTCGACGAGTTCAACAAGGACCAGGGCATCGACCTGCGCAAGGACCCGCTGGCGCTGCAGCGCCTGAAGGACGCGGCCGAGCGCGCCAAGATCGAGCTGTCGACCTCGCAGCAGACCGAAGTCAACCTGCCGTACGTCACCGCCGACGCGTCGGGCCCGAAGCACCTCAACATCAAGCTGACCCGGGCCAAGCTCGAGGCGCTGGTCGAGGACCTGGTCAAGCGCACCATCGAGCCGTGCCGCACCGCGCTCAACGACGCCGGCCTGCGCGCCAGCGACGTGACCGAGGTGATCCTGGTCGGCGGCCAGACCCGCATGCCGAAGGTGCAGCAGGCGGTGTCCGAGTTCTTCGGCAAGGAACCGCGCAAGGACGTCAACCCCGACGAGGCCGTGGCGCTGGGCGCCGCGATCCAGGGCGGTGTGCTGGCCGGCGACGTCAAGGACGTGCTGCTGCTCGACGTGACCCCGCTGAGCCTGGGCATCGAGACCCTGGGCGGCGTGTTCACCAAGATCATCGAGAAGAACACCACGATCCCGACCAAGGCCTCGCAGACCTTCTCCACCGCCGAGGACAACCAGTCCGCGGTCACCGTGCACGTGCTGCAGGGCGAGCGCGAGCAGGCCCGCTACAACAAGTCGCTGGCCAAGTTCGACCTGTCCGGGATCGAGCCGGCGCCGCGCGGCCTGCCGCAGGTGGAGGTGTCCTTCGACATCGACGCCAACGGCATCCTGCACGTGTCGGCCAAGGACAAGAAGACCAATAAGGAACAGAAGGTCGAGATCAAGGCCGGTTCCGGCCTGTCGGACGACGAGATCCAGCGGATGGTCGCCGACGCGGAAGCCAACCGCGAGGAAGACAAGAAGTTCCATGAGCTGGTGCAGGCGCGCAACCAGGCCGACGGCCTGATCCACGCCACCCGCAGCGCGATCACCGAGCACGGCAGCAAGGTCGGCGGCGACGTGATCGGCAAGGTCGAGTCGGCCCTGGCGGACCTGGAAACGGCGATGAAGGGCGACGACAAGGGCCAGATCGAGGCCAAGACCAAGGCGCTGGAAGAGGCCGGTCAGTCGCTGTACGCGGCCGCGGCCGCCGGCGAACAGCAGCCGGGCGCCGCCCCGGGCGGTGCGCAGGCCGCCGGCGACGACGTGGTCGACGCCGAGTTCACCGAGGTCAAGGACGACAAGAAGTAAGCCGGGATTCGGGATTCGGGAGTAGGGGATTCGAAAGGCCTTCGCCTCTCGGCTTCCCGTTCCCGATACCCTGTCCGTAGCGCTCGCAAAAGCGGACGAGTTAGCGCTCTCCGCTTTTGCTTTACACGAATCCCGAATTTCGAATCCCCAATCTCCGCCCTATGAGCAAACGCGACTATTACGAAGTGCTGGGCGTGGCCCGTACCGCCAGCGACGAGGAACTGAAGAAGGCCTATCGCCGTTGCGCGATGAAGCACCATCCCGACCGCAATCCGGGCGACCATGCCGCCGAGGCCGCGTTCAAGGAGTGCAAGGAGGCCTACGAGGTCCTGTCCGACGGCAACAAGCGGCGCATGTACGACGCGCACGGCCATGCCGCGTTCGAGCACGGCATGGGCGGGATGGGCGGTGGCGGCGGCCCTGGCGGCCCGGACATGGGCGACATCTTCGGCGACATCTTCGGCAACATCTTCGGCGGTGCCGGCGGCGGTGGCCGCGCGTCGCGGCGCGGCGCCGACATCGGCTACGTGCTGGAGCTGGACCTGGAAGAAGCGGTGGCCGGGATCGAGCGGCGCATCGAGATCCCGACCCTTGGCGAATGCGAGCACTGCCACGGCAGCGGTTCGGAAGACGGCAAGGTCGAGACCTGCACGACGTGCCAAGGGCGCGGCCAGGTGCGCATCCAGCGCGGCATCTTCGCGATGCAGCAGAGCTGCCCGCATTGCGCCGGGCGCGGCCAGATGGTGCAGAACCCGTGCGGCACCTGCCACGGCGCCGGTCGCGTCGAGGAGACCAAGGTGCTGTCGGTGAAGATCCCGCCGGGCGTGGACAACGGCGACCGCATCCGCCTGTCCGGCGAGGGCGAAGCCGGCCCGGCCGGCACCCCGCCTGGCGACCTGTACGTGGAAGTGCGGGTGCGCGAGCACGCGATCTTCCAGCGCGACGGCGACGACCTGCACTGCGAGGTGCCGATCCGCATCTCCCAGGCCGCGCTCGGCGACACCGTGCGCGTGGCCACGCTGGGCGGCGAAGCGGAGATCCGCATTCCCGCCGAGACCCAGACCGGCAAGCTGTTCCGGCTGCGCGGCAAGGGCGTACGCTCGGTGCGCAGCCGCAGCGAAGGCGACCTGTACTGCCGCGTGGTGGTGGAAACCCCGGTCAACCTCACCCCGGACCAGCGCAAGCTGCTGGAGCAGTTCGAATCCACCTTCACCGGCGAGGACGCGCGCAAGCATTCGCCCAAGTCGGCGACCTTCATCGACGGGGTGAAGGGGTTCTGGGATCGGATGACGTCGTGAGGCCGGGATTGGGGATTCGGGATTGGGGATTCGCCACGGCGGATTCCTAGTGCCCGGTGGATCCCGTGTTGGCAGGACCAGGCACGTGTGAGGCGCGATTTTGGCGCCGGGCACGTGCCTTTTTAGTTGCGGGGATTAGGGATTGGGGATTGGGGATTCGTAACGGCGGATTCCTGGTGCCGGTAGGTCCCGTGCTGGGCGGGAAGAGGCACGTGTGGGGCTCGATTGGCGCCGGGTACGTGCCTTTTTGGTTGCGGGTGGAATTGGCATTCGTAACGGCAGATCCTGGGTCCGGGAGTTCTCGAGTTGGACAGGAAGGCGCTTGCGCGGCGCATTCGGCGTCTGCGGGTGCCGCTTCCAGTGGCAGGAGTTGGAATTCGCAACACCGGCGCTTCATTGCTCGGCGAGGCATGTAGACGGCATGTGTCGGTTGCTGGGGCCGTGTGGCATGCCCGGGAGTCTGCCGTGGCGAATCCCCAAATCCCGAATCCCCAATCCCAGCCCTTAAACTACGGCGATGACCGCATCCGCCGAAAGCCACCTGATCCACGGCCGTCGCCAGCGCCCCGACGGGCCGGTGCCGGTCGACGTCATTTCCGTGCAGTCGCAACTGGTCTACGGCCATGCCGGCAACAGTGCGGCGATGCCGCCGATGCGCGCGTTGGGCCTGCGCGTGGCGGAGATCCCGACCACGCTGTTGAGCAATGCGCCGTTCTACGACACCTTGCGCGGCAAGGTGCTGCCGTCGGACTGGTTCGCCGATCTGCTGCTCGGCGCCAGCGAGCGTGGCCTGCCGCAGCGCGCGCGCATGCTGGTGTCCGGCTATTTCGGCAGCGTCGGCAACGGCACTGCGTTTGCCGACTGGCTCGACAGCACGCTGCCGCAGTGTCCGACGCTGCGCTACTGCCTGGATCCGGTGATCGGCGATACGCATACCGGACCCTACGTCGAGCCGGGGCTGGAGACCGTGTTCGCCGAGCGCCTGCTGCCGCAGGCGTGGCTGGTCACGCCGAACGCATTCGAACTCGGGCGCCTGACCGGCATGCCGGCCTTGGCCCAGGACGATGCCATCGCCGCGGCGCAGGCGCTGCTGGCGCGCGGGCCGCAGTGGGTGCTGGCGCACAGCGTGAGCGGCGATGCCGGGCAGCTGGTGACGCTGGCGGTGAGCCGCGAGGCGATCTACCGCTGGCGCTCGCCGCTGTTGCCGGTGGACGTGGCCGGCACCGGCGACGTGCTGATGTCGCTGCTGGTCGCGTTCCTGTTGCGCGGCGACGCCTTCGAACTGGCGATCGGTCGCGCCATCGCCGGCGTGCACGCGGCGCTGGAAGCGACCCTGGCCGCGGACTACGAGGAACTGGACGTGCTTGCCGCCGCGCCCGCGGCGTTGGCCACGCCGCTGCGCTTCGCCGCCGAGCGCCTGGCGTGAGCCAGCGCCCGGTCGTCGGCATCGTCGGCAGCGCCGGCGCCTATGGCCGCTGGCTGGGCCGTTTCTTCCGCGAGCGCATGCAGCTCGAAGTGGTCGGCCACGACCCGGCCGATCCGCAGTCGCTGGATCCGGACGCGCTGCTGCAGCGTGCGCAGGTCCTGATCTTTTCCGCGCCGATCCGGCATACGCCGGCACTGATCGGCGACTACGTGCGCCGCGCCGCCGGGCGCGAACGCGCGCAGCTGTGGCTGGACGTGACCTCGGTCAAGCGCGAGCCGGTGGCGGCGATGCTGGCCTCGCAGGCGGAGGTGGCCGGGCTGCACCCGATGACCGCGCCGCCGAAGTCGCCGACGCTCAAAGGACGCGTGCTGGTGGTGTGCGAAGCGCGGCTGGCGCTCTGGCAGCCGTGGCTGCAGCAGCTGTGCGCGGCGCTGGAGGCCGAGTGCGTGCGCACCACGCCCGACCACCACGACCGGGTGATGGCGCTGGTGCAGGCGATGGTGCACGCCAGCCACCTGGCCCAGGCCGGCGTGTTGCGCGAGCATGCGCCGACGCTGGGTGCGCTGGACGCGCTGCTGCCGTACCGCTCGGCCTCGTTCGAGCTGGATACGGCGATCATCGCGCGCATCCTGGCGCTGAATCCGGCCATCTACGAAGACATCCAGTTCGGCAATCCCTACGTCGGCAGCGTGCTCGACGGATTGATCGCGCAGCTGTCGCGGTTGCGCGACCAGGTCGGCCGCGGCGACGACGCGGCACGCGCGCAGTTCCGCGCCGATTTCCTCGACGCCAATCGCCAGGCGCTGGGCGAGGCGACGATCGCGCGCGGCAACTACAGCTACGAGCGGGTCGGCTATCTGCTCGCCGATCTGACCGAGCCGCTGACCCTCAGCGTGTATCTGCCGGAAGACCGCGCCGGATCGTTGCGGGCCTTGCTGTACGTGTTCGAGCGCCACGGCGTGAGCCTGACCTCGATCCATTCCTCGCGCACGCCGGCAGGCGAGCTGCATTTCCGCATCGGCTTCGATCCCGCGACCGCCGCGGCCGCATTGCAGGCGGCGGCGACCGAGATCGACGCCAGCGGCATCGGCCGGGTGTTGCCGCGCTGAGCCGGTGGTTTTGCGCGTGGCCACCCTTTCAGCGAACCCCCTGTAGGAGCGGCTTCAGCCGCGACCAGGCGTTACCGGCAAGGTCCGGTCGCGGCTGAAGCCGCTCCTACAGGGTATGCCTGCGGGACCAATGTCGATTCCGAAAATGCAGGCAGCGCATTCATCCACAGGCGGTGTGGATGAAACGCGCGCAAACATGTGGATAAGTGCCGGGTCGCCTTGCGCGGTGGGCGTGTCATGAGGCATGGTCAATAATTGACCACTGCGGCGCATGCATGACGTACCAGCCGCGCTGCCGCAATGCGTCGCGGCGGACTGCGCGGTGCGGCGGAGCGATCTCAGACCGCCGTCAAGGTCAACTCGCCGCCGGTGGTGGTGAACTGCTGCCCGCGGCGGATCAGCTTGCGTCCGTCGGCCAGTTCGTAGCGCAGCGCCGGGACTGAGCGCGCATCCTGCTGGGCCTGCTGCTGATGCTGCGCTTCGTCCTGGAACTCGGTGATCAGATAGGCCTCGCCGTCGGGGCCGAGGGCGGGTAGTTGGCGAAAGGACATGGCGTGTCTCCTGTCGAAGGCGATTCGTCGAACCGGATTGCGCCGGAAACGATGCCGGCGCCTTGCGCCGCCCACTGCGTGGGGCGCAGCGGGACCGTAGCCCCGCCGGCGTTAGCGCGGCGTGGTCAGTCGATGAATTGCAGCCGCGCCAGTTCCGCGTACAGGCCGCCCTGTGCCAGCAGCTCGGCGTGCGTGCCTTGGGCGACGATGCGGCCGTGGTCCATCACCACGATGCGGTCGGCCTTGAGCACGGTCGCCAGGCGGTGCGCGATCACCAGCGTGGTGCGCCCGGCCATCAGCCGTTCCAGCGCCTGCTGCACGGCATGTTCGCTCTGCGCGTCGAGCGCGCTGGTGGCTTCGTCCAGCAGCAGGATCGGCGCGTCCTTGAGCAAGGCGCGGGCGATGGCGATGCGTTGCTGCTGGCCGCCGGACAGGCGCGCGCCACGCTCGCCCAGCTCGCTGGCGTAGCCACCCGGCAGCTGGCGGATGAAGGCGTCGGCCTCGGCCGCCTGCGCCGCGGCCTCGACCTCGACATCGCTGGCCTCGAGCCGGCCGTAGCGGATGTTGTCGGCGGCACTGGCGGCGAACAGGGTCGGATGCTGCGGGACCAGGCCGATGCCTTCGCGCAGCTGCGCCGGGTCCAACTCGCGCAGGTCGGCGCCGTCCACCCGCACCGTACCCGCCTGCGGGTCGTGGAAGCGCAGCAGCAGCGACAGCACGGTGCTCTTGCCGGCGCCGGACGGGCCGACCAGGGCCACGCTCTCGCCGGGCCGCACGTGCACGTCGAAGCCGTCCAGCGCCGGATGGTCGGGCCGCTGCGGATAGCGGAACACCACGTTCTCGAAGCGTACCTCGCCGCGCAGCGGCTGCGGCAGCGGCTGCGGCGCGGCCGGCGCCACCACCTCGGGCCGTTCGGCGAACAGTTCGGCGATGCGGCCCATGCCGCCGGCCGCGCGTTGCAGGTCGTTCCAGACTTCGGCCAGGGACGCCACCGAGCCGCCGCCGAACATCGCGTACAGCACGAACTGGCCGAGCGCGCCGGCGCTCAGTTCGCCGGCCGCCACCTCGTGCGCGCCGGACCACAGCACCAGCACGATCGCGCCGAACACCAGCACGATCGCGGTGGCGGTGATCAGCGCCTGCGCGCGCACCCGGCGCCGCGCCACGTCCACCGACAGCGCCAGCGCCTGGCCGAAGCGGCCGCGTTCGTAGGGTTCGCGCGCATGCGCCTGCACCGTGCGCACCGCGCCCAGGGTCTCGGCGGCCAGCGTGTTGGCGTCGGCGACGCGGTCCTGGCTGGCGCGCGAGATCTTCTGCAGGCGGCGCGCGCCGAGCACGATCGGCAACACCGCCAGCGGGATGCCGAGCAGCGCATAGGCGGCCAGGTGCGGACTGGTCACGAACAGCATCACGATGCTGCCGATCACCGTCACCGTGCTGCGCAGCGCCACCGACATGGTGCTGCCGATCACTCCGCGCAGCAGTTCGCTGTCGGCCGACAGCCGCGACACCAGTTCGCCGCTGCGGTTGCGGTCGTGGAAGCCTGCGTGCAGGCCGATCAGGTGCGCGTACAGCCGCCCGCGCAGGTCGGCGACGACTTTCTCGCCGAGCAGGGACACGAAGTAGAAGCGCAGCGCGGTGGCGATCGCCAGCACCACCGCCACCGCGAACAGCAGCGCGAAGGACTGGTTGATCCTGCTGCCGTCGCTGAAGCCGTGGTCGATCATCTGCCGGACCGCCACCGGCAGGCTCAGCGTCGCGCTGGAGGACACCGCCAGCGCGAACAGCCAGGCGCCGAACAGGCCGCGCTGGCGCTGCACGAACGGCCACAAGGTGCGCAGGCTGCCGAGCTTGCGCAGCGACTTGGCCTGGTCGGCCGACGGATCGTTCATGCGGGGGAGGTTTCCGAGCAGCGGACCCTGTTCCGAGTGGCGTCGCGCAGCCGTGTTTTCAAGGTGTCCACGCGATCGCTGGGCAGGCGCAGGCGCAATTCGGCGCCCTCGGCGTCGAAACGTTCATCGAGTTTTTCGGCAGCGCAGGCGCTCAGCGCCGCGTGCACGATGCCGAGATCGTCGAACTCGCAGTGCACGGTCAGCAGGCTCAACGCCAGCAGCGGTTGCCGCGGCGCCAGCCGCAGGCACTCGGCGGCGCTGCCGCCGTAGGCGCGGACCAGGCCGCCGGCGCCGAGCTTGATGCCGCCGTACCAGCGCGTGACCACCACCGCCACGCGGTCGAAGCCCTGGCCGTCGATCGCCGCCAGGATCGGCCGGCCGGCGGTGCCGGCCGGTTCGCCGTCGTCGCTGGAGCGGTAGTCGTCGCCGAACCGGTAGGCCCAGCAGTTGTGGGTGGCGTCGGCCACCGCGACCTGCTGCACGAACGCCAGCGCCGCGGCGGCGTCGGCGATCGGCGCCGCGTGGGCCAGGAAGCGGCTGTGCTTGATGTCCACGCTGTGGCTGACGGGGTGGGGAAGCGTATCGGGCATCGGCGCCATTCTAGACGAGGCGCCGCGGCGGACCGCGGATGCCGCCGGTCGGTCGATGTCGGTGCGGTTCGGGAGCGCGATCGGATGCTGCAGGCAATGCGCGCTATTCGAACATCGCGCTCAGCGGCGGTCGTCCACCATTGCGCGTGCAGCGGATCCGGGCGCGGGAAATGCCGGCGCGGCGAACGCCACCGGGTCCAGCGCCGCTTCCGCCGGCAGGGTGCGGGTGTCGCCGTCGCGCAGGAACGCGTAGACCTTGGCGGCCAGGTCCGGCCGGCTGCGCAGCAGCGCGAAGGTGCCGTTGTGCTGCGCGCGATGCAGCAGCAGCGTGCGGCTGTTGGGGAAGTAGGGCAGCAACGCCAGGGTGTTCTCCAGCGGCGTGGAGGTGTCCCAGTCGCCCTGCACGAACAGCACCGGGGTCGGATCCAGGACTGGTGCGCGCATGGCGTCGCCGGCGTCGGCGGTGGCCCATTCGCCCTTGGTCGCCAGATACGCGGCGAAGTTCCAGCGCCCGAGCAGCGGCAGCGCCGGGTCGCTCCACAGCAGGCGCTTGCGCGGCGCGCTCATGTCCAGGCCGATGTTGATCAGCGGATTGATCAACGCGCGCTTCTCCGGCGCGCGCCAGGCGATGGCGTCGCGAGCCCAGTCTTCGTAGTGGCCGTGGTAGGCCGAGAGCACGAAGCGCGGGAAGGTGGCGGCGTTCGCGGAGTAGGTGATCAGCGCCAGCTGGTAGTCCTCCAGCCCCAGCACGACCTGCTGCCGCATGCCGTCGTGCTCGACGTCCACACGGATCGGACCGGCGGCGAAACGCGCGCACGTCGCCTGCAGCGCCGCGATCGTGCCGCCGTTGGGCAGATACGGGGCCAGCGCGGGCGCTTGGTCGGCTTCCGCGGCGATGCGCTGGAATGCGGCGAACACCTGCGACGGTTGGTCGTAGCCGGCGTCCAGCGGTTCGGTCGCGGAGATCACCGCGCGCGCCACGCGCCCGGGATGGCGCTTGAGCACCGCGAACGCCCACTGCGAGCCGAAGCTGGCGGCGACCAGGCTGATCCTGTCGTAGCCCAGCGCCTGGCGCAGGTCGTCGACGTCGTCGGCGATCTGCGCGACCGAATAGCCGGACAGATCGGCCTGCGGATAGGCGGCCTGCGCGCGCCGGGCCAGGCCGCGGACGATGGCGATGTCCTGCGCGGTGGTCATCGGCTGGTCCAGCGGCAAGGCCGGCGTGTCCAGTTCCATTTGTTCGCCGCGCAGGGTGTAGCCGCGCTGCTCGACCACCACCAGGTCGGCGACCTCCGCATACGCCTGCCAGGCTTTGACGCGGCGCCTGGCCGTGTCGTCCCGATCCAGCACGATGTCGAGCATCGTCGTGCCCGGTCCGCCCGCCAGCAGGAAGATCGGCGGTGCGCCGCTCGGGTGGCGCGCCTTGACCCGGGCGAAGCCGACCTGGATCCGGCGGCTATCGGGCTTGTCGCGGTTCTCCGGCACCGACAGGGTGCCGATGTCGTAAGGCATCGACGAGCCGTCGATCGCAGTGGCGACCGCGTGCTCGATGCCGATGCGCGCAGGTGGCGCGATCGTCTGCGCGTGGCCGGCCAACGCCCAGCCGAGCGGGAGCGCGAGCAGTGCGAGACGGGCAATCGGGCTGCTGCGCATGGCGGGGCGTCGCTCTGGACAGAGCGGCAACATCGGCCCGCGCCCGGCGGGTGTCAAGCGGCTCGCCGGGACTGGCGACGTCGCGGGATGCGGTGGTCGCTTGCCGGGCAGGTTGTTCGGCGCCAGCGGGTGGATGGACGCTACGCACCCGAGGGTCTTGCGGTTGCGGGGGCTTCACCGATCCCGGCGGACTCGTGGTCAGCTGGGCCCGCTCGCCTGGCACGTGCAGCCAGCGGCGCCGCGCGCAGCTCAGTCGAGCAGGGCGCGCAGGTCGTCGGGGATGCGCGTGTGCGGATGCTCGCGCTGGAACCGCTGCAGGCTGGCGCGCGCAGTCGCGTGGTCGCCTGCGTCGCGGCGCTCGCGGATGCGGTGCAGCCATTGCCGCCGCGACAGCCGCGCATCCGCATCCGCGGCGGCCTCGAGTGCCGCGTCGGCGGGGACCGCGGTCGCGGCGAACGGAATCGCGTCTTCGGCGATCGGCGCGGCGGGCGCGGCAGGCGCCGGTGCGGCCATGAGCCCGCCTTCTATGCGTGCGTCGGATGCCGCCGTCTTTGCCTGCGTGCGGGCCAGTGCCTCCCGCCGCGCGCGCAGTGGCTGGCCGCGATCCTGCACGGTGGAGCGCTGTTCATCCTGTGCCGCCGACTCCTGCTGCGTGCGCGCTGCCGCGGCGTCGGCAAGCGCCTCCTGCGCGTCGGCTGCTGGCGCGGACATCGGCGCGGGCGGCGCAGGCGGTGCCGGAGGCGCGACCATCCGCGGTGCCGGCTTCGCTGCGACGACAGGCGCCGGTTCGGCGACGACCTGTGCTGGTGCCGACGCCGCTGTCGGCACGATTTCCTGCATGGCGGGAGCGCTCGCCGAGGGCGGCGGTGGCGCGGGCTCTGGCTGTGCCACGTCCGTACGCGCAGCGGCGTCGGCCGACGGAGCGTGGCTGGCAGGCGCCGGTGCTGGCGCCGCGGACTCTGCCGTCTCCGCTGTCGCGGGCGCCGGCGCTGCGGCCGGCATCGGTACCGGCGGAGGTGGCGTCCGCAGTTGCCAGGCGATGCCGACCGCCAGGCTCAGCGACGCCGCCAGTCCGGTCCAGGCCGGCCACCGCGTGCGACGCCTGGCGACGGTGGGCGGTGTTTCGCGCGCCAGCTGCGGCGCGGCGGCGATCGGCGCCGGCTGCACGGCATCGGTATGGGGTTCGGGTTCGGCGCGCGCATCCACTGGCGGCGTGGCCGCCGGCGCTGACGCCACCGCCGCGCGCGCCGCGGCCAGGATCGCCGCGTCCAGCGCTGACGACGGCTGCGCCTGCCGGCCCAGGCGCAGGCGTTCGGCGAGGGCGCGTTCTTCCGGGGTCAGTGGCTCGTCGGCGTTCATTCGCCCAGCCTCGCGCGCAGTTTGTCCATCGCATAGCGCAGCCGCGACTTGACCGTCTCGCGGCCGACCCCGGTGATCTGTCCGATCTCCTCCAGGCTCAGTTCCTGTTCCAGGCGCAGCAGCAGCACTTCGCGTTGATCCTCCGGCAAGTCGTCGAGCGCCAGCTGCAGCTGGCGCCGCTGTTCGAACGCGGACAGCTGCCGTTCCGGGGTATCCGGATCCGGCACGCTGGCGGTGCGTAGATCTGCGTCGGCCGGCGCGGCCGGGCGGTGCTTGGCCGCGCGCCAGTGATCGCCGAGCCGATTGTGGGCGATGCGCAGCAGCCAGGTACTGAACGCCGCCTGCGGCTGCCAGCCCTGGCGCGCGGCGATGACCCGCTGCCACACGTCCTGGAACATTTCCTCGGCCAGTGCCACGTCGCGCAGCTGGCGCAGCAGGTAGTGATAGAGGCGGCCGCGGTGGCGCGCGTACAAGGTCTCGAACGCGCCGGCGTCGCCGGCCGCATAGGCCAGCATCAGGGCTTCATCGCTCGTTTCGACCAGGGCATCCACGGCGGCAAGCCTAAGCGTTCGCCGGCCCGGCGCATAGCGTGGCGTGGGCGAGGCGGCGGCGGGCGAGGGCGGGAAGGCAGCAGGCATCGTAGACAGTGAACGCGCCAGCACCGCGCACGGGGTCATTGCGCGTGCGCCCCTTCAGGTAAAAGGTATGCTGGCGGCAGGGGGAGACGTGGGGCAGGTCCGACGTCATGTAGGAGTTGTTGTCGATGTTCAAGCCGTCCGCGATCGCCCGCCAGGATCAACCCGACGGCCAGGCTTGCGTACAGACCGCGGCCATGCTGTGCGGCTTGCTGCCGCTGGGCAGCGACGTGGCCATCGCCTGTGGCGACGGCGCGGTCGGGCGCCTGTTCGGCGCCACGCCACATGCGCCGGCCTGGCTGCCGGCGCTGGTCCGGCGCAGCCTCGTGGAGACGGTGACCGCGCCTGCGCAGGCGCTGCTGCACGTGCTGAAGACGCCGGACGGCGCCTGCGTGGCCGTGGCCGCGCGGCTGGAACAGCCGCTGGCCGCGCCGCAGCGCACTGCCTGGTGCGAGATGGCGGCCGCGTTCGGCCTGGCGCTGCTGGACACGGAGCGGATGCGCGCGCGCATCGAGGGCCTGGAGAAGTCCAAGCAGCTGCAGCAGGCGCTGTACGAGATCGCCGACCTGGCCGGCGCGGACCTGGAAATGGGGCAGATGCTGCAGCACGTGCATTCGGTGCTGGCCTCGCTGATGTACGCGGAGAACTGCTACATCGTCGAGTACGACGAAGAGCAGCAGAGCATGCGTTTCCTGTATTTCTGCGACAAGCACGACGACTTCGTCGCCGACCCGGAGCAGCTGTACTTCCAGCGCGACATGCCCAGCAGCCTCACCTTCGCGCTGCTGCGCCACGGCCAGGCGGTGCGCGGGCCGTCCGAGCAGGTGCGCGAGCGCCTGCGGGTGGGCTACGACCGCAGGCATGGGCCGGACAGCAAGGACTGGCTGGGCGTGCCGATGCTGCGCGAGGGCCGCGTGTGCGGCGCGATCGTGGTGCAGAACTACGACCGTGCGCTGCACTACACCGACGCCGACCGCGCGCTGCTGGCCTACGTCGCCCAGCACGTGCTGACCGCGATGGACCGGCGCCATGCGCAGGTGCAGCTGGAGCGGCGCGTGCAGCTGCGCACGCAGGAACTGCAGCGCGCCAACCACGACCTGCAGGACGAGATCCTGGAGCGCAAGCGCGCCGAGACCTTGCAGCTGGCGTTGTTCCGCATCGCCGAGCTGGCGATCCGCTCGGAGAGCCTGCAGCAGTTCTACGCCGAGGTGCATGCCATCGTCGGCGGGCTGATCGATGCGCGCAACCTGTACATCGCGTTGCTGTCCGACGACGGCAAGATGCTGGAATTCGTCTACTCGGTGGACGAATACAGCCCGCGGCGGCCGCTGCGGCGCCGCGGCAAGGGGCTGACCGAATACGTCATGCGCAAGCGCCAGCCGTCGCTGCTGGAACTGGCGGACATCGAGGCGCTGGTGGCGCAGGGCGAGGTGCAGGAGTACGGCACGCGCTCGCACAGCTGGCTCGGCGTGCCGCTGTTCGACGAGGGCGAGGTGGTCGGCGCGATCGTCGTGCAGAGCTATACCACCCAGGTGCGGTTCACCGAATACGACCAGCGCCTGCTGACCTTCGTCGCCCACAACGTCGGCGGCGGCCTGGCGCGGCAGCGCGCGCAGGAGCGGCTGCAGCTGGCGCATGCCGAGCTGGAGCAGCGGGTGGCGGAGCGTACCCGCGAACTGGCCGAGGTCAATCAGCAGTTGCTGGCGCAGATCGCCGAGCGCTGGCGCGCCGAGCAACGCTTGACCCACCAGGCGCTGCACGATGCGCTGACCGGGTTGCCGAACCGTTCGCACCTGCTGGACCGGCTCGGCGAAGCGATCAACCGCGCGCGCACTGGCGACGGCATGGCCTTCGCGGTGCTGTTCCTGGATCTAGACCGGTTCAAGCTGGTCAACGACAGCATCGGCCATGCCGCCGGCGACGAGATGCTGGTGGAGGTGGCCAAGCGCATCGTCTCCACGATCCGCAGCGATGACGTGGTGGCGCGCCTGGGCGGCGACGAATTCGCGATCCTGGTGCAGTGCGAGGATGGCCTGGACGGCGTGCGCGAACTGGCGCAGCGCCTGCTCGGCGTGCTCGGTCAGCCGATGTGGGTGGCCGGCCGCGAACTGTTCCCGTCCGGCAGCCTGGGCATCGCCGCCTGGCATCCGCGCTACAGCAGCGGCGAGGAGCTGCTGCGCGACGCGGACGCGGCGATGTACCGGGCCAAGGCGCAGACCCAGGACCGGTGCGCGGTCTTCGACGAGGCGATGCGCGAGGCGGCGCTGCGCAGCCTGGACCTGGAGGCGGACCTGCGGCGGGCGATCAAGAGCGGCGATTTCGAGCCGTTCTATCAGCCGATCGTGCGCCTGATCGATGGCCAGGTGGTCGGCCACGAGGCCTTGCTGCGCTGGCGCCATGAGAGCCGCGGGCTGTTGGTGCCGAGCCAGTTCATCGATCTGGGCGAGGACAGTGGGCTGATCGAGCAGGTGGACTGGCTGCTGTACGAGCAGGTGATCCAGCGCCTGGCGCGGGGCGGCGACGGTTACGTGTCGGTCAATGTGTCGCCGCGGCATTTCCGTTCGCCGGATTTCACCGATCGGTTGTTCGGCTTGATCGATACCGCCGGTGCCGATCCGCAGCGGTTGCGGGTGGAGATCACGGAGGTGGCGCTGCTCGACGATGCGCCGCGGACGCTGACGATTCTGCAGGCGCTGCGCGATCGTGGGGTGTTGGCGCAGTTGGACGATTTCGGCACGGGATTTTCGGCCTTGTCGTATCTGCATCGGTTTCCGATCTCGGCGCTGAAGATCGATCAGAGTTTCGTTGCCGGGTTGCATGGGGACAGTGGCACCGGCAGTTATGCGCTGGTGCGCAGTATTCTGGCGTTGGCCAGTACGCTGGGGATCGAGACGATTGGCGAGGGGATCGAGACTGAGCAGCAGTTGGATACGTTGCGCGAGCTGGGCTGCGATTATGGGCAGGGGTATCTGTTGGGGCGGCCTGCGCAGCACGATTGAGGTGCGTGCACTTGGTTCCGAGGGATCGCTTGTGGCGGTTCGATGCTATGCGGATAGCGCCGTTTTTTGTCGTTCGTTAGCGCTAGTCTTCTCTCCGATCGTCATGCGCGGAGAGGCGCGTGCGGTCGCCATCGGTGTCGTGCGCTGGGCTTTGCTCTTGCATGTGCCTTGTTTGGTTGCTTTGGCTTACAAGCAAAGCTTCCGCGCTTGAGCGCGGGTCACTTTTCTTTGCTCGTGCAAAGAAAAGTAACCAAAAGAAAGCACGCCCTGCCTTGCGCCTTCCGCGCTCCGCGCTCCAGGTCCGCGTCCATGACGGGGATTCGCGGAAGGGGCATCCTGCCCCTGCCGCGAACGGCGCACATCCCTGTGCGCCGCCCTTCGGGTTTTTCCCCGCCATGGCCGCCGCTGCGGAAGGGAACCCGGTAAATCAACAGCAATAGCCAGAGCAACAGCTAGAGCAACAGCTAGAGCAACGGCTAGAGCAACGGCTAGAGCAACGGCTAGAGCAACAGCTAGAGCAACAGCCGAACATCCCAGAGCAATAGCCCGGAGCAACGGCCTAGAGCAACAGCCCAGAGCACAGCCCAGAGCAACAGCAACTAGCCTGACGGGCTGCTGCCGTTGAATCAGCCTAGCTACGATTCAATGACGAGGTATGGTGTTTCAAGGCGACGAAGACCAGTCCGTGTTCCATCCGCGTTGCATGGAGGAAGCACAGGAATGCTGGGGCACGCGTCGTCATACGTCGAAGCTTGTCGCCGGGTAGGGAGAGTTTCGACGAACAGTGAAGGCATGCGGGGCTGCAGTTGTGGCGCCCAGGTGTTGCTGGCAGACGTGGCGAAATTCAGCGCCGCGCGCCGCGGCGTTCTTCATCGATCCGCACGCGCACAACGAATGGGTCGGAGATATGCCGACCAGCGTCTGGAAGTCCCCTGTGGGAGCGACTTCAGTCGCGACGAACGCAGCGGGAAATCTCCAGGCGTCGATTCAGCCGGGCAGGGGCTGAAGCCCCGCAGCGCACCGACCAGCGCTTCGAAGTCCCTGTAGGAGCGGCTTCAGCCGCGGCCAGCGTCGCCCGCACGCGCAGACTGTGCGCCTTCTCGGGACTGAAGCCTCTGCGGGATGCTAGGCGCGTCGCCGCGCGCCCTGGGGTTGCGGCTGGTTAAGTGCGGTGCGTTTCAACGCAGCGCGTTCTGGCGCTTTTCGTCGATCCACTTCGATGCTTGCGCCGGGGTGTAGTCGTGCATCCAGGCCAGCATGGTGTCGATGTCGTTGCCGTACCACAGGTCGGCGCGCTGGTCCGGGTGCAGGAAGCGTTCGGCGACCATGCGGTCGATCATGCCGATCAAGGGGGCGTAGAACTCTTCCACGTCCAGGAATGCGCAGGGCTTGTTGCCGATGCCGAGCTGGCGCCAGGTCAGCATCTCGAAGATCTCTTCCATGGTGCCAAAGCCGCCGGGCAGGGCGACGAAGCCGTCGGACAGGTCGAACATGCGCGACTTGCGCTCGTGCATCGAGCCGACGATTTCCAGTTCGGTCAGCCCGCGGTGCGCGACTTCCCAGTCGGCCAGCTGCTTGGGGATCACGCCGGTGACCTGGCCGCCGGCGGCGAGCACCGCGTTGGCCACGGTGCCCATCAGCCCGACGTTGCCGCCGCCGTAGATCAGGCGCAGGCCCTGCTCGGCGATACGCGTGCCCAACGCGGTGGCGCGCTCGACGTAGGCGGGTTTGTTGCCGGCGTTGGAGCCGCAGTAGACGCAGATGCTTTTCATGGGATTGGGGATTCGGGATTGGGGATTCGTGACAGCGGGATGTTGCATGTGCGAGCGTTCACCGTGCGAGGAGCAGGACATGCGTCGTGGATCAACTGATTCGGCGATCCGCAAAGCACAACGCCGGGCTTTCGCCCGGCGCTACGCCATTGCCGGAAAGATGCGGAATGGGGGGCCGCCGCTGTTGCGAATCCCCAATCCCGAATCCCGGCATCAATTGGCCTTGTGGATCGCCCGCTTGCTCACCGCCATCGCGGCGTCGTGGATCGCCTCGGACAGGGTCGGGTGGGCGTGGCAGATGCGTGCCAGGTCGTCGGCCGAGCCGTTGAACTCCATCGCCAGCACGCCTTCGTGGACCAGCTCGGAGACGCCGACGCCGACCAGGTGCAGGCCGAGCACGCGGTCGGTCTCGGCATGCGCGATGACCTTGACGAAGCCGGCCGGCTCGCCCATCGCCACCGCGCGGCCGATCGCCGCGAACGGGAAGCTGCCGGTCTTGTACGGCACGCCCTCGGCCTTGAGCTGCTGCTCGGTCTTGCCGACCCAGGCGATCTCCGGCTCGGTGTAGATGACCCACGGGATCGTGTCGAAGTTGACATGGCCGGGCAGGCCGGCAATCAGTTCGGCGACCGCGATGCCTTCCTCGAAGCCCTTGTGCGCCAGCATCGGCCCGCGCACGCAGTCGCCGACCGCCCACACGCCGTCGACGCCGGTGTGGCAGTGTTCGTCGACCTCGATCTGGCCGCGCTCGTTGACCTTCACCCCGGTGCCGTCGGCCAGCAAGCCCTTGGTGGCGGCGCGGCGGCCCACGGCCACCAGCAGCTTGTCCACGGTCAGGCTCTTCTCGCCTTCGCTGTCGGTGTAGGTGACGACGACTTCCTTCTTCTTGCCCTTGCCGCTGACCTCGGTCTTGGAGACCTTGGCGCCGAGATGGATGTCCAGGCCCTGCTTCTTGAATTCCTTCAGCGCGGTCTTGGCCACTTCGGCATCGGCCAGGGCCAGGAAGTCCGGCAGCGCCTCGAGGATGGTGACCTCCGCGCCTAGACGCTTCCAGACGCTGCCCAGTTCCAGGCCGATCACGCCGGCGCCGATCACCGCCAGGCGCTTGGGCACTTCGGTGAAGTCCAGCGCGCCGACGTTGTCGACGATGGCGTCGCCGTCGAACTTGGCGAACGGCAGTTCGATCGAATCCGAGCCGGCGGCGATGATCACGTTGGTGCCCTTGAGCTCGACCTCGCTGCCGTCGTGCTGCTTGACCTTGACCACGTTGCCCGGCTGCAGCTCGCCGAACCCGTAATACGGGGTGATCTTGTTCGCCTTGAACAGCATCGCGATGCCGCCGGTGAACTGTTTGACGATCTTGTCCTTGCGCCCGACCATCGCCTCGACGTCAATCTTGGCGTCCTTGAAGCTGATGCCGTGCTCGCCGAACAGGTGGCCCATGTTCCAGAACTGGCGCGAGGAATCCAGCAGCGCCTTGGACGGAATGCAGCCCACGCGCAGGCAGGTGCCGCCCAGCGCCGGCTTGCCGTCCTTGCCCAGCGCCGCGTCGATGCAGGCGGTCTTCAGACCCAGCTGGGCGGCGCGGATTGCAGCGTGATAACCGGCCGGACCGGCACCGATGACGACGACGTCGAAGTTTTCAGCCATTTCAGATTCCTTTGCCTTTCCCTTCTCCCGTCGGGAGAAGGTGGCGCGTAGCGCCGGATGAGGGTGCGGCGGAGCGGAGCGAGCTGCCGGGGTGCTTTGAGGGTGGGCGCTGGGCGATGTCCAGTGCGGTCGTACCCTCACCCCACCCCCTCTCCCGGTGGGAGAGGGGCGTCAGGCGCTTACAGGCCGAACAGCATCCGGCCCGGGTTTTCCAGCTGGTTCTTGATGTCGACCAGGAACTGCACCGAGTCCTTGCCGTCGATGATGCGGTGGTCGTAGGACAGCGCCAGGAACATCATCGGCGCGATCACGACCTGGCCGTTCTCGGCGATCGGACGCTCCTTGATCGCGTGCATGCCCAGGATCGCGCTCTGCGGCGGGTTGATGATCGGGGTCGACAGCAGCGAGCCGAAGGTGCCGCCGTTGGTCACGGTGAAGGTGCCGCCCTGCAGTTCTTCCAGGCTCAGCTTGCCGTCGCGCGCCTTCTTGGCGTAGTCGGCGATGCCCTTCTCGATGTCGGCGAACGACTGCCGCTCGACATTGCGCAGCACCGGCGTGACCAGGCCCTTCTCGGTCGACACCGCGATCGAGATGTCGCTGTAGCCGTGATAGATGATGTCTTCGCCGTCGATCGAGGCGTTGACCAGTGGGAAGCGCTGCAGCGCGTTGGCGGCGGCCTTGACGAAGAAGCTCATGAAGCCGAGCTTGATGCCGTGGGCCTTCTGGAACTCGTCCTGCAGCTCCTTGCGCGCGGCCGAGACCTTGGCCAGGTTGACCTCGTTGAAGGTGGTCAGCATCGCGGTCGAGTTCTTCGACTGCATCAGGCGCTCGGCGATGCGCTTGCGCACGCGGGTCATCGCCACGCGCTCTTCCGGACGCGCGCCAGCGGCCTTGCCGGCGCCGCCGTTCTTGGCGTAGTTGAGGATGTCTTCCTTGGTCACCGCGCCGCGGCGGCCGGTGCCGTCGACCTGGGCCGGATCCACGCCTTCGGTGATCGCCGAGAAGCGCGCGCCCGGGGGCAGGCTGGAGACGTCGCCGGCGGCCTTGGCCGACTCGACCTTGGCCGCCTTTGGCGCTTCGGCAGCGGCGGCCTTCGGCGCGTCCGGCGCCGGTGCGTCGGCGACCTTGGCCTCGGCCGGAGCCGCCGCGGCGGTGGCGCCTTCCTCGATGATCGCCAGCAGCTGCGAGCTGGTCACGGTGGCGCCGGCCTCGAACTTGATTTCCTTCAGCACGCCGTCGACCGGGGAGGGCACTTCCAGCACGACCTTGTCGGTCTCCAGGTCCACCAGGTTCTCGTCGCGCTTGACCGCGTCGCCGGCTTTCTTGTGCCAGCTGGCGATGGTGGCATCGGATACGGATTCGGGCAGTACCGGAACTTTGACTTCGGTGGCCATTGCAGAGGGCGTCCTAGTGGGGTCTTTTGGAAGGTGAAGAGGTTTATTCAGCGACTTGGTCGTTGAACGGATTCAATAGCGCGTCGGCGACCAGCTTCAGCTGCTCTTCCAGATGCTCGGCGAAATGGCCGGCAGCGGGAGACGGCGAGCGCGGACGGCCGGCGTAGTGCAGGCTTTGCCCGTCGGCCAGGCAGGCCTGCAGATGGTGCTTGATCTGGTACCAGGCGCCCTGGTTCTGCGGTTCTTCCTGACACCAGACCAGGTCGGTGGCGTTGCTGTAGCGCTTCAGTTCCGCGGCCAGCAGCTCGCGCGGGAACGGGTACAGCTGTTCCACGCGCAGGATGGCGACGTCGTCCTGGCCGCGCTTGGTCTGGTCCTCGAGCAGGTCGTAGTAGACCTTGCCCGAGCAGGCCACCACGCGCTTGACCAGCTTCGGGTCGGCCTTCGCATCCGGGATCAGGTGCTGGAACTCGCCGTCGGCCAGTTCCTCCAGCGTCGACACCGCCAGCTTGTGGCGCAGCAGCGACTTGGGCGTCATCACCACCAGCGGCTTGCGCGTGGTCATGCGCATCTGCCGGCGGATCATGTGGAAGCACTGCGCCGGCGTGGTCGGCACGCAGACCAGCATGTTCTCCAGCGCGCACAGCTGCAGGAAGCGCTCCAGGCGCGCGGAGCTGTGCTCCGGGCCTTGCCCTTCGTAGCCGTGCGGCAGGAACAGCGACAGGCCGCTGATGCGTCCCCACTTGGCTTCGCCGGCGGCGATGAACTGGTCGATCACCACCTGCGCGCCGTTGGCGAAATCGCCGAACTGCGCTTCCCAGATGCACAGCGCATTGGGATCGGTGGTCGAGTAACCGTACTCGAAGCCCATCACCGCTTCTTCGCTGAGCAGCGAGTCGATCACGGTGGCGTCTTCCGGGTTCTCGACCAGTTGACGCAGCGGCAGGTAATAGCTGTCGGTCTTCTGGTCGTGCAGGATCGCGTGGCGGTGGAAGAACGTGCCGCGACCGGCGTCCTGGCCCACCAGGCGCAGCTTGTGGCCCTCGGCGAGCAGGGTGGCGTAGGCCAGGTTCTCGGCGAAGCCCCAGTCGCCCGGCAGATCGCCGGCGGCCATCTTCACCCGGTCCTCGTAGATCTTGGCCACGCGCGGGTGCAGCTCCACGCCGGCCGGGATCGTGGTGATGATCTTGGCCAGCTGGTCCAGGGTCTTGCGCTTGACCGTGGTGTCGACCTTGTCGGCGAGCTTGCCGGACAGGTAGTTGCTCCAGTCGATGGCGAAGTCGTCCGGCTTGCGGGTCGCCAGCTCGGTGGTGTACTCGCCCGAATCGAGCTTGTTGCGGTAGCTGTCGACCAGCGCCTGCGCCTCGCCCGGCTGGATCACGCCTTCGCTTTCCAGCTGCGCGGCGTACAGCTCGCGGGTGGTCTTGTGCTTGCGGATGGTCTGGTACATCACCGGCTGCGTCGCCGCCGGCTCGTCGGCCTCGTTGTGGCCCCAGCGGCGGTAGCAGACCAGGTCGATGACCACGTCCTTCTTGAACTGCTGGCGGAAGTCGTAGGCCAGGTTGGCCACGAACGCCACCGCGTCCGGATCGTCGCCGTTCACATGGAACACCGGTGCGCCGATCATCTTCGCCACGTCGGTGCAGTACAGCGTGGAGCGGGCGTCGTCGCGGGCGCTGGTGGTGAAGCCGATCTGGTTGTTGATGACGATGTGCACGGTGCCGCCGACCGCGAAACCGCGCGCCTGCGACATCTGGAACAGCTCCATCACCACGCCCTGGCCGGCGAACGCGGCGTCGCCGTGGATCACCACCGGCAGCACCGTCTTGCGCGCGGCGTCGCCGTAGCGTTCCTGGCGCGAGCGCACGCTGCCGACCACGACCGGGTCGACGATTTCCAGATGCGAAGGGTTGAACGCCAGCGCCAGGTGCACCGAGTTGCCGTCGGCCACCGCCACGTCGGCGGAGAAGCCCATGTGGTACTTGACGTCGCCGGTGTGGGCGCGGTCGTCGTGGGCGTGCTCGAACTTGCCTTCGAACTCGTCGAACAGCTTGCGCGGGTTCTTGCCCAGGGTGTTGACCAGCACGTTGAGGCGGCCGCGGTGGGCCATGCCGACCACGATGTCCTTGACCGCATCGGCGCCGGCGCGGCGCACCACCACGTCCATCATCGGGATCAGCGCATCGCCGCCTTCCAGCGAGAAGCGCTTCTGGCCGACGTACTTGGTGTGCAGGTAGCGCTCCAGGCCTTCGGCGGCGGTGATCCGCTCCAGCGTGCGGCGGCGGCTGTCGGCGTCGCCGGCGATGTTGCCGCCGGCGGTCTCCAGCCGCTGGTAGATCCACTGGCGCTGCTCGAATTCGGGGATGTGCATGAATTCGCTGCCGATCGACCCGGTGTAGGTCGCCTTCAGCCGTGCCAGCAGGTCGCGCAGCTTCATCCGCGGCTGGCCGCCGAGGCCGCCGGTGCTGAACTCGCTGCCCAGGTCGCTTTCCGACAGGCTGTGGAACGGCAGGCCCAGGTCCGGCGGATTGATCGGCGGGGTCAGCCCCAGCGGATCGAGCCGGGCGCCGAGGTGGCCGCGCGAGCGGTAGGCGGTGATCAGCCGGCCGACATGGCGCTCGCGCTCGTCGCCGCCGGGGCTGGTGCCGCTGTTGGCGGCCTGGCGCGCGGCGCTGGCGATGTGGGCGATGACCGCCGAGTGGGGAACGTCACCGGCATCGCGGCCCTGGAAGCCGTCGAAGTAGGTTTTCCACTTGGGGTCGATGCTGTCGGGAGAGACCAGGTACTGCTCGTACAGGTCTTCGATATAGGCGGCATTGCCGCCGGCGAGTTGCGATGACTGCGCAAACTGCTTTAGGAGATTGTCCACGATGGTGGGGTCGGGTCGCTTTGTGGGTTGGCTTGCGATAGGAACCGGCGGGCGCGTGGCCTGCACGGGCGTAATCAAGCGAAAAAATTATACCCCCATGAGCCAGCCGGGGTGTGCATTTCGGATACACAGGGGCTACGCAGGGTTCATCCGTTGCGCCATGGCGGCGACGGTACGGCGCTACCAGCCCAGCGCGCGCAGCTCGGTGCAGTCGCGCGAGCGCTCCCAGACCCGCGCGAACGCGTCGCGCAGCTGGCGCGCGCGGCCACTGCCGAGCAGGTCGGTTTCGCCGTCGTAACGGTGACCCAGTGCACGGAAGTAGTAGCCGCCGCCGTCGTTGACCAGGTAGGCCGCGGCGTAGCCCTGGTCGACCGGATCGACCACCTCGCGGAAGCGGAACACGCTGGGCAGGCGTTGCGCCAGGGCCAGCAACGGCGCGGCGGCGCGCTGCGGGGCGGCCGCGTCGTGCAGCAGCACGCGCACCTGCTTGTCGTGCGCGGCCACGGCGAAGCGGCGCAGCTGTTCCAGCGCCGGCGCACTGTCCAGCAGGCCCGGATCCAGCGCGCGGCTGTAGATCAGCAGCTGGCGCCGGGCCTGCGCGACCAGCGCGGCGCTGGCCGCGATCGCCGCGGCCGCATCCTCCACCGCGGCGGCGGCGCCGAGGATGCGCCGCATCGGTTGCCGTTCGCCGCCATGGGCGTCGGCGACGCGCGCGCCGAGCGGCAGGAACCCGTGCCGGGCGTAGAAGTCGAGCGCGGCCGGCGGCGCCTGCAGGTCCAGCCGCGGCCAGCGCCGGCGCTGCGCTTCCTCGATCAGCGCGCCCAGCAGTGCGCTGCCGACGCCGCGGCCGCGCCAGGCCGGCAGCACCGCCATGCAGCCGATGCGCCGCTCGGGACTCAGCCGCGCAGTGCCGAGCGGCTGGCCGTCGTCGGTGCGGGCCAGCACGTGGTGGCTCAGCGCATCCAGCGCGGCCTCGGCAGGCGCCTGCGGCGGCGGCAGGCCGGCCTGTTCGCGCAACGCCCGCAGTTCGCCCGCCTGGCGGGCCGGGTCGAGCGTTTCGATGCGGAAACCGGGGGCGGCGGGCATGGCGGCGGCTCAGTCCTGCGGGTCGGCATCCTCGTCGCCGTGCTCGGCCTCGTCCAGCGGCTGGTAGAAGCCGGCCTCGACCAGTTGCAGCAGGGTCTGGCGGCCGGCGGCGGACAGCGCCGCGTAGTCGTCGCCGTCGATCCGCTCGGCCGCGGCCAGGCGCCGCGCGTCCTTCAGCGGCAGGGCGAATTCCAGGCCGCTGCAGAACAGGGTGGCGCCGCGCGTGGCCCGACGCCAGGCCGGCCGCGCCCAGGGGTGGCGCTGCAGGACCAGGCCCTGTTCCAGCGCGGCGGTCACTTCCTGCGGCGCCGGCGGATTGGCCGGCGGCAGGATCTCGCCGGCGGCGCGGTAGGTGGTGATGAAGCGGCCGAACCAGGCGCCGAGGCGGTCCGGATCGTTCATGCGCAGCGCGTTCAGCGCCTCGACCACGCGGCCCATCGCCGCCGCATCGATCTCGTACGGATCGGCCGGCACCTGCAGGTCCTCGTCGTGGTAGCGCAGCGCCTCGTCGGCGCCGTCGATCAGGGTGTCCAGGTAGTCGCCGATCAGCTCGGCCGAGGACGGCGCGCGCGTGCCCACCGAGAAGGTCAGGCAGGCGTCCTCGGCGACGCCGTGGTGCGGCACCAGCGGCGGCAGGTACAGCATGTCGCCGGGGCCGAGCACCCAGTCGTGGGTGGGGGCGAAGCTGCGCAGCAACTTCAGTTCGACGTCCTCGCGGAAGTCGGTCGGCGGCGCCTTGCGGCCCAGCGAGGCGCTGGCGTCGATCTGCCAGCGGCGGTGGCCGTGCGCCTGCAGCAGGAACACGTCGTAGTGGTCCACGTGCGCGCCGACCGATCCGCCGGGCGCGGCGAAGCTGACCATCACGTCGTCGACCCGCCAGCGCGGCAGGAAGCGGAACTGCTCGAGCAGGGCGCGGATGTCCGGGTCCCACTTGTCGACGTCCTGCACCAGCAGGGTCCAGTCGTGGTCGGGCATGCCGGGGAATTCGCTTTCCTCGAACGGGCCGCTGCGCACGCTCCAGCGATCGGCGGCGCGGTCGTGCACGATCAGCCGCGACAGCGCGGCCTCCTCGCAGGCCAGCCCGGCCAGGTCGCCCGGCTCGATCGGCGAGACGAAGCCGGGGAAGGCGTTACGGATCAGCAGCGGGCGCTTGTGCCAGTAGTCGCGCAGGAAGGTCGCGGCCGGCATGCCCAGCGGCAGCTGCCGGGTGGCGTCGATTTCGATCGGGAACGAGGCGGGTTTCTTCATGGGCGGCGATCCGGCAGGGCGAGGCCGACTACGGTGCCGGCGATGCCGCCATTGTCGCCCAGCCCGGCGCGCGATGCGTTGCGCGGGCGCATGGCGGTTGCGCCGGCGACGTGCTGTGACGTGCGCAACCGGCATGGGGGCGCGTGTTCCGGTGCGCCTGCCGGTTTGACAAGCGCCCCGCGGTCAGGCTGAAGTGCGCGCCTCGGACCCAGGGAGAAAAAGGAATGCGCGGACTGCCGATCCTGCTGTCGTCGATGCTGTTGGCCGGATGCGGCGCAGCGGACAAGCCCGGTGCGGAGGCCGTGCCGCCCGCGCCGGCAGCTGCGGCGCCATCGGCGGGCGCACCGGGCACGGCCGGCGTCGCGGCCGAGGCGGCGGTGCCGGAATTCCCCGCCATCCCGATGATCGTGATCCCGGAAATCCTCGGGGTGACGCCTGCGCAGTGGGCGCTGGAGGCGTCGATGAAGGACGCGCTGGATCCGATCCAGGGCGTCAGCATCGCGCCGGCGCGATGCGGCAGCGACGGCGGCCTGGTCAACGATGCCGGCATCACCTCGGTCGATGCGCAGGGCAATCTGCTGCGCAACGGCGAGGACGGTCTGTTCAAGATCAACGCCGATGGCAGCGGCACGGCCAACTTCGAGGGCGGGCTGGTACAGGTCAACGCCGACGGCAGCGGGACCATCAACGGCACGGTCGGCGAGGGCGAGGACGCGATCGTGCGCGTCGAGGCCGATGGGTCCGGCAGCTACAACGGCCCGGCCGGGCTGATCACGCTGGACGGCAAGGGCGCTGGCAGCTGGAACGGCGACAGCGGCCTGATCCGCAACAACGGCGACGGCAGCGGCACCTGGAACGGCCCCGCAGGCCTGGTGACCATCAATGCCGACGGGTCCGGTACCTGGAACGGCGAGCGGGAAACGATCCGCAACCACGGCGACGGCACCGGCATGGTCGGCACGCCCGGGCGCACGGTGGCGATGGCGCCGCTGCCCAAGGTGCCGCCGGCCGGGCGCTTCCCGCCGCTGCGCAAGTTCGCGCCGCCCGGCGCGCCATGCGGCTACCTGATCACGCTGAACGACCGGGTGCTGTTCGACTTCGACAAGTCGCAGATCCGCGCCGATGCCGCGAAGGTGCTCGACACGCTGGCGGCCGCGCTCGGCACCGTGCAGGCGCGCGACATGGAAGTGGGCGGGCATACCGACAGCAAGGGCGGCGACGACTACAACCAGGCGCTGTCCGAACGCCGCGCCAACGCGGTGCTCGACGCGCTGCGCAGCCGCGGGCTGACGCTGCAGGCCGCGGCCAAGGGCTACGGGGAGGCGCGGCCGGTGGCGCCGAACCAGTTGCAGGGTGTGGACAATCCGGCAGGGCGGCAGTTGAACCGGCGCGTGGAGATCTTCGTCAGGACCTGAGCGCGCGCATGCCGCCGCCGTGTGCCGGGCTGAGGCGCCGGAAGCTGGGAAGGGAAGCGTCCAGGCTGTCGCACGTGACCGTGCAACAGCACTCGTGGCACGTCAACGACAGCGCCGGTCCAGCGCAAGCTCCGCCGGATCACGGATCACGGATCACGGATCCCGAGTCCCGAGTCCCGAGTCCCAAGCATGCGCCGCGCCGCTGCGCGTCAGTTGCCGGCGATCCTGTTGTCGCGGCCGTAGTCCTGCACCTTCGCGGTACCGCTTTGCTGGGTCAGTTCGTTCTTGTCGCCCTGCAGTGTCACCGCGCCGAGCGAGGTCGCGCGCAGCTGGTTTTCGTTGCCCGTCACCGTCAGCGTGTCGATGCGCCTCATCTGCAGGTTGCCGTGCCGGCCGAACAGTTCGACCTCCTTGGTATCGCTGGTCATGACCACCTGCGCATTGTTGCCGACCACGCGCACGCCGTCGGCATGCTCGATCTGCAGGCTGCCGTTGTCGCCCAGCAAGGCCACCGTGGCGCATTGGCCGCGCAGCACCAGCTTGGCGCCGCTGCCGACGATGTCCAGGTTGTGGCCGTCGCAGTCGATGGTGCCGGCGGTCGAGGTCACCATCAGCGTGGCGCGCTCGCCGTTCTCGCCGCCGGCCTGCGCTGCGCTGGCCGGGGCCGTCGCCGCAGTGGGCGCGCTGGGCGCTGCCGCTGCCGGCGGCGCCGTTGCGGCTGGAGCCGCCGCGGGCGCCGGCGTGCCGGCCGCGGGCTCGCCGCCAGCCGGTGCCTGCTGTTGCGTGCAGGCGCTCAATGCCAGCAAGGGCAGGCAGAGAAACAGATTCCGTGTCATCGCAGATCTCCTGTTGGGCGGACGCCAAGGTGCCGCGGGGAAAGCTCGGTGGGCGCGGCCTCGCTCAGATCGCGCGCGCCAGGCGCTCGGCCAGGCCGGTATAGCCGCCCGGGGTCAGCGCGCGCAGGCGTTGCTTGGCGTCCTCGGGCAGCTCCAGGGTCTCGACGAAGGCCTGCATCGACGCGGCGGTGATGCCCTGGCCGCGGGTCAGCGCCTTGAGCTGCTCGTACGGGTTGGGCAGGCCGTGGCGGCGCATCACCGTCTGCACCGCTTCGGCCAGCACTTCCCAGGCGGCGTCGAGGTCGGCATCCAGGCGCTCGGGATTGACGGTCAGCTTGCCCAGGCCCTTGGCCAGCGAATCCAGCGCCACCTGGGTGTGGCCGAACGCGGTGCCGAGCGCGCGCAGCACGGTGGAATCGGTGAGGTCGCGCTGCCAGCGGCTGATCGGCAGCTTGGCGCTGAAGTGCTCGAACAGCGCGTTGGCGATGCCGAAGTTGCCTTCGGCGTTCTCGAAATCGATCGGGTTGACCTTGTGCGGCATGGTCGAGGAGCCGACTTCGCCTTCCTTGAGCTTCTGCTTGAAGTAGCCGAGCGAGATGTAGCCCCAGATGTCGCGGGCCAAGTCGACCAGGATGGTGTTGGCGCGGCGGGTGGCATCGCCGAGTTCGGCGACGTTGTCGTGCGGCTCGATCTGGGTGGTGTACGGGTTGAACACCAGGCCCAGGCCCTCGACGAAGCGCTGCGCGAAGGCCGGCCAGTCCACGTCCGGATAGCTGGCGACGTGCGCGTTGTAGTTGCCGACCGCTCCGTTGATCTTGCCGGTCAGTTCGACCGCGGCGATCTGCCGGCGCTGGCGCTCCAGGCGCGCGACGACATTGGCGATTTCCTTGCCCAGCGTGGTCGGTGAGGCGGTCTGGCCGTGGGTGCGCGACAGCATCGGCTGCGCGGCCTGGGCATGGGCCAGCGCGCGCAGCGAGGCGACGACGCCGTCCAGCGTCGGCAGCAACACCTCGCGCCGCGCCTGCTCCAGCATCAGCCCGTAGCTGAGGTTGTTGATGTCCTCGCTGGTGCAGGCGAAATGTACAAACTCCAGCGCCGGACCGAGTTCGGCGTCGTCCTTGAGCTGCTCCTTGATGAAGTACTCCACCGCCTTGACGTCATGGTTGGTGGTGCGCTCGATCTGCTTGACCCGCGCCGCGTGCTCGACGCCGAAGCCGTCGGCCAGCGCGCGCAGCCGCTGCGTGGCCGCGGCCGAGAATGGCGCCAGCTCGGCGATGCCCGGCTCGGCGCCCAGCGCCAGCAGCCATTCGATCTCCACCTTCACCCGCGCCTTGATCAGGCCATATTCGGAAAAGATCGGCCGCAAGGCATCGACCTTGCCGGCGTAGCGGCCATCGAGCGGGGACAGGGCGAGCAGGGCGGAATCCGACATGGGCAGGGGCAGGGCGGCAGCGGTGGGGCGGATATTCTACGCCGGCCGGGCACCGGCCAGGCCCGCGACGGGGCCACCGGGCGTCGCGAATAACCGCGCGCGCGGTGGCTGTTTGCAGCGAGGCCGAACCTGTTTCCCCGACTGCGCTTGTCGCGACATCACCGGCACGCGTTGCTAGAATGCGCGGCTGTAATCGTTTTCAACAGGGACGTGTTCCTATGCCATCTTCCTTCCGCCTGGCCGCGCTGGCCGTTGCCGTGTCCATGTTCCTGGTCGCCTGCGGCGGCAAGCCGTCGGCTACGCCGGCCGCCCAGGACGCCGCCACCAAGGCGCCCGCCGACCGCGCGTCGAGCGATGCGCACGAGGCGCTGACCCGCAAGCTCAACGCGTACATCGAGTGCTTCAACCAGGTCGATGCGGACATCCACCGCGGCGCGCAGTCCTACGTCCGCTGGATGGACGATCCCGAGACCGGCCCGACCGGCAAGGAAACCAGCGTGTACGGGCCGGCTCAGATCGACCAGTACGACATGAAGGTCTGCGATGCACCGATGATCCAGGCGGCCGCGGCCAAACCCGCGCTGCCGGCGCTGGATGCGGCCGCCAAGCGCTATACGGCGGCACTGAAGATGCTGCAGCCGATCGGCAACCAGGTGCGCGACTACTACGAGCGCGAGGACTATCAGGACGACGGCTTCGCCAAGGGCAAGCAGCTGCATGCGCCGCTGATGGCCGCCCTGTCCGAGTTCGCCGACGCCAGCCAGGCGTTCAGCGACGAACTGGACGCGCAGAACGATGCCGCGCAGCGCGAGCAGCTGAAGGCGATGGAGCGGGCCGAAGGCCGCACCCGTGACTTCTACCGCCTGTCGATGATGCTCGAGGCCAAGGAGATCGTCGCCCTGCTGCAGGAGGACGCGTTCGATGCGGCCAAGGCCAACGCATTGCTCGCTGGCTTCAACACCTTGTCCGACGAGGCGCACGCCAAGGTCGCCGACCAGGAACCGGGCAAGCTGGACTGGAACGGGTTCGAGACCGCCGCGGAGAACTTCCGCAAGGAAGGCAAGGCGCGGATCAAGCGGGTGGTCGAAAAGACCCCGTACAGCCGCATCGAACAGGGCTGGCTGGACAGCCCAACGCTGGCACCGGCGGGCTCGCCGGGGCGGCTGCTGAAGGCGTACAACGACCTGGTCTTCCAGAGCAACCGGCAGCAGTAACCGGCGCGTCCGGCGGCCGGCCGCGAGGTCGCTGCTGCTGCCTTGGATCGAGAGCCCCGGCGGCGCAGCGACGTCGCGCCGGGTGGGGCCACGGTCGCCGCGGCACTGGCGCCCTGCCGATCGGTCCGGCGATCCAGCCGCACGTGCGCCAGGCGCTTGCACGCGGCCAACCAACATCACCACGACCCGCCGCCATCATCAGCGTGGCGTGTCCACGACGTCGCTCTGCGTGCGTCGCGCAAGCCGGCAACGGCATGACTGCCGCGGACGGGGCGTGCCTCGGCGCGTTGCCGTATAGCTACGCCAGGTCGATGCAGGCGGATCGCGTCGGCGTCGCCGAGCATCGCTGCGGCCGCCAAGTCTGCCTCCAGGCATTGCTAACATCCGTTGGCGCACACTGCTGACGCCGGGCGCTGCGCCGCGGATAATGCGCGCGCCAGCCGCAGCTCCGCCAGCCTGCCTTCCCGGACGTCGCTCACGACAGCGCCGGGTGAATTCCTCTTTTGCAGATGCGGAGATTGCGCAATGAGTGACAACTTCAGGGTCGAGCACGACAGCATGGGCGAGTTGCAGGTGCCGGCCGAGGCGCTGTGGGGCGCGCAGACCCAGCGCGCGGTGCAGAACTTCCCGGTGTCCGGACAGCCGATGCCGCGCGGTTTCATCCGCGCGTTGGGCCTGATCAAGGCCGCCGCGGCCGGCGTCAACGCCGAGCTGGACCTGCTGCCCAAAGCGGTGGCCAAGGCGGTGCAGGCGGCGGCGCTGGAGGTGGCCGGCGGCAAGCACGATGCGCATTTCCCGATCGACATCTACCAGACCGGCTCGGGCACCTCGTCCAACATGAATGCCAACGAGGTCATCGCCACGCTGGCCTCGCGCGCGGCCAAGCCGGGCGCGCCGGCGGTGCATCCCAACGACCACGTCAACCTCGGCCAGAGTTCCAACGACGTGGTGCCGACCGCGATCCGCGTCTCCGCCCAGCTGGCCACGCAGGAACAGTTGCTGCCGGCGTTGAAGCACCTGCGCAAGGTCATCGACAAGCGCGCCAAGCAACTGGACAAGGTGGTCAAGACCGGGCGCACGCATCTGATGGATGCGATGCCGCTGACCTTCGGCCAGGAGTTCGGAGCGTGGTCGGCGCAGCTGGGCTCTGCGCAGGAACGGCTGCAGGACAGCCTCAAGCGCCTGCGCCGGCTGCCGCTGGGCGGCACCGCGATCGGCACCGGGATCAATGCCGACCCGCGCTTCGGCGGCAAGGTCGCCAAGGCTTTGTCCACACTCACCGGCTGCAAGTTCGACAGCGCCGACAACAAGTTCGAAGGCCTGGCCGCGCAGGACGATGCGGTGGAACTGTCCGGCCAACTCAATGCGCTGGCGGTAGCGCTGATCAAGATCGCCAACGACCTGCGCTGGATGAACGCCGGGCCGCTGGCCGGGTTGGGCGAGATCGAGTTGCCGGCGTTGCAGCCGGGCAGCTCGATCATGCCGGGCAAGGTCAATCCGGTGATTCCCGAGGCCACGGTGATGGTCTGCGCGCAGGTCATCGGCCACCACACCGCGATCACTGTGGCCGGGCAGACCGGCAATTTCCAGTTGAACGTGGCCCTGCCGCTGATCGCGGCCAACCTGCTGGACTCGATCAACCTGCTGGCCAACGTGTCGCGGCTGCTGGCCGATTCGGCGATCGCCGGGTTGAAGGTGCGCGAGGAGCGGGTGCGCGAGGCGCTGGGCCGCAATCCGATCCTGGTCACCGCGCTGAATCCGATCATCGGCTATGAGAAGGCGGCGGCGATCGCCAAGCGCGCCTACAAGGAGAACCGCCCGGTGCTGGAGATCGCGATCGAGGACAGCGGCCTGGGCGAGGCCGAGCTGCGCAAGCTGCTCGACCCGGCGGCGCTGACCAGGGGCGGCATCCACGCCGGTGGCGGCAGCGGAGGCTGAAGGTGTGCCTGCATGGTGCGGCGGGTGCCGTGCCATGCGGGGGCGATGTATCGCTTTGGCGAGTCCAGTGAGCTGAAAGGCCACTGCGGGCTTGCTAAGTCTTGCGTGGAGGAGGGGGCGTGTGCTCTTGACGCCGGGTCTGGCGCCGAGCGTTTGATGGCTGCGTTGGTCGCGACTGATGGCGCGGGCCTGCCTTGAGCCGCCTATGAACTGCCGGTAGGTCGGCCATCAACCCGGACATGGTTCCGAAGCCTGCAACCTCATGGTTTCGCTCGTCGCGACTGAAGTCGCTTCCACAACGGGAACGTGCGATCTCCCGCCAGATGGGCTGGGGAAGGCTTCAGCGCTGACAGGAACCGAAGCCGGAACCGTCGCTACTGCGCTCGTCGCGGCTGAAGCCGCTCCTACAGGGGGACGCGCAATGGAATGTCTGGGTGCACTGTAGGAGGGGCTTCAGCCCCGACAGGACCTGAGGGTGCAGGTCCATCGCCATTGCAGCGGTCGCGGCCGATGCCGCTTCTGCGGCGCGCGTCGCCTCAGCGGCGCTCGGCCTGCAGGTTGCCGAAGCTCTCCCGGTACGGCTGCAGCGACGGGATGTCGCGCAGCACCGCGCCCTGCAGGGCGTCGATCTCCGGGGTGGTCGCAAAGCCGACTGAGCGCATGTTCGGGTCGGGCGGGGCGGTTTCCAGGGTGCGCTGGCGCTGCATCTGCAACTGCATGAACAGCTGTTGCAGCTGGCTGCGCTGGGCCTGCGGCAGCGGCAGCTCGATGTCGTCGATCCTGAGGCTGCCGTCGGGCCCGATCGAGGCATTGGCGGCCGGCGCACGGCGCAGCATCACGGTCATGCTGTCCACCGCCACCCGCGGCTTGCCGCGCTCGGCACGCGAGGAGGTCGACGCGCCGTCGCGCGCGCCGCACGCCGCCAGCAACAGGCACAGCGCGATCAGGGAAAACCAGGCGGCTAGCGTCTTCTTCATCGATCGATTCAAAGCAGGGTGTCCCGGCCATTTTAGGCCGGGACCGCCGCAATTACTTGACCGAATTGTCGCAGTCGCTGATGTCGCTGGCGTCGAGGCTGGCATAGGGGCGGAATGCCGGCAGTTTCTGCGCCAGCGTGTCCTGCGCCTGGCGCAGCGTCGCCACCTGGCCGCAGATCTTCAACGCTTCCTGTTTGAGCTTCTCGGCCTGCGCCTCGATGTGCTCGCCGACATGCTCGGTGTTGCCGCTGATGACCCCGGCCAGCGCGTCGCCGGCCGCTTTCACGCCGAGCGCGGCGCCTTGCTTGCCGACCTCCAGGCCCTGCATGCCGATCGCGCCGAGCTGCTCGCGGTAGGCCACCAGCAGGGCGTGCTGCTCGGCGCTGACCGCGACCTGCTTGCCGTCGATCAGCAGGTCGCCGCTACGGGTGATGGTCGCCGGCGGCTGGCCGGACACCTTCAGGGTGATGTCGCCGTTGTCGAAGCTCAGGCTGCGCGCGCTGGGCGTGTTGCTAGTGGTCCGGTCGGACTGCGGCGTGGAGGGTTGGCAGGCCGCCAGGGCCAGCAGCGCCGTCAGGGCGACGCCGGCCAGTGCCAGGGAACGATGCTGCATGGGTGTGTCCTCGATCGAAGCGAAGGGGCGCCGCGGGTCAGCGCGGCTTGGGCACGTTGACGCTGCCGCGCACGCCGCTGTGGTTGACGTCGCCGCTGCCGACCCGCTGCACGCTGAGGTTGCCGCCGACGCCGCTGACCTCCAGGTCGCCGGAGCCGATCGACTGCAGCGCCACGTTGCCGGTCACGTCGCGCAGCTGCGCATCGCCGGAGCCGATGCTGCCGATCTGCACGGCGCCGCGCACGCCGTGCACGGTCAGGTCGCCGGAGCCGACGGTGCCGATCTTGACGTCGCCGCCGACCTGGCTGGCCTTGGCGTCGCCCGAGCCCAGCGACGGCAGGCTGAGGCTGCCGATGTCGCGCAGATCGATGTCGCCCGAGCCCACCGTAGCGCTGACCGCGCCGCGCACGCCGTGCACGTGCAGGTCGCCGGAGCCGACCGCGGCGTCGAGCGCGGCCACGCCGCCGATGTCGGCGTCGCCGGAGCCCAATCGCAGTTGCACCGGCAGGTTGCTCGGCACGCTGCCGGCGACGTCCAGGTAGGCGTAGCGGTTGCCCAGGCTGATGCCGCGCAGCGTGCCCTCGTGCTCCAGGGTCACGGTCAAGGTGTCGCCGTCGCGGCGCTGGCGCAGGGTCAGCTGCTTGAGCATGTCCGCGTCGGAGGCGCAGGCGCGGCCGCGCAGTTCGAACGCGCTGCCGCCGGCGCCGGTCAGCTTGAGGTTGTTCTGCTGCGCGTCGAACACCACGCGCTTGACGCCTGCCAGGTCCAGTTTCAGGTTGCGCGGCTCGGAATGCTTGCAGTCGTCGGCCAGGGCCAGGCCCGGCACCAGCAGCAGCGCACACAGCGCGAAGGTCTTGCGCATCATCGGGAACTCCTTGCAGAAAGAGGGAATGGTGAGGGCGTCGCGTGGATCAGGCTTCGTCGCGCCAGCGGCGCAGGTAGATTGCCGCGACGATGAAGGCCACGCCGATCGCCGCGCCGATCCAGATGTCGGCGCTCTGGAAGATGCGCCAGGCGTCGCTGAGCTGGATCGCGTTGGCCAGGTCCTGCGGGCCGTCGATCTGCGCCGGCGGCGCGGTCTCGCTGAGCACCGGCAGCCAGGTGCCCGGCAGCATGCTCAGCAGGCCGCGGTAGACCACCGTGTACCAGACCAGTTTGTGGTTCACGTGCAGCATCGGCAGGATGGCCATCATGCTCGCCATCACGCAGCCCAGGATCGGCAGCAGCACCGCCCACAGGAACGGCTTGGTACGGGCCCAGGCCGAGCAGAACATCAGCCAGCCGATGGTCGGCAACGCCCACATCACGTAGATCGGCACGTTGGACAGCACCCCGCCGATGATGCGCAGCGGATGCGAATGGGTGAACACCGCGCTGCTCTGGGTGATGCCGTTGACCGAGACGGTCAGTGCGGTGACCACCCACAGGGCCACGCCGATCAGCAGGCCGACGCCGATCGCCACGATCGGCGCCAGCAGCAGCGCCCAGACCGCCTTGGACAGCACCGTGCTCACGTCCGACACCGGCAGCGACTTCCAGAACAGCACGCTGCGGTCGCGGCGGTCGTCGTACAGCGAGCCCAGCGCGTAGAAGAACACCACGAAGCCGAGCACGATGCAGGCCAGGACCACGCCGGCGAGCATGGTGCCGTCGCCGACCGCGCCGACGATCTCGTGCAGCTTCTCCGGCCCGCCGTCGACGTTGATGCCGTTGCTGTCGTTGCCGCCGCCGGCGATGGTGCCGATCAGCGCCAGCACCGCGTACAGCACGGTGATCACCGCGCCGGCGATGACCGGCGCCCACAGGAAACCGCCGCGGTGTTCCCAGAATTCACGCTTGAGCAGCCACTTGAAGGTGGACAGCGGCGAGATGGACTTGGCGGGTGCGTTCATGCGTAGGTCCCCTTCATGATGGCGACGAACAGGTCGGCCAGGCCGGGATTGCGGGTTTCGCCCAAGGCCGCCAGCTGCGCCTGCGGCACGCCGTCGTACAGGAACACGGTCTTGCCGAACGGCAGGCCGCGCTCGTCGATCGGCTGCAGCGCGCGCGCCGCGTCGATGCGCTCGGCCGGCACCAGCAGTTCGGTGTAGCGGGTCGCCATGTGCTCCATGTCGGCGCTGAGCACGATGCGGCCGTCGCGGATGAACAGCACGTCGGTGAGGATGTGCTCGATCTCCTCGACCTGGTGGGTGGTGATGATGATGGTCTTCTGTTCGTCGAAGTAGTCTTCCAGCAGGCGCTGGTAGAACTCCTTGCGGTACAGGATGTCCAGGCCCAGAGTCGGTTCGTCGAGCACCAGCAGGCGCGCGTCGATGGCCATCACCAGCGCCAGGTGCAGCTGCACGATCATGCCCTTGGACATCTCGCGCACGCGCAGCTTGGGCGTGAGCTTGGTATTGGCCAGGAAGCGCTCGCACTTGGCGCGGTCGAAGCGCGGGTGCACCCCGGCGACGAAGTCGATCGCCTCGCGCACCCGCATCCAGCGCGGCAGCACCGCCACGTCGGCGATGAAGCACACGTCGTTCATCAGCGCGTCGCGCTGCTTGCGCGGGTCCATGCCCAGCACCCGCAGCTCGCCCTCGACCGAGGTCAGGCCGAGCAATGCCTTCAGCGCGGTGGTCTTGCCGGCGCCGTTGGGGCCGATCAGGCCGACGATGCGGCCCGGCGCGATCGCGAAGGAGGCATCGGCCAGCGCCGGCTTGTGGTTATAGGTCTTGCGCAGCGAGCGCGCGGAGACGACGGATTCGGATGCGGCGACAGCGGCAGTCATGGTGTTTTCCCCGGTGGCAACAAGTCTTCCAGTGTCAGGCCCAGGCGCTGGATCCGTTCCAGCACCAGTGGCCACTCTTCGTTGAGGAAGCGGTCGCGCTCGCTGCCGCGCAGCTTCTTGGCCGCTTCCTCGGTCATGAACATGCCCAGCCCGCGGCGTTTCTCGACCAGGGCCTCGTCGGCCAGTTCCTGGTAGGCGCGCGAGACGGTGATCGGGTTGAGCTGGTATTCGGCGGCGACCTGGCGCACCGAGGGCAGCGCGTCGCCGGGCTTGATGATGCCGTCCAGCATCATCGCGATCACGCGATCCTTCAGCTGGCGGTAGATCGGAGCGCCATCGCTCCATTGGATATCGCTCATGGTCAGCTCCGTGGGCGCAGCGTGTGCGCGAAGGAGAAATAGGGCATCGACAGCGATGCACGCATCCGCCGCACCGGCGCGGCCGTGGCGGGAGGGGCGTGGCTGTGTTCCTGCGGCTCGCTGGCGCCATAATCGGGCGACCGTCCCTGGCTGCGCTGGGCGCCGACCCAACTCACCGAGAGCAGGGCGCCGACGATGACCAGGGCCGGAAGGCTGCGCTGCATGCGTTGGAGGTTCATCGTGTCCCCTGCTCTGGATGAGTGGTGTTGTATTTAACTATAACACCGTCACACGTCATGTCAACACGATGACCGACCCAACTCATGGCCTACCGCCTGCACGTTCCCCTTCCTACTTCCGGTGCCCCGATGAAACTGTCCAAACGTTTGTTTTTCCTCGCGATCCTGGCCGCTGCCGGCACCGTCGGCAGCGCCTTGGCGGCCTCGCTGCTGGACCTGGACTACCGTCCGCTGGCCGGCAAGGATAAGGTGAACCTGAACAAGACCTACGGCGGCAAGGTGCTGCTGGTGGTCAATACCGCCAGCAAGTGCGGCTTCACCCCGCAGTACGACGGCCTGGAACAGCTGCAGCAGCGCTATGCCGCGCAGGGCTTCAGCGTGCTCGGTTTTCCGTCCAACGACTTCAAGGGCCAGGAGCCTGGATCGGAGAAGCAGATCCAGGAATTCTGCACGCTGACCTACGGGGTCAAGTTCCCGATGTTCGAGAAGGTGCATGTGCTCGGCGCCGAGGCGACGCCGCTGTACAAACAGTTGACCCAGGCCACCGGCGTGGCGCCGGGCTGGAACTTCCACAAGTATCTGATCGCGCGCGATGGACGCGTGGTCGCGCAGTTTCCCAGCAAGGTCGCGCCGGACGATGCGGCCTTGCGCGCGGCCATCGAACGCGAACTGAAAGCGCAGCCGGCATCACATTGAAACCGGGTCGATATCCTTGCCGCGCATGCGACAATGCGGCCTCTGCGCCATCGCGGCGCCTCTAGTTCACTTCCAGGAAAGTAGCGAATGAAGATGGGAATGCGTGGCGCCGCGGCGTCGCTGTTGATGGGGATGGCGGTGGTGGCGGGCAGTGCGTTCGCGCAGGCGCCGACGGCACCGGCTGCGGCCAAGCCGGCGGCACTGACCAGCGAGAAGCAGAAGATCAGCTATGCGATCGGCATGGACGTGGCGCGCTCGTTCGAGCCCATCGCCCAGGACATCGACCTGGCGGCCATGCAGCGCGCGATCGAGAACGCGTTCAAGGGCGGCAAGCCGCTGCTGTCCGACGAGCAGACCCAGGCCACCGACACCGCGTTGCGCACCCAGCTGGCCGCGCGCAGCGGCCAGCCGCTGCCGGGCATGGCGCCGGGCAGCCAGCCGCCGCCGGTATCCAAGCAGAACGTGGGCCTGATGCTCGGCGATCGCGCGGTCGGCCCGTCGCTGGCGCGGATCCAGAACGACATCGATCTGCCCACGCTGCTGGGCGCGGTGCGCACCGTGTTCGCCAAGGGCGAGACCGCGCTAACCCAGGAGCAGGCGGCCGCCATGCTGCAGGCCTTCGGCGCCTCCAAGCAGGCCGCCTCCGCCACCGAGAACCGCGAGAAGGGCAACGCCTTCCTGGCCCAGAACAAGACCCAGAAGGGCGTGGTCACCACGCCGTCAGGTTTGCAGTACATGGTGTTGCGCCAGGGCAGCGGCGAGCGGCCGATGCCGACCAGCAAGGTGCGGGTGAACTACGAAGGCAAGCTGCTTAGCGGCGAAGTGTTCGACAGCTCGTACAAGACCGGCCAGCCGGCCGAGTTCTCGCTCAGCCAGGTGGTGCCGGGCTGGAGCGAAGGCGTGGCGTTGATGCCGGTCGGTTCCAAATACCGTTTCTGGATTCCGTCGAATCTGGGCTATGGCCCGCAGGGCACGCCGGGCGGCCCGATCGGCCCGGATTCCATGCTGACGTTCGACGTGGAACTGTTGGGCATCCTTCAATAACCGATAGGAGATTACATGCGCGTAGCGATATTCGGCACCGGCTATGTCGGGCTTGTCACCGGAACCTGTCTGGCCGAGGTCGGCCATCACGTGGTGTGCGTGGACATCGACCAAGCCAAAGTGGATGGGCTCAACAAGGGCGTAGTCCCGATCTACGAGCCTGGCCTCTCGCCGATGGTCAAGGCCAATCACGCCGCACGGAGGCTGTTCTTCACCACCGACGCGGCCAGCGCCATCGCGCATGGAGATATCGTGTTCATCGCCGTCGGCACGCCGCCGGACGAGGACGGTAGCGCCGATCTGCAGTACGTGCTGGCGGTGGCCCGCACCATCGGCCAGCACATCCAGGGGCCGACCGTGGTGGTCAACAAGTCGACGGTACCGGTCGGGACCGCCGACAAGGTGCGCGCGGCGATCGCCGCCGAGCTGGACAAGCGCGGCGAGACGATCGAGTTCGACGTGGTGTCCAATCCGGAATTCCTGAAGGAAGGCGACGCGGTCGCCGACTGCATGCGCCCGGACCGCATCGTGATCGGCAGCAGCAAGCCGGGCACCGCCGCGCGCCTGCGCCGCCTGTACGCGCCGTTCAACCGCAACCACGACCGCATCGTGGAGATGGACGTGCGTTCGGCCGAGCTGACCAAGTACGCGGCCAACGCGATGCTGGCGACCAAGATCAGTTTCATGAACGAGATCGCCAACATCGCCGAGCGGGTCGGCGCCGACGTGGAGAAGGTGCGCCAGGGCATCGGCTCGGATCCGCGCATCGGCTGGCACTTCATCTACCCGGGCGCCGGCTACGGCGGCTCGTGCTTCCCCAAGGACGTGCAGGCGCTGGCGCGCACCGCGCAGCAGTACGGCCACGAGGCCAAGCTGCTGGACGCGGTGGAAGCGGTCAACGAGGCGCAGAAGGGCCATCTGTACGAGCTGATCCAGCGCCACTACCGCGGCCAGAGCGTGGCCGGCAAGACCTTCGCGGTGTGGGGCCTGGCGTTCAAGCCCAATACCGACGACATGCGCGCCGCGTCCAGCCGCCGCCTGCTGGCGCAGCTGTGGGAGGCCGGGGCCAAGGTGCGTGCCTACGATCCGGAGGCGACCGAGGAAGCCAAGCGCATCTTCGGCGAACGCGACGACCTGAGCTTCTGCGAGGACGCCTTCGCTGCGCTGGAAGGCGCCGATGCATTGGTCGTGGTCACCGAGTGGAAGCAGTTCCGCAGCCCGGATTTCACCCGGATGAAGGAACTGCTCGGCGACGCGGTGGTGTTCGACGGGCGCAATCTCTACGATCCGCCGGAAATCGAGACCTTCGGCCTGGCTTACTATGGCATCGGCCGCGGGCGTTCGATCAGTGAAGCATGACTTCTCCACCCAGGATCGATTGCTGGAGAACCGGTTGATCGAGCTGGAGACGCGCCTGTCCTTCCAGGAACAGGCGCTGTCCGAAGTGAGCGATGCGTTGGCCGAGGCGCGTGCCGAAAGCCAGCGCAACGCCGTGCTGCTGCGCCACCTGCTGGAAGACCTGGGCAAGGTGCGCAGCACGCTGTATGCCGATCCCGCCGACGAACCGCCCCCTCCGCATTACTGATGCACGAACCGATCCGATCCTGACACGATGAGCGATACCCTCCGCGACCAGCTGCTCGGCCTGGGCTTCAAGCCTGTGCCGAAACCCGAACGCCCAGAGCGCAACGCCACGCCCGCGCAGCCCTCGCGAGGGCGGCCCGGCCAGCATCCGGCGCACGGCCACAAGCCGGCGGGCGCGCGTGGCGAACGTCCGCACGCCGCCGGCAAGCCCGGTGGCGCGCGCGCGCATGACGGCGTCGGCCGTCCGCGTGGCGACGGCGCCGGTCGTGCACATGCGGCCGGCGACGGGCGTGGCCGTCCGCAGCAGGGTACGGGCAGGCCGCAAGGCGCACCTGGTCAGCAACCGGCGCGGCCGCACGGCGCGCGGCCGCCGCGCACACGCGAGGACATCGATCTGGCCAAGGCCTATGCGATCCGTGCGCAGCGCGAGAAGGACGAACGCATCGAGGCCGAGCGGCTGAAGCAGGAACAGGCCAGGCTGCGCCGCGAAGCGCGGGCCAAGCTCGACGAACTGCTCAAGGACCAGGCGCTGAACCACGCCGAGGCCGACATCGCCCGCCATTTCCCCTATGGCGGCAAGATCAAGCGCATCTACGTCACCGCCGACCAGCTCAAGGCGCTCAACGCCGGCGAGCTGGGCGTGCTGCAGCAGAACGGGCGCTACCTGCTGGTGACGGCGGCGCTGCTCGACCAGGCCGAGGCGATCTTCCCGGCGTCGGTGGCGCTGCGGGTGGATCCGAACGCCAGCGCCGAGGAAGATCCCTACGCCGATCCCAAGTACCAGATCCCCGACGACCTGATCTGGTAAGCGCCATGGGTCCAGGGACGGAGACGGCAGGCTCCGCGCAGCTGCGCTCCGCGCCGTCCGCGCACGCGGCGGGCGGCTATCTGCCCTACATCGACGGGCTGCGCGCGATCGCGGTGGCGGCGGTGATCGCCTATCACCTCGATCCGGCCTGGCTGCCGGGCGGGTTCACCGGCGTCGATGTGTTCTTCGTGATCTCCGGCTTCGTGGTCAGCGCCTCGCTGCAGCGCTTGCCGGCGGCCGGCAGTTGGGGCGTGTTCGCGCAGTTCTACGCACGCCGCATGCGCCGCATCGCGCCGGCGCTGGTGGCCTGCCTGTTGGCGACCGGCGTGGCCAGCGGCCTGTTCATCCCCGAGTCCTGGCTGAGCGAGACCAGCGCCAAGACCGGACGCATGGCCTTCGTCGGCCTCAGCAACTGGGTGCTGGCGGCCACCGGCAACGATTATTTCTCGCCGAAGGCCGAGTTCAATCCGTATACGCACACCTGGTCGCTGGGCGTGGAGGAGCAGTTCTACCTGCTGTTCCCGTTGCTGTTCCTGGCCTGGAACCGCGGCGGCCGCGGGCGCGTGTGGTCGGCGCTGCTGGTGGCGCTGGCGTCGGTCGCGTCGCTGGGCTACGCGTGGCTGCGCAGCCGCGGCGGCGGCGAGGCCGGCGATGCGTTCTACCTGACCACCGCGCGCTTCTGGCAGCTGGGCAGCGGCGTGCTGCTGTACCAGGCGCTGGCGCTCGGCGGGCGCTTCGATGGCGCCGTGGCGGCGGCGCCGCGGGCGGCCTGGAGCTGGCGTTCGCCGTTGCTGGCGCTGGCCCTGGCCGCGGTCGGCTACGGGCTGTGGCGCGCGCGTCCGGGGCATTCGCCATGGCCCGACGGCCTGTGGCCGGTGCTGGGCACGCTGGGCCTGCTGGGATTGCTGCACGGCGCGCCCGCCGGCTGGACCAAGCGTGCGCTGTCGCAGCGTGCGGTGGTGGCGATCGGCCGCGTCTCCTATTCGCTGTACCTGTGGCATTGGCCGGTGTTCGTGCTGTTCCGCTGGACCGTGGGCCTGGAATCGGCGCTGGCCAAAGTGTCGGCGCTGGCGCTGGTGGTGGCGCTGGCGCTGGCGTCGTACCGCTGGGTGGAACGGCCGTGGCGCAGCGGCCGCATCGGCAGGACGCGCACCCCGGCGCGGACCATCGCCGCCGGGCTGGGGCTGGTCGTGCTGGCCGCCGGCGTGCATGCGCTGCTGCTGGACACGCAGCGCTACTACTCGCTGAGCACGGTGAGCCGGCATCCGCTGGACTGGTACGCCTACGCCAAGGATCTGCGCAAGGATTTCCCGCGCTGCACGCTGAAGACCGGGCGGGTGGACGTGCAGGTCGGCAGCGCCAAGCTGTTCGAGCGCGGCGATTGCGACCTGCGCAACCGCGATGGCGGACAACTGTTCGTCGCCGGCGATTCGCATGCGCTGGCCTACAACGAACTGCTGCGCCGGTTCGCGCTGCAAAGCGGGGTCGCGGTCCGCCTGTACGGCGTCGGCGGCTGCCCGATCGTCGGCCTGCAGGCCTGGCAGGCGACGCATGCCGGGTGCCAGGCCTACGAGCGCAGCACCCTGGACGATGTCGCCGCGCATGCGCGCGCCGGCGACGTGCTGTTCCTGCCCGCGCTGCGGCTGCTGCGCCTGGCCGAGCAGACCGAACTGTTCGACGAGGCGGCGGTGATGGCCGAGCAGGGCGGTGCGCCGGCGCAGGCGGTACGCGCCGCTGGCGAGGACGCGGCGGTCGCGCTGCTGCAGCCGTTGGCGCAGCGCGGCGTGCGCATCGTGTTCGAGGCGCCGAAGCCGCTGCTGCGCGCGCCGCCGTACCGCTGCTCGGACTGGTTCAACCGCGGCAACGCGATCTGCGCGCGCGGCACCCAGATCCCGCGCGCGACGATGGAAAGCTACCGTGCGCCGGTGCTGCAGAGCCTGCAGCGGATCGCCGCGCGGCTGCCGCATGCGTCGGTCTGGGATCCGTTGCCGGAGCTGTGCGAGCCCACCCGCTGCGCCGGCATGCGCGACGGCCGCCCGCTGTTCTTCGATGCCGACCATCTCAGCGGCTATGGCAACCGCGTGCTGCTGCCGGGCTTCACCGCGCACTTCAAGGCGGTGCAGGCCGAAGCGGGGGCGACGCCGTAACGGCGGCGTCGCGCAATGGACCGGGAGGGCATGACCACCGACAATTCTGCGATGACGCCACGTGCGAACGTTCGCGCCCATGGTGGCTGCGCGACGCGCGGTCCGGATGTCCGTAGCGGGAGCAGCGCCGGCCTTGTCGCAAGACGCACTGGCTTCCTGTTTATGCGCGGCGTGCTGGTCCTGGGCGCGCTGGGCGCATCGGGCGCCGCCTGCGCCGCCGACGCGCCGGCTTTCGACCGCCCCGGGATCGGCTTCGCCTCGCAGACCCTGCCGGCCGGCGGCGTGGCATGGGAGCAGGCCGTGTCGGATGTGACCTACGATCGCAGCGGTGGCGTGCACAGCACCGAATACGTGGCCGACAGCCGGCTGCGGATCGGCATGAGCGCGCAGGCGGAACTGCAGGTGGCCATCGACAGCCAGGTCTGGCAGCGCGTGCGCGGCGCCGGCCAGGACCTGCGCGGGCATGGCGGCGGCGATGCCAGTGTCGGCCTGAAATGGGCGCTGCCGAGCACGCGCGATAGGTTTTCCTGGGCGGTGCTCGGCACCGCCGCTGTGCCGGTGGGGCGCGCGCCTTACGGCGACGACGGGCATCGTTACGATCTCGGCGTCAGCGCCGGCTGGGACTTGGACGGCGGACGCAATGTCGCGCTGTACGCCAACCTCAGCGACAGCGACGAAGGCCACGGCTGGACGGTGTCGCCGAGCTATACGTTCTACGCACAGGGCAACCTCAGCGCCTATGCCGAAGCCGGCATCGGCGGCGGCGAGGACGAGATGCGCGCGCTCGGCACCGGACTGACCTGGTTGCTCGCCGGGCGCGTGCAACTGGACCTGTCGGTGCTGCGCGGCCTGTCCGCGCCATCCTCGGATTGGCAGGGCGGTCTCGGCGTGTCGGTGTTGCTGCGCTGAGCGTCGGTTTTAGCCCTTCTCCCATCGGGAGAGGGGTTGGGGTGAGGGTACGGCCCAGGCGCATTGGTAGGCGAGGCACTGCGCAGCGGTCGCACCCTCATCCGCCCCTTCGGGGCACCTTCCCCCGAAAAGGGGCCATGGTCCCGGAGGGAGAAGGGAGGCGCTCGGCAGGAATGGCGCTGCCATGCTTAGCCCCTCTCCCATCGGGAGAGGGGTTGGGGTGAGGGTGCGGCCCAGGCGCATTGGTGGGCGTGGCGCTGCGTAGCGGTCGCACCCTCATCCGCCCCTTCGGGGCACCTTCCCCCGAAAAGGGGGCCATGGCCCCGGAGGGAGAAGGATTCGCTTCGGTTGTCCAGGTCCGAGGCTGGCCCGCGCTCGCTCTGCAGCAGTGGCGCACTCCTGCCGACGCGCGCTCACTCGCGCGCGGGCATGCCGTCGCCGGGCGGCAGGATCTCCGGGACGTGCTGGTCGTACTGCGCCAGCACCTCCTCGAACCCGTAGCGCGGTCGCCAGTCCAGCGCCTGCATCGCCCGCTGCGCCGAATAGACGCGGTCGATCCGCGTCGGCAGCCGCCAGCGCCGCTGACGGAAGGCCTCGACCAGCAGCGGCGCGCGTCGCTCCAGCAGCGCCTGCGGTTCGCGATGCAGCGCCTGGCAGTCCTCGCGCAGGAACGGTGTGGCGCCGGAGACGACGAAGGTCGCCTCGGCCGGTCCGGCATGGACCAGCGCCGCGGCATGCGCGTCGGCCACGTCGCGCGCATCGATGCCGCGATGCAGGCGGAACACCGCCATCAGATTGGCCGGTTCCGGAAAGCAGCGCGACATGCGCAGGATGCGCACGCTCGGCCCGCCCTGGGCGGCGGCCTCGCGCAGCAGGGCTTCGGCTTCCAGCTTGGTGTGGTGGTAGATGGTCTGCGGCTGCGGCGGCAGCGTTTCGTCGACCCAGGCCGCGGTGTCGCCGGGGTTGGCCGCGCTACCGTAGAGCGCGGTGGTGCTGGTGAAGACGATGCGGCGCACGCCGGCGGCGGCGGCCGCATCCAGCACGCGGCGGGTGCCGTCGACATTGACCTGGCGGAATCTCGCAGCCGGCACATGCGGCACGTGCGGCGCATGCAGCGCCGCCGTATGGATCACCGCGTCCGCGCCCTGCAGCGCGCGCGCCAGCAGCGCGCCATCGTCCAGGTCGCCGACCCAGGCGCTGGTGGAGGAGGGCGCGCTGTCGAAGCCGGCGACGCGGTGCTGCCGCGACAGACGGACATGGATCGCGCGGCCGATGCGGCCGCTGCTGCCGGTGACCACGATGTTCATGCGTGCCGCTCCGATGTCATGCTGCGAACCGCGCCGGCTGCTGCGCTGCCGGGCCGACGCTGCCGCTGCGCGGCGCGCGTCCGGCACGGCTCATTCCGGGTCGTAGTCCAGGTTCGAGGCCAGCCAGCGTTCGGCCTGCAGCAGCGGCACGCCCTTGCGCCGCGCGTAGTCGGCGACCTGCTCCTTGGTCAACCGCCCGACCACGAAATACTGGCTCTGCGGATGGCTGAAGTAGTAGCCAGACACCGCCGCGGTGGGCAGCATCGCGAAGCTCTCGGTCAGCGACATGCCGGCGTTGCGTTCGGCATCGAGCAGCGCGAACAGGGTCTTCTTCTCGCTGTGCTCGGGGCATGCCGGATAGCCGGGGGCAGGGCGGATGCCGCGGTACTTCTCGGCGATCAGCGCATCGTTGTCCAGCGCCTCGTCCTGCGCATAGCCCCAGAATTCCCTGCGCACGCGCTGATGCAGGCGCTCGGCCAGCGCCTCGGCCAGGCGGTCGGCCAGCGCCTTGAGCAGGATCGCGTTGTAGTCGTCGTGCGCGGCCTCGAACCGCGCCACGTGCGGCTCGATGCCGATGCCGGCGGTGACCGCGAACGCGCCGATCCAGTCCTGCTTGCCGCTGTCCCTGGGCGCGATGAAATCGGCCAGGCAGAAATCGGGGCGCTCGATGGGTTTGTCGACTTGTTGGCGCAGGAAGTGCAGGAGATGTCGGGACTCGGGACTCGGGACTCGGGACTCGGCAGATGCATCCGCTGTGGGCGCGGCCGAGGAGGCAAGCGCTTCCGAGTCCCGAGTCCCGAGTCCCGAGTCCCGCCCCAGCACCACTTCCACATCGTCGCCCACCGCATTCGCCGGCCACAGCCCGAACACCGCCTTGGCGGTCAGCCATTTCTCGCCGACGATGCGCTTGAGCATCGCGCGCGCGTCGCGGTACAGCTCGCTGGCCTGGCTGCCGACGACCGCGTCGCTGAGGATCGCCGGGAACTTGCCGGCCAGTTCCCAGGCCTGGAAGAACGGGGTCCAGTCGATCAGCGGCAGCAGTTCCTCGAGCGGGTAGTCGTCGAACACGTGCAGGCCGGGCTGGCGCGGCGCCGGCGGGGTGTACGCGTCCCAGCCGCCGTCGAAGCGCTGCGCGCGCGCCTTCTCCAGCGACACCAGGCGCTTGGCGTCGCCGCGGTTCTTGTGGCGCTGGCGGATCTCGGCGTAGTCGGCGTCGTTGGCGGCGACGAACGCGGCGCGCAGGTCCTTGGAGATCAGCGACTGGGCCACGCCGACCGCGCGCGAGGCGTCCTTGACCCACACCGTCGGCGCGCCGTAATGCGGGTCGATCTTCAACGCGGTGTGCGCGCGCGAGGTGGTGGCGCCGCCGATCAGCAGCGGCATCGAGAAGCCCTGCCGCTGCATCTCGCGAGCGACGTGGCTCATCTCTTCCAGCGACGGGGTGATCAACCCGGACAGGCCGATGATGTCGGCGTTCTCGGCGCGGGCGCGGTCGAGGATGGTCTGGGTCGGCACCATCACGCCGAGGTCGATCACGTCGAAGTTGTTGCAGGCCAGGACCACGCCGACGATGTTCTTGCCGATGTCGTGCACGTCGCCCTTGACCGTGGCCATGACGATCTTGCCGTTGGACTTGCCGGTGTCGCCGGTGCGCAGCTTTTCCGCCTCGATGTACGGCAGCAGGTAGGCCACCGCCTTCTTCATCACCCGCGCCGACTTCACCACCTGCGGCAGGAACATCTTGCCGGCGCCGAACAGGTCGCCGACCACGTTCATGCCGTCCATCAGCGGGCCTTCGATCACGTCCAGCGGACGCGTGGACTGCTGCCGCGCTTCCTCGGTGTCCAGTTCCACGTAGGCGTCCACGCCGTGCACCAGCGCATGCGCCAGCCGCGCGCGCACCGGTTTTTCGCGCCAGGCCAAGTCCTCGACGCTGCTCTGGCCCTTCTTGCCCTTGTAGCGCTCGGCGATCTCCAGCAGGCGCTCGGTGCCGTCGCGGCGGCGGTTGAGGATCACGTCCTCCACGCGCTCGCGCAGATCCGGGTCCAGGTCGTCGTAGATCGGCATGCCGCCGGCGTTGACGATGCCCATGTCCATGCCCGCGGCGATCGCGTGGTACAGGAACACCGAGTGGATCGCCTGGCGCACGGTCTCGTTGCCGCGGAACGAGAATGACACGTTGGACACGCCGCCGGACACGTGGCAGTGCGGCAGGGTCTTGCGGATGATGCGGGTGGCTTCGATGAAGTCGACCGCGTAGTTGTCGTGTTCCTCGATGCCGGTGGCCACGGCGAAGATGTTCGGATCGAAGATGATGTCTTCCGGCGGGAAACCGACCTGTTCGGTCAGCACCCGGTAGGCGCGGGTGCAGATCTCGACCTTGCGCGCGCAGGTGTCGGCCTGGCCCTGCTCGTCGAACGCCATCACCACCGCGGCGGCGCCGTAGCGCAGCACCTTGCGCGCGTGCTCGACGAACACCGCTTCGCCTTCCTTCAGCGAGATCGAGTTGACCACGCTCTTGCCCTGCAGGCACTTCAGCCCGGCCTCGATCACGCTCCACTTGGAGGAGTCGACCATGATCGGGATGCGCGCGATGTCCGGCTCGGACATGATCAGGTTGAGAAAGCGGGTCATCGCCTTCTCCGAATCGATCAGGCCCTCGTCCATGTTGACGTCGAGGATCTGCGCGCCGCTGGCGACCTGCTGGCGCGCCACCTCCACCGCTTCCTCGTAGCGCTCTTCCTTGACCAGCTTGCGGAACTGCGCGCTGCCGGTGACGTTGGTGCGTTCGCCGACGTTGACGAACAGCAGGTCCGGGGTGAGCAGCAGCGGCTCCAGGCCGGACAGGCGGGTAATGCGGACGGACATGGGCTCAGCCTTCCAGAATCGTTGCCGTGGATGCGCGCGCGCGATCGGCGCGTGCATTGCGCTGCGCGTGCAGCGCGACTGCCTGGCGTGGCAGTGGATGCGTGGTCGTCATCGTCAGGCGGCCTGCGCCTGCGCCGCCAGCGGCACGCGCGGACGCAACCCGCGCACCGCCTCGGCGATCGCCTGGATGTGCGCCGGGGTGGTGCCGCAGCAGCCGCCGACCAGGTTCAGCAGCCCGGATTCGGCGAACTCCTTCAGCGTCGCGGCCATTTCCTCCGGGGTCTCGTCGTACTCGCCGAAGGCGTTGGGCAGGCCGGCATTGGGATGCGCGCTGACGTAGCCGTCCGCGATCCGCGCCAAGGTCTCCACGTGCGGGCGCAGGTCGCTGGCGCCGAGCGCGCAGTTCAGCCCCACCGACAGCGGCCGGCCGTGCGCGACCGAGGCGTAGAACGCTTCGGCGGTCTGCCCGGACAGGGTGCGCCCGGAGGCGTCGGTGATGGTGCCGGAGATCATCACCGGCAGGCGCCCGCCGCGCGCGTCGAACACTTCCTCGATCGCGTACAGCGCCGCCTTGGCGTTGAGCGTGTCGAAGATGGTCTCCACCATCAGCGTGTCGGCGCCGCCGTCGATCAAGCCCTCGACCGCCTCGCGGTAGGTGCCGCGCAATTCGTCGAAGCTGGTGTTGCGGAAGCCCGGATCGTTGACGTCGGGACTGATCGAGGCGGTGCGGCTGGTCGGGCCGAGCACGCCGATGACGAAGCGCGGCTTGTCCGGGGTGAGCGCCTCGACCGCGTCGCAGCAGTCGCGCGCGACCCGTGCGCCGGCCTTGTTGAGTTCGTAGACCAGGTGCTCCAGGTGGTAGTCGGCCTGGCTCACCGAGGTGGCGTTGAAGGTGTTGGTCTCCAGCAGGTCGGCGCCGGCGTCGAGGTAGGCGCGGTGGATGCCGGCGATCACCTCTGGCCGCGACAGCAGCAGCAGGTCGTTGTTGCCCTTCAGGTCGTGGCCCTGCGGCGCGTGGTCGCAGCCGGGGCCGTGCACGTGCGCGCTGTCGTAACCGGCGGCGAAGCGCTCGCCGCGGTAGTCGGCCTCCTGCAGGTCGTGGCGCTGGATCATGGTGCCCATCGCACCGTCGATGATCAGGATCCGTTCGGACAGGGCCTGCAGGAGTTGCTGCGTGCGCTGGGGGTGGAGCCAGGGGGCCGGGACCGGGGACCGGGGACCGGGGACCGGGGCAGCGATGTCTGTGCTCATGTTTTTGCTCCTGTTTTTGCCTGCCCGGGTCCCTGGTCCCCGGTCCCCGGTCCCGCCGACTTCACCGCAATCAACGAAATCACCTCGAAATGCGGCGGCCGCTTCTCGCGGGTCACGGTTTCCAGGCTGGAGACGTCCAGGCCGGCCTTGTCCACGAACTTGCGCAGCTCCTTGGAGGCGAAGCCCAGGTTGACGTGGCCGTAGGCCTGCACCGCGGCCTTGTGTTCGTGGCGGGCGAGGCTGCACAGCAGCAGGCGCCCGCCGGGGCGCAGCACCCGCGCCGATTCCGCTACCGCCTGCGCCGGCTTGGCCGCGTAGGTCAGCGCATGCATCATCACCACCAGGTCGAAGCTGGCGTCGGCGAACGGCAGCGCGTGCATGTCGCCTTCGCGCACTTCCACGTTGCCCAGCCGGCGCAGGCGTTCGCTGGCCGCGGCCACCACCCGCGCGCTGGTGTCGATGCACACGTAGCGGCGCGCGTGCGGGGCGACCAGTTCGGCCAGCACGCCGTCGCCGGAAGCGATATCGAGCACGTCGCCGGTTTCCAGCAGCGGCAGCGCGGTGCGCGCCAGCGCTTCCCAGGTGCGCCCGGGCGAATAGTGGCGTTCCATGTCGCCGGCCACCGAATCGGCCCAGTTCTGGTCGGCGGCGCGGTTGGCCAGCACCGCGGCCACGCGCTCGGCGTCCTGGCGCAGCAGCGGGTCGTCGCTGCCGGTGCTCAGCGCCAGCCACAGCGCGCGCTGCGCCGGGTCCAGTTGCGCCTCGTCGAAGCGGTAGTAGGCAGACACGCCGGCGCGGCGGTCGCGCACCAGCCCGGCTTCCTTGAGCTTGGCCAGGTGGGTGGAGACGCGCGGCTGCGCCAGCCGGGTGATCGCCGACAGTTCGGCCACGGTCAACTCTTCCTGCTCCAGCAGCGCCAGCAGGCGCACGCGGGTGGCATCGGCGAACACCTTGAGCCGGGTCGACCAGTCCTCCAGATCCATTAATATCTTCCCATCGCGATATAGAGATATTCTGGTCCCGCGGGCGCACCGGGTCAAGTCGTGCACACGCCTGCGTATGGTCTGGGTGGCTACAATGGCGCACCAGACAGCCCGGGAGGGGTTCTACGTGGATTTCAGCTTTACTGAAGAACAATTGATGATCCAGGACGTGGCGCGACGCATCGCCCAGGAACGGATCGCCCCGAGCGCCGAGCATCACGACCGCACCGGCGAATTCCCGCTGGAGAACATCCGCCTGCTCGGCGAGAACGGGCTGATGGGCATCGAGGTGCCGGAGGAATACGGCGGCGCCGGCATGGACCCGATCTCCTACGTGCTGGCGATGGTCGAGATCGCCGCCGGCGACGCCGCCCATTCCACCATCATGTCGGTCAACAACTCGCTGTTCTGCGCCGGCATCCTGAAGAACGGCAACGAAGCGCAGAAGCAGACCTACGTGCGCGCGATCGCCGACGGCAGCCAGATCGGCGCGTTCGCGCTGACCGAGCCGCAGTCCGGCTCCGACGCCACCGCAATGCGCTGCCGGGCGGTCCGCCAGGACGACGGCAGCTTCGTGATCAACGGCAAGAAGAGCTGGATCACCTCCGGCCCGGTCGCCAAGTACATCGTGCTGTTCGCGGTCACCGATCCGGAGCAGGGCTCGCGCGGGATCACCGCGTTCGTGGTGGATACCGACAAGCCCGGCTTCCACCGCGGCAAGACCGAGCCCAAGCTGGGCATCCGCGCCTCGGCCACCTGCGAGATCGAGTTCCAGGATTATGTAGCGTCCCCGGACGAGGTCCTGGGCTCGCCGGGCGAGGGCTTCAAGATCGCGATGAGCGTGCTCGACGCCGGCCGCATCGGCATCGCCTCGCAGGCCATCGGCATCGCCCGCGCCGCCTACCAGGCCACCCTGGACTACGTGAAGGAGCGCAAGGCGTTCGGCTCGCCGATCGGCGCGTTCCAGATGACCCAGGCCAAGATCGCCGACATGAAGTGCAAGCTCGACGCGTCGCTGCTGCTGACGCTGCGTGCGGCATGGGTGAAGGGGCAGGGCCAGCGCTTCACCACCGAGGCCTCGGTGGCCAAGCTGACCGCCTCGGAAGCGGCGATGTGGATCACCCACCAGGCGGTGCAGATCCACGGCGGCATGGGCTATTCGAAGGAAATGCCGCTGGAGCGCTACTTCCGCGATGCCAAGATCACCGAGATCTACGAAGGCACCAGCGAGATCCAGCGATTGGTGATCGCCCGTAACGAGACCGGTCTGCGCTGAGGCCTGACCGCGCTCCAGCTCCGCCGCTTGAGCGGCGGCGCTGGAACGCTCAACCGCGGTGCCAAGATCACCGAGATCTACGAAGGCACCAGCGAGATCCAGCGATTGGTGATCGCCCGTAACGAGACCGGGCTGCGCTGAGGCCTGACCGCGCTCCAGCTCCGCCGCTTGAGCGGCGGCGCTGGAACGCTCAACCGCGATGCCAAGATCACAGAGATCTACAAGGGCACGTCTGAAATCCAGCGGTTGGTGATTGCGCGGAACGAGACCGGGCTGCGTTAAGAGCCCGGGAATAGGGAATAGGGAATAGCCGGCACTGCGGCAGGCATTGCCGGCACCACAAAAAAAAGCGGCCTTATCGGCCGCTTTTTTTGCATCACGGGCCGAGGTCCTCGAGGACCCAGGATTCATAAGAATCCCGAATCCCGAATCCCGGCCCCTCACCGATCCGGCTGGTTCCGCGTCTGCCCTTCCTGCTGCAGCGCCGCGTATTCCTTCGACGGCTCGTCCAGCTTGTCGCCGAGCATGCGCCGCACCACCACGAAGAACAGCGGGATGAACAGCACGCCGAGCAGGGTGGCGAACACCATGCCGCCGATCACGCCGGTGCCGATCGAGTGGCGCGCGTTGGCGCCGGCGCCGGTGGAGATCGCCATCGGCAGCACGCCGAGGATGAACGCGAACGAGGTCATCAGGATCGGGCGGAAGCGCAGGTGCGCCGCCTCGGTGGCCGCCTCGCGCAGGGTCTTTCCGGCCGCGCGCTGCTCCACCGCGAACTCCACGATCAGGATCGCGTTCTTCGCCGCCAGGCCGATCACCGTGATCAGGCCGATCTTGAAGTAGATGTCGTTGGGCAGGCCGCGCAGCAGCGAGAAGGTGATCGCGCCGAGCACGCCGATCGGCACCACCAGCAGCACCGACACCGGGATCGACCAGCTCTCGTACAGCGCGGCAAGGCACAGGAACACCACCACGATCGACAGCACCAGCAGCAGCGTGGCGGTATTGCCGGCGATGATCTCCTGGTAAGACATGCCGCTCCAGTCGAAGCCGAAGCCCGGCGGCAGGTCGGTGTTGACGATCTCCTCCATCGCGCTCATCGCCTGGCCGGAACTGCCGCCCGGGGCCGGGTTGCCGACCACGTTGACCGCCGAATAGCCGTTGTAGCGGCTCAGCGACGGCGAGCTGTAGATCCAGTCCGACTTCACCACCGTGCTCAGCGGGATCATCTGCGGCAGGCCGTTGCTGTCGGTGGCGCTGCTGCTGGGCACATAGAAGTTGCGCAGCGACTCCGGACCGGTGCGGTACGCCGCGTCGGCCTGTAGGTTGACGCGCTTGATGCGGCCTTCGTAGAAGAAGTCGTTGACGTACACCGGCGCCAGCATCATCTGGATCGACTGGTAGATGTCGCTGACCGACAGGCCCATAGACTGCGCCTGCACGCGGTCTACGCTCAGCTGCAGCTGCGGGGCGTTTTCCAGGCCGTTGGGGCGTACGCCGGCCAGCGCGTCCTGGCGCTCGGCGGCCTTGCCGAGCAGGATGTTGCGCGCCTGCAACAACGCCTCTTCGCCGGCGCCGGTGCGGTCCTGCAGCCACATGTCGAAACCGCCGAACTGGCCCAGGCCCTGCACCGTGGGCAGGTTGACCACGAAGATCTGCGCGCCCTTGATGCCGTAGAACGCGCCGTTGAGCTGGCCGATCAGGTCCGCGGCGGTGACGTCGCGGTCGGCCCAGGGCTTGAGCCGGATGAAGCCCATGCCGACGTTCTCGCCACGGCCCAGGAAGCTGAAGCCGGCGACCTGCAGCATGCCTTCCACGGCCGGTTGATTCGCGAGCACGCCGCGCATCTGCGCGAACACCTCGTTGGTGCGGCCGACCGTGGCGCCCGGCGGCAACTGCACGATGGCCAGGGCGAAGCCCTGGTCTTCCTCGGGCAGGAAGCTGCCCGGCATGCGCGTGAACAGGAAGCCGCACAGCACCACCAGCAACGCGAACACCGCCATCCAGCGCGGCGCGCGGCGGATGGTGCCGCCGACCGCGCCGACGTAGCGGTGCGCCAGCTTGTCGTAGTACTTGTTGAAAGTGCGGTAGATCCAGTTCGGGTTGTCGTTGTGGGTCGGCTTCAGGAACGCCGCGCACAGCGCCGGGGTGAAGCTCAGCGCCAGGAACGCCGAGAACGCCATCGACATGGCGATGGTGATCGCGAACTGCTTGTAGATCGCGCCGGCCGCGCCGGGCTGCATCGCCGAGGGGATGAACACCGCCGCCAGCACCACGGTGATCGCCACCACCGCGCCGGTGATCTGGGTCATCGCCTTCTGCGTGGCCGCCTTCGGCGCCAGGTGCTCTTCGGACATGATGCGTTCGACGTTCTCGATCACCACGATCGCGTCGTCGACCACGATGCCGATCGCCAGCACCATCGCGAACAGGGTCAGCTGGTTGATGGTGAAGCCGATCAGCCACATGCCCAGGAACGTGCCCAGCAGCGCCACCGGGATCACCAGGGTGGGGATGATGGTGGCGCGGAAGTTCTGCAGGAACACCAGCATCACCAGGAACACCAGCACGATCGCCTCGATCAGGGTCTTGACCACTTCCTCGATCGAGATCCGCACGAAGGTGGTGCTTTCGTACGGGGTGAACCAGCTCACGCCTTGCGGGAAGCTGGGCTGCAGCTCGTCCATCTTGGCCTTGACCGCCTCGGACACGCTCAGCGCGTTGGCGCCCGGCAGCAGCTGGATCGCGAACGCGCCGGTGGGCTTGCCGTTGTACTGGGTATCCAGGCCGAAGCTGGTCGGGCCGAACGCGACCCGGGCCACGTCCTTCAGCCGCACCACGGTGCCGTTGCCGTCCGCGCGCAGGATGATGTCCTCGAACTGCTCGGGCGAGCTGAAGCGGCCCTCGGCCGAGACCGTGGCGGTGAACGACTGCCCGCTGGGCGCCGGATCCGAACCGATCGAGCCGGCCGCGAACTGCACGTTCTGCGCGCTGATCGCGTTGTACACGTCCGCCGCGGACATGTGGTAGCCCTGCAGCTTCTCCGGGTTGAGCCAGATGTCCATCGCGTATTCGGCGCCGAACTGCTGGGTGCTGCCGACGCCGGGCACGCGCGAGATCTGCTCCAGCACGCGCGAGCCGACGATGTCGTTGAGCGCGCTGCGGTCGACCGACGGATTCTCCGAGCGCAGCGCGAACACGGCGAGGAAGCCGGCGTTGGCCTTGGCCACCACCACGCCCTGCGCGGTCACTTCCGAGGGCAGGCGCGGCGTCGCCAGCGACACCTTGTTCTGCACCTGCACCTGCGCGATGTCGGCGTTGGTGCCGGTCTCGAAGGTCAGGGTGATGGTCGCGGTGCCGCTGGAGGACGAGGAGGAGTTGAAGTACAGCAGGTGGTCGATACCGGTCAGCTGCTGCTCGATCACCTGGGTGACCGCACGTTCGGTGGTGCTGGCGCTGGCGCCGGGGTAGGTCGCGGTGACCGTGACCTGCGGGGGCGCGATCGAGGGATAGGACTCGACGCCGAGGTTGAGGATGGCGATCACGCCGCTGAGCGAGATCAGGATCGCCACCACCCAGGCGAAGACCGGGTGTTCGATGAAGAACTTAGGCATGGCGGGGGTCCGTTACTGCTGCTCGGGCTTGGAATCGGCCGCGGCGGCCGGCGTGTCGCCGTTCGCTGCGTCCTGCGGTTTGCCGGCGGCCTGGCCCTGCGGCGCTGCGGCCTGGCCCTGGCCCTGCGGCGCGGCAGCGCCCTGGCCCGGTGCGGCGCCTGGCGTCCACGGCGTGGCCTTGGCCGGTGCCCCTTCCTTGGCCTTCTGTAGGCCGCTGACGATCACCTGGTCGCCCGCCTGCAGGCCGGAGGTGATGATCCACTTGCCTTCCTGCTGGCCGGCCGTGGCCACGTCCTTGCGCGCCACCTTGCCGTCCTTGCCGACGACCAGCGCATAGGCGCCCTTGGCGTCGCGCAGCATCGCTTCCTGCGGGATCAGGAAGGCGTTGTTGCGCTGGCCCAGGTTGGCGGCGAAGGTGACGAACGCGCCGGGCAGCAGCACCCGGTCCGGGTTCGGCAGCAGCGCGCGCAGGGTGACCGAGCCGGTGCTCGGGTCGACCGCGGTGTCGGAGAAGTCCAGGGTGCCGGGCTGGGCGTAGGTGCTGCCGTCGCCGAGCTTGACCTGCACGGTCGACTTGCCTTCCTCGTTGAGCGCCACGCTGCCCTGGGTCTGCGCCTGGCGCAGCTGCGCCATTTCGTCCGAACTCATCGAGAAGTTCACGTACAGCGGATCGAGCTGGTCGATCGTGGTCAGCAGGGTGGTGTCGCCCTGGCCGACCAGCGCGCCCTCGGTGACCTGCTGCTTGCCGGCGCGGCCGGCGATCGGCGCGGTGACCGTGGCGTAGCCCAGGTTGATGCGCGCGGTTTCCACCGCCGCGCGCGCCTGCTGCACCGATGCGGCCGAGGTGCGCTCGGTGGCTTCGGCAGTATCCAGGTCGGACTTGGACACGTAGGACTGCGGGGCCAGGCTGCGCGCGCGGCCGGCGGCGACCTTGGCGTTGGTGTAGGTCGCCTCGGCTGCGGCCAGCTGGCCCTGCGCCGAGGCCAGCGAGGCGCGCAGCGGCGCCGGATCGATCTGGAACAGCGGCTGGCCTTCCTTCACGTCGGTGCCTTCGGTGTACAGGCGCTTCTCCAGCACCCCGGCCACGCGCGCACGCACGTCGGCGCTGCGGTACGCGGACAGGCGCCCGACCAGTTCGCGCTGCAGCGGCAGCGACTGCGGCTTGGCTTCCAGCACGCCCACTTCCGGCGGCGGCATGGCTTGCTGTTCCTCTTTCTTCTTGCAGGACGCCAACACCACCACGACGGCGCAGGCCAGGGCGAGGGAACGCAACGGGGAGGTCATCGGGTGGTACTCCGGTCTGGTGTTGAAAACGAAAGGGAAGGGGGCGCGGCGAACGCGCGCAGAAAACCGTCGACGGCGAATTCGGCCCATGCGCGCTGCGCGGCGGCGTCGCTGCGATGGGCGGTGTGGAAGCGCTGCCGCTCGAAATCCATGCCGACGATCATGCTCAACAGCAGTTCGGCCATGAAGTGCGGATCGTCATGCCGCAGCTGGCCGGCGGCCACCGCCAGCTGCAGGCGTTCGCCCAGGCGCTGCATCAGCGTCTCGGCGCTGTCGCGGAACAGGGCGCGGGCCTGGTCGGGGAAATGCCGCGACTCGGCGGAGATCAGCTGGGAACTCTGCAGCACGCGCGGTTCGGACAGCAGCTCCAGGTGCTCGCAGGCGAAGCGCAGCAGGCTGCCGCGCAGATCGCCCTGGGCCGGGCCCAGGTGGGTGATGCTCAGTTCCATGTGGTTCTGCATCACCCGCTGCAGCAGGTCCTGCTTGCTGCGGTAGCGGCTGTACAGGGTCTGCTTGGAACAGCCGGCGCGGGCGGCCACCGCGTCCATGCTCAGGCGCATGCCTTCCTCGGCCAGCAGCTCGCGCACGGCGTCGTACACGCGCTGATCGCGCGCCTGACGCAGGGAGGCGGGGGCCGGGGAGATGCTCATCGAATGTGGACTATACCGTCCAGTTTAGAATTAGAACAGCCTTGACAGCGGCGCGCCGATCGCGACAGCACACGGCAGCGGCGACGCTCCGCGGGTGGGAGTTACGGCGGCGTGACGAAGCGCGTGCGCCGCTTTGCACGATATGGCGCGTCGTGGCGCCGCGCCGCCCGGTTTGCGCCATGCAGCAAGGTAGTTGAACGCGCCACCGGTACAATTCCGGCTTTCCTAACGAGCATCGTTGTTGCTCCCCGTCATGAAACCCAAACAAGACGCCTCCCGTTCCAGCAAATCGTCGGCCGGATCCTCCAGCAAATCCGCGTCCAAGCCCGTCGCCAAGCCCGCGTCCACCGCGTCCAAGCCCGCGTCCAAGCCCGTGGCCAAGCCCGTGGCCGGCAAGGCCAAGGCCGCGCCGGTCGCGCGCAAGCGCGCCGCGCAGGCCGCGACCAACTCGCGGATGATCGATGCCGCACCGGCCGCCGCCGCGACCGGTTTCAGCCTGGAGCCGGTGTACGCGGCGCTGCGCAAGCGCTATCCGAGCGCGCGCCAGGACGAGGCGCAGGCGTTCGCCGAGGAGTTCTACCGGCGCATGGAGGAGGACGAGTTCCCCCACCACAGCGCGCAGGAGTGGGCGGCGCTGGCGGCGTCGACGCTGGAATTCGCACGCAAGCGCAAGCCGGGCACGGTCAACGTGCGGGTGTTCAATCCGAACCTGAAGGACGACGGCTGGGAGTCCTCGCGCACGGTGCTGCAGATCGTCAACGACGACATGCCGTTCCTGGTGGACTCGGTGAGCATGGCGCTGTCGGAACTGGGCATCGGCGTGCACGTGCTCGGCCACCCGGTGCTGCGCATGAGCCGCGACAAGGGCGGCAAGCTGGAGGCGGTGGGCGAGGGCAAGCCGGAATCGCTGATGCTGCTGGAGATCGACCGCCAGCCGCCGGAAGACATGCCGCGGGTGGACGCGGCGATCCAGCGCATCCTCGGCGAGGTGCGCAACATCGTCCGCGACTGGAGCGGCATGCGCGAGAAGATGCTGTCGCTGGCCGACGACCTGACCACGCGGCGCCTGCCGGTGGACGACAAGGGCCGGCGCGAGGCGCAGGAATTCCTGCGCTGGGCCGCGGCCGACCACTTCACCTTCTTCGGCTACCGCGAATACCGGGTCGAGAAGCAGGGCGGCGAAGACGTGCTGGCGCCGCTGGAGGACAGCGGCCTGGGCCTGCTGCGCGGCCACGACAAGTCGCCGGCGCGGCCGGTGCGCACGCTGGCCGCGCATGGCCTGAGCGAGTCCGGAATCAAGGACGCGCTAATCCTGACCAAGACCAACGCGCGCTCGCGCGTGCACCGCAGCGGCTACATGGACTACATCGGCGTGCTGGAGTTCGATGCCAAGGGCCGCATCGTCGCCGAGCAGCGCTTCCTCGGCCTGTTCACCTCCAGCGCCTACAACCGCCGGCCGTGGGAGATCCCGCTGGTGCGCGAGCGCTACGACTACGTGATGCGCAAGTCCGGGCTGACCCCGAGCAGCCACAGCGGCAAGGCGCTGCGCCACATCCTGGAGACGCTGCCGCGCGAGGAGCTGTTCCAGTCCAACGAGGAAGAGCTGTACCGCACCGCGATGGGCATCCTCGGCCTGCAGGAGCGGGTGCGCAGCCGCCTGTTCCTGCGCCGCGACAAGTACGGCCGCTTCATCTCCGCGCTGGTGTACATCCCGCGCGAGCGCTTCAACACCGACGTGCGGCTGCGCATCGAGGCGTTGCTGAAGGACGCGCTGCACGGCGAATACATCGACTCCAGCGTGGTGCTGGGCGAATCGCCGCTGGCGCAGCTGCACCTGATCGTGCGGCCCAAGCCGGGCGAGGCGCTGGAATTCGACACCACCGAACTGGAATCGCGCCTGGCGCACCTGCTGCGCAACTGGCAGGACGACCTGCGCGAGGCGCTGGTCGCCAGCCGCGGCGAGCGCGACGGCCTGCGCCTGTCGGCCAGCTACGGCCGCGCGCTGCCGGCCGGCTACATCGAGGAATCGACCGCGCAGATCGCCGCGCGCGACGTCGAGCGCCTGGCCGCGCTGCGCGGTCCCGACGACCTGCACCTGAGCCTGCAGTCGCTGCGCCGCGACGGCGCCGACAGCCTGCGCCTGAAGCTGTACCGCCAGCGCGACGACCTGCCGCTGTCGGACGTGCTGCCGATGATGGAGAACCTGGGCCTGCGGGTGATCTCCGAACGCCCGTACCGGCTCACCGTAGACGGCACCGTGCTGTACATCCAGGACTTCGAGGTGGAGCCGCTGGCCGGCAGCATCGACGTCGAACGCGCCGACGCGCCGCTGTGCGAAGCGTTCGTGCGCATCTGGCGCGGCGATGCCGAGAACGACGGCTTCAACCGGCTGATCGTCGGCGCCGGGCTGGACTGGCGCCAGGTGGCGATCTTGCGCGGCTACTGCAAGTACCTGCTGCAGACCGGCGTGCCGTTCTCGCAGGCCTACGTGGAAGAGACCTGCAGCCGCTATCCGCTGCTGGCGCGGCTGTTGGTGGAACTGTTCGAGGCGCGCTTCGATCCGGCCACCGGCAACGAGAGCAAGGCGCAGATCGCCGACGGCCAGGCCGCGCTGTCGGCGCAGCTGCGCCTGCTGGCGGGCGGCGACGAGGCCGCGCTGAAGGCGCTGCAGCCGGTGATCGACGCGCGCGGCGGCAACCGCGATGCGCAGCTGGAGGCGACTACCGCGGCCATGCTGAAACTGTTCGACCAGGTCGCCAGCCTCGACGAGGACCGCATCCTGCGCAGCTTCAAGGGCGTGATCCAGGCCACTCTGCGCACCAGCTACTACCAGACCGGCAAGGACGGTCAGCCGGGCCACTGCATCAGCTTCAAGCTCGATTCGGCCAAGGTACCGGAGCTGCCCAAGCCGCGCCCGTACCGCGAGATCTTCGTGTACGGCCCGCGCGTGGAAGGCGTGCACCTGCGCTTCGGCGCGGTGGCGCGCGGCGGCCTGCGCTGGTCGGACCGGCGCGAGGATTTCCGCACCGAGGTGCTGGGCCTGGTCAAGGCGCAGATGGTCAAGAACACGGTGATCGTGCCGGTCGGCGCCAAGGGTGGCTTCTTCTGCAAGCGCCAGCCCGCCGGCGGCGACCGCGACGCGGTGCTGGCCGAGGGCATCGCCTGCTACAAGCTGTTCATCCAGGGCCTGCTCGACATCACCGACAACATCGTCGGCGGCAAGATCGTGGCGCCGCCGCAGGTGGTGCGCCACGACCAGGACGATCCGTACCTGGTGGTGGCCGCCGACAAGGGCACCGCCACGTTCTCCGACATCGCCAACGGGCTGGCGCTCGACCACGGCTTCTGGCTCGGCGACGCGTTCGCCTCCGGCGGCTCGGTCGGCTACGACCACAAGGGCATGGGCATCACCGCGCGCGGCGCCTGGGAGTCGGTCAAGCGCCACTTCCGCGCGCTGGGCCGCGATTGCCAGAGCGAAGACTTCAGCGTGGTCGGCATCGGCGACATGTCCGGCGACGTGTTCGGCAACGGCATGCTGCTGTCGCGGCACATCCGCCTGCTGGCCGCGTTCGACCACCGCCACATCTTCCTGGATCCGACGCCGGATGCGGCCGGCTCGTTCGCCGAGCGCGAGCGCCTGTTCAAGCTGCCGCGCTCCAGCTGGGCCGACTACGACGCCAAGCTGATCAGCGCCGGCGGCGGCATCTATCCGCGCACGCTGAAGTCGATCGAGATCAGCGCGCCGGTGCGCGAGGCGCTGGGCCTGGAGGCGAACGTCAAGCAGCTCTCGCCGAACGAGCTGATGAACGCCATCCTCAAGGCGCCGGTGGACCTGTTCTGGAACGGCGGCATCGGCACCTACGTCAAGGCCGCCAGCGAGACCCATGGCGACGTCGGCGACCGCGCCAACAACGGCCTGCGGGTCAACGGCGGCGAGCTGCGCTGCAAGATCGTCGGCGAGGGCGGCAACCTGGGGCTGACCCAGCTCGGCCGCATCGAGGCCGCGCAGGTCGGCGTGCTGCTCAACACCGACTTCATCGACAACTCGGCCGGCGTGGACACCTCCGACCACGAGGTCAACATCAAGATCCTGCTCAACGACGTGGTGCAGGCCAAGAAGCTGACCGTGGCGGCGCGCAACACGCTGCTGGCGTCGATGACCGACGAGGTCGCCGAGCTGGTGCTGTGGGACAACATCCGCCAGAACCAGGCGCTGAGCCTGATGGAGCGGATGAGCGCCAAGCGGCTGGGCTCCAAGCAGCACTTCATCCGCACCCTGGAAGCGCAGGGCCTGCTCGACCGGCAGATCGAATACCTGCCCTCGGATGCGGAGATCTCCGCGCGCAAGGCCCGCGGCCAGGGCCTGACCCGGCCGGAGCTGGCGGTGCTGCTGTCGTACTCCAAGCTGGTCGCGTTCCAGCAGCTGCTGGAATCGGACATCCCCGAGGACCCGTACCTGTCCAAGGAGCTGCAGCGCTACTTCCCGCAGCCGCTGCAGAAGAAGTACGCCGATGCGATGGAGCGGCACCGGCTCAAGCGCGAGATCATCGCCACCGCGGTCACCAACACCACCATCAACCGCATGGGCGCGACCTTCCTGATGCGCATGCAGGAAGACACCGGGCGCAGCATCGGCGAGGTGGCCAAGGCGTACACGATCAGCCGCGAGACGCTGGACGCGCGCGCGCTGTGGACGCAGATCGACGCGCTGGACGGGCAGGTGCCCGAGTCGGTGCAGATCGATGCGCTGGAAGTGATCTGGAAGCTGCAGCGCGCGTTCGTGCGCTGGCTGCTGTTCCGCCCCGGCCCGATGCCCGGCATCACCGCGGCGGTGGACCGCTACCACGAGCCGTTCAACGACATCCGCGTCGCCTCCGGCGTGCTGTCGGACTCGCAGCGTCCGCTGTACGAGGCGCTGGTGCAGGAATGGCAGGACAAGGGCCTGCCGGCGGCGCTGGCGCAGCAGCTGTCGGAACTGCGCTTCCTGGAGCCGGCGTTCGACATCATCGAGATGGCGCGCACCCGCAAGCTCAAGCCGGTGGAGGTATCGAAGGTGCACTTCCGCCTCGGCGAGGCCTTGCAGCTGCCGTGGCTGTTCGAGCAGATCGACGCGCTGGAGGTCAACGGTCGCTGGCATGCGGTGGCCCGCGGCGTGCTGCGCGACGAACTGGCCAAGCATCACAGCGCGTTGGCCGGGCAGGCCCTGGCGTTGCCGGGCGGCAATGCCGAGGCCAAGGTGCAGCAGTGGCTGCAGCGCGACGACAGCAGCCTGCGCTTCACCTTGAACATGCTGCAGGAACTGGCGGCGCAGAAGGCGCTGGACTACCCGACCGTGTCGGTGGCGGTGCAGCGGCTGGGCCAGTTGGCGGCGCACGGGGTGTAACGACACACGGGGTTGTACCCCGTGGTCAGGCCCGCTTGCGGGCCTGACCCAAACGTTTGCGGCGCAAACGTTTGGCGCCGTCGGGCCGCTTCGCCTATCCCCCGCGGCTGTCGCCGCGCCCCCCTTAACAGAAGGGGGGCTTTGCTCCAGAGGCATTGCGTGAGCCGAGTCTGTTCGGCTCACCGCTTCGCCTATGCGGGCGAGGGCGCGTCGTAACGGTGTGCCGGGTATGATCGGGCCATGAATGCTTCCGTGCTGCCGTCCGCTCCCCGTATCTGTTTTCTTGCCAGTACCACGCCGCCTGCGCTACAGGCGCGCGATCAGCTGATCGCGCGCTATGGCGACCACGCGCCTGCCGATGCGGATGTGCTGTGCGCGCTCGGCGGCGACGGGTTCATGCTGCAGACCCTGCATCGCCACGGCGGGCTGGGCAAGCCGGTGTTCGGCATGAAGCTGGGCACGGTCGGGTTCCTGATGAACCAGTTTCGCGACGACGACCTGCCCGTACGCCTGGCGCAGGCCGAGCCGGCCAAGCTGCGGCCGCTGGAGATGCTGGCGCAGACCGAATCCGGCACCAGCACCGGTTCGCTGGCCTACAACGAGGTGTCGCTGCTGCGGCAGACGCGCCAGGCCGCGCATGTCAGCATCGACCTCAACGGCCAGACCCGGGTCGACGAACTGATCTGCGACGGCGTCATGGTCTCCACGCCTGCCGGCAGCACCGCCTACAACTATTCCGCGCATGGCCCAATCCTGCCGCTGGGCTCGCACACGCTGGCACTGACCCCGATCGCCCCGTACCGCCCGCGGCGCTGGCGCGGCGCGATCCTCAAGGCCGACACCGAAGTGCGCTTGCGCGTGCTCGACCACTACAAGCGTCCGGTCAGCGTCACCGCCGACTCGCACGAGACCCGCGACGTGGTCGAAGTCACCATCCGCGAATCGCGCGACCGCCTGGTCACGCTGCTGTTCGATCCGGAACACAATCTGGAGGAGCGGATCTTGAGCGAGCAGTTCATGGTGTGAAAGCGCGGACTGGGGGGCGGGATTGGGATTCGCAACAGCGGGTCGGTCTTTCCGCCACTTCACTCTTTTGCGTTCCGATCCAGTAGCCCGCTTTTGCCAATCCCGAATCTCCAATTCCGAATCACCGCCCGATTGGAAGCAGGGAGTCGGGATTGGGGATTCGTAACGGTGGGTCTGCCGCTCCGACGTTTGCTCTTTTACGTTCCGATCCAGCAAGCCGCTTTTGCCAATCCCGAATCCCCAATTCCGAATCCCTGCTCCCATGTCCGACAACGCCCCCCGCCTGCTCACCGTCGCCATCACCTCGCGCGCCCTGTTCGATCTGGAAGAGGGCCATGCCCTGTTCGAGCAGCAGGGGGTGGAGGCGTACAGCGCGTACCAGCGCGAGCGCGAGGACGATGTGCTGGCGCCGGGGGTGGCATTCCCGGTGGTGCGCAAGCTGCTGGCGCTGAACCAGGGCACGCCGCCGGAGACGCCGCCGGTGGAGGTGATCCTGCTGTCGCGCAATTCCGCCGACACCGGCCTGCGCATCTTCAATTCGATCCAGCACTACGGGCTGGGCATCGTCCGCGCCACGTTCACCTCGGGCGAGCCGACCTGGCCGTACGTCAAGCCGTTCGGCACCGACCTGTTCCTGTCGGCGAATCCGGATTCGGTGCGGCGCGCGCTGAGCCACGGCATCGCCGCGGCGACGATCCTGCCCAAGCCGCCGGGCGAGCGCGCGCAGGAGGCGGCCGCGGCGGCCGGGGCGATCGATTCCGAACGCCTGTCCACCCAACTGCGTATCGCCTTCGACGGCGATGCGGTGATCTTCGGCGACGAGGGCGAGCGCTTCTCGCGCGAGCAGGGCGTGGAGGCGTTCGGCCGCTACGAGCGCGAGAACGCGCGCGAGCCGCTGACCGGCGGGCCGTTCCGCAACTTCCTGTCCGCGCTGCACGCCCTGCAGGCCGCGTTCCCGGCCGGCGAGGCCTCGCCGATCCGCACCGCGCTGGTCACCGCGCGCTCGGCGCCGGCGCACGAACGGGTGATCCGCACGCTGCGCGAGTGGGGCGTGCGCCTGGACGAGGCGCTGTTCCTCGGCGGCCGCCACAAGGGGCCGTTCCTGCAGGCGTTCGGCGCCGACATCTTCTTCGACGACTCGCAGCACAACATCGACAGCGCCGCACGCGAGCGCGTGGCCGCCGGGCACGTGCCGCACGGCGTGGCCAACGTCATCGCCAAGCCGTGAGCGCGGCCTCCGGCGGCAACGGCGGCGCCAGCCGCTGGGCCACGCTGCGCCAGCTGCTGCGGCCGGACGGGTCGGAGACGCGCGTGCTACCCGGGCGGCCCTACGTGGAGCGCGGCTGGCGCTACACCAGCCTTCAGTTCAAGGGCGAAGTGACCCAGAGCCGGATGCTCACCTGGTGGCCGCACGTGCTGGAGGTGGGCTATACCCGCAGCATGCTTGGCGCGCTGCTGCTGCGGCCGCAGCCGCGTTGCATCGGCATCGTCGGCCTGGGCGGCGGCTCGCAGGCCAAGTTCTGCCATCGGCACCTGCCGCAGGCGCGGATCGAGGCGATCGAGGCCGACGCCGACGTGCTGGCGCTGCGCGACGCCTTCCACATCCCGGCCGACGACGCGCGCTTCCAGGCGCTGCACGGCGACGGCGCGCGCCTGCTGCCGCAACGCCGCGGCCGCTACGACCTGCTGCTGCTCGACGCCTACGATGCCGATGGCATCCCGGCCGCGTTGCGCACCCGCGGTTTCTACGACGACTGCCATGCCGCGCTGGCGCCCGGCGGCGTGCTGGCGGTGAACCTGTACGACACCGACACCCGCCAGCACCTGGCGCACCTGCGCAAGATCTTCGGCGGCCGCGTGCTGCGCATGGACGAACCGGAGATGGACAACCACATCGTGTTCGCCTGGACCGGCGAGTTGCCGGCGCTGGACGCGCGCGCCGCGCTGGCGCGCCTGCCGTGGTCGGCACGCTGGCAGTTGCGGCCAACGTTCCGGCGCCTGCAGCGGGCGTTCGAGACGACCGCCTGGCGCCGCTGAGCGGCGCCGCCGCCCCCTGTAGGAGCGGCTTCAGCCGCGACACATCGGTGCAGAAACGAATGCGGCTTCGGTGGAATCACGTCGCGGCTGAAGCCGCTCCTACAACGGCAGCAGGATGTTGCTGAGTTTCCAGCGCAGTCCGTTGCGGGTGAACACGCACGGCACCGCGGTGCCGTCGGCGGTGTGCAGGGTGGCGACGAAGCGTGAGGTCGATTCGAAGCGGTGCTCGGCCTGCTGCAGCGGTTGTACCGGACGCGGCGCGGCGTAGGTGTCACCGCCGACGGTGTCGCCGCGGGCACGCTTCCACAGCGCATCGCCCTGCAGCAAGGCGGCGATTCCGGCCGGGGTGACCATCGCATCCACGCCGATGCCGCTGACGCTGCCGGCCAGCGACAGCAACGCGCCGCCGAACAGGCCCGACTGCAGCTCCGGCCCGGCGCGGCGCAGCAACGCATCGTCGACCTGCGCCTTCAGGTTCACGCGCAGGGTGGGGAAGTCGACGTAGCGCTCCAGCGCCGCGGCGTCGCGCTGTTCCAGCGCCTGGCTGATCCCGCGGATCGCCAGGTACGGCCCGGCGACGACGTAGCCGCCGAGGGCGAGCAGGGCGAGGAACAGCAAGGCCAGCCATTTTTTCATCGTGTGCCTCCGGTGTTCAGAATGTTCTTCTGTAGGAGCGGCTTTAGCCGCGACGGGGTGTCTACCGGCAACGCCCGGTCGCGGCTAAAGCCGCTCCTACAGAAGGCGTTGCCGTCTCAGAATTCCAGATCCAACGCCGCGCACAAATAATCCACGAACGGCCCCAGCGTCTGCAGGTCGGCGGCGATCAGCGCGCGCAGCTTCGGCCCGGTCATGGTGGCGTCGTCGAGTTGGCGCCAGAACACCCAGTTCTTGTGCTTGAGGTCGTCGATGAACTCGAACTCGGCCGGGAACCCGCGCGGCGGCCGCACCAGCACTTCGGTCTGCTCCAGTTCGAAGCGCCGGCGCAGCTTGGGCGCGTGCGCGGCGGCCTTCCAGCTGCCCGGGTTGTCGAAGATGAACTGGCGCACCTTGCGCTGCGTGTCCGGCTCCGGATGCCACAGGCCGGCGCCGACGAAGCTCTCGCCCGGCTGCAGGTGGATGTAGAACGAGGGCGCCGGCACCTGCTTGCGCCGCTCGTGGAACAGGCGCGCGCCCTGCCAGGTCTTGTACGGCGACTTGTCGTGGGAGAAGCGCGCGTCGCGATGGATGCGGAACAGCGAGCCGCCGACGCCGCGCGGGTCGGAGCGGAAATGTTCGCTGACCTGGGCCAGGTCCGGCTGCAGGTCGGTGATCAGGCGCAGGAACGGCTGGCGCACGTGCTCCTCGTACTTGTGCCGATTGTCGTTGAACCAGGCCTTGTCGTTGTGTCGCGCCAGGGCACGCAGGAACTTGAAGCTGGCGTCGCTGAAATAGCTGGTCATAGGGTGCGTTGCAGGTCGTGGCCCCAGGCGGCCAGCTGGTCGAGCAGAGCCTGCTTGGTAGCATCGTTGGGGTGAGTCAAGCGTAAATCGGCCAGTTGCGCGTAATAGGCGTCGAAGTTCAGTTCGGACAGGCCGCTGTCGTCGACCATGCGCCGGCGCCGGTAGTCGTCCCAGCGGCTCTGCTCGACGATGGACAGCGTCTGCGGCCAGTTGCGCGCGCGATAGCGGAACAGCAGTTCGGACAGGCGCGGATCGCGGAAGCTGGATTCCAGCGGCGCCAGCTGGGTCGGCGGGCTCGCGCGCACCTGTGCCATCGCGCGCTTGTCGGCGTCGGCCGGGAAACCGTCGTACAGCGACGCATCCGCGTCGGCCGGGGCCGCCGCGCGTTCGTTGCCGAACACGCGGCGGACCTTCTCGGCCAGCTCCGGCCCGGCCTCGCGCAGGCGCGCGGCCTTGGCCTGGACCTGCGCCGGATCGATCTGCAGGCGGACGAAGTCGGGCTCGCGCAGGTGCGACCAGGCGACCAGCGCCGGCGCCTTGTTCAGGTGCACTTCCTTCAGCGGGATGCGCTGCTCGCCTTCGGGCAGGTCGGCCTGCGGGGTGTACAGGCGGTCGGCGATCTGCTCCGGGCTGTAGCGCAGCAACGGCTCGATGTCGCCTTCCAGGTCGAACACCAGCACCCGGCTGTCGATGCGCGGATGCCGCGCCAGCGGCAGCACCGGCGCCGCGCACAGGCGCGCGGCCGGATAGCGCATCGACACGTGCAGCACCGGCTGCATCGCCACCACGTCGAGCAGGCCGCCGCAGAAGCGCTTGTCGCGCAGCTTCAGCGCGTAGTCCCACAGCCGCGGCTGGCGCTCGCGGAAATGCCGGGCCATGCCGATGGTGGCGTAGACGTCGGACAGCGCCTCGTGCGCGTCGCCGTCGCGCACGCCATTGGCCAGCGCCAGCTGTTCCAGCTTGAACGAGGTGGCGCCGTCCTCGCGCTGCGGCCAGACGATGCCCTCCGGACGCAGCGCGTGCATCAGCCGCAGCATGTCCAGCAGGTCCCAGCGCGAATTGCCGCCGCGCCACTCGCGCTCGTAGGGGTCGTGGAAATTGCGGAACAGGCCGTGGCGCACGAACTCGTCGTCGAAGCGCAGCGAGTTGTAGCCCAGCGTGCAGGTCTGCGGACGCGCCATCTGTTCGGCGATGCGCGCGAACGCGTCGGCCTCGTTGACCCCGTCGCGCAGCGCCTGCTGCGGGGCGATGCCGGTGATCAGGGTGGCGATCGGCGAGGGCAGCAGGTCGTCGGCCGGCTGCACGAAGAAACTGATCGGCTCCTCGACCACGTTCAGTTGCGCATCGGTGCGCACCGCCGCGAACTGGGCGATGCGCGTGCGCCGCGGATCGGCGCCGAAGGTTTCCAGGTCGTAGAACAGAAAGCTGTCGGGCATGGTCGGACCAGAGCGGTGTGGGGTGGTGCGCGTCGGCCGCGGATGCAAACGCGCGGGCTCGCTTTTGTAGGAGCGGCTTCAGCCGCGACCAACGCTACCGGTAATGCCGGTCGCGGCTAATCCCGAAAAGGGGACAAGAGCCGCTCCTACAGGGTAAGCCAAGATCGGCTCAATGCGCGCCTTCCAGCGGCGCCAGGCGTTCGTGCACGATCCGCTGCAGCCAGGCCCAATCGATCCGCGACAGGTCGCGGTGGCCCTGCGTGGCCTGCACCAGGATGTCGCGCTGGATCTCGCTGCGCCGCAGCGCCAGCGCGTACGGCGTGCGCAGGAAGGTGACCATCGTGTAGTGCGGCACGAAGCGGGTCGGGTGGCGCTCCTGCAGCGCCTGCTCCAGTTCGCGCTGCAGCAGGAAGCCGGCATCGCCGACGCGGTCGCGCATCTCGATGTAGTTCTCCAGCGCCATCTGCTGGATCGCGCTGGCGTTGGGTTTGCGCTCGGCCTCGAACGCCGCATAGGCACGGCCCAGGTCCGGTTCGCGCTGCAGGTGCGCGGCCAGCGCCACGCAATCCTCGAACGCGCAGTTCATGCCCTGGCCATGGAACGGCACCATCGCGTGCGCGGCGTCGCCGAGCAGCACCGCGCGCCCGTCCAGGTGCCAGCGCTCCAGCCGCAGCGTGCCGAGCAGGCCCGGCGGGTGCTGCTCCCAGTGCTCGGCCAGTTGCGGCATCAGCGGCAGCGCATCGGGGAAGTCGCGCGCGAACAAGGCCAGCGCTTCGGCGCCGTTGCGGGTGGTGGCGAAGCTCGGTTCGCCGGTGTTGGGCAGGAACAGGGTGACGGTGAAGGTGCCTTCGTCGTTGGGCAGGGCGATGCACATGTAGTGGCCGCGCGGCCAGATGTGCAGCGCGTTGGCCTCGATGCGGAAGCTGCCGTCGGCGTTGGGCGGGATTTCCAGTTCCTTGTACGAATGGTCCAGGAACTCGGTGTGCTCGGCCATCGGCGCCTTGCGCTGCATCGCCGCGCGCAGCGCCGAGCCGGCGCCGTCGGCGCCGATCATGCTGTGGAAGCGGATGTCGTGCGGCTGGTCGTCGCGGTCGTCGATGAAGCGCGCGTAGCCGGCGTCGAAGTCCACCGTGTGCAGGCGCCGGTAGAAATGGATCTGCGCGCCGGCCTGTTCGGCCAGCTGCAGCAGGGTGATGTTGAGGTCGTTGCGGTGCACCGACCAGATCACCTCGCTGTCGTCGCGGCCGTAGCGCTGCAACTGCTGGCGGCCGTCGGCGAAATGCACCATGCGCCCGCGCATCATCACCGCCTTGGCCATCACCGCGGCATCGGCGCCGCCCTGGCGCAGCGCATGCAGACCGCGCTCGGCCAGGGCCAGGTTGATCGAACGGCCGCGTTCGTAGTCCTGCACGCGCGGGTCGCCGCGGCGTTCGTAGACGGTGACGCGCCAGCCCTGGCGCGAGAGCAGGATGGCGAGCAGGGAGCCGGCCAGGCCGGCGCCGATCAGGGTGATGCTGCGAGGGGAGTCGCTCAAGGAAAAGTCCGGCAAGACGCGCGGCGGTGGCCGCGCAGGAGGAGGCGGCTCAGACGCCGGCCCAGGTTTCCACTTCCTCGACGAAGCGGTAGACGTCGCGGTAGCGGGTGTACAGCGGAACCGGGCTGATCCGGATCACGTCCGGCTCGCGCCAGTCGCCGAGCACGCCGACCGATTGCAGGTACTCGAACAACGCACGGCCCTGCTCGCGGCCGCCGGCCACGCGCAGCGACAACTGGCAGCCGCGCTGTGCCGGGTCGGCCGGGGTGAGGATCTGCAGGGTCTCGGCCAGGCGCGCACGGATCAGCGTGTCCAGGTAGCCGGTGAGCTGCAGCGACTTGCGCCGCAGCGCCGGCAGCCCGGCGCGTTCGAACAGTTCCAGCGAGGCGCGCAGCGGCGCCATGCTCAGGATCGGCGGATTGCTCAGCTGCCAGCCGTCGGCGCCGGGCGCGGCGACGAACTGCGGCCCCATCTGGAAGCGGGTGCGCTTGTCGTGGCCCCACCAGCCGGCGAAACGCGGCGTGTCGCCATGGCCGTGGCGTTCGTGCACGAAGGCGCCGGCGACCGCGCCGGGTCCGGCGTTGAGGTATTTGTAGTGGCACCACACCGCGAAGTCGGGCGCGGTGTCGTGCAGGGTCAGCGGCAGGTTGCCGACCGCGTGGGCGAGATCGAAGCCGATCGCGGCGCCGGCCGCGCGCGCCAGCCGCGTCACCGCGTCCAGGTCGAAGGCCTGCCCGGTGCGGTATTGCACGCCCGGCCACAGCACCAGCGCCAGGCGCGGGCCGTGTTCGGCGATGGCGCGTTCGATCGCGGCCATCGACACGATGCCGTCGTCGCTATCGGGCTGCACTTCGATCAGCTCGGTGGCCGGATCGAAGCCGTGGAAGCGGATCTGCGAGGCCAGCGCATGCTGGTCGGACGGGAACGCGCCGGCCTCGATCAGGATCGCCGGGCGTTCGCGGGTGGGCCGGTAGAAGCTGACCATCAACAGGTGCAGGTTCACCGTCAGCGTGTTCATCGCCACCACTTCGTGCGGCAGTGCGCCGACCAGTTGCGCCAGCGGCGCGGCCAGCAGCTCGTGGTAGGTCATCCACTGCGTGTCGCCGGTGAAGTGGCCTTCCACCGCCAGCGTCGACCATTTGTCCAGCACCTCCTGCACCGCGGCGCGGGCGCCGCGCGGCTGCAGGCCCAGCGAGTTGCCGACGAAGTAGGCCTGATCGGTGCCCTGGTGTTGCGGGAACAGGAATTCGCGGCGCAGTTCGCGCAGCGGGTCGGCGGCGTCGAGCGCGGTGGCGTGGGTGCGGGTCAGGAGGTCGTTCATCGGCGGCGGGTGACGGGACGAGGGCACAGTCTACCGGTCGCGCTGCGGCGCTTCGTCGGCGGCTGCGACGGCGGCCGGCAGCATGGCGCTGCGCAACAGGTGGGTGAGGGTGCCGACGCTGTCGGCGACGCGGTCGCTGGTATCGGCCAGCGCGGACAGCGCCGCGGCGTCGGCGGCGTCGGCCTGGCGCGCGGCCAGCGCCTCGGCCAGGCGCCGTTCGTCATTGCGCAAGCTGGCCTGGGCCGGCGCGGTGCCGCTGCCCAGGCTCTCGGCCAGTTGGCTCAGCGCTGCGTGCGCCTGGCGCTGGAACTGCTGCAGTTCCGGCAGCGGCGGCAGCGCCGGACTGTCGCGCAGCACCGCCTCCAGCGCCAGCGAGGCGCGGATCAGGCGGTTGCCGTTGGCCAGCACCGACTCGGCCAGGGTCAGTTCGCGCAGGTTGCGCTTGCGCCGCGGCTCGCCGCGCAGGCGCTCGATCGAGGCCTGCACGTTGGTGCGCGCGGTGCGCGACGCGGCGCGGGTCTCCGGCAGCGCCTGCAGGCGGCCCTCGAGCAGCGCGGCGAGGTGGTCGCGATAGGCCAGCAGCAGCTGCGCCAGGGTGGCGCGGATATGCCGCCGCTCCCAGGTCGGCCACAGCGCGTAGGCGACCAGCGCCAGCGCGCTGCCGAGCACGGTGGCCTGGATGCGCTCGCCGATCGCTTCGCCCGGGGCCATGCCCTCGAACGACAGCAGCAGCACCAGCATGCCGGTCAGCGAGGCCACGCCAAGGCCGTAGTTGACCTGAGTCAGCAGGCGGAAGCCCAGGCAGAACACGGTCAGCAACAACAGCCGCACCACCGCGCCGTCCATCGTGAAGTGGGCCAGCACGGTGGCCAGCACCAGCCCGACGAAGGTGCCGGCCACGCGCAGCGCGCCGAAACTGAGGGTGCCGCCGAAATCCGGCTTGAGCACGATCGCGGTGGTCATCGGGATCCAGTAGCCGTGCGGGATCGCCTGCCAGCGCGCGAACAGCACCGCCAGGCTCAGGCACACGCCGCAGCGCAGCGCATGCCGGAACGCGACCGAGGAGAAGCCCAGGTTGGCGCGCAGGGTCTGCAGCGGCGCCAGCGGGCGCAGCGCCGCCGGCAGCCGCGCCTCGGCCAGCTCGGCCTGGATCTCGCCGCGGCTGCTGGCCCAGTGGCCGTTGCGCACCAGCGCGCGCAGCTGCCCGCCCAGGCCCTGCGCGCGGGCCACGGCGATGCGCAGCAGGCGCCGCTCGCGGGTGTCCTGCGCCTGCGTCTGGACCTGCGCCAAGGCCTCGACCAGGTCGTCGAAGCCGGTCATCGAGGCCTCGGCCGCGGCCGGGTCCTCGGCGTTGTCCAGCGCGTAGGCGAGTTGGTCCAGCACCACCGCACTGCGCTCCAGCACCCGCTCGATCGGCAGCCGCGCCTGCGCCGCCTCGTCCAGGCGCCCGTGCAGATCGGCCAGGGTCAGCAGTTCCAGCCGCGCGCGTTCGCACAGTTCGGCGATGATCCGGAACGACTGCACCGCCAGCCCGCGCGAGCGATGCTCGCCGTGCAGCATCACCATCGCCTCAAGCACCGCCTCGGTGGCCGGCGGCGCCAGCGTCGCGCTCGGCCGCTGGCGGGCGATGCCGGCCAGCTGCCGCATCAGCTCGGCCAGCGCGAAACGCTCCGGGCGGTAGCGCTGCAGCGGCCACGCCGCCAGCGCCATCAGCATCTGCAGCACGCCGCCGGCGAAGATCAGCGTGGCCACGCCGACGCTCTGCGCCGCCGGCAGGCGCACGTCGGCGCTGACCACCAGCAGGATCATGCTGGTCAGCCCGACCCGCGCCGCGACCGGGCCCAGCGCCACCAGCAGGCCGCCGCCCAGGCCCAGCAGCAGCGCCGCCAGCGCCAGCGCCGGGGTATGCGCGCCGATCAGCATGCCCAGCAGCGCGGCGCCGCCGGCCGCCAGCGCCGCCATCAGCATGCGCTGCATGCGCGCCCGGTACGGCCCGGGCTGATCGGAGAACATGGTGTTCAGCGCGCCGGTGGCCATCGCCAGGCCGAGCGCGTCATGGCCGCTGGCCACGCCCACGGCGAGCGGAGCGACCACCGCGAAGGTGTTGCGCAGGGCGACGCGGAGCGGGACGTCGCGCGGCTTCAGCGCGATCAGGCTATGCAGCATCGCGGCCCGGCGCGATGGTCGGCGAGGGCGCGCTCACGGCGCGGCGGCGGGCGCCGGCACTGGGTGCACTTGTCCGCAACGGCCGCAGGTGCGCAGCGCCTCGGAGGCGTAGAAGCGCGCGAACACCGGCGGGAAATCGGTCTCGATATTGCGCAGCGGGAAGTATTCTTCGTACAACAGGTGATTGCAGTGTTCGCAGTACCACTGCAGGCCGTCGTTCTCGTGCGGCAGGCGGCGGCGCTCGATCACCAGGCCCACCGAATCGGGCAGCCGCTGCGGCGAATGCGGTACCTTCGGCGGCAGCAGGAAGGTCTCGCCGGCGCGGATCGGGATCTCGCGCACCGCGCCGTCTTCCTGGATCCTCAGCACCATCTCGCCTTCGAGCTGGTAGAACCACTCCGGGCCTTCGTCGTAGTGGAAGTCCGAGCGCGCGTTCGGCCCGCCGACCGCCATCACGATGAACTCGCCGGCGTAGATGCACTTGTTGCCCACCGGCGGCTTCAGCAGGTGACGGTGTTCTTCGATCCAGGCGTGCAGGTTCAGCGGGGCGGGGAGCATGCGGTGTCCTTGGGTGGTCGCGTCGGTGCGGGCGCCGGCGCCGGATCAGCGATCCTCGCGATCCTGGCAGATCCGCGCCAGCGCCGCATCGTAGCGCGGCGCCAGGTCCTCGATGCGCTCCAGTTCCATGCCCAGGTCGTGCACGCGGCCGTCGCGCAGGCTGTAGACCCAGCCGTGCACGGTCAGTTCCTGGCCGGCACTCCAGGCGTCGCGCACGATCGAGGTGCGGCTGACGTTGACCACCTGCTCGAGCACGTTGAGCTCGCACAGGCGCGCATGCTGCAGGCTCAGGTCGCCGGCCTGCTGCAGGCAGCCCTCGTGCTTTTCGGCCACGTCGGTGACATGGCGGATCCAGTTGTCGACCAGGCCCAGGCGCGCGCGGGTCAGTCCGGCATGCACGCCGCCGCAGCCGTAGTGGCCGACCACCAGGATGTGCCGCACCTTCAGCACCTCGACCGCGAACTGGATCACCGACAGGCAGTTGAGGTCGGTATGCACGACCACGTTGGCGATGTTGCGGTGGACGAACACCTCGCCCGGCGCCATGTCGATGATCTGGTTGGCCGGCACCCGCGAATCGGAGCAGCCGATCCACAGGTATTGCGGCGTCTGCTGCTTGGACAGGCGGCTGAAGAAATCCGGGTCCTCGCGATTGATGCGCTCGGACCAGGCGCGGTTGTTGTGCAGCAGCTGATCGATTTTGCTCATAGCGACGCATTATCCCAGAAGCCGGCGCGCGCATGGGCGCGGCGCGGCCGCAGCGGGCATAGGGCGGTTCATCGGCGCGCGGCGACGGTGCGTACACACGCCGGCGTATGTTGCGTCGGGGCCGAGCGGCGCGTCAGCGCGCGCGGCGACAGATGCGGTCAGCGTCGCTGCAGGCGCTCGCGCATCAACGCGGCCACCGCCTGCGCGCCAGGATCGGCCTGCGCCTGCAAGGCCTCGCTCACCGCCGCCACGTTCGCGGCCGGGTGGTTCTGGCTGAGCTTGAATTTCAGCTCGACCCGCTCGGGTTCGAAGCGGAAGCCGACGATGCCGCGCAACTGGCGCCGGTGCGCGTCGTTGTGCGGCTCGTAGCGCCAGTCGCTGCCGATCGCCTGCTCGTGGCGCTCGCTGAGCCGCGCCACGATGTCGGCCAGTAGCGCTTCGTCGTCGCTGACCTGCAACTGGCCGTGCAGCTGCGCGATGGCGTAGTTCCAGGTCGGCACGCGCGCCATCGCCTCCTTGTCCGGATACCAGCCCGGCGACACGTAGGCCTGCGGGCCGTGCACGATCAGCAGCGCCGGGCCGGCATGCCGCGACTGCGGATTGGCGCGCGCCCAATGGCCTTCGATCACGATGCGCGCGCCGTCGCGCCGGTACAGCACCGGCAGCGGCGTGGCGCAGGGCAGGCCGTCGGCGACGGTGACCAGGGTGACGAACGGATCGCGCGCGATCAGCGCGTCGAGCGCCTGCAGGTCGGTTTCGGCGAACGCCGGCGGGATGTGCATCGGCGGCTCAGACGCGCGCGCCCAGGGTCTGGGTCATGCGCCCGCGCAGCGCCGCGTCGTCGTCGGCCTGCGGCGGCGACACTTCACTCAGCGAAAAGCCGCGCGCCAGCGCATCGTCCTCGTCCAGGCCGTCGTAAGCGACGAATTCTGCGTCGAACAGGGCCGCCTGCGCGGTGTCCTCGCTGTCGTAGCTGAGCGTGTTGCCGTCGCTGTCCAGCACCTCGGCGGTGCCGGCCTCGCGCACGCGCAGGCGTGCCCACACCAGGATGCGGCCGAGGCTGGCCAGGTACCAGCGGTCGGCGGCGGAAGCGTCTGAAGTCATGAAGTCACCACGGAAAGCAGCCAGAGCAGGGCGGCCATGCCCAGGCCGAAGAAGATGGTCAGCAGCGACAGCCAGGCCGGCGTCGCCAGCCCGGACAGCGAGCGGTCGCCGAGCGGGCGGTAGCGCCGCGCCAGCAGCCAGCCCAGCGCCACCGGCTTGAGGAAGGCGCCGGGGCCGAACGCGGCCACCAGCGGCGGATGCCGGTCGCGGATATGCACCAGGGTCAGCGGCCAGAAGATCACGAACGCGCTGAAGCCGGCGATCGCCACGCCGACGAAGCACAGCGCGAAGAACAGGATCATGGCGAGGTCTCCTCAAGCGGCGCATCGAAGCGTGCGACGATTTCGATGGGGCCGACGATGTTGTCGTTCAGCGCATCCAGCGCCTCCGCCGGGATCCACCATTCGGTGTGCTGCGCGCCGCCCACCTTCTGGATCGGATACGGCGCCAGGAACGCCGCGCGCACTGCGAACCGCGCCACGTAGCCGACGCCGCTGTCCTTGACGTTCCAGCGCCCGGCGATCTCTTCGGCGTAGCGCTGGTTGGTCACCGGATAGAAGATCGGCTGCTCGGGCAAGCGCGGCGGCCAGCGTCGGAACCCGGAGTCGCGCACCAGCGCGAACTCCTCCGGTCCCAGCGGCCGATACATGGTCACCGTGGCGGCGGCGTCGGTCATCGCCTCAGAACTCGGCGCTGCCCGGCGCGCGCGGGTAGGGGATGGCATCGCGGATGTTGCTCAGCCCGCAGATGTAGACCACCAGGCGCTCGAAGCCCAGGCCGAAGCCGGCGTGCGGCACCGTGCCGTAGCGGCGGAAGTCGCGGTACCAGCCGTAGTGCTGCGGGTCCAGGCCGAACTGCACCATGCGCGTGTCCAGCACGTCCAGGCGCTCCTCGCGCTGGCTGCCGCCGATGATCTCGCCGATGCCCGGGGCCAGCACGTCCATCGCCGCGACGGTCTTGCCGTCGTCGTTCAGGCGCATGTAGAAGGCCTTGATGTGCTCGGGGTAGTTGGTCACCACCACCGGGCGGCCGACGTGCTGTTCGGTCAGCCAGCGCTCGTGCTCGGTCTGCAGGTCCAGGCCCCATTCCACCGGGAACTCGAACTTGTGCCCGGACTTCTGCAGCAGCGCGATCGCATCGCTGTATTCGATGCGCTCGAACGGCGAGTTGATGAACGCTTCCAGCTTGCTGATCGCGGTCTTGTCCACGCGCTCGGCGATGAACGCCAGGTCGTCGCCGCGTTCTTCCAGTACCGCGCGGAACAGGTACTTGAGGAAATCCTCGGCGACCCGCGCGTCCTCGGCCAGGTCGGCGAAGGCGATCTCCGGCTCGATCATCCAGAACTCGGCCAGGTGCCGGGTGGTGTGGCTGTTCTCGGCGCGGAAGGTCGGGCCGAAGGTGTAGACCTTGCTCAGCGCCAGGCAGTAGGCCTCGACGTTGAGCTGGCCGGACACGGTCAGGAAGGTTTCCTTGCCGAAGAAGTCGCGGCTGAAATCGACCTGGCCCTTGCCGTCGCGCGGCAGGTTGGCCAGGTCCAGGGTCGACACGCGGAACATCTGTCCGGCGCCTTCGGCGTCGGAGGTGGTGATGATCGGGGTGCTGATCCAGTTGTAGCCGTTGTGGTGGAAATAGCGGTGCACCGCCTGCGCCAGGCAGTTGCGGATGCGGGTGACCGCGCCGAACAGGTTGGTGCGCGGGCGCAGGTGCGCCACTTCGCGCAGGAATTCCAGCGAGTGCGCCTTTGGCTGGATCGGGTAGGTCTCCGGATCCTCGACCCAGCCCACCACCTCGATGCCCTCGGCCTGGATCTCGAAGCTCTGGCCCTGGCCCTGCGAGGCGACCAGGCGCCCGCGCGCGATCACCGCGCAGCCGGCGGTCAGCCGCTTCACTTCCGACTCGTAGTTGGGCAGCTCGGCCGGCGCCACCACCTGGATCGGCGCGAAGCACGAGCCGTCGCTGACGTTGACGAAGGACAGCCCCGCCTTGGAATCGCGCCGGGTGCGGACCCAGCCGCGTACCGTCACTTCGCCGCCCGCCGGGATCTTCCCGGCCAGCGCATGCTCAACGCTTACCACCGTCATGACTTGAATCCCCGCCGTAGCGACTCGATATGGAACGGGCAAGTGTACTGGCTGAACCGCGGCGCTTGCGAGGCGTGGCGCGCATCCGCCGCAGCGCTTCCTCCCTATAATGACCGTTCGCTGTTCCCGGAGTCGTTACGCCATGGCCATCCACCTCACTCCTGCCGCCTTCGAGCGCGTGCAGCGCTTCGTCGCCCAGACCCCTGGCGCGCTGGGCCTGCGCTTCGGCGTCGCCAAGACCGGCTGCTCCGGCTGGGGCCACGTCACCGACCTGGCGCGCGAGGCGCATTCGGACGATGCGGTGTTCGAGCAGGACGGGGTGCGCATCTACGTCGACGCCGCCAGCCTGCCGCTGGTCGACGGCACCGAGATCGACTTCGCCAAGCAGGGCCTGGGCGAGACCTTCATCTTCCGCAACCCCAACGCCACCGCCGAATGCGGCTGCGGCGAGAGCTTCACCACCGCCGCCGAGCACGCGGGCTGAACGCGCCGCCACGGGCGTACGGCCGGCCGGGCGCGCTGCCGCGACCGTCGTGGCAGCAGCCGATCCCGCCTAGACTGGGGCCGCCCGCGTCCAGACCTGCGCGATCGGCTGCGCCGCGCGCCTGGACATATGACCGCGCCAGTGCAGCCGCGCGACGTCCGGGAACAACTGTTCGCGCAGGCAGCGGCCGATCGAGCGGGCCGCGCCGAACGGCGACACCAGGTCGATGACCCACACGTTGCCGCCTTCCTTCCATTCGCTGTCGTGGAGCGGCGCGGGGTCGGCCGCCAGGATCCGCGCCTCCACGTCCGGCGCCAGATAGGCCCAGGTGGCCAGCCCAACCGGGCGATGGGTCGCCGGATCGAAGAACAGCCCCAGTTGGCCGTGGCGGATCGCCGGGATCACCCAGTCGCGGAAATAGGCGATGTCGCGCCTGCCCAGTGCCGGCACCTCCGCCATCACCAGGGCGGCGAGACCGACGACCGCGGGGAATTCGTCCATGCTTGCGGGTTTGACGACGAGCGGTTTCATCGGGCGTACCTGGCTCAGGGCAGCAGTTGCTGTTCATCCAGGAACCGCGCCAGCCGCGCGACCCCGGTTTCGATCTGGTCCGGGTTCAGGTAGCTGCACGACAGCCGGATCTGCCGGTCGCCGCTACGGTCCAGGTAGAAGTAGCGCATCGGCATCCACAGTACGCCGTAGTCCTCGCCCGACCGCTGCAGCAGCGCTTCGGTCACTTCCCGCGCGGTGTCAATGCGCATGAAGAAGCCCCCGGTCGGCCCGTTCCAGGGGCAGGGCGTGCGCGACGCGCCCAGATGACGGCGCAATGCGGCCTGCAGCAGTGCCATGTTGCGCTGGTACAACGCCGCCTTGACCGCGGACAGGCGCCGCAGCGACAGGCCCGACTCCAGCAGCATGCCGCCGACGATGAACTGGCATACCGGAGAGGTGTTGACCGTCACCATGTTCTTGAGCAGGGTCAGGGCCGCGGCTAGGTTCGGTACCTCGCGGCCGCCGCCGGCGACGGGCTGGTCCGCCACCACGTAGCCCACCCGCGCGCCGGGAAAACAGATCTTGGCGCAGGTGCCGAAATACAGGACGCGCCGATCCCGGTCCAGCGCCTTCAGCGTCGGCAGGGCCTGTTCGCCCGGCGACGTGAACCCGTAGGCGTTGTCCTCCAGCAGCAGCAGGTCGTGCGCCTGCGCCGCCTGCAGGAGGGCGTGGCGGGCCTCCAGGCCCATCACAGTGCCCGACGGGTTGGAGAAATCCGGCGCGACGTAGAGCGCGGCGATGCGCCGTTGCTCCCCGCGCAGCCGCGTGCATTCGTGCTGCAGCGCCTCCAGGTCGATGCCGTCCTCGTTCTCGGCGATCGCGACGGTCTCGATGCCGAGCAGCCTGGCGGCACCGGTGATGCCGACGAAGCTGGGGTTGGTGATGGCCAGGACATCGTTGCGCGAAGGGCACAGCGCACGCAGCGCGAGCAGCAGCGCTTCCTGGCAACCGACGGTGACCACGATGTCCGCGGCGGCGACGTCGATGCCTTCGTCGTTGCGCAAGGCCTGCGCCAGCAGGTCGTTGATGAGTCCCTGGCTGGGCCCGTACTGGAACAGCAACTGGCGGATCTGCGCCTCGCTCAGATGCCGCGTCTCCCGTAGGTGGCGACTGTAGCGCTGCACGTGGCGCTCGATGTCGATGTCGTCGAAGAACTGCGGATGCGGAGCGCCGGGCGCGAAGGAGATCGCCTCCGGGTAGCGGCCCATGATCTCGTTGAGCAGGCTGATCGAGCGCAACACCGGGTCGGTGATGGATGGGTGCAGTCCGGACAGGGGCAGGGCAACGGTCATCGTGGTCTCGGCAGGAACGTATCTGGCCCGGGTGCAGAGGTTGCGGCCGCTCGGTTCAGTGCGGCAGGTTGTGCAGGATGCGCGCGTCGTAGAGCAGCGCCGACTGCTGCAGGGCGAATTCCGCCATGTACTCGCGGAACGCCTGCACGGGCTGTTCGGCCAGATGCAGCATGCGCCGGTTGGCCACGACCGAGACCGAGTCCAGCTGACGCGCCGCTGCGGCGATCGCCGCGTCCATCTCCGCGGCGGGCACCACGCTGTCCACCAGCAAGCCCGCGTCGGCATCCGTCGCCTGGATCCGGCGTCCGCCCAGCACAAGGCGGCGGGCGACGCGGCTTCCCGCGATCCGCCCGAGGCGGAAGTTGGCGGTGCCCGGGATCAGCCCTTCCTTGGCGGCGGGCAGGCAGAAGTAGCTGTCCGGCGTGGCGATGACATGGTCGGCGACCAGCGCCAGCTGCATCCCGCCACCGATCGCGAATGCCTCGACCGCGGCGATCCACGGCTTGCCTTCGTGGCGGGCGCCGCCGTCTTCGCGCAGCAGGCCGTCGGCGATCTTGCTGACATAGCCCAGCTCGCGCTCGATGAGGAAGTGGACGAATGAGATGCGTCCATCGCGCAGCAGCTTGAGGTTGATGCCGGGGCTGAACACGCGCTGGCCCGCGTACTTGGGGTGGGTGCAGTGCCCGCCACGCAACACGCACACGCCGATCGCCGGATCCAGCAGCGCCACGTCCACCGCGGTTTCCATTGCCATGGCCAGGGCGTCGTCCTCGGCGTTGAGATAGCGGTCGTTGTGGGTGGTGAGCACGCCCGTGCGGCCCTCGCGCGCGAGCCTGACCGGCCCCAGATCCAGGTGGCCCTCGGCCTGGAAGGCGCCGAGCGCGGCCAGCGCGGCCGGGGTCGGCAGCAGCATGCTGTCGATCAGGTGGGTGCCGGCGTTCTGCTCGCCGAGCAACGCCGAGAGCAGGATGGCCTGGTCGAGTTCGCGACCGTCCTTGAGCCGCTGCGGATATTCGCGTTCCTGCTCGATCTGCGCCGCGCTGGGCACCAGGCCCGGCACCGCGTCCGCTGCGGCATAGAGCAGCGCGCCGACCCTGGGCCGGTCGCGGTAGCCGCGGGTGAGTTGCGCATAGAGCCAGGCCGCATGCGCCTGCGCGAAACGGCGGCGCAGTCCGCGCGCCTGTGCGTGCAAGTCGCCGGCCTGCCTGCGCTGCGACTCGGACCGGGCCGGCGGCGCCGGCAATGCCGCGATGGCTGCCTCCAGCGGCGCCACCTGCGCCGACAGGCGCTTGGCGTCGCCCGAGGCGTCGGCCAGCGCCGTTGGCAGCGGAGGGGGCGGGTCGTGCGAGGCGATGTGCATGGTGGGTGGATGTCCGTGCCCGGAGGTGGCGGGCCTACCGTTCGGCCGCGAACGCGTGGTCGCGGAGCTTCCTGTCATAGGCCGCCAGGTGGGCGCCAAGGGCCTCTTCGAAACTGGTGGCGGTCGATTCCAGCAGCAGCTGGCGGCGGGTCAGCACGCCGCTCCATTCCAGGTGCGTGGCCGCCCTGGCGAACGCGTCGAGCGCCTGCGCTGCGTCATCCACGAGCGCGTCCAGCAGCCCCAGCCGCTCCGCCTGCAGCGCAGGGACGATCTGGCCGAGCAGCACCAGGCCGCGCGCGCGCGCGATCCCGACCTGCTGCGCCAGCCGGTACAGCGCCATGCCCGGCATGCAGCGGCCGACGGCGTCGTGCAGGCTGAAACTGGCGTCCGGCGACGCGGTGCGGTAGTCGGTCGCTAGCAATAGGCCCAGGCCCAGTTCGCCCGCGTGGCCGTCCACATGCATCACGGTGACCGCCGCGCAACGCTCCACGCGCTGCACCGCGCGCTCCCAGCGGTTGACCAGCGGCAGCGACGGGCCAGGACCGGTCCCGGTCGTGCCGCCGCGGGGGCCGCCGTAGGCGATGGCCAGCACGCTGCGCGCGTTCAGATCCTCGGCCTGGTCGCAGGCCTGCTGCAGGCAGTCGATCGTGTCCTGGGTGAGGCCGTTGGTGCCATCCAGTTGCAGCGGGATCACGGTGGCGCCGAGCGACTCGAGTCGGATCATGGGGGGAGGCGTGTCCTTATCCTTGTTCGGCCGCCGACCAACGCACGAGCGCGGTCTCGATGGTGGAGCCGGGGCCCATCGTCATCATAACGCCGTAGTCTCCATCACGGACGCAGCCTTCCTGCAGCAGGCGCTCGCAGGAAAACAGGAACGAGCCGCTGGACAGGTTGCCGTAGTCGCGCAACACGCCGAGCGTATGCCGCAGCTCGTGGCGGCTGAGCCGCAGGTTCATCCTGACCGAGTCGATGACCTTCTTTCCACCCGAGTGCACCAGCCAATGGGCGATCTCGCTGCGGCGTACGCCGGTGCCTTCGAGCAGGGCATCGACCACGCCCTCGACGTGCGCGCCGACCACGTAGGGGACGTCGCGGCCTAGCAGGAAACTGAACTTGCCGTGCGCGTCGTCCCACTGGAAGCGCATCGCGTCCACGGTCTGCGGGATGACGAAGCTAGAGAACTTCAGCAGCGCCGGCGCGAGGCGCTCGGGCGCCGGGGCGGCGCGCAGCGCGACCGCGGCGGCGCCGTCGCCGAACAGGCTGTTGACCACCGCCGTCTGCAGGTTGTCGGAAACCACGTAGGCGGCCGAGCACATCTCCACGCAGACCATCACCGCCAGTTCGCCCGGATGCGCCTGAGCCCAGGTCGCAACCGCGCTGAGGCCATTGAGACCGGCATTGCAGCCCATGCCGACCACATCCAGCCGGCTGCAGGACGCCGACAATCCCAGTGCCTGGCACAAAAGCACGCTGAGTCCCGGTACCAGGAAACCGGTGGAGGTGACGCAGCACAGGTGGCGGACGTCCTGCGCCGCCAATCCTGCCCGCTCCAGGCACGCACGCACCGCACTGGCACCGATCTGCGTGCCGTGGTTGCGATGCTTGTGCAGCAGGTCCTGCTGGCTCTCGGCCTGCGGTCGCCCCGATGCGTCCGTGGGCGGCAACTCCAGGAAGCGGCGTTCGATCGAACCGCGCAGGTAGATCGAGCGGATGCGCTCGTCGTCGATCGCGAAGAGATCCAGCAGCGCCTGCTGCGAATAGCTGTGCGCGGGAGTGGCGGTCCCGATGGAAACCAGGTGTGGCCGCGGCAGCCGCACGCTGTCATCCATGGGACGGCACGGCATGTGTTCGGAGCAGGGTACGGCGGGCAGCGGCGGGAGCGGGCGCTGGCCTCGCCTCGGGCACTCCCTGTGGGTCCTGAGGTGACATGAGGCGGGGGCGGTGCCGGCGAGAAGCTGTCATCGAATTCCAGGATCCGGTTGCGTCTGCTTGAGCGTGCTGTCGGCAGGGTTTTACCACACTTGCCTGGACCGGGACATGCGCGTGCGCCGCGTTATGATGCCGCTCGGCCGCGTGCGGGCGCAGTGCGCACTTCCTGCAGGCCGGCTGTTGCGCGATGCTGCGATGCGCCGCGGCGTCGGCGAGCGCCTGTCGCTTTTCTCGGGAGCGGAATGTGACGATGCAACATCCATATGCGCTGGGCGCGGCGAATGCCGCGAAGCGTCCGCGGCGCGAGCGGCATCGCGCGGTCCCGGCGGCGCCGGCCGCCGCGGCCGGCGTCGGTACCGCCGCTTGAGCGCGGCCGAGGCAGGCGCGTCACCCATGCGCCGTCCCACGCTGCTGCGGGACGTGCTACTGGAGCGCTCGCAGCGTGGCAAGCTGGTGGCCAGCGCGTTCCTGTTGCTGCTGGACGCGGGACTGCAGGCGCTGGCGCCACTGGCCCTGCGCGCCGCCGTGGACAGCGAAGGACCGGGGGCGGGCTACCGGATGACGATCGCCTGCTTGGTGTTCGCCGCCTGTCTCGGCTTTTCCCGGGTCGCGCGCGGCTTGCTGGGCTACGTGTACCAGAAGGTCGCCTACGCGTCCCGCGCGGCGGTCTCGCACCGCGTCTACCAGCACCTGTTCGCGTTGCCGCATGGCTACCACGTCAAGCGCAGCATCGGCGAACTCGAACGCACCACTACCGAAGGCCTGAATGCGGTGCAGGCCGCGCAGGCCAGCCTGGTGTTCGGGGTGCTGCCGGTGGTGCTGCAGATCGGGGCGATGGTCGGCGTGCTGTTCGCGCTGCAGCAGCCGCTGATCGTCGCCATCTGGTTCGCCTTCGCTGCCTCGTATTCGTGGCTGTCGTACCGCGGCATGGGACGGCAGCGCGATGCCCACCGGCGCGCCGCCGATGCCGACATCGTGTTTTCCGGCGTATCCGCCGATGCGCTGCTCAACTATGAGGCGGTGCGCACCTTCTGCGCCGAGCGCAGCGTGTTTCGACGCATGCGTTTGGCGCTGGACGACAGCGTGCGCGGCTGGGACGGATTCTATCGGGCCAGGTTGCAGGTCGACGGCGCGATCGCCGCGGTGTTCACGCTCGCGCTGGGCGCGATCCTGCTGGTCGCGGCGCAGAAGGTGTCGGCCGGGCAGATGAGCAAGGGCGACTTCATCCTCGTCAGCGCCTACGTCATGCAGATGATCGCGCCGATCGAACTTCTGGGGATCATGTCGCGCGACCTGATGCAGGCGCTCGGCCACGTGAGCAAGCTCAGGACCATCCTGGCCGAGCCGGCCGAACGCCCCGGCGGCAGCACGCCGCTGGCCGCGGACGGGCCGTTGCAGGTGGCATTGGAGGAGGTGGACTTCGCCTACGAGCCGGGGCGGCCGATCCTGCGGCGGGTGGAGTTGACCGTGCAGCCGGGCGAAACGGTCGCGATCGTCGGCGCCAGCGGATCCGGCAAGACTACCTTGACCAAGCTGTTGCTGGGCCTGTACCGGCCTGCGCACGGGCGGGTCGTGCTGGATGGCCAGGACCTGCAAGCGCTCGACGTCGCGTCCGTGCGCCAGGCGATCGCGGTGGTGCCGCAGGACACGGTGCTGTTCAACGACAGCCTGCGCAACAACGTGAGCCTGGGACGTCCCGATGCCGACGTCGCTGCGCTGCAGCGTGCCTGTTCCCTGGCCGGGCTGGACGGGCTGATCGAGCGGTTGCCACAAGGCTGGGACACGATGGTCGGCGAGCGCGGCCTGCGGTTGTCCGGAGGCGAGCGGCAACGCGTGGCGATCGCGCGCGCCGTGCTCCGCAATCCCCGCCTGTTCGTGTTCGACGAGGCGACCGCGGCGCTGGATGCGGGCACCCAGCGCGCTATCCAGGAGAACCTGGCGCAGATCTCCCGCGCCGCATCGACCATCGTCATCGCACACAACTTCGCGTCGCTGGGCCACGTGGACAGGATCGTGGTGCTGGACCGAGGCCGGATCGTCGAGAACGGCACCCACGACGAACTGATGGCCACCCCCGGCGTGTACGCCGCGCTGTGGCAGGCTCAGGCATGCGAGAAGCCGCCGTGAGCGCGGCGCCGCAGACGCGCGCCGTTGCCGTGCCTGCGCCGCGCCGCCGCGGTCCGGCCATTTCCAGGACCAGACCATGACCGACCCTGTGCTGCAAGACCTCTCTTCCGACGTGATCTACGCCAAGGCCGGGCACGTGGCCCGGGTGACCTTGAACCGTCCCGATGTGCTCAACGCGATGAACCTGCGCATGCACCGCGACCTGGCGCGGGTCTGGGACGACATCGAACAGGATCCGCAGATCCGCGTCGCGGTCCTCACCGGTGCCGGCGATCGCGCCTTCTCCGTGGGCCAGGACCTCAAGGAGCTGGCGGCGCGTATCGATCAGGGCGTGGCACCCTCCAGCTTCGGCAGCCGCGGTGCGGCCGGCTGGCCGCGGCTGACCGAGCGCCGCTTCTCCAAGCCGCTGATCGGGCGCGTCAACGGCTATGCGCTGGGCGGTGGCTGCGAACTGGCGCTGTGCTGCGACGTGCTGGTGGTCGACCGGCGGGCGATGTTCGGGCTGCCGGAGGCGCGGTTGGGGCTGATCGCGGGGGCCGGTGGCGTGTTCCGGCTGCCGCGGCAGTTGCCGCCCAGGATCGCGATGGGCTATCTGCTGACGGGGCGCCAGTTCTCCGCGCAACGCGCGCTGGACTGGGGCATGGTCAACGACGTGGTCGCGACGGACGAGCTGGATGCCTGCGTGGAGGGGTGGGTACAGGACATGCTGCGCTGTTCCCCGGCGTCGCTGCGCGCGATCAAGGAGGCGGCGCTGGCGTCTTCCGGCCTGAGCGTGGAGCAGGCGTTCGCCGCGCGCTACGAATGGGAGGAGCGGCGGCTGGAGGGGCCGGATTGCCAGGAGGGGCCGCGCGCGTTCCTGCAAAAGCGGCCGCCGGTCTGGCGTTCGTGAGGGCGGTGACGGTGCCTTGATCCGCAGCGGTGGATGGGCGCGTGCCGGCGCGTCACCGCGCGCGCTGCAGGGTCAGCGTATAGACCGTGGCGCCGGGCAGGAACGGCGTCGGCGTGCCCTTGACCCAGGCGTCGTGCCCGGCACCGTAGAACGGCGACAGCGGGTTTCCGCTCTGTCCCGGCGGCATGTGCAGGTAGCCTTTTTCCTCGTGGCCGGGCTGGACGGCGAAGCGCTCGGTCGCGCCGAAATACGCGCCCTGCACGCGCGGCAGATTCAGGTCGCCCGGCGCCTGCACGTCCGGCATGTCCAGGAGCCACGACGCCCCAGGGATCGCGCCGCTGAGCAGGTGCCTTACCCGCACCGTGTTTTCCTCGCCCCAGGTGCGCGCGGCGAGCCGGTCCGGGTCGTTGCCGGCGAGCTGGGCGTAGGCCTTGTCGGCGCATGCGGTGAGCATCGCGTCGTAGTCGCGATAGTGCGCCGGCAGCAAGTGCGCCGGGCGCTCCTGCAGCAGGCGGCGGACCAGGTTCTCGCCTTGCGGAATGGCTGGCGGGTAGAAGTCCTTGTCGCGTTCGCGGATGCGATCGGCGAACACGCCCAGGGTGGTGTTGGTCACTTCCTGGCGGAACTGGCGGATTGCGCGATAGCCGACCGAATCGACCGCCGCATGGCCGTTCCAGCTGTCCACATGGGGTTGCAGGCGGCGCATCGGCGCTCGCGCAGACGCCCGTGCCAGTGTCTGCTTCAGCAACTCGCGCCAGTAATCCATCAGCGGGGCGCGGTCGTCGAGCTGGATCGCCAGGAAATCGGCCTCGGCGAAGCGGTTGCGGCGCGACAGGTCGTCGCGGATCTGTCCGGCGCGCGCGCCCAGGTCGTAGCCGCCGTCGCCGATCAGTGCGTAGCCCGCATCGTGCGGGTCGAGCGCGCGGGCATTGGCCGACCATAGCCGGGCGGACGCGGGATTGACGATGCGCGGATGCGCGGCGGCCGGCAACAGGCCGTCCCAGCCATGGCCGGGCAGGCTCCAGTCCGCCGGCAGCACCGGGTCGCCGCCGGTGCGGCGCAACGGCATGCTGCCGGCGATGGTCCAGCCGATGTTCCCGGCGCGGTCGCCGACCACGAAGTTCTGCGCGGGGATGCCGGCGGCGCTGGCGATCTCCAGTGCCTGGCCGACGTCGCGCGCGCGGTCGAGTTCGCCCAGGCGCAGGTTCACTGCGCCCGGCAACAGCGCCGTCCACGCGATCGCCAGCGCGACGCCGTCGCTGTCGCGGGCGATCAGCGGGCCCCAGCGCGTCTCGCGCACCGTCAGGATCTCATCGGCACCGCCGCGGACATGGATCGTTTCCCGTACCTCGTTGAAGCGTTCCCAACCGGCATCGCTGGCGTAGAACTCCGCGCGGGCCGGGTCGACGCGGACGCGCACCCAGTCGGTCCAGTCGCCGAAGCTGTTGGTGAACCCCCAGGCCACGAAGCGGTTGCTGCCGACGACCACCGGCGGTGCGCCGGGCAGGGTGAGGCCGTTGATGTCCACTGTCGCCGGCTGCTCGTCGACCGGGTATTGCAGGCGCGCGCGGAACCAGAGATTGGGCATGCCCAGCCCGAGGTGCATGTCGTTGCCGACCATTGCCGCACGCGAGGCGGTCAACGCACCGCCCACCGCAAAGGCGTTGCTGCCGGCCATCGCCCGGTCGACCGGTGCGGACGAGACCGGCGCGGCGGATGCGGCCGATGGCGCGCGGCGGGTATCGAAGTCGGCCGCCGGCGGCACCGGCGGCGTCGGCAGCGCCGCGCCGGTCAATGGCGCATCGAGCGGCCCGCCGGCGGCGGACAGGAATGCGCGAACCGCCGGACCCAGGGCGTCCTGGATGCGCGCGAAGGCCAGTTCGCGGCCGTTGGAGGCGTCGTTGAGCTCGAAGTACATCGCATACAGCACCAGCAGGCTGTCTTCCTCGTTCCATTGGGCCGGTGGCTGCCGGAATACCCAGTACTCCCACGGCCGCGCGGTAAGCTCGCGCAAGCCGCTGTTGACGCCGTCGCGATACGCCTGCAGTTCCTCGCGCTGCGATGCGGGCAGGCCGGCCAGCGCGGCCTGCGCACGGCTGCGCATGCGGAACTGGCGGCGCTGGCGGTCCATCGGCAGCGCCATCGGGCCGAGCAATTGCGACAGTTCGCCGGCGGCGCCGCGGCGCATCAGATCCATGGAGAAGAAGCGTTCCTGGCCGTGCACGAACCCGAGCGCGAATACCGCGTCGCGCCGGCTGCCCGCACGCAGGGTGACGGTGCCGGACGCATCGCGCTGCACGGCGACCGCGCCTCGCACGCCGGCGTCGGAAACGCTGCCGTTCAACTGCGCCGTGCCCATTCGCAGCAGTGCGTAGATGCCGAGTGCCAATGCCAGGAGCAGAACGACGAACGCCAGAACCAGTGTTCGGAAAATGCGCAGTGTCCGCGGCATGGAAGGGCCAGGCGAGAGGCTGGCCGGGAATGGCGAGCGTCTGATATGTTTGAATCTAGGTTAGGAGCTTTTGGAAAGTCAACTTGCGGCGGGCGTCGGCCCAGAGCGGTTCCGTTTTCATCGAAGTTTCATCCGGGTTCGACATGCATGACAGTCTGCGCCGCAGTGGATCTTGACAGTGCGGCCCTGGCCGGGCGCAGCCTGGCGGCGCGCCACGGCGTGCCGACCGGCGTCGACGATGGCCGCCTGGTCGCCGCGTTGCTGGGGCGCATCGCCATGATGCAGCGCAGCGTGGGAGTGCAGGCAACCGCGCGGGCCGGCGCCGCTGCGGACGATGCAGCGGACCCCTTGGTGGCCGCGCGCAGTTATGTCTCCTCGCGGTATTGCTTCCGTTTGCCGGTGTTGGGGTTGGCGACCGGCGCTACGCTGCGCGTGGAGGCAGTCGCCGATGCGGTGGCGTCGCTGGCGGCGCCGTTGCGGCAGTTGCCTTCGTTCCTCGCCGCCTACCAGCAGTCGCAGTCGCTGAGCTTGAACGAGCTGTGGGCGTTGCGGCACCTGTTGGACTTGGCGCTGATCGAACGCGCATCAGGCGCCGCCGCCGGGCCGTCGCCGAACGCCGCGCCGCGAACCGACGCGCAGGCCGTGGCGCTGGCGCAGGCGCAGTGGGATCGATTCGTTGAGCAGGCGTTCGATCCAGGGCCGTGCGATCCGATCTTCCGGCGAGAACGTTCCGGTGGCTATGCCGCCAGCTGGATCGGCACGCGCGAGGCCTGCTGCGCGCGCGCAGCGGCGTTGGCGCGGCGTTGGCGCTGCGACCTGCGGGCGCTGGCCACGGCGGCACTGCAACTGGCCGATGCGGCGCATGCCGCCGACCCGCAGGCGGCGCGTGCGCATGTCGGCTTCTACCTGGGGGACGGCACGTGCGAGCTGCATGCGTCGATGGCGTTGGCGACGCGCTGCGCGGACGATGTGCCGCGCGCGCGCGCGCGCCGGCATCGGGCATTCCTGTGGGCGGCCGCCGTGCTGAGCGCCGTCGCCGTGACGCTGCTGTGGTTGCCCGCGCGGCATGCCCCGGCCTGGATCGGCGTGGCGCTGGTCGCGGCGCTGGCGGTCGTCTGCCTGGACACGGCACGGCAGTTCCTCGAAAAGCTGTTGCTGCACATGGTCCCGCGGCGGGCGATGCCGCGGCTGGATTTCCGCGCCGGGATCCCGGACCAGGCCAGGACCGTGCTGGCGATCCCGTGCATGCTGTCCGCGCCGGCCAAGATCGACCAGCTGTGTGCGCGCCTGGAGCAGCACTTCCTGGCCAACCAGGACCCCAACCTGCTGTTCGCGCTGGCAACCGACCTGCCTGATGCGGATGCGCAGACCATGCCCGCCGATGCGGCGCTGGTGGCGCACGCGGTCGCCGCCGTAGCCGCGCTGAACCGCAAGCATGCCGGCGATCGCGCGCCGCCCTTCTACCTTTTCCATCGCGCACGCGCCTGGAACGCGCAGGAGCAATGCTGGATGGGATGGGAGCGCAAGCGCGGAAAGCTGCTGCATCTGGCGCGGTTCCTGCGCGACCGCGATAGCGCGCCGTTCGCGGTGATCGAAGGCGACGCGACCGCGCTCGGCGCGGTGCCATACCTGATCTGCGTCGACTCGGACAACGAGGTGCCGCCGGCGGCGGCGATCCGGCTGGTGGAAACGCAGCATCATCCGCTCAATCGCCCCGTGCTCGATCCGCAGACCGGGGTGGTTGTCGCCGGCCATGGCGCGCTGTCGCCGTCGAGCACCTTCAACGACGTCGACAGCACCCGCTCGGTGTATTCCAGGATCGTCTGGTCCAAGGTGAGCGGGCTGCCGTATCCCGGATTCCCGGACCGTGAGGTCTACAACGACGCCTTCGAGGAAAGCTTCTATCTCGGCAAGGGCATCGTGGTCGTGGATGCCTTCCTGGCGGCGGTCGGCGAACGCTTCCCCGACAACCGCATCCTCAGCCACGACGTCATCGAAGGCTGCTACGCGCGGGTCGGCTTCGCCGACGCGGTCAACTTCCGCGAGCCATGCCCCTACGACGTGTATCTGGACGTGGTCCGGATACACCGCTGGACCCGCGGCGACTGGCAGAACGCCGCCTGGGTCCTGCCGTGGGTGCCGGTACCGCGCGGCGATGGCCGATCGGGCCGGGCGGGCACGCCGCTGTCGCTGCTGTCGCGCTGGAAGTTGCTGTGCAACCTGGTGCGTGCGCTCAATGCCATGTCGCAGCTGACGCTGATGATCGCCGGTTGGGCACTGCTGCCATGGCCTTGGCTGTGGACCGCCGTCGTTGCCGCGAGCATGGTCGGGGTGGAATTCGGATTTGGCCTGTACGGCATCGTGCGCCGCGCCTGCATGAGTCCGCGGCTGTGGCCGCTGCACCTGCGCGCCCTGGCCGGGTTGAGCCTGGGCGGTGTGCAGGTGCTGCTGTTCAAATGGGTCATCATGCCGACCGAAGCAGCCACCACCTTCGACGCGATGGTGCGCTCGATCTGGAGGATGTCCGTGTCCGGGCGGCGGCTGCTGCAGTGGCGCCCCTCGGAGGAAGTGACGTCGATCCACGGCCCGTTGCAGTATCTGCGCTTCATGTGGCTGGGGCCTGCGCTCGCGCTGGCGACCACCGGGCTGCTGGCGGTGTATCGCCCCGGGGCGCTGCCTGCGGCGATCGTGCCGATGCTGGTGTGGCTGGTGTCGCCGCTGCTGGCCGCCTACGCCGGCTCGGCGCAGGGCACCCGTGCGCGATGAAGCCGGCGCGCGCCTGGCCGTCCCGTGTTCCGCCTTCGGCAAAGGAGTCGCCATGCACCTCGACCTGATACCCCGGCAACGCGATTTCCCAGCCTCCATGTGGGTGCCATTCCAGGCACGGCGGCTGGCGCGGCCGCGGCTGCTGTGGATCGACCTCGATTGGCTGGCCGCGCATGCCCGGCCTGGCGAGGATGCCGCGGCCGACCCGCCGCGGCTGCGCGACTGGATCACGGGGACGTGCGCCTATGCCGTCCCGCAGGAGCACGATGCCGCCGAGGCGTTCGAGGCGCAGGAGAAGACCTTCTTTGCCGACCGCTATGGCGGGATGGGGGTGGGGCCGCATGCCGGAAGCGGCCGTTGCGGCACCCACGGGCAGTTGCAGGTCAAGGGGATCGGCGTTACGCCGCTGGTCGGCGTGGAGCGCGACATCCAGCATTCGCATGGCTCGGTCACCGTCGAAGAGGCCATTCGCGAGCTGGTGTACGCGCGGCTGGCCGGCGCGGAACTGCCGTATGGCGCGATTCCGATCGTCGCGATCATCGCGACCGGCACGCAGACCCAGAGCGGCGAGGAAAAGGCGCTGATCGTGCGGCCCAACTTCTTCCGCACCTCGGCGCTGGAGCGCGCGCCGTATCATCGGCCGTTGCGCGAGCAGCGCTTCGCGCATCTGGAGGACGTCACCCGCGTGCGCGACGCGATCCGCTTGTTGGACGCGGACGAGGAGCAGCGTCGGCGCTGTGGCATCGCCGTGCGGTCGCTGGCGCACTTCATCGAGCGCGTCGTGCATCAGTTGGCCTTCTGCCAGGCCAATCGCCTGTACTTCGGCGCCTGCACCACCAGCAACCTGACCATCAACGGCGAGCAACTGGACTATGGCTCGGCCAGGTCGGTGCGCAACTGGGGGCGAGCGGTCGACACCTTCCCCGCGTTCGGCAGGGATGACCTGCACGTGTTCGGGGGCGCCTGCGAGGCCCTGTCCTTCTATTTCGGAAAGTACGCGTCCGGTGCGGCGTTCGCGGCGCTGGACGAACCGGTTCGCGGGTTGATGGAGCGCAGCTACCGGCGCCGCCTCGACCAGGCGTTCCTGGCGCTGTTCGGGCTGGAGCGCGACGCCTGCGATCCGGCCGCTGCCGAGGCCATCTGCAGCGTGCTGCGAGACTACTTTGCCCGGCAGCAGAAACCGGAGGTCACCTTGCGCACGATGGCCGATCCCGCGTCCACGCCATGGTTCGGCGACGGCCTGGCGGCGCCTGCATTCGACGCCGCCACGGCGAGCGCCGACCATGCAGTAGCCGCAGCGGTCGAACGCGCTTTGCAGAGCGCCTGCGGCGATGACCCGGTACGGCTGCAGACCTGCCTTGCGCAGGCGCGGCGGACCTTGCGCGGCCGCCCGCTGCTGGAACGCGAGGCCCTGCAGGCCAGCATCCACGACTGGTTGCGGAGCGCGCCCGCCGATGCCGCAGGCTACGCCGCGGAATTGGCACGCTTCGTGTTTCGTACCGTGGCGCGCAGCCGGCGTACGTTCCCCGGCGTTCCCGGCCGCCACTGGGTGCATGGCTACGCCGGCGCGGACGGGTCGGAGGCGGTGTTCTGCATGGTGCAAGGGGCACGCAAGGTCATGTTGCTGCGCGGCACGGCGCGGCATGGGCACGACGCCATCTTCGGCGTGCCGTTGCCGCCGGCGGCAGTGCAGGCGATGCCGTGCGTCGGCGAGGGCTACCTGGAGGCGCCCGTGCCCGAATCGTACGCAGGTGAGGCGATCACGATCGACGTGGCCGGGCAGCGGCTCGGCGTGCCGCAGATGGACGTGCTGTTCTGACCTGCATTCACCCGCAGCGCGGGCGCACGTGAGCGCGGACGGTGCAGCTGCATTGCATCGGTGCCGTCGACACGACGGTGCACGCGGGTATGATCGAACTTCGCGGGCCTTGCCGATGGGCGGGCCGCCTGAGCGTTCCATGGAATCCAGTACGGTCAAGCTAGAGGCTTCGGGCGATGCGGGGAAGGAGTGATGCAGACTGTTCCACGCTCGTTGACCTGCTCGAAGATCGCGCTCTCGGTGAAGATGCGCAGCGCCAGGTCTTCACGTTCCTGGAGCGCGACGGTGCCGGCGAGGGATTGACCTTCCTGCAACTGCATCGGCGTGCGCAGACGATCGCCGCCGCGCTGCAGGCGCGGATCGCGCCGGGCGACCGGGTCCTGGTGGCCTGTCCGCCCTCGCTCGACTACATCGTCGCCTTCTTTGCCTGCGCATACGCCGGTGCCGTGGCGGTGCCGGTGACGCCGCCGTTGAACGCGCGCCGCGCGCCGCGGGTGCAGGGGATCGCGCGTGACGCGCAGGCGCGCTGGGCGATCGCGCCAGGCGCGATCGTCGACAGGCTCGGTGGCAGCCATGCCGACGATGCAGGCGTGCAATGGCTCGCATTCGAGGCGCTGGACGGTTGCGGGCGCGCGTGGCAGCGCCCGTCGCTTGGCGTGGCGGACATCGCCTTCCTGCAATACACCTCCGGATCGACCGGCGACCCGAAAGGGGTGATGGTGACGCATCGCAACATCATGGCCAATGCCGGTGTCGCCGCCGAACTGCTGGGCCTGCAGCGCGACGACGTCGTGCTCTCGTGGCTGCCGCCCTACCACGACATGGGGTTGATCGGTGCCATCCTGTATCCGCTGTTCGCGCGTTGTCAGAGCATCCATTTCGCGCCGGCGGCGTTTCTGGCCAGTCCCATGCGTTGGCTGCAGGCGTTGTCGGATTTTCGCGCGACGGTGACGGTGGCGCCCAATTTCGCCTACCAGCTCTGCGCCGACCGGCAGCGCGACATGGCCATTGCCGACCTGGATCTGCACAGGCTGCGGATCGCCATCAACGGCGCCGAACGGGTCCGGCCCGAAACGCAGGACGCGTTCGTCGCGGCGTTCGCGTCTTGCGGCATGCGCCGCGATGCCTTCGTTCCCGCGTACGGGATGGCCGAGACCACGTTGCTGGTCGCTGCCGACAGCGCCCTTGCCGGCCGCGATCGGCGCCCGCCGGTGCTGCGGGTGGATCGCGACGCCTTGCGCGGCGGACGCGTGCAGGTCGCGGAGGAGGGCCTTGCGTTCGCCAGCGTTGGCCGGCCGGAATGCGCATCGCACCGCCTTGCGCTGGTCGATCCGGAGACCTGTACCCGCGTGGACAACGGGGCGGTCGGCGAGCTGTGGGTGCAGGGCGCGTCGGTCGCCGCAGGCTATTGGCGGCGTCCGGAGCTGAGCGGACAGACCTTCCGCGCGGCGCTTCGCGGCGAAACGGGCGAGTGGCTGCGCAGCGGCGATCTGGCGTTCGTCGCGGACGATTGGCTGTACATCTGCGGGCGGATCAAGGAGGTGATGATCATCGCCGGCCGCAACGTCTATCCGCAGGACGTGGAGCAGACGGTCGAATGTCTGGATGCCGCGTTCCTGCGCAATGGCTGCGTGGTGTTCTCGATGGAGGACAGCGAACCGGCGCGCGTGGTGGTAGTGCAGGAGGTCGATGCGAGGACGATCCGGTTCAGCGACGCGCTGGTAGCGCGTGTCCGTCGCGAGTTGAGCATGGTCCATGCGCTGCCGGACGTGGAGGCGATCGTGTTCCTGCGCAAGGGCCACTTGCCGCGCACTTCCAGCGGCAAGCCGCGGCGTCTTCATTGCCGGGAGCTGTACCAAAGCGATGCCTTGAACGAGATCTGGGCATGGCGCATGGAGCAGACGCAGCCCGGCCCGGCGCGCGACCTGCCGCCGTCGCCAGTGGGCGATGCGGGTGATGTGGCGCCGGGCATCGCGGCACTGTGGCAGGATGTCCTGGGGCTTGCGGAGGTCTCCATCCAGGACGATTTCCTGTCGCTGGGCGGCCAGTCGATCGAAGTCGCCACACTGATCGCGCGGATTCGTGATCGCTGGCAGGTCGAGCTGGTGCCCCAGGATTTCTTCGATCACCGCACGCCGATGGCATTGGCCGAACACATCGTGCGGCAGCGGATGGCGGTGCAGCCGATCCTCGCAATGCCGATCCTCCCGGCGGACCGTTCGCAGGCCTTGCCGCTGTCGTGGTCGCAGCAGCGGCTGTGGTTCCTGGACCGGCTGGATGCGGCGGCGGGGGCGGCGTACCACATCGCGGCGGGGCTGCAGTTGGACGGGGACCTGGACCTGGCGGCGCTGCAGGCGGCGCTGGACCGGATCGTGGCGCGGCACGAGGCGCTGCGGACCTGCTTTGCCAGCGAGGCGGGGGTGCCGCGGCAGGTGATCGCGCCGGCGTCGGTGGGCTTTGCGCTCACGCAGTTTGACTTCTCCGACCAAGCTCCCGAGGCGCAGCAGGCGGCATTGGCGCAGCTGGACGCGGAGGAAGCCCGGCAGGCGTTCGACCTGGAACGCGGTCCCTTGATCCGCGGCAGCCTGGTGCGGCTGTCGCCGCGGCGGCACGTGCTGCTGTTGACCCAGCACCACATCGTGTCCGACGGCTGGTCGATGGGGGTGCTGATCCGCGAGCTGCGCACGTTGTACACGGCGTTCCATGCCGGCGAGCCGGACCCGTTGCCGCCCTTGCCGGTGCAGTACCCGGACTACGCGCTGTGGCAGCGGCAGTGGTTGCAGGGGGAGGCGTTGGAGGCGCAGCTGGCGTACTGGCGTCAGGACCTGGCCGATGCGCCGCGGCTGCTGGAACTGCCGTGGGACCGGCCGCGTCCGGCGGTGCAGCGCTACCGCGGCGGACGGCTGCCGGTGCAGGTCTCGGC
>NZ_JAVDSZ010000009.1:0-232039 GCF_031455575.1 Xanthomonas sp. 1678 | reverse complement strand
TTTCCGAGATCCTGACGCCGGTTCAACCCAAACCCGAAGGCTTTCCGATGAACCGAGCCGCCCATCATAGCGGCTTTTTTGTTGCCGTCAATACCCTGATTTATCAGGAGGTTGACGCCACTTCTTGTGAAGGACCCTGAGGTCTTTCGCCGAAGCGAGCCGGCCATATTAGCCGTTTTTTTCACGCCGTCAACACCCGATGTTCGCTAGGTGTTTCCGGCCCCTTTCTGCCTCTGTCGAGCCGAAGATCGGCAGCTGCGTAGCGGGCCGCGCAGTCTACCGGGCCAGGAAAAAACGTCAACCGCTTTTTTGCTGGCGGCCAGTGCGCGCCTTGCAGGCGGAGGCACTGCCGCATCCTTACCAGTAGATCGTGCGTGCGCATTCGCATCTGGGCGACGGCCTCTCACGCCATTGCTGCCGTTGGCGGCCGCTTCGCCGAGAATGCGGGTTCTCCCCTGCAGGACCACGCAATGCCCTCCACCGCTGGACGCTCCCTATGGCGCGACGCCTCGCTGCCGGCGCTGGTCGCCGGTTTCGTCACCGTGCTGGTCGGCTTCGCCAGCTCGGCGGTGATCGTGTTCCAGGCCGCGCGCACGCTGGGCGCCTCGCAGGCGGAGATCGCCTCGTGGATGTGGGCGTTGGGGCTGGGCATGGGCATCACCTGCATCGGCCTGTCGCTGCGCTACCGGATGCCGGTGGTGACAGCCTGGTCCACGCCGGGCGCGGCGATGCTGATCAGCAGTGGCGGCGGCCTGCCGCTGTCCGATGCGATCGGCGCGTTCGTGCTGGCCGCGTTGCTCGGCACCGTCGCAGGATTCTCCGGCATCTTCGAGCGGATGATCCGGCGCATCCCGATATCGCTGGCCGCGGCGATGCTGGCCGGGGTGCTGCTGCGTTTCGGCCTGGACGTGTTCGTGGCGATGCAGAGCCGGCTGGGCATGGCGCTGGCGATGTTCGCGGTCTATCTGCTGGGGCGCCACGCGTTTCCGCGCTATGCGGTGATCGCGACGCTGGCGGTGGGCATCGCGATCGCCGCCGGCAGCGGCACGCTGCACCTGGAGACCGCGCAGCTGAGCCTGGCGCGACCGGTGTTCGTGTGGCCGACGCTGTCGTGGCAGGCGCTGTTCGGCATCGCCTTGCCACTGTTCGTGGTGACAATGGCCTCGCAGAACCTGCCCGGCGTCGCGGTGATCCGCGCGTCCGGCTACGCGGTGCCGATCTCGCCGACGCTCGGCTGGATCGGCGTGGTCAATGTGCTGCTGGCGCCGTTCGGGGCCTATGGACTGAACCTGGCGGCGATCACCGCGGCGATCTGCATGGGCCGCGAGGCGCAGGAGGATCCGCAGCGGCGCTACATGGCCGCGGTGTTCGCCGGCGTGTTCTATCTGCTGATCGGTTTGTTCGGCGCGACCGTGGCAGCGGTGTTCGCCGCCTTCCCGAAGGAGCTGGTGATGGCGATCGCCGGCATCGCGCTGTTCGGCACCATCGGCAACAGCCTGGCGACGGCACTGAAGGACGAGGGCGAGCGCGAGCCGGCGTTGATCACCTTCCTGGTCACCGCCTCGGGGCTGTCGCTGTTCGGCATCGGCGCCGCGTTCTGGGGCCTGCTGGCCGGCGCGGCGACATCGCTGCTGTGGCGGCGCACGCGCTGAGCGCGCGCCGCCGCGTTCCTCAACGCGGGTCGCGCAGCTGCAGCAGCCAATGCGTGGAAACGCCGGACGGGCTGGGCAGCGGTTCGAAATCGAACTGGCGGTGGACCGGGGCGGCGGCTTCCACGCGCAGCGGCAAGGTCACGTAGGCGGCGCGCCCCTGCCGCAGCAAGGTGGCGATGCGCTGGATTTCGGCGGGCGCGGCGTTGCCGGCGTAGAGCTGGTCCAGTTCGCAGCCGATCAGTTCGGCGATCTCGCGCTGGTACAGCAGCGCGAAGGCCTCGTTGACGAACGCCAGCCGGTTGGGTCGGCCCTCGCTGCCGCGTTCGATGATCGCCACCGGTTCGCGCAGCCGCGACAACGAGGCCTCCAGCAAGGCGAAATCCTGCTGGAAGCGCTTGCGCTCCATCAGCTCGATCAGCACCCGCAGGCTGCGCGCCGACTCCAGGCTCAGCGGCGACCACGGCCGTGCGCGGCCGCGCACGGTTTCCTGCCACAGGTCGAAGCTCTTGCGCGGCGACAGGCGCGAGTTGGGGATGTCCTGCAGCTTGGACAGCTGCGGGTTGCCGGCCCAGTTGACCGTGCGCACCTGCTCGCGGCGCGTCCACAGCAGCGCGCTGCGCGCCTGCGGCATCAGCGGCACGAAGATGAAACCGGCCGCCAGCGGCGCCAGGTCGGCCAGGTCCGGGAAGGTCTCGCCGATCTGCTCGGTATGCAGCGCGCCGACCGCGTCGTGGCGCAGCGCTTCGTGGTGGCTGGCCTCGATCTGTCGGCGGATGCGGGCCAGGTCGGCGGCCGGCGGCACGGTGCCGTGGCGGCTGACGTGCTCGCCATGGAAGATCGCCACGCCGTCGGCATCGACCACGTCGAGCAGGTCCGAGGCCATCTCGTCGAGCATGCCCGCGGTCAGCGTGTCGGCTTCGTTGAAGTCGGTGATCAGCTTCTCGCGCACGGTCAGCAGTACCGACTCCACGCGCGCGCGCGCCACCGCGGTCAGCGCGCCGATGCGTCCGGCCAGGGCGCGGCTGACCGCGTCGGTGACGTCGCGCATCTCGTGGTTGCAGAAGTACGGGCGGTAGTGGTGGCAGGCGATCAGCCCCCACAGCGCGTCGTTGACCACGATCGAGGCCACCAGCGTGGCGGTGACGCCCATGTTGGCCAGGTATTCCAGGTGCACCGGGGAGACGCTGCGCAGGCTGACGTCGCTCAGGTCCACCGGCGCGTGCAGGCGCGGGTGCAGGGTCGGCTGGATCGGCGCGGGCACGTAGCCGACGTCGGCGATCTGGCGCACGCGGTTGCGCAGGTACAGCGTGCGCGCCTGCGCGGGGATGTCGCTGGCCGGGTAGTGCAGGCCGAGAAAGGACTCCAGTTCCGGCGCGCGCGCCTCGGCCACGATGTCGCCGTTCCACTCGTCGTCGAAGCGGTAGATCATCACCCGGTCGTAGCCGATCAGCGTGCGCAGGCTCTTGGCCGCACGCTGGCAGGCGTCGTCGATGCTGCTGTCGGTTTCCAGCCGGCGCAGCAGCGGCAACGCGTCGCGCAGGCTGGCGTCGGCGAGCGGCGCATCGCGCGGCTCCAGCTCCAGCAGCCATTGCTCCGGATACAGGTGCCAGGCGCCGACCCAGCGCTGCCGTGGTGGTGTGGCGCGGCACGGGAAACCGACGTCGACGTACGCGAGCTGGGTGCGCTCGGCGGCGTCCGTCGACAGCGGCGGGTCCTGCAGCGCCAGCAACGCGTCGTAGGGCTGCCCGAGCAGGTCCGCCAGCGGCATGCCGAGCAGGTCGGCGGCGGTGCTGCTGGCCTGCACGATGCGGCCGTCGCTCGGCTCGATCACCAACAGCACACCGTGCGGCTGGATCGATCCGGGAATGTGGATCGGCTCGCGGGCGCAGGCTTCCATGTCCAGGGGCGCGACGGTGTCGCTCATGCAGCGGTCTCCAGGGCGAAGTGAGTGTGGAAGTGCGCGAACATCGCGCGTGCGCCGTCGACCGCGGCCTGCTGCAGGGCCGTTGTCGGCAAGGCCTGCTCCAGACGCTGCTGGAACCGCCGCCAGCTGGCCGGATCGCCATGGCCGAGTTCGAAGTAGGCCAGCGCCGGCGCGATCTCGCCCAGCGTCTGCCGCAACCGCCGGGCGATCACCCGCCCGCCCAGGCGCGAGCCTTCGACCACGTAGAGCATGCCCCAGCGGCTGCCGGCTTCGGGCGCCAGCGGCGCGGGCGACGGTGGCGGCGGCGACGCCTGCAGCGCCGCCAGATCCTGCGCCAGCAGCGGACTGCGCGGCTGGTAGCGCCAGTGGGCATCGCCGCTGGCGTGCAGCCAGGCCGATTCGCGCTGCTCCCAGCCGGCCAGCACCGCGTGATGGCGGCGCAGCACCTGGACGTAGTCGCGCACGGACAGGCGGCCGCTCATCAAGGTGCGCATCATCGGCAGCTGTTCGACGGCCTCATGCTGGCCTGCGGTGGCCTCGCGCAACAGGCGCGAGGCAGGGAGGGCGGCGGCGGTGCCGTCGGGAGGCGACATCATGGAGGCGGGCTGTCTACAGCAGCCTGGCAGGCGGCGACGGCGAAGAGGCCGCACAGCGTAACAACCGGAGCCGTGCGGTGCCAGGCGATGCGGCGGCGATGCCCAGGTCCGTGCCGCCACAAGCTGAGCAATTCATGCGCCGGCGACGCGGACGTGCGATGGCGTCGTGCGCTTCGGCGGCACTAAACGGCAGCGCCGGCGCGTTCGGGCAGGCGCGCGCGACGCCAGGCCACCACCCAGCCGGCCGCCAGCAACAGCGCGGCCAGCAGCCACGGCGCGCCGGGCAGATGCGCCGGCGCGTGCTTGCCGATGAACAGCGCGAACACCCACGTGTACAGCAGCGGCCCGACGATGCCGGCCAGGCTGACCAGGCTCATCAGCGCGCCCTGCACGCGGCCTTGCGCATCGGCGCCGACGTGGCGGGTGACGATGGCCTGCGCCGACGGCGCGGCCACCGCCCACAGCGCGCTGACCGGCACCCCGAGCAGGAACATCGCACCGCTGCCGGCGACGCTGTAGATCGCGAAGCCGGCCACGCCGCAGCCCAGCCCGAACAGCAGCGCGCCGCGTTCGCCGAGCCGGCGCACCACGCGCGCGACCAGCAACGCGTTGACCACGATGCTGCACACCCCGACCAGCGCCAGCACCCAGCTGACCTGCTTCGGCCCCCACTGGTACTGGTACTCGGCGAACAGTACGAAGATGCTCGGATACACGTAGTGCGCCAGGTTGGCCAGGAAGATCACCGCGGCCAGCGCGAACACCTGCGGGTAGCTGCGCAGCAGCCGCAACGCGCCGAACGGATTGGCGTGCTTCCAGTCCAGGCGCGGCGTGCGCCGCTCCGGCGCCAGCGATTCGGGCAGCACCCACAGGCCGTACAGGAAATTGAGCAGCGCCAGCGCCGCGGCGAACCAGAACGGCGCACGCAGGTGGTAGCTGCCGAGCCAGCCGCCGAGCAGCGGCCCGATCACGAAGCCGAGCCCGAACGCGGCGCCGATCATGCCGTAGGCCTGGGCGCGCTTGTCCGGTGCGGTGATGTCGGCGATGTAGGCGTTGGCGGTGGTGAAGCTGGCCGAGAACACGCCCGACACCACCCGCGCCAGCAGCAACAGCGGCAGGCTCTGCGCCAGCGCCATCACCACGAAGTCCACGCCCAGGCCCAGGCACGAGGCCAGGATCACCGGGCGCCGGCCATAGCGGTCGGACAGCGCGCCCTGCAGCGGCGAGCTGACGAACTGCAGCGCGGCGAACAGGAACCCGAACCAGCCGACCCACTTGGCGGCCGCGGCGAAATCGCCGCCGGTGAAGCCGCGCACCAGCCCGGGCAGCACCGGAATGATGACGCCGAAGGCCAGCACGTCGATCAGCAGGGTGATGAAGATGAAAACCAGCGCGGCGCGGCGCGTGCGCGCGGCAGGGGGCGAGGAATGCACGGCATGGTCTCCCGACGGACGCGGCAGTGTAATCGGCCGGCGCGATTGCGGGTGGGGCTGGGCTTGTGGCTGCGCGAAGGGTGGCGGCGGCGACCGGGATACGGGCGGCGGCCCCCGCGCGAGGGCCTTGGATCGGCGCTGATGGCTCAAGGCCCTAGTGATGCGGACGGTGTCAGCCGTCGTTGTTGTGCGCCCGCATGAGCATGCGTGCGAAGAAGGCAATTGCTGCGGGAGGACTCAGGCCGGCGCCCTGTCGGTAGACCGCGTCGGGACTGAAGTCCCTCCCACAGATGGGTCGAGGCGGCCGAATGCCTGGTCGATGAAACGTTGGGGTCGACGGCCTGGACCGCCGAAGCAATGGCTCGACGCGCCGTCTGCGGGAGCGTCTTTGCGAAGGGTGCGAGCGCGGCGGTGAGATTCGGTCCCTGCGGTAGACCGCGTCGGGACTGAAGTCCCTCCCACAGGTGGGTCGAGGCGGCCGAATGCCTGGTCGATTGAAACGCGTTGGGGTCGACGGCCTGGACCGCCGAAGCAATGGCTCGACGCGCCGTCTGCGGGAGCGTCTTTGCGAAGGGTGCGAGCGCGGCGGTGAGATTCGGTCCCTGCGGTAGACCGCGTCGGGACTGAAGTCCCTCCCACAGGTGGGTCGAGGCGGCCGAATGCCTGGTCGATTGAAACGCGTTGGGGTCGACGGCCTGGACCGCCGAAGCAATGGCTCGACGCGCCGTCTGCGGGAGCGTCTTTGCGAAGGGTGCGAGCGCGGCGGTGAGGTTCGGTCCCCTGCGGTAGCGCGCGTCGGGACTGAAGTCCCTCCCACAGGTGGGTCGAGGCGGCCTGCAGATGCCTGGTCGATAGAGCGGTTGGGCCGATGGCCTGAAACCGCCGAAGCCTCTGCCTAGACGCGCCGCCGCAGAGCATTTTTGCGAAGGGTGCGAACGCGGCGGCGAAGGTGGGTCCCGAAGCATTTCCGGTACAGCGCGTCGGGACTGAAGTCCCTCCCACGGGAAGCCGGTCGGCCTTAGGGCCGGTCGATCCCGCTGGTACCGACCGATGACGCGGTTGCGGCTGATGGCCTGAGGCCACCGCAGCCGCTTCCTATCCGGAGCTAACGCTCGTGGCAGCGCCCGCCGTCAGAGCGGCGCCACCGCAATGGTCTGCTGCAGCACGTGCTGCGCGCCCGGGGCCAGGTCGATCACCTCGGGGCCGGCGTTGGCCGCTTCCAGGCAGACGAACTGGCGCCAGTGGGCGCCGACGTCGGCCATCTTCTGCGCGCCGGCTTCGCCCGGGTTCCAGGCCACCAGGGTGCGGCTGCCGGCGGTGGCGATCTGGATGCGGCGCTGCAGGCCCGGGTCGAGCAGCGTGTAGCGGCCGCCGGCGCCGGTGTAGATGCGGTCGCTGCGACCGGGATCGCGCGGGTCGTGCAGGCTCCAGTCGCCGTGCTGGCGGTGCGGCGTGGCGTAGCCTTCGAACTTGTCCAGGTAGTCGAGTCCGTCCAGACCCTGCACGCGCACCTGAGTGGCGTCGGCGACATGGAAATAGTTGTGCAGCGCCTGGGTGAAGCGCGCCGGCTCGGAGCCGACGTTGTCGGTGATCAGGCGCTGCTCCAGGGTCGTGCCGATGCGCAGTTGCATGCGCAGGCGCAGCGGCAGGTCGTCGAAGTCCGGCGGCGCCAGGGTCAGCACGATGCTGCCGTCGGCCTCGCGGCGCGCGTCGCGCAGTTGCCACGGCACGGTGCGCACGAAACCGTGCGCCGGCACGTCGTCGGATTGTCCCTGGCGGCCGAAGTACGGCCAGCACACCGGGGTGCCGCCGCGGATCGGCGTGGGCGTGGGCTGCGCGCTCGGCGACAGCCACATCACCTCGGTGCCGCCCTTGGGCACGAACGACAGCAGCTGACCGCCGAACAGGCTGATCGCGGCGGTGGAGTGCGGGGTTTCCACCAGCAGCGAGGGATAGCCGTGGAAATCGCCTGTGCTCAGGCCGGGGATCTCGGACATGGGATGGATGCTCCGTGGCGCGGGGGATTGGACGAAGGCCGGGTAGCGCGCCGGCACGCGGAAGGCGGTGGCCGGCTTGCCGCCGAATGGCGTGGTGGGTGCGGGTGACGGCGCGGGCGTGGGCGGCGTGGCGGCGGGCGCCTCGCGGCGCAACGCATCGAGGATGCGCTGCCCGGCGCGGCCGTCGGCCGGTTGCAGGCCCAGGCGCTGCTGCTCGGCCTGGATCGCGCGGCGGCTGACGCTGCCGATCATGCCGTCGGCCTGGCCGATGGCGTGGCCGCGCGCCAGCAGCAGGGTCTGCAGTTCGCGCCGCTCGGGCCGGCCCAGACCGGGATCGTCGGTGGGCCAGGCAGTGGCCAGGCCGGGCTTGCCGCGCAGCTGGTCGGACAGCAGCGCGATCGCCAGCGCATAGCTTTCTGCGGCGTTGTAGGCGTAGATCGCGTCGTAGTTGCGGAACACCAGGAACGCGGGGCCTTTGCTGCCGGCCGGGATCAGCACCGCGGCCGGCGTCTGCGGCGCCAGCGCGGGCAGCTCGAGCGCGCTGCCATCGACCGCGGTCAGGCCGCGCGCGCGCCAGTCGGACAGCGCACGGCGCTGGGTGCGCCCGGCCAGGGCCGGATCGAAGCCGGCCGGCAGCGTCACCTCCACGCCCCACGGCTGCCCGCTCTGCCAGCCGGCCAGCTTCAGGTAGTTGGCGGTGGAGGCCAATGCATCGGGAATGCTGGCGACCAGGTCGCGGCGGCCGTCGCCATCGCCGTCGACGGCGACGCGGGCATAGGTGCTGGGCATGAACTGGGTATGCCCGAAGGCGCCGGCCCAGGAGCCGGTCAGGTTGTCGGGTTGCAGGTCGCCGGCCTGCAGCAGCTTCAGCAACGCGAACAGTTCGCCGCGGAAGAACGGCTGGCGGCGGCCGTTGCACGACAGGGTCAGCAGCGACACCAGCAGCGGGCGCTTGCCGGAGACGCGGCCGTAGTCGCTCTCCACGCCCCACACCGCGACCACGGTCTCCGCGTCCACGCCGTACTGCTGCGCCACCCGCGCGATCAGCTCGCGGTGCGTGGCCAGCATCGCGCGGCCGTCGGCGACGCGCTGCGTGTCCACCAGCCCGGCCAGGTAGTCCCAGATCGGCGTGGTGAATTCGGGTTGCGCGTCGAGCAGCGGCAGCACGCTCATGTCCGGCTGCACGCCAGCGGTGAAACGGTCGAACGCGGCGGCGGTCACGCCGGTCTTGGCGGCGGCGCCGCGCAGCGTGGACAGGCAACCGGCGAACGCGGGATCCGGCGCCAGCGGCGGCGTGGGCAGGGTCTGCGCGGCGGCACAGGGCGCGGCCAGCAGCAAGGCCCAAGCGAAACGCATCATCGAAACTTCCTCGCCGACGGCAGACTGCGCATCATAAACAACCGTGGCGAATGCGCCGCTCACGGCGGCCGGCTTGGTCTGCGGGCGCACGATAGAACGCACGCGGGCTGCATCGCCGGATGATCCCGGCAACGCGCGTCGTCCGCGCTGCAAGCCGCAGTGCGTTGGCCGGCAGTCAGTCCAGCGCGTCCAGGTAATACCAGCGGCCGTCCTCGCGCACGAAACGGCTGTGTTCGGTCATGCGCACCGCGCTGCCGCCGCCGATGCGATAGCGCGCCAGGAACGCGACCTCGGCCGTGTCGGCGCCAGTGGCCAGCACACTTTGCACGGTCAGGCCGAGCCAGGTGGTCTGCGTGTCCAGCGCCAGCTCGGCCGGGCGCGTGGACGGGTGCCAGCTGGCGCGCAGGTAGTCGGCGTCGCGGCGCACGTAGGCGCAGTAGCGCGAACGCATCAGCGATTCGGCATCGGGCGCGGCGGCGCCGGCATGGTAGGGCCCGCAGCACTGCGCGTACTCGCGCGGGCGGCCGCAGGGACAGGGATCGGCGAGGCGGGGGACGGACGGAGGCATGCGCCGATTGTGCCGGCAGCGGCGGCGCGGCGCACGCCGACGCTGCCGTGCGCGCCCGCCCCGGCTATGCTTGCGCGCCCCCCGCCCGGAGCGCCGCCTTGCTGGAGCTGATCCCGACCGAACTGCCGTGGCTGCTGTGCATCGCCTTCGTCGCCGGGCTGGTGGACGCGGCGGTGGGCGGCGGCGGCCTGATCCAGTTGCCGGGGCTGTTCGCGACGCTGCCGCAGCAAGCGCCGGCGGTGCTGCTGGGCACCAACAAGTTCAGCGCGATGGCCGGCACCGGCGCGTCGGCCTGGCGCTATGCGCGCAGCGTGCGCTTCCCGTGGCGGCCGGTGCTGTACGCCACGGCGGCGGCGTTCGCGTTCTCCTTCCTTGGCGCCACCGCGGTCAGCCTGTTGCCGAAACAGGCGGTGCGGCCGCTGATCCTGATCCTGCTGATCGCGATGCTGGCCTATACGCTGGTCAAGAAGGACTTCGGCGCGTTGCACCGGCCGCGCCAGATCGGCCGCCGCGAACTGGCCATCGCGCTGGCGATGGGCGCGGCGATCGGCTTCTACGACGGCTTCTTCGGGCCCGGCACCGGCAGCTTCCTGATCTTCCTGTTCATCCGCTTCTTCGGCCTGGATTTCCTGCGCGCCTCGGCCGCCTCCAAGGTGGTCAACCTGGCCACCAACCTGGCCGCGCTGTGCTTCTTCGTGCCCAGCGGACAGGTGCTGCTGGCGGTGGCGGTGCCGATGGCCGCGGCCAACGTCGTTGGCGCGGTGGCCGGCACCCGGCTGGCGCTGCGCGGCGGCACCCCGCTGATCCGGCAATTGTTCCTGGTACTGGTGGTGGTGCTGATCGGCAAGATGGGCTGGGACCTGCTGCGCTGAGCGCAGCGCCCCTTGCCGCGAGATGCCTTGCGTGCAGGGCTACTTGCGCTTGGCGCCGCTGCGCGCGGTAGTCGCTTTAGTCGCCTTGCGCGATGTCGCCGCCGCGGCCGTCTTGTTCGGCTTGCCTGGCGCCGGCTTGGCAGCGGCACGTGCGGCGGCGGGTCGCTCGGCCCGCTTTGCAGACGGCGCGCGGGCGGTCTTCGCTGCCGCGGTGGGCTTGGCCTTGGCTGATGCCTTCTTCGCTGCCGCGCGTGGCGCTGCGGTGGCGGGCTTGGCCGGCCCGGATGCACGCTTGCGCGGTGCCGGCGCGGCCGGCGCGCTTGGCGTGGCGTCCTCGGTCGCGAGCGGCTCGCCGCCCGCCATGGCCGCCGCCGGCGCATCGGTGGCGGCGACCATCGCCGCGTCACGCGCCGGCGTATCGTCGCTGCGCGAGCGCTCCGGCAGCTTGAGTCGATGCGCCTGTTCGTCGTACTCGATCAGCAGCACGCCGGAATTGTGGCGGCCGCTGATCTCGACGAAGCAGGCGCCGCCGATGAACGGCTCCAGCGTCATCACCGATTTGAGCGGCGTGGCCACCACCATCTGGAAACCGAAGTTCTCGAAGATGTTCATCGCCAGCGCGGTGAACTCGTTGTCGGCCTTGTCGAACGCCTCGTCGAGCACCACCGCGCAGTAGCGCGGCAGCTCGCCGTCCTCGCCGCCGAGCTGGTAGCGCAGCGCCGCGGCCAGGCAGGTGGTGGCCAGCTTCTGCCGCTGCCCGCCGGACTTGCCGGCGCCACTGCGGTAGATCTCGACCTGGGCGCGGGTCTGCGCATCCAGCTCCACGCCGATGAATTCCACGTGCAGGCGCACGTCCAGCACCTGCTCGCGCCAGCGCCGCAGTTCCGGCTCCTGCGCGCCGAGCCGGGCGACCAGGTCGCGCAACGTGGCGAACTGCGCTTCGGCCAGCGCGCGGTCCTCGGTCTGCTGGTGCGACAACACCGCGCGCAGCTGCTGCTGGAACTCGTGCACCTCGGCCAGGCGGCGATCGCCGACTTCGATGGTGAGGATGGTGCCGCGGTTGAACGGCACCTGTTCCAGGCTGGCGTTGACCTCGTCCATGCGCTGCTTGATGCCCTTGTGCGCCTCGGCGGTATGCCGCTGCAGCGCGAGCAGGTTGTTCTTGCTCTGGGTCTGCAGCAACTCGAAGAAGCGGCCTTCGTGGCGCGGCAGGCCGTCGCTCTCCAGCCGCTCCAGGCGCGCGAGGAAATCGTCGGCGCTGGCCAGGCTGACGGTGAAATCGCCGCTGTCCTCCGGCCATTGCTGGCAATACCTGCGGAAGCACTCCAGCAGCTGCGCGCTGAGCCTGCTGTCGCGGCCCTGGCTGTCGGCCAGTTGCTCGGCCAGGCCGCGTTCGACCACGCGGAAGTGCGCCTCCAGGTTGTCCAGCGACAATGGCGCCAGCTCGGCCAGGCGCTGCCGCAGGCCTTGCAGCTGGGTGGGCGTGAGCGATGCGGCGGCGCCACGTCCGGCGCAGGTCTCGCGCTGCGTCTCCAGCCGGCTGCGCTCGCGCGCCAGCTGCGCGCGTTCCAGGCGCACGTCCTCGTAGGTGCGCTTGGCCTGGTCGCGACGCGCGCGCGCGGTGTCGATCGCCTGGCCCAGCGCGCGCAGGCCGCTGTCGCCTTCGCGCAGTTGGGTGAGCTGCTCCTCGATGTCGCTCAGGCGCTGCAGCTTGGGCCCGACGTCGATCTCGTCCCAGGAGCGCTCCACCAGCGTGTGCGCGGCGAGCTGCCGTTCCTGGTCCTGCTCGCGCCGCTTGCGCAACGCGGCCACATCGGCCTCGCAGTCGGCGATGCGCTGCGCCAGGGTCTGGCCCTCGCGCTCGTAGAGCTTGAGCTTGTCGCGATTGTCGTAGCCGAGCAGCCAGCGCTTGCGGTCGCCGACGGCGTGGCGATCGTCCTTCTCGTAGCGGTCGCCCGGATGCTTGACCTGGCCTTCGCGGGTGATCGCGCGGTCGGCGTTGCGCAGCGCGGCGGCGCTGTCGACGCAGGCGTAGTCGAAGCGGCGCGCCAGTTCGTTACGCAGCCAGTCGGCGAAGGCGTGCTCGCGCAGCTGCAGCTTGCCCGGCAGCGACTGCGGCTCGGGGTCGCGCGGATGCAGCGCATCGTTGCGGCGCACCCGGTAGTACACCAGGCGCGTGCCCAGGTGGGTGCGGTTGACCCAGTCGCTGACCTGCGCGTAGTGGCGCTCGTCCACCAGCAGCGATTGCGCGAAGCCCTGCAGCACGCGTTCGATCGCGCCGCGCCAGGCGGCCTGGTCGTCGCGCACCTGCAGCAGTTCGCCGACGAACGGCAGCGCCGCCTCGCTCAGGCCGGTGTCCTCGCACAGCCGCGCGCGCAGCGCCTGCATCGGCGCCGGGATGCTCGACGGCGCGCGCTTCAGCGCCTCGATCTCGGCGCGGATCTCGGCGAAACGGCGCTCATCATCGCGGCGCGCACCCATGCGCTCGGCGATCGCCTCGTCCAGCGAACTGGCCTGTTCGCGGTTGCCGTCCAGCAGCCCGCGCGCATGCGCGACCTGCTCGGCGAAGCCGCTGGCCCCGGCGGCCAGCGCGGTGCCGAGCTGGCGACAGGCCTGTTCGATTTGCGTCCGGCGGCGCAGCCGCTCGTCGCGCTCGCGTTCGACCCGGGCGCGTTCGCGCTCCAGCGCCTCGACCTGCTCGCCGCCGGCCGCGCGCTGCTCGCGCTCCAGTTCGGCCAGTTTCTGCTCGTGGTTGTCCAGCGACTCGCGGCGTTGGCCCTCCTCGCCGGCCAGGCCGCGGTCCTGGGTGTCCAGCTCCTGCAGGCGCGCATCGAGCAGCGCCACGCGCTGCTGCTCGCGATAGCCGTCCACGCCCAGCTGCAGTTCGCGCAACTCGCCGACGCTGTGGCGCAGCGCCATCAGCGCCGCGTGGTGTTCGCGCGCCGGGCTCAGCGTTTCCACCTGGCGGCGCGCGGTGACCACCGCGTGGTGCGCGCCGTCGAGTTCGGCGAAGTCCTCCACCAGCCGGTCGGCGGCCTCGAACGTGCGCGGCTCGTCGAGCATGAAGCCGCGCAGGAAGGCGTTGAGGTCGCCCAGGTTCTTCGCCGACTGGGTCTTGTGCAGCAGCCGCAGCGCCATCTCGTTGCCGATGCCGAGCAGGTGGCGGAAGCGCTCGGCATAGCCGGCGAAGCCATCGAAGTGGGCCACGTCCTCGCCCAGCCGCGCCTTGAGCTTGCGCAGGTCCAGGTCGAAGCCGTCGAGCTCGCGCGCCACGTCGAACGGACGCTGCGCGACCATGTAGTGGCGGCGCACGTCGGCGGCGGCGTTGCCGCTGCCGGCGATCCAGAACAGGCGTATCAGGCTGACCGCTTCGCCGTGCGCGTTGCGGTATTCCAGCGCCAGCGCCGACCAGGTCGCGCCCTTGCGCAGGTATTGCGTGGCGATCTCGCCGGATGCGCTGTCCTGTTGGTCGGCCCACGCGCCGCGCACGTACGACACCAGGCTGCGGTCGCGCCCGCTGCGCTCGGCCTCGCGCGCGGCGGCGTTGAAGTCGACGATGCTCGGCGGCGTCAACAGCGCCGACATCGCATCGAGCAACGTCGACTTGCCCGAGCCGGAGCGGCCGACGAACAGGAAGCCCTTCTCCGCGATCGGCACCTCGGTCAGCCCGTTGAATGTTCCCCAGTTGTGCACCTGCAAGCGGCGCATGCGGAACTGCTGCGCCCGCTGCTCGGCGAGCGCATCGGCGAACAGCGATTGGCCCGGCTGCGCCGGCAGGAGGTTGGACTGGGAATTCATGGCTCACTCACCAAAACAGGACGACGGGGAACGCACAGACGGGTCATCACCAACGTTTGAAGCGGGTTTTCCAGGTGTTGCGGGGACGCGGGGGCGTTGTGCGCGATGGAGTGGACAGTCACGTGGGCTGTGGACCTGCCGTGCGCTCGGAAGACGCGAGGGCAGTCGCCTTCTTTCTCGCACACGCAAGAACAAGATGACTTGGGCTCGCGATGATGGGGGTAAAAGCCCGTGCTCCACTGCACTCTTCAAACACCACCACACGCCGTACCCTCATCCGCCCTCCGGGCACCTTCTCCCGGAGGGAGAAGGGAACGGCTGGCGGCCTCTCCTTCTTGCGCGGGCGGCGACGTTTCCCGAAAGAGGGCATGGCGCCGGGGGAGAAGGATCATTCCGCTGCTGTCTCCCCCACGCGCAGCTCGCGGTACGCCTGCGCCAGTGCCTGCACGTCCTCGGCCGAGAACAGCAGCTTCAGCACCGGCGACACCTCGTAGCGGTCCTCGCTGCCGCGCAGGCGCGACAACAGCTGGTTCTCGCGCATCTTGCCGATCGCGGTCATCACCCGTCGCGCGAACCCGGCACGGTCGGTGGACACGTTCTTCTCGTACACCGACAGCGCTTCGAGCAGTTGCGCCTCGTCCACCACCGCGCGCTCGCCGCGGGTGTCGGCCTCGGCCAGACGCTGGCGCAGGAACAGCAGCAGCACCGACTCGATGAAGGTCAGCGGCGCGCTGCGCAGCAGCGTCGGCGCCTCCAGTTCGGCGGTGTCGGCCTGGCGGGTGAACGCCACCCCGCCCTCGCGGTCCAGCACCAGTTCCAGGAACAGCTCGCACAGCACGCGGCGGATCGCCGGCTCGTGGCGCAGCAACGCCGGCCACAGCGGCCCGTGCCGTTGCGCGTCCACGCTCGGCCCGGCCAGCAGTTGGCACAGCGCGCGGCGCGCGTCGAACGGCAGCGTGCCGGTATCGCCGAGGAACAGCGTGCCCTCGCCGTGCGGCGCGCCTGCCGCTGCCGGCACGTCGGCGTCGCCGCTGCCGCCTGGGTCGGCGTCCAGGCGTCCATCGTCAGACCAGTTCATTGCGTTTCTCCCGGGTGAACCACACCAGCGGAATGCGCGCACGCCGCAGCGTGCCGTCGCCGCCTTCCCACTGCACCGTTTCCAGTTCGCCGTCGATCACCACGCCGTGGCGGGTGCCGAGCGACAGATAGCCGATGACGCTGCCCAGGCCCTGCGCCGCCGGACGCTGCTGCAGCGCATCGCCGATGGTCAGCCGCGGCTGTTGGCCGAGCAGCTCGTGCAGGTCGCGGCGCAGCGCGCGCACGTCGATCTCCGACTGCGCGACCAGGTCGCCGACGCTGTCCAGCGAAATCTCCGCCGCGTCGGCGGCATGCACGCGGCCGTCGACCTGGGCCAGGCGCGGATCGTGCAAGCGCCACTGCGACAGCGAGCGCAGGCGGCTGCCGCTCAACGCCAGCGTGTAGCCGGTCGCGGCGGCGGCGTGCAGGCTGTCGCGCAGCTGCAGCGCCTCGCCCTGGGCCTGCTTGAGCAACTGGTTGAGGCGGCGCTGCTCCAGGTAGCCGCGACTCTGCACGAAGCCGCGCAGGCTGCGCGCGAAGTGCTGCATCACCGTGTGCACTTCGCCGCCGCGCTCGAGCAGGGTGCCGGTGAGCCCGCGCAGGAAGGCGCGCTCGCGGCGGTCTAGCCGGCGCGCGAAACCGCGCGCGAGCAGCGCGTCCAGCGCCTGGTCGAGCTGGCCGCTCTGCTGCGCATCGTTGAGCAGGTTCCAGAACGCCTGGAAGCTGCGCCCGGCCTCGCTGTCGGCGATCACGTCCACGCCGTCGAACAGCTGCTGCAGCACGTCGCCGCGCGCGCCTTCGTCGTCGATGATGCGCTCGCGGAATTCGCGGTTGAGCCGCTCGAAGTCGTCGCGGACGCGGTGGAAATCCTCGGCCAGTTCGTCGGACAGGTGGATCAGGTCGCGCGCGCGTTCCAGCGCGCGCTTGCCGTCGAGCGCGGCGACGCGGCCGGCGGCCACCCGCTCGATCTCCGCATCGATGCGGTCGCGCTCGGCGCGCAGCGCGGCCAGGCGCGCGTCCGGATCGGACTCGGTCTGCCCGGCCAGCTGCACCAGTTGCTGGATCACCAGCGACAGCCGGCTCTCGGTGGCGTTGCTGGCGCTCTCGCGCAGCCCGGCGATGAAGCGGATCGCCTGCGCGGCCGCGCGCGACAGCTCGTACTCCTCTTCGGTCGCGCCTTCGGGCAGGCGCCGTTCCAGCCAGCCCTGGGCCAACCAATGCGCGAGATAGGCCTGCGCGGTGCGCGGCAGGTCGCGCGAGAGCTGGTCCGCGCGCAGCGCGTCGAGCTGGCGCTGCAGGCGCTCGTGCAGCACCGCCGACGGCAGCCGGCGGTCGCCGTCCAGCAGCAGCGTCTGCAGCAGGCCGATCAGTTCCGGCGCGTGGTCGGCGGCCAGCAGCTTCCACAGCGGCCGTTCGCGCAGCAGGCGATAGCCGGCGATCCGTTCGTGTTGCTTCATGCGCGCCGCGACCGCCGCCCCCGCCACCGCTGGCTCAACGCTTGCCGCTGCCGTCGATGAAGCGCAGGAATTCGGCGCGGGTGCGCGCGTCCTCGCGGAAGGTGCCGAGCATCTTCGAGGTGACCATGCTGACGCCGCGCTTGTGGATGCCGCGGGTGGTCATGCATTCGTGCGCGCCTTCCACCACCACGCCCACGCCCAGCGGCTGCAGCACGTCCTGGATGCACTGCGCGATCTGCGCGGTCATCTTCTCCTGCACCTGGAAGCGCCGCGCATAGGCCTCGACCACGCGCGCCAGCTTGCTGATGCCCACCACCTTGCCGCGAGGCAGGTAGCCGACGTGGACCTTGCCGATGATCGGCGCCATGTGGTGCTCGCAATGGCTTTCGTATTCGATGTCGCGCAGCACGATCAGTTCGTCGTAGCCGGCCACTTCCTCGAAGGTGCGCAGCAGGTACTCGCGCGGATCGGCCTGGTAGCCGCTGAACCAGTCGCCATAGGCCTCGGCCACGCGCCGCGGCGTGTCCAGCAGGCCCTCGCGGTCCGGATCCTCGCCGGCCCAGCGCAGCAGCGTGCGCACGGCGGCTTCGGCCTGGTCCTGGGTGACGGGGGAATCGGGGGTCTTCTTGGAGTCGGCCATGAGCGAAAACGCCCGTGAGGGGGGCTGCATGGTACCCGAGTCGCCTGGGCGTCGCCGAACGCGGCGGCGGGGAGTGCAGCGGTCGAGGATGCGGTCGCGGCTGAAGCCGCTCCTACAGTGCACCCGGCCGGCCTTCCGCACGCCCTCTGTGGGAGCCAATTCAGTCGCGACGAGGGAAGCCGCGGGACTGATGACCGGTCGCGTCGGGGCTGAAGCCCCTCCCACAGTGCACCCGGCCAACCTTCCGCAAGCCTCTGTGGGAGCGACTTCAGTCGCGACGAGGGAAGCCGCGGGACTGATGATCGGGTCGCGTCGGGGCTGAAGCCCCTCCCACAGTGCACCCAGCCGGCCTTCCGCAAGCCCCTGTGGGAGCGACTTCAGTCGCGACGAGTGGAGCCGCCGGTCGAATGACGCCGGGACCAGTCGCGGCTGAAGCCGCTCCTACAGGGAGTTGCGATCGGCCGGCCGGGTGCACTGTAGGCGCGGCTTCAGCCGCGACGGGCGCAGCGGCGAGGCTTCAGGCGACGGAGACGGTCTGGGCTGAAACTCGAAGGCGGTCGCAAGACTTCCCGCGGTGCACGACAGCCGCGGCCAGCCAGGCCACGCGCGCCTCGCTAGTCGGCCGCTTCCGGCGCGGCAAGACCCTTGCTGTAGATGCCCGAGCGGTCGAAGCAGCAGGCGCGGCGCTTGCCGGAGGCGAGCATGTCGCAGGCGGTGGCGATGCGCTTGGTCCGCGTCTCGGCCTTCTTGCCCGAGGTGATCCAGAAGATCCAGTCGCGCCGCGCCACCGCGGTAAGGTCGTCCCACTGCGCACGCGCCGCTGGATGAGCGGCCAGCGCCTGGCGCAGGTCAGGCGGCACCGCCGGTTCCGGCTCCACCGCCACCGGCGCGATCTCCAGCACGACCGTGTCGCCCACCGCGACCCCAGCGGCCTGCTGCAGGGCCTCGTCCACCTTGAGCCAGTGGCTGCCCTGCCCGTCGGGCGCCAGCGTGGCCTGGAACGGATGGCCGGCGAGCGTGCCGTCCACGGTCACCATGCCGCGCGCCGGCAGTTTCGCGCTCGCCTGCGCCGGCAGCAGCAGGAATGCCCAGGGCGCACCCGGCGGCGTCGCCGGCTGCAGCAGCTTCGTCTCAAAGCGGATCGTGGCGGTGACGGTGACCTTGCTCATGCCAGGACGATAGCACCGGCGGACTCGGTGGTTGGCCGCATGGCGTCGAGGCCTCGGGCAGCGCGGTCAGCCCGCCAAGGACACGACCACGGTGCACCGGCCAGGCGGCCTCGGCCTACCTGGAAGCGGGACGGGCGCGGCCTGGCCACGCCCGCCCGACGCCCCGTCAGCTGCGAGCGGCTCGCGCCAGCTTGCGCTCGTGCATCGCGCGCTCGTCGTCCAGCCAGTTCGCGCCCTTGTTGGTCAGGAAGAACATGTAGACCACCAGCGATACCGCGATCACCGCCGTGGCGTACCAGACGAAGGTGGTCACGTGGCCGGTCTTCAACGAGGCCTGGTACAGCAGCGGTGCGGTGCCGCCGAAGGCCGAGTTCGCCAGCGCATAGCCCAGGCCCACGCCCAGCGCGCGGATATGGGTGGGGAACAGCTCAGCCTTCACCACCGCGTTGATCGAGGTGTAGCCGGTCAGGATCACGAAGCCGCCGGTCAGGATCGCGAACGCGGCCAGCCAGTCGGTCTGCTTGGGCAGCTCCAGCACCAGGAACCAGGTGTAGAGCACGCCGCCGATGCCGAAGAACACCAGCAGGGTCTTGCGCCCGACGATGTCCGACAGCCAGCCGCCGACCGGCTGCATCAGCATCAGCACGGTCAGCGCGACCAGGTTGATGATGGTTCCGGCCATCACGTCGTTGCCGGCGAACGCGGTCTGGATCATCTTCGGCCCGGTCACCGAGTAGGTGTAGAAGGCGATGGTGCCGCCCGCGGTGACCAGGAAGCACAGCAGCAGCGGCCGCCACTGGCGCACGAACAGCTCATGCAGCGAGCCGGCCGAGCGGGCGCCGCCTTTCTTGGCCTCGGCGATGGCGTCGGAACCCAGCGACTCGTCCATCGTGCGGCGCAGCCAGAACACCACCAGCGCGCCGATGCCGCCCAGGCCGAAGGCCAGGCGCCAGCCCCACTCGGACACCCAGCCCTTGTCGAAGAAATGCAGCATCACCAGCAACGTGGCCTGCGCCAGCACGTGGCCGCCCACCAGGGTGACGTAGTGGAACGAGGACAGGAAGCCGCGCCGGCCCGGGATCGCCGCCTCGGACATGTAGGTGGCGCTGGTGCCGTACTCGCCGCCGGTGGCGAAGCCCTGCAGCAGCCGCGCCAGCAGCAGCACGATCGGCGCGGCGATGCCGATCGTCGCCACGGTCGGGGTGACCGCGATGACGAACGAGCACAGCGCCATCAGCGACACCGAGATGGTCAGCGCCAGCCGGCGGCCATAGCGGTCGGCGAAGCGCCCGAAGTACCAGGCGCCGATCGGCCGCATCAGGAAGGTCATGGCGAAGATCGCCCAGACGAACATCGTCGCGTTCTTGTCCTCCTTGGAGAAGAACTGCGATTCGAAATAGGTGGCGAAGACCGAATAGACGTAGACGTCGTACCACTCGACCAGGTTGCCGGCCGAGCCCTTGAGCGTGTTGGACACCGAGCGGCGAAGGCTGCCGGGAGCGGCGCCGGAACCGGAACCGGAGACGACCGTGGGCGTGGGGGATGCGCTCATGCGGTGGGACCTGCAGGGTGGACAAGCCTGGGAGTATAGGCAGCGTTCGTATGGGTCATGTCGCGGTGGCCGGCCCGCCGCGGCGGAATCGGCTGATGTTGCCGCCGCTGCAGCGATGCGCTCCGCGCGCAGCAGGGTCCGTCCGAGCGGCGCAGCGGTTGGCGCTCCAGGCCACCAGCGCAGGTACATCCCCGCGTGCCGCGATCGCTTGCAACGCGGGCGCAGCCGACGTTCCACGTCGGGCAGTTCGGGGGGCGCTACGACTCCAGATCCCGGCTCCCACCTCCCGGCCAGCGCCGCGAACACGGCCAGCCCGCGGAGCGCGAACAGGGCACTCCCTGGACAGGTAAAGCAGCATCCGAGGCCGCTGACAACCGTCCGGACGGCACCGCGCCTGCGAAGGGCTGGGACAGACAGCCAATTCAGGCAGCTGACCGCACTCAGAATCGCGCCATTTCACTTCGCCCATGTGACGAATATCATATTTTCCTCTCCTTTTCGCGACGGAGTCGGCATATGGATAGTGACGTGGCCGCATTTACGGACAAATCGGGATTCCGGCTCACCGGGCCGCTGACGGCGCTTCCCAGGCGGCCGCTCGGCCTCAGGCGCAAGCTCAGGCGCACCGCCCACGTCTTCGTCACCCGGCTGCCGTGGCGCTGGCAGGAGCGCCTCTACTTCCTCGATACCTTCGGCCGCTGGCCGAACCTGTACGCGCCGGTCTGTTTCAACGAGAAGGTGCTGTACCGCAAGTCGGTGTACGGCGACCACGAAACCTATCGACGGCTGACCGACAAGATCGCCGTGCGCGACTACGTCGCCGCCCGCATCGGCGCTCGCTACCTGATCCCGCTGCTGTTCAGCACCACCGATCCCACCTCGCTGCTGACCTTCCCGCGCTGGGTGCACACCGTCATCAAGCCCAACCATGGCGCGGGCATGGTGGAGGTACTGCTCGACGAGCCGGACGACCGCCGCAAACAGGCCCTGCTCGACAGCTGCTCGCGCTGGCTGCAGACCGACTACTCCAAGGTGGTGCGCGAGATCCACTACCGCGGCATCCCGCCGTGCATCCTGGTGGAGCAGTACATCGGCGACGGCACCCAGGCGCCGGTCGACTACAAGTTCCACATGTTCAAGCAGCCCGACGGCAGCTTCCAGTACGTCCTGCAGGTGATCTACAACCGCTCGCAGCCGCCGCTGGCGATGACCTTCTTCGTCAACAACCTGGACGAACCGCACCACCGCATCCGCGACGCGGGGCAGGCGCCGCCGTGCGGGCAGGCGCTGCTGCAGGAGGCGCTGGAACTGAGCAAGACACTCGCCGTCGACTTCGATTACGTGCGCGTGGACTGGTACATCCAGGAGGGCCGGATCTATTTCGGCGAACTCACCTTCACCCCGGGTGCGGGACTGGTGACCGGATTGGATCGTGGGCTGGACCGGATCATGGGCGACATGTGGGTGCAGCCGCGCGCGCCGGAGAAACCGACGTTCTCCGCTCTCTGGCGCAAACCGGTCATGGCCATCGGCCCGAACCAGTAGCGCGAAGACCGACACGTTCGTTGCGATCGCGCGACGTCGGCCCATCGGCCTGCGCAAGGCGCGTGAAAAGCGCATGGCGACCAGCCCAAGAACCGGCGTCGACAGAGCCGATGCCAGCGGCGATTTGATCTAATGCCGTCGCAAGCATCGACAGGACACCCGCGTGACCTCTTTCGACCCCGCGACCCGCCCCTTCCGCATCGCCGTGCCGACCGAGCAGGTCGAGGACCTGCAGCGCCGGCTACGCACAGCGCGCTGGCCGATGCCGCTGGACGATACGGCGTGGGAGGACGGCACCAGCCTGGCCTTCCTGCGGCGGCTGGCCGAGCATTGGCAGCATCGTTTCTCGTGGCCGGAACAGGAAGCGCGGCTGAACCGGATGGCGCACTTCAGAACCGAGATCGACGGCTACGACCTGCACTTCGTTCACCAGCGCGGCCAGGGACCGGCGCCGTTGCCGCTGCTGCTGACGCATGGCTGGCCGGGGTCGTTTGCCGAGTTCGAGCGGATCCTGCCGATGCTGACCGATCCCGAGCGGCATGGCGCTGCGGCCGAGGACGCGTTTGACGTGGTGGTGCCGTCGCTGCCGGGATTCGGCTTCTCCGCGGCGCCTCCGCGGGCGGGAACCAGTTCGCGCACCGTCGCCCAGTTGTGGCGAACGCTGATGCAGCGGCTGGGCTATGCGCGCTTCGGCGTACAGGGAGGCGATATCGGTGCCGGCGTCTGCACCTGGATGGGTTACCTGCATCCGCAGGACGTGGTCGGCCTGCATCTCAACTACATCCCCGGCAGCTACCGACCGTCGCTCACCGCCGAAGACGACCCGCTGGCGCCCGAGGAGCAGGCATACCTCGACCGCGCGGCGGCGTTTTCCGCGGCCGAGGGCGCCTATGCCGCGCTGCAGGCCACCAAGCCGCAAACCCTGGCGTTCGCGCTGACCGACTCGCCGATCGGCCTTGCCGGCTGGATCGCCGAGAAGTTCCGCAGCTGGAGCGACTGCAACGGCGACCTGGAACGCGTGGTGCCGCTGGATACGCTGCTCACCGACATCTCGCTGTACTGGTTCGGCAACGCCATCGATGCGTCGCTGCGCATGTACAAGGAAAATCGCCTGGCGCCGCTGCACTTCGCGCACGGCGAGCGGGTGCTGCCGCCGCTCGGCTTCGCACGGTTTCCCAAGGAGCTGCCCACGCCGCCGCGCCGCTACGTGGAGCGCGTGTTTCGGGTGCAACGCTGGACGCAGATGTCCGCCGGCGGCCACTTCGCCGCACTGGAACGCCCCGCCGAACTGGCCGAGGACATTCGTGCGTTCTTCCGTCCCTTGCGCGGGCGCTGACCGCGCCAAGGCGCAACGGCCTGGTCGTGTGGCGATGTGGTCGAAGCAGACGCGCCACCGTCGCCGTCCTGGCAGCCGATCGAGATCCCGCCGCGAAGGCCAACCTGCGTTCCAAGGCCAAGGGCATCCAGGCCTGTCGTTTGGCAGTGGAGATCGGCCATCAGGCCGGTCGATGGCGCCGTGCCGTGCGCACCTCGGCGCGGCCCGGCCGGACGATGGCGTCCCGCCAGCACTAACAGCGCCTAAGCGTGCTGCGACCCGACAAATGAACGGAGCCTCGCACGCGTTACGATGGCGCCCCCACCGGCCGCACCCTGCAGACCCCCCATGAAGGCCCGCACTCCCGACGCAGCCGCGGCGGCATGAGCAACGCGTCGCATCGCGCGGACCCCCGGGCCAAATCCTGGGGCGAACGCCTGGAGCCCTGGATTGCCGCGCTCGTCAGCGCCGTGCTGCACCTGCTGATGCTGCTGCTGTTGCTGCTGGCCGACCCGCCCACCATGACCACCCCGCAAGGCGCCGCCAGCGGCGGCCGGACCAGGGTGGATTTCATCGGCGCCACGCGCCAGCCGGTGCATCCGGCCAAGACGCCGCCCTCGCCCACCCCCGCGCAGAAGCCAGTAGCGGCCAAGAAACGGCGCGCCACCTCGCCGGTGCAGTCCACGCTGGTCGCGCAGTCCGACCATCCCGTGCCACCGCCCGATCCGACCGCCACGGCCAGCACGCCGGCACCGCCTGCGCCCACGCCGGCCGAGCAGCCGGCGCCGCCGCAGCCGGACCCTGACGCGCAGCAGCAGGCCCAGGCCGCCGCCAGCGCACCCGAACCGACACAGCGCCGCGAGACCTGGACCGGGCGGCCGCCAGGCGCCATCGATGAAGACCTCGGCCCCAACGAAGCGGGGCTGGTTCGCGACGGCGGCGGCCGCGGCGGCCGTCGTGGCGACCCCAGCGACGCCGGCCCCAGCATGGAACTGGGCGGCTACCTGGTCTATTACGACCTGCGCAGCGAAACCCTGCTGCGCGCCTGGATGGATCAGGGCATGAAGGAATTCTTCATCCTGCTGCCCGGCACCCAGTACCGCATGGCCTGCCCGCTGGAGATCGCGATGAAGCGCGGCTCCGGCAAGTGCCGCGCGCTGCCGCCGGATTCCCCTGAACTGAAAGCCATTGGCGATGCCCGCGAGGTCATCACCATGCTGCAGGTCTACAAGCAGGGCGAACTGGTGTGGCGCGGCCCGGGGCCGTACAAGTAAGCGGCCAGCAACCCTCCCGGAGAGGAGTTGGGAAAGGGCCCGGCGCGACCGGCAAAAGCCCCTCTCCCCCCGGGAGAGGGGTTGGGGTGAGGGTACGGCGCGAAAGCGTCTCGCGGAGTTAGCTGCACGAGGCTTCGCCCGTACCCTCATCCGCCCCTGCGGGGCACCTTCTCCCGAGGGGAGAAGGGGAGCAACCTAGCCCCTCTCCCCCCGGGAGAGGGGTTGGGGTGAGGGTCCGGCGCGAAAGCGTCTCGCGGAGTTGCTACACGAGGCTTCGCCCGGACCCTCATCCGCCCCTGCGGGGCACCTTCTCCCAGTGGGAGAAGGGAACAGCCGCTAGCCCCTCTCCCTCCGGGAGAGGGGTTGGGGTGAGGGTACGGCGCGAAAGCGTCTCGCGAAGCTGGCTGCACGAGGCTTCGCCCGTACCCTCATCCGCCCCTGCGGGGCACCTTCTCCCAGTGGGAGAAGGGAACAGCCGCTAGCCCCTCTCCCGCCGGGAGAGGGGTTGGGGTGAGGGTACGGCGCGAAAGCGTCTCGCGGAGTTGGCTGCACGAGGCTTCGCCCGCACACTCATCCGCCCCTGCGGGGCACCTTCTCCCAGTGGGAGAAGGGAACAGCCGCTAGCCCCTCTCCCCCCGGGAGAGGGGTTGGGGTGAGGGTACGGCGCGAAAGCGTCTCGCGGAGTTGGCTGCACGAGGCTTCGCCCGTACCCTCATCCGCCCCTGCGGGGCACCTTCTCCCAGTGGGAGAAGGGAACAGCCGCTAGCCCCTCTCCCCCCGGGAGAGGGGTTGGGGTGAGGGTCCGGCGCGAAAGCGTCTCGCGGAGTTGAGTGCACGAGGCTGCGCCGATCCCCGCACCTAGCGTTGCTGCACAGATGCAGCGGCGCTTCCGACTCCTGGTGCCTGCGGCATATCGAAACGTTCGCTCACCTTCTACAACGATGCCAACACGTGGCCGCCCGTCCAGCAACTGAAAGCATGTCTTCAACGCAAAGCCAAACCCAGCGTCGACGCGCGTACTGCCGCGTCCGGCTCGCTTGCACGAATCGCAAGCTATCTACGCTTGCCGACAAGTATTTCGCGTGTCGCCACGCGATCGCAGAACCCTTGCACACGCCCGCCATGCCAGCGACAAGCGCCATCACGCCCCATTTGCAATTGCCCAACCGGGTTGTTGTTAGAGTGCCGGCGCGTCCCTGGCAGCGGCCCGCCTGCGCATCACAGCGGTCCGCAACGTTTGGAATCTTTCGTTCGAATAGGAGTTGTCACGTGCCCTGGAAGTCCACTGTCGCAATGCTCGCCCTGTCCACCGCCGCCCTGCCGGCCTTCGCCCAGCCCGATCGGCAAGTGGTCGAAGACATGGTGACCCGCTCCGCCAATGTCTGCCCCGGCCACAGCACCGAACGCACCACGCCCACCGTGAAAGCCGTCCCCGTCGGCGCCTTGCGCGTCATGCTCGAGCGCGGCCTGGTGATGTGCCCCGACCGTCGCCTCGACGCCGAGGCGCCGGCCGTGTTCTACGGCAGGCTCGGCGTCTTCGCATGGAACCCCGACGTGGCGGCCAGCTCGGGCGTGATCGTCAAGCAGATCGGCAGCATGACCCGCAGCGACGAATTCCCCACCGAGACCTTGGTCTGGGACAGCAAGGGCACCGCGCTCAAGCAGCAGACCGTGCCGATGTTCGAGCCGAGGCCGGGCGCCGCGGTGCTGTACAAGGTGCGCTAAGCCCGGCTTGCGCGCTGCGTTCGAACGGAGGGGTTAGCGGCATTCTCGTTCCCTGAAAGCGCAGGCCGACCGCTGTTCCGAATCTCTTGTCATCGCGCCGCGCGCCGGTCGAAGCAGCCCGGCGCGCCGCTCTTCTTCAGCCGGCATCGGCACCGAAGTCGGCGCGCGTAGGCGCCGCCGCCCGCGTGCAGCGGCGCACGGCGTCGACCAGGCGATGGCCCAGCGCATGGAGCAGCAACGGCACCGTCCAACTGCTCCACAGCAAGATCGCGATCAAATCGGGCGATGGCGTCATGCCCATGCCGATCGCACCAGGCAGCGTCAGCCGGAACGCCACCGGCGCCAACGTCACCAGATACGCCCGCACCATCCACCGCCGGTGCCGCTCCACCTGGCCGCGTCGGATCGCCACGAATCCCATCGAACCGGCGACCAGCCACGCCACACTGGTCGCGGCAAATGCCACGCGGATCGCCAGCGGCGCCGGCGACGTGGCGATCAATCCGACCGCCCCGACCATCGCCACCAGCATGCCGACGAAGTACGCGCGCCCCAGCCAGCGATGCAGCCGCGGAAACCTGCGCCAGCGCTGCGTGGCGAACTGCAGCGTCCCGAGCAACAGGCCCACCGCCCCACCACCGAGATGGCACCACAACCAGCCGCGCCGGGTCAGGAACATGGCATAGGCGGGCGAATCCAGCGCCGCGTACTTGAGATAGACCGAATGCACGAACTCCACGCCCAACGCGGCCAGCGCCAGCCACAGCAACGCCCAGCCCACGCGCGCGGCCGGCCTTGCGCGAGGCGCGGCAACACCCTGGCGAATCGGATCGAGTTTCATGCACGGCTCCTGCGGCCTGCCTGCCCTCGGCAGCGGCACGCTAGCATGGAAGCGCGGCGGATCGCGGCCGCCGCCGGATAACGCGCCGCAAGGAAACGGAGGAACGCGCCCAGCGCGGCTCCCCCGTTCCGTCATGCAGCCCGTGTTCCGACATTGCCGCGAATCGACGCCGCCCGCCTCAGTCCGCGCCAGCCATGCGCACCACCAGTTCGCCGTCCCGCACCTCGATGCGCAGCGTGCTGCCGATGGCGAAGCCCAGTTGCTCCAACCAACGCCCGCGCAAGCGCAGCGACGGCACGCGCTGGTTGCTGGCCGCGTAGTAGCCATAGCCGACCGTGCACCGCTGCGGCGGGCGCGGACGGCGGGGTGCACGCGGCGGGCGTGCAAGATCGGCGGCGTTGGCCGCAGCGACCTCCTCGGGCGTCAGCATCGGCGAGAGCATCGGCTCGACGATGGTCCAGCGAAGGGACGGCGGCTGGCGCGGGGCACGCTTGCGCGGTGCGGCGGCGCTGCGAGAGGGCGGCTTACGCATGGCGCTGCTCTCCTGGCGAAACCGCATCGACGCCGTTACCGCAGAGCCGCTGCTCGTGGATCTCGTCCACGACGCCGCGCACCGCGCGGGCGGCAGCGAAGATGCTCTCGCCCAGGATCGGCACACTCTTGTCGTCCAGCGGCGCACCGCTGCACACCGCCACCATGTCGCTCTGCGCGGTGATGGTGCGCAACAGCGCGTGGAACTGGTCGAGCTGCTGCAGGGTGACGCCGAAGGTGAAGGGCTCTTCCTGCGTGGGTAACGTGGCCGCTGGCGCGGTGTGCCGCAGCGCGGCGGTGGTGCGGGCTTTCGAAGTCGTCATGGCATCCGTCCTCGACGTGGGCGGACGGGGTGTCCGCACAGCCAACGTAGCGCGCTCTTTTTGATATCCAAAAATCAGATATTCACTGGGAGCTTCAGCCGCGCAACGACCCTCGTGACCGTAACCTCGAAGCGGTGCCGTCTGCTCGACCGCTGTCCTGAAGCACCTCGTGTCTCGTTTCGTAGACGACGCAATCGCCAGGCGGACAGCTGCTGATTCTGGCGCTATGTTTGGTTCTGGGACGGGGGTCGCATGGGACGCAAACGGGGAAATACCGCTTTTGATGCGCTGGCTGCGTTGTCGTGGCCGCTTGGGCTAGCGGTGGGCATCGCTGGCTTTCTTGCCGTGCGCTATGGACTCGCATGGTGGCTTTCCCAGCACGGCGGCATGTTGGCACAAGGCATCGCGCAGCACTCGGACAGCGCGCTCGCGCCGCTTGCATGGATCGTGCTGCTCGTCTGCTGGATGGCTGCGCTGCTCTCCTTTCTAGGCGCACGCCACCGCCGCCGCTTGCTGGACACCCGCACCACCCTGGAGAGCCTCGCTGCCGGCGGCTGGCGCCAATTCGAACTACTGGTAGGCGAAGCCTTCCGCCGCCAGGGCTACAGCGTGGAGGAAACCGGCCTGGGCGGTGCCGACGGCGGCATCGACTTGGTCCTGCGCAAGGACGACCGTCGCATGCTAGTGCAATGCAAGCAATGGAAGCGGCAGCAGGTCGGCGTCAGCGTCGTGCGCGAGATGTATGGGCTACTAGCGCATCACCAAGCACACGCTGTGAAGATCGTTTGCATCGGTAGCTATACGAAAGACGCGGCACGGTTTGCACAGGGTAAGCCGATTGAGCTGATCGGTGGCGAGCGCTTGTTAGAGATGATCCAGACTCCGCAACGCGGCGGCGCGGCTGTGGCATCTCTCAACTCAAGGATCGAGCCAGCGCTTGTCCCGGCGATCCACGCTTCTTCTCCATCACCCACGTGCCGACAGTGTGGGAGCGCAATGGTACAGCGGACCAACAGGAGTACGGGCGAAACCTTCCTTGGGTGCAGTCAGTTCCCGCGATGTCGAGGAACTGGATAAGTGAACCTGACCCCGATACTCGCTGCAGCCAGTTCCCGCGATGCCGAGGAAATGCAGCATAAGACTCATACATGGGTTTCGCCATTGACACTGGCCGTAAAATCCAACTTCATTAACCTGCCTCAGGGGATAGGTAGATGCCGACAACACTTGCTGGATCTGTTTGGAGAAAATGGGATCTCCATGTTCATACACCCGAATCGTTCTATCAAAACTATCCAGGAACGAAAGAGGAGGCTTGGGAGGCATTTTTAGCCGACCTAGAAGCACTTCCACCAGAGTTCAAAGTCATCGGAATTAATGACTATGTCCTCGTTGAAGGCTATGAGAGGGTACTCAAGGAAAAGCGCGAACAAGGCCGACTAAAAAACATTGACCTGATCCTCCCGGTTGTTGAACTGCGTCTCGACAAATTCGGCGGCACAGTATCGTCTGTAAAGACTGGCGCTACTTGGAGTCGCATCAATCTACATGTAATTTTCGACCAAGTCGAAGCCCAATTCATCCGCGAACAATTTCTATCCGCGATCTCGCCTCATTACAATCTAATTCCTGGCTCTTCGGGAGAAGGCAAATGGAAAAGAACAATTTCACGAGATAGTATTGAGGCCTTGGGACAAGCCATCATAGATTCCGTTCCTGCAGACCAGTACAATAAATTTGGCAATGCGCTGATCGAGGGCTTCAATAACTTAAGTACGAGCGCCGAAAGCGTCTATAAAGCACTAGAGAACGATGCACTGACGGGAAAACATGTTGTTGCCGTTGGCAAGACCGAGTGGGAGAACCTTAAGTGGAACGACCACACTATTGCAGAGAAAAAGACTCTCATTAATAGCGCACATCTTGTCTTCACGGCAGCGGAAAACGTCATCCGCTACAAAGATGCCCGCACCAAACTTTTCGAAAACGGCGTGAACGATCGTCTACTTGATTGTTCTGATGCTCATTGGCTGAGTACTTCGAAGGACAAGGATAGGATCGGAAATTGCTTCACCTGGGTCAAGGCAGACCCTACTTTTCTCGGGCTATTGCAGGCCATCGAGGAATTCGACGCGCGCATCTTTGTCGGTGAAAGCCCGCCCAAGCGGGCACTCGTAGAGGCAAACAAGACTAAGTTTATCAAGACCGTTACTGTTGGTAAGAAACCAGAATCCAACTTGGCCGAAACGTGGTTTGATCTGAAACTGCCACTGAACAGCGACTTGGTTGCAGTCATCGGAAATAAGGGCAGTGGCAAGAGCGCTTTTTCTGACGTTATAGCGCTAGCGGGCTATACAAGGAACTTTGCAAGGTTTTCGTTCCTAACTCCTTCCCGATTCCGGGGCTCCAAAGGGCGATTGGCATCGCAGTTCAACGCAACGTTGACATGGCATGACGGCACCACAACCTCCATGGATCTCGACAAGGATCCTTTAGTTGGCAGCATTGAGCGGGTCAAGTATCTCCCTCAAATGTATCTTGAAGATCTCTGCAATGAGCTCGGCGACCGTGGATCTCATACCTTCGATGCCGAGTTGCGAAAGATCATCTATTCGCACGTTCCAGAGGAAGATCGACTATCACAACCTTCTATGGACATGCTTCTTGATTTCAGGGTTACGGAGATCAATAAGGCTCGCCAAGCATTGAAGCAGGATGTGTCCAAGATCAACCTACAGATACTTGAATACGAACGTCGGATTTCGCCGGAATTTAAATCATCACTGGAAGAACAACTGGCAGCAAAGAAGGCCGAACTTTCTGCGCATGAAGCATCCAAGCCGCAGCCGGTAGAGGATCCAAACGAGTTGCCCGAGGCTCTTGAGGAGTCCAAAGCTGCATCAGCCGAGATTGAAACCTTAGAACTTTTTATTCAAGAAATCGAGAAAGAGGATTTAGCCCAGCGTGATAAGAAATCCGCTGCAACACGACGTGAAGCCGTAGCACGCAAAATTCAGCAGGCTCTCATTAATTTTGGCAAGCAGCGCGACACTTTCATCTCGGAGCTAAAATCATTGATTGAAGAACTCAACATTGAGTTGCCTGTTGAGTCTTTACTTCGCGTGGAGATTGATATTAACCCCGCAGAGTCGATCGCAAAGGATGCACAAGCGCAAATTGTCGAGATAGAAGCAGCGATACAGAGCTATGCTCCAGGGAGCATCCACCAGCGTAGAAAGGAGGCAATAGCTGCGATTGCTACCGCCAAGAGCAAGTTGGACGAGCGACAGCAACAATTCGTTCGCTACAAGGAGGAGTTGGCATCTTGGGAGCGGAGGAAAGTCGAAGTCAACGGCAGTGCGGATAGACCCGGCACTATTGTCTGGCTAGCAATTGAGATTGCGTCCCTCTCGGATGTACCCGCTCAGTTGGCTGCCCTTAAAACAAAGAGAGCTCAGCTAGCGAGTGAGATTCATGGCCAAATCTGTGCAATGGTTAATGAGTACAAAAGGCTCTATGGCCCAGTACAGGCCTTTGTAGCGGCTGCTCAGCAGATGGATATGGAGCTTCCTCTGGTGTTCAGCGTTCGCATTGAGGATATTGGGTTCGAGGATCAGTTTCTGGGGAGACTGAACCGCCAAGTGAAAGGATCATTCTCCGGAGTTGATGAAAGCATTCAGCGCCTGCGCAGCATGCTTAGTGACATTGATTTCGATAGCTCAGCGGAAGCTGTGGCGTTTGCAACTCACATCGACGAACTGCTTCATGTTGACCGGCGCGATGGGCAGGTGGAACGTGAGACGAGATTGGCAGACCAGTTGCGAAAAGGTGTCGATCCATTGGAAGTTTTAGACTACATTTTCGGATTAGAATATCTAAATCCACGCTACTCACTGACATATGCAGGCCAAGAGATCGGCCAACTTTCGCCCGGTGAGCGCGGGTTATTGCTTTTGGTTTTCTATCTTCTCGTGGACAAGGATGACATTCCAATTATTATTGATCAACCTGAGGAGAATCTTGATAATCAGACTATTTACAAAGTCCTCGTGAAGTGCATCAAGCAGGCAAAGGATCGCCGACAAGTGATTATGGTTACCCACAATCCCAACCTTGCAGTGGTATGCGATGCAGAGCAAATCGTCTATGCATCATGCGACAAGACAGCCAGCAAGTTTGATTACGAAGCGGGAGCGATAGAACAACCGGACATCAATGACCGTGTTGTGCAGATACTTGAGGGGACAAAGCCTGCATTTAAGAACAGGCAAGCAAAATATCGAATGCTGTAAACGTCCGTCGTCAATTAAAAACCGGGGTCAAAAACGGGGTCAGGTTCACTTCCTACTGCCGATGCGTAGGAGTCCGAGGGCGTAGGAAGGAACCCGGGGTCAGAGTGCACTTCTTCCTGGCCACCATCGCCGTGGACGTCGGCTCTAGTCCATCATCTGGGTTGTCCGATTGACGGCTAACCAGAGCGCGCACAGAATCCGGCAAACAGGGTCAAGTTCACTTCCTGTGGCCGTTGCCCCACTCCGCTTCGGACAGAAGCGGAGCTTCTAGTCGATATCGAAAGTTTCGGCAAAGCGACTCGGCATGCTGCCAAGCAGCGCCTCCAGGTAGGCATAGGGCTTGATCGCATCGAGCCAGGCGAAATAGCTTGCCTCCGACACGTGCCTGCGCACACCGGCCAGGACCGCGTGACAACGATCCGGTGACAAGAATGGCAGTGGCGGCGGCTCTGGCTCGTAGACGCCCGAGAAATCGCCCTTCAACGTGTGCGCTCCATGCCACAGAACCTCTGCTGGCGTACCGGAATCGAGATCGGCCAGTTCCACCACACGCCCCGACAGTAAAGGATGGGCGGCTAACAACCAGCCATACAACTGCGTAGTCCATAGCGGGCAACGGATGGCGAATACCGAATCGAGCCAGTCAGCGAGTTCGTGGTTGGCCAAGTACTTCACACAGAAGAACATGCCCGCCGAGAAGTCGCCACACGCCACGCTCCACGCCATGCGCTCCCCCCACCCGTGAACGGATCCTCCGGCGCAGAGACCGCCAGCCGGCCTCCGGCCCAGCGAGAGGGGGTCCATCAGGCAGCGGCCCAACGTCTGCCTCGCATCGTCGGCGAACCCAGGGTATGGCTCATCGATACCGCGCGGATTCACGGCCATGAACGCCGTGACGAGGTGCTGATACAGGCTGTCGAACGACTGTTCCAGGTGGCGGGGAACGAGCTGGGCCAACAAGTAGCGATACCAATTGGTCCACTCGTCCATGGGGCCGAAGCTGGAATTTCCGGAAGCGATTTCCTCAAGCGGTACGCGCAGCTCCTCGAGCGAGAAGCCCTCAAGATCAGCGAGCAGGAAGTCGAACATGCGCCGTTCTTCACCCATGAACCACGCTTCGCCCATCGGATGTGCTGGGCGGCGCAACTGATGGCGCATGCGTTGGACACAGCCGGAATTCAGCCCGTCGCCAGGACGCCAGATGAAAGGATGCGCAATCTCGGGCTGTGGAAGCTGATGCAATGTGGCCATGTGGCGATTCTAGCCTTCACTTCCCGCTGGCCCAATGCATAGCGGCCCAATGGCGTAGGACGCATTGCGCCATGCCCATGGCGAAGGGTGCGGGCTATGTGCACCGAGCCATGCAATCCATCAAGGCCGCCGCCAAGTGAACCTGACCCCATTCCTCGTGCTCGGTGCTGCCCTCACTGGCGATTCTCTTATCTTGGGCGATTTGCTGTTACACCCACGACGGTAGCAATTCGGCCGTGTGACAATATGCCGAGCAATTTGGGATGGTCGGTAATGTCGACAAAATGGTCCGATCGAGTAAAGGGGTGGGCAAAAAGCCGAGTGATCTTGTTCGCCGCCAGCTTTAGCTTGGGGGCTGCGGGTGCTGTTCTGGTCCTTGGCATCCCTGGCGCTTGCGGCAGCTCGGCTGAATGGGCTTCGGCTTTCGGTACCTGTGCGGCCGTGGCGGTTGCTCTCTCGTTGGCATCTGCCGAGGGGAGGCGCCGACAGGTCGAAGCTGCTAATCAAGCTCGCGGAATGCTCGTATTGCTCTTCACGACAGTGGTTGACTGGGAGAAGAGCTTAACCAAGCTTGCCAAGCTCACCGAAAAGCGAAGGGCAATGGCTGTGCTCGAATCGTTCGAGGAAGAAGGGGGCGACGCGTTGCGTACGCCTCTGACGCTGGACAGATACCTGGAGCGGATCCATGTCGTGGGTCCGGCAGCAGCGCCACTGTCTAAAGCGGTGATAAGCGCAACGTTCGCGCGTCGCATGGAGGCCGAAGTGCGGGAGGCATTCGCGACTCCAGGAGCCAAGAGCGAACAAGTGTTGGAGAACTTCCAGATGTTCGTAAGTGTCGCCGCGGATCAGCTCGGGATTGCGATTGGGCAGATGGGGGACTACCTCCACATGGGTAGCCGCTAATTCCGCGCATCGAAGTCCGCTGGACGTGGAAGTCGGGGGCAGAGTGCACTTCTTCCGACCACCATCGCCTGGCGGATGGACCTCTGCACCAGCTAATCACCGGGTAGTCAGATTGACGGCTAGCCAGAGCCCGCCACAGAATCCGCTCCCGCCCCACAGTGGGTTCTCTTCGCCGTTGCGCCTCATGCAGCACGCTCCCCCCGGGTACGACTGTCCGTTCTGCGGTATCGCCGCCACGCTGCCCTCGCCTGCGCCGGAATCGGCGGTTGTCCTGGTGGATGCCAACGTGTTCGCCTTGGTGCCGACGCACCACTACGCCGGCATCCAAGGCAACTGCCTGGTGATCCCGCGTGGCCACTACGAGAACGTGCTGGACATGCCGGACGAGCTGGGCCGCGAGGTCTTCCGCGCCACGCGGCGCCTGGCGCACGCGATGCTGGCGGCCTTCGGCTGCGAAGGCATCTCCACGCGCCAACACAACGGGCCGGCCGGCAATCAGGATGTGTGGCACTACCATCTGCACGTGTTCCCGCGCTATGCGAACGATGGGCTGTATGGCGGCGAAAAAGTGCGCTACGCCACCGAGCAGCGAATTGCGCTGGCCGCCCGTCTCCGGGCTGCTTTGCCGTAACGTGCCCTTTTGGACTGCCTGCATCCAGCAACAGCGCGCCCTTGGCCACGGCGCCTTCCGCGCCATGGTCAAGGCCAAGGAGGCCGGCCGCTTCGCTGGCATCAGGCCCGCGCATCGGCACGCAAACCCACCACGGCCACTGGCAAGTGAACCTGACCCTGTTACTCGTTAGACTCGCTTGCCTTGAACACGGCCATTTGGCCTCTGCCAGTAATCCCCTACAGCGCAACCGGAGTGATGTGGAATGACCATGAGTCAATGGATGACGTATTCGCGTGGTGCCCGCATCAAGCGCCTGGCCCCTCTGCTTATTGGCGTCCTCGCCGCGCCAGCGGCGCATGCGCTCGACGCGGCGCAGTGGCAGGCCCTCGCGCCCGCGATCCAGGCCGCTGTGGAATGCCGGGCAAAGCCCGATACCGCCAGTGCGGCGTGGAAGGCGCTGCCCCGCGACGAACACGGTGGCATTGGGCCGATCACGCCGCCCGCCCCCTTTGCGGTGTTCGGCCTGCCGGTGAAGGCAGTGTCCATCTTCATCGACCCGAACGGCGAACTTGGCGAGAGCTACACCGCCGACCTCGGCGCCAGCGCTGCGGTGGCGCGCAAGTCGGCAAAGCTCGGCGCCAACGGGCGCACCACCAAGATGGGCGACCTCACCCTCTCCGAAGACAGCCCGCCGAAGCTGACCTGCACCGTTGCGGGCAGCTACGACGAAAGCGGCTATCAGGAAAACTGACGCCTCGCTGCGTGTTGCGGGAAACAAAAGCCGGGGCCAGGTTAAATTCCTACCGCCCAATGCGTAGAAGCCCAATGGCCTAGGAGGCCAGTGCTCGATACCTATAACGACAGGTATCGGCCACGCTCATCGGCATGGCGCGACGTCCCCGCCGCGATCTTCCTGGCATTCCGCAGCACATCGTGCAACAAGGAAACGACCGCCTGCCGTACTTTTGGGGATGACGACGACCGCGTCCGTTACCTCCCTTTGCTGCATGACGCCCTGCATGCCTGGCCCGTCACTCGCCTTCTGGAGTTGTCCGCATCCGCTATCTGGCTGTGGCCATGCTTCCGATGCGTGGAGGTGCCAAGCTGAACACCCGAGCGCCCGCATAGAAAATAAAGTTGCGTTTCCCCTCAGGAAATGTAATTTAATCTTCCATGGCTAAACGTACCCCGCCCACGATGCCCCGTGCCCAGCGCCAGATCCGCGACCTGGGCGAGCGCCTGCGCGCCGCGCGCATGCGCCGGCAGATGACCCAGGCCGAACTCGCCGCCCGGGTGGGCGTGAGCGTGCCCACGGTAGGCAAACTTGAGCGCGGCGACCCGGCCACCAGCCTGTCCACCATGCTGCGCGTGTTGACCGCGTTGGGCCTGGACAAGGACATCGACCTGCTGGCCCGCAACGACGAGGTCGGCCGCCAGTTGCAGGACAGCCAGCTGCGCCGCACGAATGCGAAGCGGGAGAGCACGCCGTGAGCCGCGCGGCCGACGACGTGCAGGAGCTCACCCAGGTTGAGGTCTGGCTGGACGATGCCGCGCTCGGCGGCCGTGCCCTGGTCGGCCACCTGACCCGCCGGCCCAGCCGCACGGGCGACACGCTCCAGTTCCACTACACCGACAGTTGGGCGAACCAGGCCGCGCCGATCCGCGCCTTTGCGCTGGACCCGCAGTTGCCGCTCCACCGCGGCCCGTTGATCGCGCGCGACGGCGCCAGCGCGCTGACCGGCGCGTTCGTCGACTGCTCGCCCGACCGCTGGGGCAAGCGCCTCATGGACCGGCGCGAGGTCATCGACGCGCGCGAGCAAGATCGCCGGGTGCGCGCGCTGCGCCCATGGGACTACCTGATCGGCGTCGGCGACGCCTCCAGGATGGGTGCGCTGCGCCTGCGAACGGCCGACGGCCGCTACCTGGACGACCATGCCCTGAGCGCTCCGCCGATGACCGAGCTGCGTGCGCTGGAGGCCATTGCGGTGCGCGTGGAACGCGGCGACACCGACGACAGCGACCACGACATCAAGTGGATCAAGCAATTGGTGGCGCCCGGCGCGTCGCTGGGCGGCGCCAGGCCCAAGGCCAGCGTGCGCGATACCGATGGGACGCTGTGGCTGGCGAAGTTCCCTGCCGCCGACGATCGCCACGACGTGGGCCTGTGGGAATTCGTGACCTACCGGCTCTCGCTGGCGGCGGGCGTCGCGATGCCCGCCGCGCGCCAGCTGGCCCTGTCCGACCTGGGCACCACCTACGCGGTGCAGCGCTTCGACCGTGCCGGGGCCGAACGCCGCGCCTACGCCTCGGCCTTCACTCTGCTGGACGTGGACGACAGCGAGGGCAGCAGCTACGCCGAGATCGCCCATGCCATCGAGAATCACGGTGTGGCCTCGGCGATCGCCGACGACCTGCATCAGCTCTACCGCCGCGTCGCCTTCAACGTGCTGATCGGCAACCGCGACGATCACCTACGCAACCACGGGTTCCTGCGCGAGCCCGGTGGCTGGCGGCTGTCGCCGGCCTTCGACGTGAACCCCAATCCCGACAAGGACGCGCACGTGCTGGCCATCGGCCTGGACGATCCCACCCCCGACACGCGGCTGCTGCTGGACACCTGCGCGTACTACCGCCTGAGCAAGGCGCAGGCGGGCGAGATCATCGAGCAGGTGCGCACGGCCATGCGCGGCTGGAAAGAGGAGGCCCGGCGCTGCGGAGCGCGCGGCGCCGAGATCGCGGCGATGGACGCGGTCATCGACGCTGAGCGCTGAGATGCACGCAAGCACACGTTCCCGCCCTTCCTCGCCGGCGTAGTCAACGAAGTGGCCTACGCGCGCTGGTTGAACCGCAAGGCGATGGCTCACGTGCGGCGTGACCGGTTGCGCGGCCGCGCCTGCACCCGCGTGGCGTACAAGGACGCCATCCATGCCGCCGTGTTGGTCAGCGGCGGCAAGGACCACTACACCGGCGAGCCGTTGGACTGGTCGCGGATCAGCACCTACACGAACGGCGACTCGCAGACGGGCCGGCACGCCTACAAGCTGGGCTTCGCGCTGCTGCCCACCGTCGACCATGTATCCGCCTCGGCGACGGAGGCCAGTTTCAAGATCTGCGCGTGGCGCACCAACGATGCGAAGAACGACCTGTCGGTGCCGGATTTCGTGGCGCTGTGCCGACGCGTGCTGGAGCATCACGGCTACGCGGTGACGCCGCCGGCCAGCTGACGCGGCGCGAGGAGCCCTTCCGCACGAACGTCGGTCGATCGACCGCTGAGCGGCGGCAAGGCTGGGACCCGCGCGGTTCTTGCGCGCCGATAGATCGTCAACCCACCGCCTGCGCGCGCCTCCAGTCGCGCGGCGTCTGGCCCACGTGCGCCTTGAACGCGCGCGACAGCGCCGCTTCGCTGCCGTAGCCCACGTCGGCAGCCACCACCTTCAGTGGACGGTCCTGGCGCAGCGCCTGCTGCGCCAGGCTGACCCGCCAGCCCTGCAGGTACTGCCCGGGCGTGATGCCCACCGTGTCACGGAACGCGCCGGCGAACACGCTGCGCGACATGCCCGCGGCGGCGGCCAGGTCGTCCAGCGTCCACTCCTGCGCCGGCGATTCGTGCATGGCGACCAGGGCGTGGCGCAGCCGCGGATGCGCCATCCCCGCCAGCATGCCGCCGCGCACCTCGCCACGCTCCATCAGCTGGCGCAGGATCAGGATGATCAACGCTTCGAACAAGCGGTTGATCAGCGCGTGGCGCCCGCAGCGCTGCGCGAACGCTTCGTCGAACAGCAGATCCAGCACGGGTGAGCCGCCGTCGATCGCGTGCAGCGGCAGGCAGATGAACTCCGGCAGCGATGCGGCGATCGGATTGCCCGCGCCGCCCTCGAAGCGCACGTTGGCGCAGGCCATGTCCGCGCCGCGCACCGGATCGGTGACGAAGCGGTGCGGCATCGGCCGCGGATACAGCAGCAGGCTGGGCACCTCCACGCGGTGCGACGCGCTGCCATGGAACACCTCGACCGCGCCCTCTTTCACAAGGTGCAGTTGGCCCGGGCCGTCGTCGGCCTCCAGCAGGTTGACCCCGCACAGGGGGCCGGCATGGAACATCTGGGCGGTCACGGAGAAGCGCTCCAGCAACACGGCGAGCCGGTCGGTCATCGGGACTCTCGGTCAAGTTTTCAGGACGATACGTGGCCAATCGTATCGCCCCGGCGCGCAAAGTACACCTCGCCAGCCCGGCACGGCCCACCCGCCGCCCACCTTCCTCTTCCTTCCACCCAAGGATTCCAAGCCATGAACGCTCTCACCCGCTCCGTCGCCGTCGCGCTCTTCGCCCTCACCGCCCAGGCCGGCTTCGCCGCGCAGGCCGCTCAACCCCAGCAGAACGCCACCGTCCAGCGCGCCGCCATCGTGAGCGGCAGCTACGTCACCACCCCGGACGGCGTGCAGCTGTACTACAAGGACTGGGGCCCGAAGGACGGCCCGGTGGTCACCTTCAGCCACGGCTGGCCGCTGAACTCGGACAGCTGGGAATCGCAGATGCTGTTCCTGGCCTCCAAGGGCTACCGCGTGGTCGCCCACGACCGCCGCGGCCACGGCCGCTCCAGCCAACCGTGGGACGGCAACGACATGGACCACTATGCCGACGATCTGTCTGCAGTGATCGAAGCGCTGGATCTGAAGGACGTCACCCTGGTCGGGTTCTCCACCGGCGGCGGCGAAGTGGCGCGCTACATCGGCCGCCATGGCACCGGCCGGGTCAAGAAGGCGGTGCTGGTCAGCGCCGTGCCGCCGATGATGCTGAAGACCGCCGACAACCCGGGCGGCCTGCCGATCGCCGTGTTCGATGGCCTGCGCAAGGGCTCGCTGGACAACCGCGCGCAGCTGTACATGGACATCGCCTCCGGCCCGTTCTTCAACTTCAACCGCCCCGGCCACACGCCGAACCCGGCGCTGATCCAATCGTTCGTGGCGCAGGGCCTGCAGGCCGGCCACAAGAATACGTACGACTCCATCGCCGCGTTCTCCGCCACCGACTTCCGCGCCGACCTGAAGAAGTTCGACGTGCCGACGCTGGTGATCCACGGCGACGACGACCAGATCGTGCCGCTCGACAGCTCGGGCAAGGCCTCGGCCGCGCTGATCAAGGGCGCCAAGCTCATCGTCTACCAAGGTGCGCCGCATGGCCTGGCGGACACGCACAAGGACCGCCTCAACCAGGACTTGCTGGATTTCCTGAGCAAGTGATCGTTGCATGGCAACGGGCCCGGGCAGTCGATGCCCGGGCTCGTTGCTTTTTGGCGATCAGTGGAAGATCCCCGCATCCGGCCAGCATCATCGGCCGCTTTTCTGCCAGCTCATCCAGCGAATGATCCTGCTGCAGATCTTCGCGCACGTAATCCAGCAAACTGCTCAGCAACGCGTCCTGCAACTGGCATCCCACCTGATGCCGACCCGGTGCCCGCGACGCCGCCCTAAGCGTGCGGCGTGCGCGAGCCGATGCCCTCGATAAACAACCCGATCAGGTGCGCGATGCGCGTCTTCGGCGAGCCGAGCTGCTCGGTGGCCAGCGAGGTGGCGGTGGCCACCACGACGAGGTCGTCGAAGCTGACGTCGCGGCGGACGACGCCGGATTTCTGCGCGAGCCGCAACAGCCGGCGCCCCTCCTTGCTGATGGCGTCGCACCCCGGGGTGCCGCTCTGCAGCATCGCGCCGAGCGAGGCGGCGAGCCCGCGATAGACGCTGGTGTGCACCACCAAGTCCTCGAGATATGCGCGTAGCGCGGCCAACGGATCGAGCGTACTGGCGCGCGCGTGGCTGACCGCGGCCAGCGACAGGAAGTGCTCGCTGTAGGCGGCCGCGAACAGCGACTCGCGCGTGGGGAAGCGCCGATAGAGCGTGCCGATGCCGACGCCGGCGCGCTTTGCGACGTCTTCCATCGACGCCTCGGCGCCGCGCTCCAGGAACACCGCTTCGGCCGCGGCGAGCAGGCGCTCGCGGTTGCGCTGGGCATCGGCGCGCAGGGGGGTGTCGGTGGTCAACGTGGGCTCGTTCGGATGGCTTGTGGAAACGGAGGCTACCTCCATATACTAAGTGGAGCAATCCTCCACTTATACAGAAAGGAACGATTTATGAGCAGTCGATTCGAGGGCAAGGTTGTGGCGATCACGGGCGGCACCGACGGCATCGGGCTGGCGACGGCGAAGGCCTTCGCCGCGGAAGGCGCGCAGGTCTACGTCACGGGACGGCGCCAGGACCGGCTGGATGCCGCCCTGGCGGAGATCGGCCACGGCGCGTTGGGCGTGCAGGGCGACGTGGGCGTGCCGGAGGACCTGGACCGGCTGTACGCGCGCATCCGGCAGGACCATGGCCGGCTGGACGTGGTCTTCGCCAACGCGGGCGTGTCCGAGTCCGCGGCGCTGGGCGAGATCGACGAAGCGCACCTGGACCGCCTGCTCACGATCAACCTCAAGGGCACGGTGTTTACGGTGCAGCAGGCGCTGCCGCTGATGACGGCCGGCGGTGCGGTGATCCTGGCCGGCTCCGCGGCGGGCAGCATGGGCATTGGCGGGCTGTCCGTGTACAGCGCGACGAAGGCGGCCATCCGCGCCCTGGCGCGCACCTGGACGACCGACCTGAAACCCCGCGGCATCCGGGTGAACGTGGTCTCGGCCGGCATGGTCCACACGCCCTCCATGCAGAGCTACCTGGAGCGCAATGCAGGCGCGGAGGACGCGTTGACGCAGATGATCCCGTTCGGCCGCCTGGGCACCCCGGAGGAGATCGCCGCGCCGGTGCTGTTCCTGGCCTCGGACGCGGCGAGTTTCGTCGCCGGGCACGAACTGTTCGTCGATGGCGGGGTCATGGCCGTCTAGCTTGCTGCGTCGGCGGCAGGTCCACCGTTCCAGGCTCGTCGGTCATCCGCACGTGCAGCGGCAGCGGAACTCGAGCGTGTGGCGAACGCTGGGCGAGTCCGGGATGGTGCCGAGCGGGCGGTGCATGGTACTGGCGGCGTCGGGCAGCGCGTTGCAACGCTGGTCCGGCGCCGCTGGCGACGCAGCCCCGCCCTCTTGACCTCCCATACATCCAGGCTTCCTCATCCTCGCCGTGACTTTCACACCGGAGCGCCGAGATGACGAAATGGATGGGTGCCGCGCTGGCCGCGGCGATGCTGATGACCGCCTGCGCCAAGGTGGAGGGCGAGAAGTTCGTCGGCCACTGGGTCAACGTGCAGTCGCAGGACGACGTGATGGAGATCGAGCGCAACGGGGAGTCCTTCATGGTGCGCAACACCACGCCGCGGTTCTTCAGCCGCAAGCCGAAGACCGAGAACTACCCGGCCATCTACAAGGATGGCGTGCTGCAGGTCTCCAACGACGGCGAAACGGTGAACTTCGCCATCGACCACGCCAATGGCCACCTCAGCACCGGCAGCGACGAGTACCAGCGCGTTCCGGCCAAGTGAGCGGTCGCCGGGATACATGCTCTCGAACGTAACGCGTGCGCCGCTGCTGTTTCGGGCAGCTGCGCACGACCAAGAAGTTGTGCCATGTTGTTTGCAACATGGCCCTCGCCTCTTGGTTTCTCGAAACCTACTCGAGGTTCTTGGTGCCCGGCCGCCACCAGCGCGCCAACCAGCCAGGCGCGCCCATGCCGCCGAATGACGTTCCGCTGGAGTGGTCGTCCGGAAAGCTATGCCGACGCTACGCAAGCCGACCCGGCCATCGGCTTCCCGGGCAGATGCGCTCGAGCATGTGGCAACAACGAGGCCGTCTCAAGGACCGGGGATGCGCGTCCAGTGCGCTCCATCGAACGCTGCAAGGTGCCGTTCGCCGGATGACCACAGGCACTGCGCATTCGCGTCCAGGTACCTGAAGGTCTGATCGCCGGGAAGTCCTGTCTCGACCCTCTCCAGCTTGTCGCCTTGTAGCGTGTAGAGCGCATTGGTGGTTGAAAGCCAGAGTCGATCGCCGAACCAGGCCATGTCCCAGAATGTCTCTTCGGTGAGCTCGTGCTCGATGCGCTCCCAGCGGTCGGCACGGCCTCGCATGACGATGCCCGACTGGCCCGAGATGTAGACGGCTCCATCGGATGCGCACAGCACGTTTTCCAGGATGCTGTCGGTCGGGCTTTCGCGTTGCTGCCAGACACCATGTCGGCAACACCAGATCTCGCCCTGGTGGCCGACGGCATAGATTTCGTCTTCGTCGAAGCCGTCGATGGATTCGAAGCCATTGAGCCGATCGGCGGCCGGATCTTCGACCACTCCTTCATCGCAGCGCTGCCAAGCCCTGTCCTTACGCACATAGACCTGGCGGCCGAAGCCTGTGGCATAGACGCTGCCACCGATGGGGCGGATGTCGCGCAGCAGGCCGTGCTTGCTGGGTTTCTCCTCGCCCGTCTCCTCGTAGGCCTGCCCGTCGGGCGCAGCGCGATGAACGCTGCCATCGGCGCATAGCGTCAGAATTTCGGGAGCAGCGCCGCGAACCGCGCATATGCCGGCGGAAATCGCTCGAACGTAGAAGTTGTCCCATTTTCCGGTCCATCGAAAGACTCGGGTGCCGGGCTCGCGCTTGGAGTAGGCGAGCACATAGACGCGGCTCTCATCGAAGACTGCCACTCGGCTCAACGTCCAATCCAATGTTTGCGTCATTTCGTCCCTGTTTCAGTTGAATTGCCAAGCACTGGTGGCGATCTCTGGGATCAACGTGGGCCAGTGCGTTGCGATTGTCTTGAAGATTGGGGCGTGTGTCCTCACCCGGATCTGCCCCTGACATCTATGCGATAGGCGCTCAACTGCGCTTCCAGACACCAAACGATGAAGTGCGCCGCAGTGTCTTGGCCGGCATCGCGCCAGTCGCCTCCCCGCACGTTTAGAACAACGTGCCCTGCGTGGGCGTCGTGGGTGCCAGGGATGCCTCAACGGCGACCGGCACGTCTGCTTCACCCAACCGCCACGCCAACCCCGAGATCCGCGCCGCATGTCGCGCCAGCGCGGCGCGCAGCACGGCTTCGCTGGCAGCCAGGTGCAGGGTCTGCCGGGCGCGGGTGATGCCGGTGTAGACCAGTTCGCGGCTGAGCACGCGCACGTCGCGCGTCGGCAGCTGCAGCCACACTTCCTCGAACTCGCTGCCTTGCGCCTTGTGCACGGTCATCGCGAAGGCGCTTTCGTGCGCGGGCAACGCGGCGGGGTGGAAACCGCGGACCTGGCCGTCGCCCTCGCCTTCGAACCAGGCTACCAGGGCGCCCTGCGCGTCCCTGAGGCAGATGCCGACGTCGCCGTTGAACAGGCCATGGCGGTAGCTGTTCTCGGTGATCAGCAGCAGCCGGCCATGGAACCAGGGCGAGGCGGCGCCGAGGCGGCGGGCACCGGCACCGCTGTCGGCCAGCAACTGTTCGATGCGGGCGTTGAGGCCGCGCGCGCCTTGCGGGCCGGCACGCACGGCGCTGAGCAGGCGCAGGCGCGCGGCGTCGCGCAGGGCATGGGCGGGATCGGCGGCGTCGGCCAGGGCGCGCCAGTGCGCGAGCAGGGCATCGCGGCGGGCGGCGAGCGGGTCTTCGCTGTCTTCGTGGAAGTGCACGCCGGCCAGGGCGCCGCTGCGTAGCAGGGCCAGGGCGGTGTCGGCGTCGCCGGCGCGCACGGCGTCGGCCAGCGGCGCCAGTGCGAAACCCTGCGCCTGGCGGTAGCCGCGCAGCAGGTGCACGCGATGCCCGGACAGGCCGCCGCCGCGGGTATCGGCGTGGGTGTGGCCCAGCAGCGGCTGCAGCGCTTGCGCGTCGTCCGGCTGCAGGGCGTCGCCGGGACCGGCGGCCTGCAGGATGGCGGCGAGGACGTCGCCGGCTTCGACCGAGGGCAACTGGTCGGCGTCGCCGAGCAGGATCAGTTGGGTGCCGTCGGCGACGGCTTCGACCAGCTTGCACATCAGCGGCAAATCGACCATCGAGGCTTCGTCGACCACGATCAGGTCGAACGGCAGCGGGTTATCGGCGTCATGGCGGAAGCGCGGCAGGTCGGGGATCACGCCGAGCAGGCGGTGCAGGGTGCTGGCGCCGGCCGGCAGTGCGGCGGCCAGGGTCGGCTCGATGCCGCTTTCGATGGCGCGCGCCACGGCGGTGCGCAGGCTCTCGGCCATGCGTTCGGCGGCGCGGCCGGTGGGCGCGGCCAGGGCGATGCGCGGGGCAGCGCTGTCCGTGGCCTGCGCCTGGGCGATGCGCAGCAGCAGCAGGCGGGCGATGGTGGTGGTCTTGCCGGTGCCGGGGCCACCGGTGACCAGCAGCAGGGTGCGGCGCAGGGCGAGTGCGGCGGCCTGGGCTTGGCGGTCGGTGGGGTGGTCGGAGGCGGACGTGCCCTTACTCCCGCTTCGGGCACCCTCTTTCCCTCGGGGACTTCCTTCGGTCGCCGATGGGAGCGGGAACAGCTGCGCGAACAGCGGGGCGAGCGCGGCGACGTCGAAGGCCGGCAGCGGGTGCGCGGCGATGCGGCGCAGGCCCTGCGCCAGGCGACGCTCGTATTCGCGGTAGCGGCGCAGGTAGAGCAGGCCGTGTTCCAGCACCAGCGGGCAGTCGGCAGCCGATGGGTCCTCCTGCGCGGGCTGGGCGATCCAGCGCGAGGCGGACAGGGCGCGTTGCCAGTCGGTCGGGTCCGGGAGTTGCGGCGGCGGGCCGTCGCGCGGGTCGAGCAGGACGCTGGCGCGGGCCGGGTCGAGGCCGGCGTGGCCACTGGCGACGGCAAGCGAGGCCAGGGCGGCGGCGGACAGGACCAGGTCGGGGGTGTCCGGGGCCAGGCGGCTCAGGGTTTGGGCGAAGGCGTGATCGAGCGTGCGGAGGGTGCCGCTGCGGTGGAGGGCGCTTAGGAGGTTGGGTTGGTTCACGGGGTGGGCGCTCCGTGGGCGGACGTACCCTCACCCCAACCCCTCTCCCGGGGGGAGAGGGGCTCCAAAGCGGCGCCAGCGGACAGGGCGTCGGCGGCTTCGAGGAGCGTGGGGTCGAAGGCGTCATCCAGGGTATTTAGCGCGCCGCTGCTGTGGAGGGCGGTCAGGAGGTTGGGTTGGTTCACGGGGTGGGGGGCTCCGTGGGCGGACGTACCCTCACCCCAACCCCTCTCCCAGGGGGAGAGGGGCTCCAAAGCGGCGCCGGCGGACAGGGCGTCGGCGGCTTCGAGGAGCGTGGGGTCGAAGGCGTCATCCAGGGTGCTTAGCGCGCCGCTGCTGTGGAGGGCGGCCAGGAGGTTGGGTTGGTTCACGGGGTGGGCGCTCCGTGGGCGGACGTACCCTCACCCCAACCCCTCTCCCGGAGGGAGAGGGGCTCTAAAGCGGCGCCCGCAAATAGGGCGTCGACGGACTCGACCAGGTCGGGGTCGAAGCGCCAGGCGTGCACGCCCGGCGATGGGTCGCGCGTGGCGTCCAGGCCGCGGCAGAATAGGTAGCGCACGCCGCCGAAGTCGCGGGCGTAGTCGTAGGCTTCGTCCAGGCGGAAGCGCAGCCAGCGGTGCAGCGCGACGGTGTAGATCAGCGCCTGCAGTTCGTATTCGCTGTGCGCCATCGCCCGTGCCAATGCGTCGGCGTCGTAGCTGGGCAGGCGGTTGGACTTGTAGTCGAGCACGTACCAGCGCCCGTCGTGCTGGTAGGTGAGGTCGATCAGGCCGGTCATCAGGCCTTCCAGGCGCTTGCGCGCGCCGAAGGCCTGGCGTTCGCCGACCACGCCGAAGCGGTGCAGCAGCGCCAGCAGCGCGTCGACACGGGTGGGCCGCATCGCGAAGTGGAATTCCATTTCGTTGCGGCGTTGCGGTTCGGGCACCGCGGCCAGGTGGGTGCCTTCGGGCAGCGCGACGGTGAGGGTGTTGCCGACCAGGGCGGTGAGCATGGCCGCGCCGTCGTCCAGTTCGTCCTGGGCGTAGCCGCCGCGTTGCAGCGCTTCGACGATGGCCGCGGTCTGCCCGTCCGGTGCCGGCTGGCCGGGACTCCAATCGCGCCAGGCGGCGAAGTCGCAGCGTTCGAACACGTCGTGCATCGCCACGCCGAAGCGGTTGCCGGCGAAGCGGCGATCGAAGGCTTCGACGTCCAGCGTGGTCGCAACGGCCTCGCTGGTGGACGGTTCGTCAGTGCCGCCGCTGCCGACGACGGTGGCGCTGGCCATCGGGTCGGCGGCGACGCCGGCATCGGCGTTGGCCAGCTGGGTGAAGCTGTACACCCACCAGTCCGGGGCGATGTGCCGCTGCGGCACGCGCGCCGGCGGCACCTGGATCTCGGCGGCAGGCGGCAGGCGCGGCACGTTGATCGGCGGCGGCGTGGTGTCGATGGCGATCGCGCCTGTGCCGGCGGCGGCCTGCAACGCATCCAGGTCAGCGACCATCGCCGCCAGCGCGGTGCGCTCGTGCTGGTGGAACGGGCCGGTGGCGATCCACAGCGCGTGCTCGGCGCGGGTCAGGCCGACGTAGAGCAGGCGCGCGTCCTCGGCGCGCTGTTCCTGCCTCCACGCCGCCTCGGCCGTGCTCCACGCCGGATCGTCGTTGCCGCCGCTCCACTTCGACGTGTTCCAGTGCAGCTGGCGGCCGAGCGGCGGCGCGTGCACGGCGCAATGCCGGCCCGCGCCGCGGTCGCTGCGGCCGATGCCGACGTAGGGCAGGAACACCAACGGATACTCCAGGCCTTTGCTCTTGTGCAGGGTCACGATCTGCACCCGGCGCGCGTCCGATTCCAGGCGCAGTTGCTGGGTCTCGTCGCTGTCGTCGGCATTGGCGATGCGCCGCGCCAGCCAATCGACCAGGCCGTGCGGGCCGAGCGCGCGGGTGTCGGCTTCCTGCAGCAGCTCGGCCAGCTGCAGGTAGTTGGTCAGCCGGCGTTCGCCGTCGAGCAGCGCCAGCAGGCGTTGCGCGTGCGCGGCGCCGAGGTCGCCGATCAGCGCCAGCGGACCACCGCGCTGCCAGCGTTCGCGCCAGTCCAGCGCCTGTTGCTGCCAGCGGCGGTGGCGGTCGCCGTCGTGTTCCAGCGCGGCGATCGCCGCGGCGTCTTCGCCGATCAGCACCGTCGCCAGCGCCGCGCGCAGGCGGCTGTCGTCGCCCGGGTCGAGCAGCGCCTGCAGCAGGGTCAGCAATTCCAGCGCCTGGTCGGTGGCGAACAGGCTCTGCCGGCCGGCGGCCACCGCGGGAATGCCGACCGCGCCAAGCGCCTGCTGGATGCGGGTGGCCTCGCCATGGCTGCGCACCAGCACCGCGATGTCGCCGGCCTGCACCGGACGGCCGCCGACCATGGCGGTGCCGGCGCGGCCGCCGGCGAGCCAGTCGCGGATCGCGGCGACGCAGGCGGCAGTGCACAGCGCGCGTGCGCGGCCGGCGCTCCAGGGTTTGGGCTTTCCTTTGTCCGGCGGCGGCGGCTGCGGCGCGCGCCACAGGGTCAGCGCCGGCGCGGTGGCGCCGTCGCGCTGCAGCTCGGCATCGCTGCGCTTGGTGCCCGGCTGCACCGGGTGGAAGGCGATGCCGTCGGTCAGGAACGCCTGCGCGTGACCGGCCTGCGCGTACAGCGCCTCGATCGCCGCCAGCAGCGCGGGACGCGAGCGGAAATTGTGCCCGAGCGGCGGTGCCGGTTCGGCGGTGGCGGCCGCGGCCAGGTAGGTCTGCACGTCGCCGCCGCGGAAGCCGTAGATGGCCTGCTTGGGATCGCCGATCAGCGCGAGGAAGCGCGCTTGCGCCTGATCGGTCGGTTCGGTGCCGTACTCGCCGGGCGAAACGCTGCGCTCGCCGTTTTCGTTCGCGGACCCGAACACCTTGGAGAAGATCGACCACTGGCGCGCGTCGGTGTCCTGGAATTCGTCCACCAGCGCGATGGCGTACTGCGCACGCAGCCGCTGCGCCAGCGCCTCGCCCTGCGGGCCTTGCAGCGCGCGCGCCACGCCGTCGACCAGGTCGTCGTAGGTCTGCACGCGGCGCTGGCGCTTGAGCAGGGCCAGGCGCGCGCCGGCATCGTCGCGCAGCGCGTGCAGCAGGCGGATGCGGCGCCGGCCGCGCCATTCCTCCACGCGCGCCAGCGCAGCCAGATAGCCGTCGATGGCATGGCTCAGCGGCGAGGCCGGGGTGCGGTCGACGAATTTCTTGTTGGTGCCGGCGGCCAGTTCCGCGGCGGTCAGCTTGATCAGCTTGGGGTGCGGCGGCAGGCCCTGTGCGGGCGCGGCGGCGAACCCGTCGAACCAATGCCACAGCGCGGCCAGCCAGTCGGGCTTGTAGCTGACCTTACTCAGCACGCCGCCGTCGATCGCGGCCATGATCGCGTCGAAGAAGGCGATGCCATGCGCCTGGAACGCCGCGGCCAGTGCGCTGCCCGCCGCTTGCGCCGCCTGCAGCAACGCGGCGGGATCGTCGGCGGTGGTGGCGACCGCCGGCAGCAGCTGCGGATGCCGCACCAGTTCGCGCAGGTCGCTGGCCAATGCCTCGGGACCGCCCGGCCACAGCGCGACCAGGTCCTCGGCCATCGCCGCGTCTGCGGCGCGCTGGCGCCACAGGTCGGCGGCGACTTCGGCCAGCAGCTCGCGGTCGTTGGCCAGCAGTTCCGGCGCGGCGAAGGCCTGGCCGCTCTCCAGCGCGTGCTCGCGCAGCACGCGGGCGCAGAAGCCGTGGATGGTGAAGATCGCGGCGAGGTCGATTTCCTCCACCGCCTGCTGCAGGCGGCGGCGCAGGGCGGTGGGGGTTTCGTCGCTGGCGGCCAGATGCGCGGCGAGGATAGCGCGGGTGAGGATGGCGTCGGGCGCTTCCTGTAGGAGCGGCTTCAGCCGCGACTGGTCGTCGGCGATCTCGGTCGGCGGCAGGTCGCTCGAGATATCTGTCGCGGCTGAAGCCGCTCCTACAGGGAGCGCTGGGGCGTCGGGCACCAGCGTCGCCGCGAGCGCCAGGCGCTCGCGAATGCGCCGGCGCAGTTCCTGGGTGGCGGCCTCGGTGAAGGTGACGGCGAGGATCTGGCCGACGCGCAAGCGGCGCTCGACCACCAGCCGGGTGAACAGCGTGGCCAGGGTGAAGGTCTTGCCGGTGCCGGCGCTGGCCTCGATCAGGCGCACGCCGTGCAGCGGCAGGGTCAGGTACGGATCGGCGAGGGGGCCACTCATTCGGCGTCCTCCTGCGCGCCGCGCCACTGCCGCCAGCTCTCCGCCAGCCGCGCCGGATCCAGCGCGCCGCCGGCGTCGCCGCGTTCGAGCAGCGCATACAGCCGGTGGCTGGTGGCGGCGAATTCGGCGAAGCGCTGCGCATCGGCGAACGGGTCGCGGCCGCGATGCACCAAGCGCAGTTCCGGACTCGTCGCTTCGCTCCAGCCGAAGCTGGCCTGCCACTGCGCGGCGGCGTCCTTGATCGCCTTGTCGAGGTCGTCGTTGCGCGCGGCCTGGTGGTATTTCCAGCTGCTGTACGGGGCGAACGCCAGCGGCGCCTGCAGGCCCTGCCGGTACAGCCGCAGCAGCTCGGCCAGCGCCGCCTGCGCCTGTGCCTGCGACAGCGGTTCGGCCGCGTTGGCGTCCATCGGATGCGGGCCGAGGCTGTCGTCGTCTTCGAAGAAGCGCACGTAGTCGGCGCGCTCGCCGGCGGCGCGCAGCAGCAGCCACTCCAGGCCGTGACGGATCGCCGCGCGGCCGCTGACCGCGCCGACCTGCACCCGGCCCACGCCGTTGGCGTACCAACCGGGCAGGCGGCCGTGCAGGTCGATGTCGTCGATCCGCACCTGCAGCCGCTGCGAGCGTGCCGGCGCGTCGCCGCGCCACTGCGCGAACGCTTCAGCGTACGGGCGCAGCTGGCGCAGGCGCTCGTCGAGCAGGCGCCGGCCGAGTGGGCCGGACGGCAGCAGCGCGCGCGCGCGCAGGCGCGCGTACAGGCCCTCGGCTTCGTCGGCGAGCACCGCCTGCAGCACCTGTTGCTGCAGGCCGTACTGGTCCAGCCCGCCGCTCGGCGCCAGCAGCGGCTCCAGGTCGCTGTCCTCGCCGGCCGGATCGGGCAGGCGCATGCCCAGCCGATGGCGCAGGAACTGCCCGGCCGGATCGGCGAACAGCCGGCGCAGGTCGTCGATCGACACGCTTGCCGGCAGCGCCATGGCGTCCGCCGGCAACGCGCCCGCGACCCATGGCGCCAGCGGCTGGCGCTGCCCGGCCAGGCTGTCCACCGCCGGCCGCCATTGCCGGCGGTAGCTGAAGCGGCGCGGGTCGGCGCCGTCCTCGCCGAGCGCGCCGAACGCGGCGGCGGCGAACGGCTGCAGCGGATGGCGCACCACCAGCGCGTCGATGGCCTTGGGAGCGGCGTGGTACTGCGCGGCGCTGGCCAGCAGTTCGCTGATCAGCACCGACGGCTCGCGCGGCGTGCCGTCGCGCGCATCGGCGCCGAGGTAGCTGAGATAGAACACGTCCTGCGCCGAGGCGAACAGCTGCAGGAACAGGAAGCGGTCGTCCTCGCGGGTGGAGCGGTCGCCGTGGCGGCGGCGCGCGCTGCCCAGGTCGGCGGTAAGGCGGTTGAGCCCGGCGGCCGGGTCGCGGCGCGGGAAGTCGCCATCGTTCATGCCGAGCAGGCAGATCGCGCGGAACGGCAGCAGGCGCATCGGCACCATGCGGCCGAAGCTGATGCCGCCGGTGAGCAGCGGCGCGCGCGTGTCCGATTCGCCCAGCACCGCGGCGAAGTGCGCGCGCACCACCTCGGCCGGCACCTTGCCGGCGTAGTCGGCGCGCGCGGCGTCGCGGGCGAACTGGTCGATCAGCGTGCGCAACCGTTCCAGCGCGCGCTGCGCGCGCGGCGCTGATGGCGCCTGCGGGATCAGCGCGTCGAGCAGGCCGAGCAGGCATTCGCGCCAGTCCGCCGGGCTCATCGGCTCGGCCAGCATGGCCTGGTGGCGGTCCAGCACCCGCAGCAGCCGCAGCAGCGTGTCCAGCGCCAGCAGCGCGCTGCCTTCGAGCTGCGGCCATGGCGCCACGCCAGCGATATCGTCCTCGGCACCGCTGGCGTGGCCGAGCAGCAGCCGGTCCAGCGCAAAACGCCAGGTATAGGCATCGTCGCCGGGCGCCTGGTGCTGGTGCCGGTGCGCCGCGTCCAGTCCCCAGCGCACGCCGGCGGCGTGCAGCCAGCCGCGCAGGCGTTCCAATCCGGTTTCGTCCAGCCCGGCCGCCTCGGCGATCGGCGCGCTGGCCAGCAGGTCGAGGATCTCGTGCAGGCCGAAGCGCGACAGCGGCAGGCCGAGCAGGGTCAGGAACACCTCGGCCAGCGGCTCGCTGGCCAGCGGACTGGCGTCGGCCAGCGCGTAGGGCAGCGCGTCGTCGCTGCCGTGGCCGCCGAACACCGCGTCCAGGTACGGCACGTACGGGTCGATGTCCGGCGACAGCACCGCGATCTCGCGCGGCTGCAGCGGCGGATCGAAGCGGGGGTCGTCGAGCAAGGCGCGCAGCTGATCGTGCAGCACCTGCAGTTCGCGCAGGCGGGTGTGGCAGGCGTGCACCTGCAGGCTCGGATCGGCCAGGTCGACCGCCGGCAACGGCGGCGGCACGGCCGGCGCGCGGCGGTGGAACAGGTCGCTCTGCATGCGCCGCAGCAGGCTGTCGCCGAGGCCGCCGTCGGCCAGCGCGCGCGCGCCGGAGGCCAGCGGGTCGGCGTACACCGCGATCTCGGCCAGCGGATGCACCACTTCGTAGTCGCCGACCAGCGCCATGAAATCGCGCCCGGCCGCACCCCAAGCCTGCAGCAGCGGATTCTCCTGCACCTGCTCGGCGAACAGATCCACCGCCCCGTCCTGGCGGCGGCGCTGCCACAGCGTCTGCAGGTCGCCCCAATAGCCCTGGGTGGGCGTGGGCAGGTAGAAGTGCAGCGTGCCCACGCGCGCCTGAGTGGCGAGCACGCGCAGCACGTCCGGGGAGACGTTGAGGATGGCGAAGGCGAACAGCCGCCGCGGCAGTCCTTGCGGCAACGGGCCGTCGGGGCGCGCGTAGCGGTCCAGGAACTGGCCGATGCGACGCGCGCGGTACTGGCGGCCGCTGGCGATCCTGCGCCACAGCCGCGCCTGCGGGTCGTCCACGTCGGCGCCGCCTTCCCAGCGCAGCAGCCAGTCGCGGCGCCAGGCCTGGTATTTCTCGAACACGTTGCCCAGCTCGCCGGCCAGCGCCCAGGGCTTGAGCGCGTCGCCGTCGGCCAGGTAGCCGGCCAGCGGGGCGAGCGCCGCATCGCTGCCCAGGTCGGCCTGCAGCGCCGCGTACAGCCGCCACTGGGTGGTGGCCATGTCCAGGTCGTCGGCGGCCGGGCCGAGATTGGCCTCCAGCGCGCGCGCGACGAATTCGCCGGGGGTCAGGAATTCCAGGTTCGCGGCGACACCGTGCGCAGCGGCGAGCGTGGACTGCAGCCAGCGGCGCATCGCCACCTGCGGGATCAGCACCACTTCCGGCGTCAGCAGCGGCTGTTCCGGCACCGGCCGGCGCAGCTCCTCGGCGAGCAGGGCGGCCAGGGTATCCAGCGCATTGGACGGATACAGGCGGAAGTCGGGCGCGGAGGTGGCGTGCATGCGTGCGGCATTGTGCCGGATGCGCGCGTGCGGTGGCGTTGCGGGATGGTGGTGGCTGGCTGTTCCTTCTCCCACCGGGAGAAGGTGCCCCGCAGGGGCGGATGAGGGTACGGGCGCAGCCTCGTGCACCCAAACTCCGCGAGACGCTTCGCGCCGAACCCTCACCCCAACCCCTCTCCCGACGGGAGAGGGGCTACGGCTGTTCCTTCTCCCATCGGGAGAAGGTGCCCCGCAGGGGCGGATGAGGGTACGGGCGAAGCCTCGTGCACCCAAACTTTGCGAGACGCTTTCGCGCCGGACCCTCACCCCAACCCCTCTCCCGGTGGGAGAGGGGCTACGGCTGCTCCCTTCTCCCACCGGGACCATGGCCCCCCTTTCGGGGGAAGGTGCCCCGCAGGGGCGGATGAGGGTACGGGCGCAGCCTCGTGCACCCAAACTTCGCGAGACGCTTTCGCGCCGTACCCTCACCCCAACCCCTCTCCCGGTGGGAGAGGGGCTACGGATGCTCCCTTCTCCCACCGGGACCATGGCCCCCTTTTCGGGGGAAGGTGCCCCGCAGGGGCGGATGAGGGTACGGGCGCAGCCTCGTGTACCCAAACTCCGCGAGACGCTTCGCGCCGGACCCTCACCCCAATCCCTCTCCCGAGGGGAGAGGGGCTTATCGCGTCAGTACTTCTTTTCCACGTTGAACATCCAGGTCTGGTCGCTGCCGCTGTCGCCGTCGGTCACGCCGCGGTATTCGACGCGGGTGGACAGGCCCTGTTCGGTGGTGAACACCGCGCCCAGCCCCAGCATCAGCCGGTTGCGGTCGAACACGCTCAGCCCGGTGCGGTACAGCGGGCCGCCGCTCAGGTCGGCGTAGCTGAGCGTGGCGTCGCCGCGGCCCTGGAAGTCGCGCTGGTATTCCATGCGCAGCTGCGGGGTGAACTGGCCCCAGGACATCTCGCGCCGCCACTCCAGGCGCAGGCCGAGGTTGCCGGTGGTGGTGGACACGTCCATGTCCGCGTAGTGCAGCGCGTACGGCGCCATCGCCGCTTCGCTGTAGGCGTCCAGCGTGGCGCGGGCCATGTCCACCCGCGCATACGGGGTGATCTGCCAGTCGCCGCGCTGCAGGTCGGCGCCGGTGGACACCGATGCGATCCACTGGCTGCCGTCGCGGCCGCCTTCGGCCAGTTCGCCGTTGTCGGTCACGTAGCGGCGCAGGTCGTAGGACAGCAGCTGGTAGCCGACCAGGGTGTCGAAGAAGAAGTGCTGCCCGGGATGGACGCTGGCATACAACGCCAGCGTGTACGCGGTCGCCTTGCTGCGGCTGCCGTTCCTGCCGACGTCGCTGTCGTCGCGGCCCCAGCCCAGCCCCGCGCCCAGCGCCAGCCAGTCCGACGCCCGGTAGTCGGCACCCATGCTCAGGCCGTCGGACTGGAAGTCCACGCCGGCGCGCTGCGCCTGCTTGTCCAGGCTGCCGGAGCGGATCGCACCGCCCACCCACAGGCCGAGGTCGCCGTCGACCGCGGTCCTGGCGGTCGGCGTGCGCGTGGCCGCCGGATCGCCGGCGTCCATCGCCGTATCCGCATCCCAGGTCGGCTGGCTGCACGGCTGCGCCGTCACCCCGCGCTCGGCCTGGCGGCAGTGCGAGCTGGCCTGGAAGCTCAGGCTGTTGTCGAAGCTGCGATCGCCGCGGTGGGTCGCCTCCAGCCGGCGCTGGAAGTTGTCGATCTGCGCCTTGGCGAAACGCCGGGTCGACTCGGCCTGCGCATCGATCAGCCCGCGCACTTCCGCATCCAAAGTCGGATCCGGACGCGGCGCGACCACGAACACGATGGCCGCTTCGGCCGACGTCGCATAGGCATTGGACAGGGTGAAGCGCACCGTGGCCTGGCCGGAGAACGCCGGGTTCGGGGTGAAGGTCATGATGAAGCTGGGGCCATCGGCCGCGGCTGCGGTCGGAACACCAGTCGCCGCCGCGCCGCCGCTGCGGGTAATGGTCGCGGTGCCGGCATTGGCCGGCATGATCGCCACCAGCGCGGCAGCCACGAACGGCCCACCGGTCGCGTTGCGGGTCAGATCCACCGTCTGCGCTTCGCCGGACACCGCCTGCATCGTCGCCGACGCCGCGACAGGACGCGCATTGACGGTGATGGTGACCGTGGCCGGCGCCGAGGTGCCGCCGGCGCCGGTGGCGGTATAGCTCAGGGTGTCGGCGCCGACATAGCCGGCGGCCGGCGTGTATATCAGCTGCACGCCGTTCACCACCGCGGTGCCGTGGGTCGGCGCCGTCGTCACCGCGATCGTGTCGATGCTGCCGGTGTCGTTGCCGGTCACCGCCAGGGTCAGCGCCGTCTCGACCAGCGTTGCGCCGGTATCGTCCACCGCCACCGGTGCCGGCACCGCCGCGGCGATCGCCACGGTGTAGGCCTGTGCCGCGGTGAAGCCGTGCGCGTCGGTGACAGTCACGGTGAAGGTAGAACTGGCGATGGCGGTCGGGGTGCCCGAGAGCGCGCCGCCCGCGGCCAGGGTCAGACCGGCCGGCAAGGTGCCGGCGCTGACCGCGTAGCTGTACGGCGCGGTGCCGCCACTGGCGCTCAGGGTCTGGCTGTAGGCGTTGCCGACCGTGCCTGACGGCAATGTCGGCGGCGCGACGCTCAGCGTCGGCGCGGCGATCGACAGCGTGTACGCCTGCGCCGCAGTAAAGCTGCCTGCGTCGGTGACGGTCACGGTGAAGGCGAAGCTACCGGCAACCGTCGGGGTGCCCGCCAGCGCGCCACCGGCCGCCAGGCTCAGCCCGGTCGGCAACGCGCCGGCGCTGACCGCGTAGCTGTACGGCGCGGTGCCGCCGCTCGCACTCAGCGTCTGGCTATAGGCGCTGCCGGCCGTACCGGTCGGCAGCGTCGGCGGCGCGATGCTCAGCGTCGGCGACACGATGCTCAGGCTGTAGCTCTGGCTCGCCTGCCCGGCGCTGCCGGTGGTGCTGTCGGTCGCGGTCAGGCTGAAGTTGAAATTGCCGGCCACGGTCGGCGTGCCGCTGAGTGCACCGGTCGCGCTGTTGACCGTGACGCCGGCCGGCAATGCGCCGGCGCTGAGCGTATAGGTGTACGGCGCGATGCCGCCGGTCGCCGGGTTGATGGCGGCCGTGTACGCCTGGCCGGCAGTACCGCCCGCCAGGGTGGTGGCCGGCAGGGTGAGCGTCGGGCTGGCCACGACCAGCGCGTAGGCGCGGTTGCCGCTGGTGGGGCTGCCGCCGCTGTCGGTGGCGGTCGCGGTGAAGTTGAAGCTGCCGCTGGCGGTCGGCGTGCCGGACAGCACGCCGGCGGCGCTCAAGGTCAATCCGGCCGGCAATGCTCCCGCGCTGATCACGAAGGAGTAAGGCGCGGTGCCGCCGCTGGCACTCAGGTTCTGGCTGTAGGCGGTGCCCGCCGTCGCCGATGGCAGCGACGCCGGACCGACAGTCACCACCGCATCGTCGTTGGTGATGGTGCCGGTGCCGGTGGCGCGGGCGATGCCCGCGTTGCTGGCGCCGGACAAATCGACGCTGAAGGTCTCGTTCGGCTCGACCGCGGTATCGCCGTTGACGGTGATCGCCACGCCTTGCGCGGTGGTCCCCGGCGCGAAGGTCAGCGTACCGACGCGCGCGACATAGTCGCTGCCGGCGGTGGCGGTGCCGTCGGCGCTGGCGTAGTCGACCGATACGGTCTGGCCGCTGGCCGCGCTCAGGCTCACCGTGAAGGTGGCCGTGGTGGTGCCGCTGTTGCCTTCGTTGACGCTGACATCGTCGATCGACAGCGTCGGCTGCGCATCGTCGTTGACGATGGTGCCCTGGCCCTGGGGGTCGCTGACGCTGGCGCCGCTGACGTTGCTGACGTTGACGAAGAAGTTCTCGTTGGCTTCGTTGAGCGAGTCGCCGTTGATCAGCACGGTGAAGGTGCCGCTGCTGCTGCCGGCGGGGATGGTCTGCCCGGTCAGGCTCGAGGCGACGTAGTCCACGCCCGCAGTGGCGGAGCCATCGGCCGTGGCGATGTCGAAGCTGACGCCGCCGGCGCCGGCCGGCTGGCTCAGCGAGACGGTAAAGGTCGCGTTGCTGGTGCCGGCATCGCCTTCGTTGAGGCTCACATTGTTGATGCTCAGCGAGGGCACATCGTCGTTGGCGATGGTGCCGGTGGCGCTATCGGGCGAACCCACGCTGTAGCCGCTGCCCGCGGCCAGGCTGATCACCACGGTTTCGTCGGGTTCGACGGTGCCGTCGGCGGTCGGATTGATGGTGATGGTGCCGATGGTCTGGCCGGCGCCGATCACCAGCGGCGAGCTCACGGCCGCGTAATCGGCGCCGGACGTGGCGCTGCCGCCGACGCTGAAGGCGACCGACGTCGCGTTCACCGGGGCCTGGTCGAGCGTGACGGTGTAGACCAGGTTGGTGGCGCCGTCCTCGGACACGCTGGCCGGGGCCACCGCGATCGACGCGCTGGGCACGTCGTCGTCGAGGATGGTCGCGGTCGCCGCGGACGGGCTGCCGATGCCGTAACCGCTGCCGCTGACCACGCTCATGATCACCGTCTCGTCCGCTTCGACGGTGCCGTCGGCGATCGGCGTGATGGGGAACGTGGCGGTGGTGGTATTGGCCGGAATCACGACGCTGCCCACCGCGCCGTTGTAGTCCCCCCCGCTGGTGGCGGTGCCGCTGGAGGCGATGTTGACCGTCGTCGCCGAATTGCTGGTCTGGCTCAGCGTCACCGTGTAGGTGAAGGCCGCGCCGCTGTCTTCGTTGCGGCTGGCCGGCGCGACCGCGATGCTGGCCGATAGCGCAGGAACGACGGTGATGTTGACGGTAATGGTGTTGCTTTCTCCATCCTCCAGCGGAAAGCTGTCACTGGCGGTGGAAATTCCGTCGTGGGTATAGGTGACGATCTGGGTGCCCTGCGGGCCGCTCGGGTTCGGCACGTCGAGCGTGCCGTGCGCCGGCTGCACGCCATCCCAGCCGACGCCGATGTCGTAGATTCCCGTGCCGTCGCAGGTGGTGACGTCGATCTGCACCGAGCCGCCCTGCACGACGCTGGTATTTATCGTCGGACAGAACTGGGAGGGCGCCGCTGCAGCCGCTCCGGAATACAGCGTTGCCACCAGCAACAAGGCGAGCATTATCGGCCAGCGCGAGGCAACGCGCGCCCAGCCGAAAGAGACGGTGCATTTCGTAGACATATTCCATTTCCCCAAAGGTCGCGCCATCCCACTGACGCCGGCAACGCTCCTGGTGCCTCAGACAGCGCGAATATAGGCCTTTGCAAGGCGTATCCCCTTCGCGCCGCCCCGCATTTGAACAGTAATTTTTACTGCGGGTAAAGCAACAAATGCGCTGAGACTGTCTCGTTCATTATTATCAAGACTTGCGTGTCAGGAAATCCGTGATTAAGTAGAGCGCGCCGGGCACGATGCCCCGGCACCACAATCGGGGGGAGATCCGCATGAGCGAGTTCTTCATCGGTCAGATCATGATGACCGGTTTCGTTTTCGCGCCCAAGTATTTTGCGCAGTGCAACGGACAGATATTGCCGGTCAACCAGAACCAGGCGCTGTTCAGCGTGCTCGGGACGCGCTTCGGCGGCAACGGCAATACCACCTTTGCATTACCCGACATGCGCGGACGCACGCCACTCGGCGCTTCGCCATCGGCGGATCCGGCCTGGCAACCGCCCGCGGCGCCGGTCGGGCAGGTGGGCGGTTCCGAGAACGTCTCGCTGCTGCCGGACAATCTGCCTGCGCACAACCATCTACTGCAGGGCTCGAGCGCCGCGGGCAACAACCGCAACCCATCCGGGAACCTGTTCGGCAACAACGTCAGCACCACCGGGCCGGCGTCGGCGCTGTATGCGGCGGCGGGACCATTGGTGGCGCTGAACCAGGCGTCGATCGGCCCGGCGGGCAGCAGCCTGCCGCATCCGAACCTGCAGCCGTACACCGCGCTCAATTTCTGTATCGCGCTGAACGGCATCTTCCCCTCGCGCAGCTAAGCCGCCCTCCATCCGCGCGCCGATGGCGCGCAGTGCACCATCGACCAGGAAGGACACCATGGCCACTCCATTCATCGGCGAGATCCGCATGTTCGGCTTCGGCCGCACCCCGCAGAACTGGCAAGCCTGCGACGGCAGCCTGTTGTCGATCGCCGAATACGAAGTCCTGTTCATGCTGATCGGCACCACCTACGGCGGCGATGGGCAGAACACGTTCGCGGTCCCGGACCTGCGTGGGCGCCTGCCGCTGCATCAGGGACAGGGGCCGGGCCTGAGCAATTACGTGCTCGGCCAGATCTCCGGAACCGAAGCCGTCACTCTCATCGGCCCACAGATGCCGGCGCACACGCATACGCTGGTGGCCACGACGGCAGCCGCGACCGCCACCGCACCGGCCGGACTGTTGCCGGCCGCGGTCGCCGCTGACGTGTTCTATGCGACCGACATCACCGGCGCCACGGCGGTGGCGATGTCCACGCAATCGACCACGATCATCGGCGGCGGCCTGCCGCACGACAACCTCATGCCGACGCTGACGGTGCAGTACTGCATCTCCACCGCCGGCATCTTCCCGCAGCAGAGCTGATTCCATTCGCCGCGCCCGCCTCGCGGCGGCGCCCGTCCGTTCCATCGGAGCACTCGTTCATGACCGAACCCTATCTTGGCGAAATCCAGCTGTTCGGCTTCGATTTCAACCCCGTGGGCTGGGCGCTGTGCAATGGCGCCATGCTGCCGGTGCAGCAGAACAGCGCCTTGTTCTCGTTGCTCGGGACCGCCTACGGCGGCAACGGCAGCAACACGTTCCAGCTGCCGAACTTCTGCGGGCGTGCCAGCTGCGAACAAGGCCAAGGCCCTGGTTTGACCAGCCGGCAGCGCGGCGATACGTTCGGCGCGGCAGGAGTCAGCCTGCAGACCACGCAGATTCCGCCGCACCAGCACGCCGCCACAATGTTTGCGCAGCCGGACCGGACCAAGAAGAGCGGCACGCCCACTGCGGGCGCGGCGTTGTCGGCACTTGGCAGCAGCACCGCCCGCCCCTTCGTCACGGCAGCACCAAACGCGCAGTTCGCGCCAACGGCGCTGCAGCCCACCGGCACCGGCGCCGCACACCAGAACCAGCAGCCCTACCTGGCGGTGAACTTCTGCATCGCGCTGTCGGGAACCTACCCGGCGTTCGATTGAGGCCAGCGCGGTGGCTGCGGCTGGTTTCCCGGATCGAGGCGATCGCCTTGAAGCCCCGGCGGCGTTGCGCGCACGCGGCATCGGCCTGCGCGCGGCACGCGATGCCGACCTGCCCTGGCTGCGCGACCTGTACGCCAGCACCCGCAGCGCGGAACTGGCCGCGGTGCCATGGCCTGAGGCAGCCAAGCGCGCGTTTCTCGACCAGCAGTTCTCGCTACAGCACGCGCACTATCTAAGCCACTTCGCCGACGCCGACTTCCTGATCGTGGAAACCGCGCAGGCGCCGCTGGGCAGGCTCTACCTGCAGCGCGGCGCGACGCAACACGTGCTGGTCGACATCAGCCTGCTGCCGGCCTGGCGCGGGCAGGGTGTGGGCACCGCGCTGGTCGCGCATGCGCAAGCGCTGGCGGCCGCGGCCCGATGCCCGCTGTCGCTGCATGTGCTGCAGGCCAATCCCGCCGCCCAGCGGCTGTACGCGCGGCTGGGCTTCCTCGCCGGCGACGCCAGCGAAACCCACCTGCAGATGCACTGGCGCGCCGCCTGCGCGGCGCCGGCGCTCAGCTGAACACGGCCTGGTACAGGAAGCCTTCGCGCTCGCGCGCCACCGGCACCAGGAAGATCCCCACCTCGCCCAGGCGCGCATGGCGCATGCGGTAGATCTGTTGCGGGAACAGGAACGAGGAGGTGTTGCGGAACAGCAGCGAGAACGGCGCGCGCTGCGCGGGGGTCTTGATCGGCAAGGGCCGCGCCTCGACCAGCACGAAGGAGATCTCGCCCTCGTTCAACTCCGCCGCGAACGTCTCGTTCACGCTTCCGGCGAAATGTTCCAACGTCAGCAATTCCATGTACGACTCCCTGTCGCGGCGCCATCGCCCTGCGCATCGTGGCGGTCCGCGGCAGCGCGCACAAGGCCGGCGCTGCGCAGCGCCGCCAGATCGGCACCGCCACGCTACAGTGACTGCACGCGGCACCGCGTCCCGTCGCAGGACCGACACGGCGGCGGCACGCGCGAAGCCTTGGAGAACCTGACGACGCCCGGCGTCGACCGGCCGCCCCAGACCCAAGACACGCTGTTGCATGTACGGCGTCCCCGGACCACGCGCACGCGGGCTTCACGGATGCGACAATACTGCACGGCCCAGTTCGGTTAAGTTCAGCGGACTGGCTCAATCCTGTGTTGATTTTTCGTTAAAGGCCGCGATGGCGTCTCCCGAATCCAACTTGGTGCAGCTGTCCGGCGTGCGCATTGACCGCGGCGGGCGCGCGATCCTGCGCGACGTCTCGCTGGCGGTGCCGCGCGGCAGCATCACGGCCGTGCTCGGCCCGTCGGGCAGCGGCAAGTCGACGCTGCTGGCGGCGCTGACCGGCGAGCTGGTCCCGGTCGCCGGCACGGTCGAAGTGTTCGGCCAGCCGCTGCCGCACGGCAGCCGCGCGCTGCGCGAGACGCGCAAGAGCATCGGCGTGCTGCTGCAGGGCAACGGCCTGCTGACCGACCTGAGCGTGGCCGAGAACGTGGCGCTGCCGCTGCGCGCCCACACCCGCCTGCCCGAGCCGGTGCTGCAACGGCTGGTGGCGCTGAAGCTGCATGCGGTGGGTCTGCTCGCCGTCGCCGACGCCTGGCCGCGCGAACTGTCCGGCGGCATGGCGCGGCGCGTGGCGCTGGCCCGCGCGCTGGCCCTGGACCCGCCGCTGATGATCTACGACGAACCGCTGACCGGGCTGGACCCGATCGCCTCCGGGGTGATCATGAGCCTGATCCAGCGCCTCAACGACACCCTCGGCCTGACCAGCATCATCGTCAGCCACCACGTCCACGAGACCCTGCCGATCTGCGACCAGGCGGTGGCCATCGCCAACGGCGGCGTGGTTTTCGCCGGGACCCCGGACGCGCTGCAGGCCAGCGCCGACCCGCTGCTGCAGCAGTTCCTGCACGGCCGCCCGGACGGCCCGATCCCGTTCGATGCGCCGGCGCGCGCGCGGAGCGCCGCCTGATGGGCGCCGTCGCCTCGATCCGCGCGCTGGGCCGCGCCGGGCTGTTCTCGATCACCGTGCTGCGCGGCTCGCTGCCGACCCGCGATTTCCTGGCCGAGCTTGTCCGCGAGATCTACAAGGTCGGCGCGCGCTCGCTGCCGATCATCGCCGTCGGCGGCGCCTTTGTCGGACTGGTGCTGACCCTGCAGGGCTACCGCACGCTGCAGACCTACGGCGCCTCCGACGCCCTGTCCACGCTGCTGGGGCTGTCGCTGTACCGCGAACTGGCGCCGGTGCTGACCGCGCTGCTGTTCATCGGCCGCGCCGGCAGCTCGATCGCCGCCGAACTGGGCCTGATGCGCGCCACCGACCAGATCAAGGCGCTGGAGCTGATGGCGATCGACCCGGTGGCCAAGGCGGTGGCGCCGCGCTTCTGGGCGGCGGTGCTGACCGTGCCGCTGCTGACCGGCATCTTCTGCTCGCTGGCGATCAGCGCCAGCTACTTCGAGGCCGTGCACGTGCTGGGCCTGGACAAGGGCACGTTCTGGTCGGCGCTGTCGAGCAGCGTGGATTTCTGGGACGACTTCGGCGTGGCGATGCTGAAGTCGGCGGTGTTCGGCGGTACCGCGGCGCTGGTCGCCTCGTACGTCGGCTTCCATGCCGAGCCGACCATCGAGGGCACCTCGGTGGCCACCACCCGCGCGGTGGTGAACGCCTCGCTGCTGGTGCTGATGTTCAATTTCGTGTTGTCGGCGCTGCTGTTCCAGTAGGGACCGCACGCCGCACCGAGGCCCGCCGTCGCTGGCGGGTCACCGCTTTAACGGCCCCGGCACTGTCGCCGCGGCCCGGATGAATCAACAAGGTAGACACGTTATGGCTATCCGTGGTCCCCGTCTCGAGTTCGCCGTCGGCGCCTTTCTGCTGCTGGGCCTGGCCTCGCTGCTGGTGCTGGCGCTCGCCTCCACCAACCGCCAGTGGGGGTTCGGCGGCGGCCGCTACGAGCTGACCGCCCGGTTCTCGCAGATCGGCCAGCTGCGCCAGCAGGCGCCGGTGAAGATCGGCGGGGTGATCATCGGCCAGGTGGCCAAGATCGAGCTGGACCCGGCCAAGTTCGACTCGGTAGTGACCCTGGCCATCGACGACCGCTACAAGGACCTGCCGGCCGACACCTCGGCCGGTATCCTGACCAGCGGCCTGCTCGGCGAAAGCTATGTCGGGCTGCAGCCCGGCGGCGATCCCGACACGCTCAAGCCGGGCCAGGAGATCGCCTTCACCCAGCCGGCGGTGGACCTGATCCAGCTGGTCGGCAAGTACATGTTCGGCGGCGGCAGCGGCGGAAGTAACACCGGCGCGACACCCGCTGCCGCATCCTCCGCGAACAGCCCCACTCCCTCTACGGAAACGGAACCCAAGCCATGACCAACAAACTGCTCTCCGCCGCTCTCGCCGCTGCGCTGGCCGTCGCCGCTCCCGCCGTCGCGCTGGCGCAGGCCGCGCCCGCCGGCGCCGCCGCCCAGCAGGGTTCGGCCAGCAAGGTCGTGCTCGACAACAGCACCCGCATCCTGGCCACGCTGGAACAACGCCGCGCCGAGTTCAAGAGCAACAACGCCGCGCTCAAGCAGTTCATCGACAGCGAGATGAACAAGTCCTTCGACCGCGACTATGCCGCGCGCCTGGTACTCGGCGTGCACGGCCGCGGCGCCTCCGATGCCGACGTCAAGCTGTTCGCCGATGCGATGGCCGACAACCTGATGCAGCGCTACGGCACCTCGCTGCTGACCTTCGAAGGCAAGCCGCAGGTGCGGGTGAAGTCGGAAACCCCGCTGCCGGGCGGCCGCGGCGCCAAGGTCTCCACCGAACTGCTGCGCAGCGGCGGCGACCCGATCCCGGTCGACTACCTGGTGCGCAATACCGGCGGCAACTGGAAGATCTTCGACGTGATGGTGGAAGGCGTGTCGTACGTGCAGACCTTCCGCAACCAGTTCGACACCCCGCTGCGCACCAAGTCGATCCCGCAGGTCGCGGCCGACCTGCGCAACGGCGCGCTGCAGGTCGCACCGGCGAGCAGCAGTGACAAGAAGTGAGCCACGCCTGCGTCGCGACGGCGACACGCTCGCGCTGAGCGGCGTGCTCGACCGCGCCGCCGTCACCGCGTTGTGGCCGGCGGCGCTGCCGCTGCTGGCCGGCACGCGCGCGCTGGATCTGCGCGAGGTATCGCGGGTGGACAGCGCCGGCCTGGCGTTGCTCGCCGAACTGGCCGCACGCCTGCGTGCACAGGGCCAGGCCGAGGTCGCCATCCACGGCACCCCGGCCGGCCTGACCGAATTGAGTGCCGCCTACCGGCTGGCCTCGACCCTGGATTTCCAATCTCCCCCGGCGGCGAGCTGATCCCATGAACGTGCTGCGTATTCTCACTTCCCTGGCCCTGATCGCCGCCCTGGGCGCCTGTGCCGGCGCTCCTAAACGCACGCCACCGCCGCCACAAGCGGCCGTGGCCACCCCCGAGGCGATACCCGCCGACACGGCGGCCGCCGATGACGCGCGCGCCGCCGAGGCCGCGACGCAGGCCGCCGCCGAGGCACAGGCGGCACAGGCACCCGCCGCCGGCGAAGCGATGGCCGCTGCTGCGGGCACGCCGCCGACTGGCGGCGCCGAGACGTCGGCCGAGGGCGACTATGCCGCGCTGTACGGCGGCGACCCGTACAACCCGGTCGCCGATCCGACCCTGCCGGCCGGCGTCGCCGTGCCGCAGAGTTTCGATCCGTGGGAGAAGTTCAACCGCAAGGTCCACAAATTCAACAACGTGGTCGACCGCGCGGTGGCGCGGCCGCTGGCGCGCGCCTACGTCAACGTGGTGCCGCGGCCGGTGCGGCTGGGCGTGACCAACTTCTTCGACAACCTCAGTTCGCCGCTGACCATGGTCAACCAGCTGCTGCAGGGCCGGCCGTTGCAGGCCGGGCAGACCCTGGGCCGGTTCCTGATGAACAGCACGCTGGGCATCGCCGGCATCTTCGACCCGGCCAGCGACGCCAAGCTGCCACGGCGCAGCGAGGACTTCGGCCAGACGCTCGGCGCCTGGGGCTGGCGCCGCTCGCGTTACGTGGAGCTGCCGCTGTTCGGGCCGCGCACGGTCCGCGACGTCTTCGGCCTGGCCGGCGACGCGCCGCTGTCGCCGTTGCGGCAGATCGAGGAAGACACGGTGCGCATCGGCCTGCAGGGCCTGCAGCTGGTGGACACCCGCGCGCAGCTGCTGTCGCTGGACAGCCTGCGCGACGAGGCGCCCGACGAGTACCAGCTGACCCGCGACGCGTGGATGCAGCGCCGCAGCTACCAGATCGAAGGCGACCTGCACACGCACAAGCGCCAGGACAACGATCTGCCCGACTATCTGCGCGAGGAAGAGACCAATCCGACCGTGCCGGTGGACGCGATGCCGATCCCGGAGTGGCGCGGCGGCAGCCGCTGAGCCGAATGCGCTCGCGGTGGTACGAAAAACCCGGCTTCGGCCGGGTTTTTTTGTGGCTGAATCCTTCTGACATTTCCCGCTGTGGGGGTATCGCGATCGTGAGAGAGCATTACGGCGCGACTTGCGGCGCAGGACGCCCGGCGGCATCGCGGATGCCATGCATGCCGTGCACGCAGCAGGCTTCGCTATTGCCGTTGCTTTTGCGTTGTTCTTGCCGTTGTTCTTGCCGTTGCTCCTGCTGTCGCTCCTGCTGTTGCTTAGCTTTTGATTTACCGGGCCCCCTCAGCGCGGCAGGCCCGGCGGGCGAATACCCGAAGGGCGGCGCGCAGGATGCGCGCCGTTTTTCGCCGGCACATGGATGTGCCGTCGAAAAATGCCCGTTGGGACTGCGGACCTGGAGCGCGAAGCGCGGAAGGCGCGCTGCGGGGTGTGCTTTCTTTTGGTTACTTTTCTTTGCACAAGCAAAGAAAAGTGACCCGCGCCAGCGGAAGCCGTTGCTCTTGCTTCAAGCTTTCAAAGCTTCAAGTGCCAGCACAAAGGCAGAGGCAAAGCTTTCGCCTTGCGGCGAGTCACTTTTCTTTGCTCGCGCAAAGAAAAGTAACCAAAAGAAAGCGCGCCCTGCCTACGCGCCCTACGCGCTGCGCGCTACGGGTCCGCGGATGCACCGGGGATTCGCGGAAGGGGCATCCTGCCCCTGCCGCGAACGGCGCACATCCATGTGCGCCGCCCCTTCGGGGTTTTTCCCCGGTCCATCCGCCGCTGCGGAAGGGAACCCGGTAAGTCAAAAGCAACAGCCAAAGCCAAGCCAAAGCCAAAGCCAAAGCCGAAGCCGAAGCGACAGCAAAGGCGACGCCGCGCGCTGCATGCACTCGCGACGCAGCACAATCCGCAATGGCAGGCGCGCGCGTCCGTCGCCTGGATCAGCGACGAGCGCCAGCCGCGTGACTACTGTGGGAGCGGCTTCAGCCGCGACGAGCGGAGCCGGAACCGCAAGGGGTGCGATGGCTCCTCGGGTCCGATGGCCGAGCCACCCGGAGCCAAAACAGCGCATCCGGATAGCCAGGCATGGCCTTGCGGCAGCGAACGCCGCAGGCCATTTACGCCAGCGCCGCCTCGATCGCCGTGCGCAGGCGCGGATCCTCGGCCGTCACGTCCGGCGCGAAGCGGCCGACGACCTGGCCGTCGCGGCCGACCAGGAACTTCTCGAAGTTCCACAGCACGCCCGGCGCCGGGTTGGGCTCGATGCCGTAGCCGCGCAGCTTCTCGCGCATCGGGCCCTCGCCCTCGGTCTGCGGCTGCGCGTCGATCAGCGCGCGGTACAGCGGATGCGTGGCCTCTCCGGTGACCGCGATCTTGGCGAACATCGGGAAGGTCACGTCGTAGGTGAGCTGGCAGAACTGCTGAATCTCCGCCTCGCTGCCCGGCTCCTGGCCCTTGAAGTCGTTGGCGGGAAAACCGAGCACTTCCAGCCCGTCGGCCTGCTTTTCGCGGTACAGCGCCTCCAGCCCTTCGTACTGCTTGGTCAGCCCGCACTTGGAGGCGACGTTGACCAGCAGCAGCACCTTGCCGCGATGCTCGGCCAGCGACGTCGGCTGGCCTTCGATGGTGGTCAGCGGGATGTCTTGGATCGACTGCATGCACGGCTCCTGCAACGGAATGGGGAGCGCAAGCATAGGCGCATGGGCCGTGCAGCGGCCACTGTCCGCGCGCTCAGTCGACGCAGATCTGCGAAGCGCCCACACCGCCCTGCACTTGCTGCCGGCAGCCGAAGTTCTCGCTGATGTCGCGCTGGCACACGCCCTGGGCGGCGCTGCCGGTCGGCACCGGCGTCACCGCCAGGCAATCGCCGTGGCACTGGCCGCTGTCGCTGCAGGTCTTGCCGGCGTCGGCGAACGGGACCACGCACTTGAGCAGGCCGCGCCGGCCGAGCGGACGCAGGCTGCCGCCCTGCGCGGTACACGCCGCAGCGTCCGGCGCCACCTCGGCGCCATCGCTGCCGGATTGCGCTGCGGGCATAGCATGCGGGGTGGGGCCGCTGACGCAGGCGGCCAGCAGCAGGCTGGACAACAGGGTGGACCAGCGCATCGACATCGGCGTCTCCATTCGGACAGGGTTGCGATGCTCAGTATCGCAGCGCGCGCGTTGCGGCGGATGCAGGACCGTGCGCGATGCGCTCATTCCTGTTCGTCGCGCGCGGCATCCTCGTCCGGATCGGGATCGGCGATCGGCAGTTCGAGATCGAGCAACGGCGCGAGTTGTGCGTCGGCCAACGTCTCCACGCCGCGCAGGCGGCGCTCGATGGTGCGGGTCTTGCGGCTGGCATCGCCCAGGCTCTTGCCGACGGTGCTGATCTGCTTTTCGGCCTTTTCCAGGATGCCGGCGAACTTGCCGAACTCGCTCTTGACCGCCGCCAGCACGCCCCACACTTCGCTGGAACGCTTCTCGATGGCCAGCGTGCGAAAGCCCATCTGCAGGCTGTTGAGCAACGCAGTGACGGTGGTGGGGCCGGCGATGACGATGCGGTGCTCGCGCTGCAGCAGGTCGGCCAAGCCGGGCCGGCGCAGGGTTTCGGCGTACAGGCCTTCGGTGGGCAGGAACATCACCGCGAAGTCGGTGGTGTGCGGCGGCGCGATGTACTTGTCGCTGATCGACTTGGCCTGCACCCGGATCGCGCGTTCCAGTTGCGCGCCCATCGCCAGCACCAGGTCCGGATCGCCCTGTTCCTGCGCGTCGAGCAGCCGCTCGTAGTCCTCGCGCGGGAACTTGGCGTCGATCGGCAGCCACACCGGCGTGTCCTCGTGGCCGCGGCCGGGCAGGCGCACCGCGAAATCGACCATCTCGTTGCGCTCCGGGCGCACCTTCACGCCGCGCGCGTACTGCTCCTGGGTCAGGGTCTGCTCGAGGATGTTCTCCAGTTGCACCTCGCCCCAGCCGCCGCGGTTCTTGACGTTGCTCAGCACGCGCTTGAGGTCGCCGACGCCGGTGGCCAGCTGCTGCATCTCGCCCAGCCCGCGCTGGACCTGCTCGAGCCGTTCGGAAACCAGCTTGAACGACGCATCCAGGCGCGTGTTGAGCGTGGTCTGCAGCTTCTCGTCGACGGTGCCGCGCATCTGCTCGAGCTTGGCCGCGTTGTCGGCCTGCAGTTCCTTCAGCCGCTCTTCCAGGGTTGCGCGCATCTCGCCGATGCGCTGTTCGTTGCGCTGGATCAGTTCGTTGAGCCGCTGGCCGAGCGCGTCGGCGAAGCGTTGCTGCGATTCGGCGCCTTCCAGACGCCCGCGGCGCGCATCCTCGACCAGGGTTTCGCGCAATCCGGTCAGGTGCGCGTCGATGCGCGCGATCAGCTCGCTCTGTTGCTGGCCGAAGTGCAGCATGCGCGCGTCCTGCTGCTGACCGAACGCGTCGAGCTGGCCGCGCATTTCGAGCAGGCGCTGGTTGAGCAGTTCGGCCACGCGCTGCTGCGCCTCGCCGGCCTCGACCCGGCCGCGGCGCGCGTCCTCAGTCAGCGCCTCGCGCAGCAGGTCCAGGCGCTGGTCGGTGCGGGTGGACAGGTCGGCCAGATGGCGGGCGAAGCCCTCGCTGCGCGCGTCCTGCTGCCGCGCCAGGCTGTCGAGCTGCTCGCGCAGTTCGCCGCGGCCGCTGCGCTGTTCCTCGCGCAGGGCCTGTTCCAGCGCCGCGGGGTTGTTCCGGCGCAACAGCAGCGCCAGCAACAGCACGATGACCGCGCACAGCAGGCCGGCCAGGATCAGGAAATGGGGATCGGTTTGCATGCCGCCAGTGTAGCCGGCCGCGTCGCAGCAGCTGCGCCGCGGCCGCGCCGTCGGCCATGCCCTGACCAGCATGTCGCGCTGAGCGTGCGCGCTGCATGGCGAGCGGCGCATTGCGCACGATGCCGCGCTGGTGCACGCTCGGCCGCCCCACACTCGGCCCGACCGCATGCTCACCCTGTACGGCAAGTCGTCCTCGATCAACGTGCGCAAGGTGCTGTGGCTGTGCGCGGAACTGGACCTGGCGATCGAACAGCTGCCCTATGGCGCCGGCTTCGCCGCGGTGGACACGCCGGCATTCCGTGCGTTGAATCCGAATGCGCTGGTCCCGGTGCTGCGCGACGGCGACTTCGTGCTGTGGGAATCCAACAGCATCTGCCGCTACCTGGCGGCGCGCCAGGGACGCAGCGACCTGCTGCCGGCCGCCGCGCAGGGCCGCGCCCACGTCGAGCAATGGATGGACTGGCAGGCCACCGAATTGAACAACGCCTGGCGCTACGCGTTCATGGCGTTGGTGCGCAACAGCCCCGACTATCGCGACGCCAAGGCGATCGCGCGCAGCACGGCGGACTGGCACCGGCACATGGGCATTCTCGACGCGCAGCTGCAGCGCACCGGCGCCTATGCGGCGGGCGCGGATTTCACCCTGGCCGACATCGTGCTCGGCGTGGCCACCCAGCGCTGGATGGCCACGCCGATGCCGCGCCCGACGCTGACGGCGGTGGAGGCGTACTACGAGCGGCTGTCGGCGCGTCCCGGGTTCCTGGCGCACGGGCGCAACGGCCTGCCCTGACCGCGCCGTCGCGCAGGGTGCGCCGCCGCGATGCCGCCCGCCACGCGCTCCCGTAGCTTTGCTGCACCGCATTGGGCGACACTCGCGGGCTTGTCCCATCGCTTCCCGAGGCCCGCATGTCGTTCCTGTTCCGGCGCAAGTCGCTCGATCTGGTCACCGTCCACGAGGCCGGGCGCCGGCTGGTGCCCACGCTGAGCTGGCCGCACCTGGTGGCGCTGGGCATCGGCGCGATCGTCGGCACCGGCATCTACACCCTGATCGGGGTCGGCGCCGACAAGGCCGGCCCGGCGGTGCTGCTGTCGTTCGCGGTGGCCGGGGCGATCTGCGCCTGCGCCGCGCTGGCCTACGCGGAAATGGCGACGATGATGCCGGCCGCCGGCAGCGCCTACACCTACAGCTACATCGCGCTCGGCGAGAGCATCGCCTGGGTGGTGGGCTGGAGCCTGATCCTGGAGTACTCGCTGGTGGTCAGCACGGTGGCGGTAGGCTGGTCCGGCTATGCGGTGGGCTTCCTCAAGGGCGTGGGCGTGGACCTGCCGCTATGGCTGACCGCCGGGCCGCATGTGCCGGGCGGATTCGTCAACCTGCCGGCGGTGCTGATCACCTTCGTCGTCGCCGGCATGCTGATGCTCGGCACCCAGGCCAGCGCGACGGTCAATGCGGTGCTGGTGGCGGTGAAGATCGTCGCCCTGACCGTGTTCGTGGTGATCGCGCTGCCGCATTTCGACAGCGCACGGATGGAGCCGTTCATGCCGTTCGGCTTCGCCAAGACGATGGGCGCCGACGGCGTCGAACGCGGGGTGATGGCCGCGGCGGCGATCATCTTCTTCGCCTTCTACGGCTTCGACGCGATCTCCACCGCGGCCGAGGAAACCAAGAAACCCGAGCGCGACCTGGCGATCGGCATCCTCGGCTCGATGGTCGGCTGCACGCTGATCTACGTGCTGGTGGCGCTGTCCGCGGTCGGCGCGATGAGCTACACGGTGTTCGGGCAGAGCGCCGAGCCGCTGGCGCTGATCCTGCGCGAACTCGGCCAGGGCAAGGCGGCGACGCTGATCGCCGCGGCCGCGGTGATCGCGTTGCCGACGGTGCTGCTGGCGTTCCTGTACGGGCAGAGCCGGATCTTCTTCGTGATGTCGCGCGACGGGCTGCTGCCGCGCGGGCTGTCCAAGGTCAGCGCGCGCACCGGCACGCCGGTGGCGACCACGCTGTTCACCGCGATCCTGGTGGCGGCGCTGGCCGGCGTGGCGCGGCTGGACGAGATCGCCGCGCTGGCCAACGCCGGCACCCTGGCCGCGTTCATCGCGGTGGCCGCGTGCCTGCTGGTGCTGCGCGTGCGCGAGCCCGACCGGGTGCGCAAGTTCCGCACGCCACTGGCGTGGGTGGTCGCGCCGCTGGCGATCGGCGGCTGCCTGTACCTGTTCTGGAGCCTGCCGCACACCACGCAGAAATGGTTCCTGTTGTGGAATGCGATCGGCGTGGTCGCCTACCTGCTGTACGGGCGCCGCCACAGCCTGCTGCGGCGCGAGCAGCCGCGGCCGTGACGCCGTCCTTCCAGACCCTGCTGGCGCGCCACATCGGCACCGCCTTCGCCCGGCAGATGGCGCTGGCCGACGTGCTCGGCGAACGCGGCTGGCGCCTGGATCTGGCCGAGGGCATTGCGCACTTCGGCGACGACCTGCACTTCCCGGTCCAACTGCTGGGCAGCGCCGCCGAGGACAGCGCCAGCTGGCTGTGGGCCTGGGCCAACACCGCCAGCGACCTGCCGGAGAACCTGCTGGTCGCGGCGAACGCGCTGCGCGAAATTGGCGAACGCGAGGGTCCGGCCGAACTGGCCACCGCGTCGCTGCCGCTGGACGACGACGGCCACACGCTGGCCCTGCTCGCCGCCGCACTCAGCGTGCAGTGCTACTACCGCGGCCCGTATCGCGGCGGCGCGCTGTTCTTCCTGCTCGACGACGTCCCCGCCAGCGTATTCGCGCCGTGCGACGATCCGCGCGTGCTCAGCCTGCTCGGACAATTGGTCGCGCAGTTCCCGCTCGATCACCGCGCGATGACCGAGGGCTTTCTCGAGGACCAGGAGTATGCGTTGCAGCGCGAATCCGGGCAGACCGTGGCCACGCGTGGCGGCAGCCGGATCACGCTCGCCTTCGATGCGCTGGGTCGCCTGGCCCAAGTGCAGGGCAGCCTCGCGCCGCAGCAAGCCACCACGGTGGCGGCGGCGGCGGACAAGCCGGCGCCGAAATGGCAGTTCTGGAAAAAGTAACAACGCCACGCATAGCCCCTCTCCCCTCGGGAGAGGGGTTGGGGTGAGGGTCCGGCGCGAAAGCGCCTCGCCGAGTTTGGCTGCACGAGGCTTCGCCCGTACCCTCATCCGCCCCTGCGGGGCCCCTTCTCCCGATGGGAGAAGGGAACAGCCATAGCCCCTCTCCCACCGGGAGAGGGGTTGGGGTGAGGGTACGGCGCGAAGCGTCTCGCGGAGTTTGGATACACGAGGCTGCGCCCGTACCCTCATCCGCCCCTGCGGGGCACCTTCTCCCGATGGGAGAAGGAACAGCCGTAGCCCCTCTCCCACCGGGAGAGGGGTTGGGGTGAGGGTACGGCGCGAAAGCGTCTCGTCGCGTTTGGGTGCACGAGGCTGCGCCCGTGCCCTCATTTGCCCCTGCGCGCCACCTTCCCCCGAAAAGGGAGCCATGTCCCGACGGGAGAAGGTACAAATTTCACGGCGCCGCGGCCTGCCAGTTGCCACAAATGCATGCCTTGAAACGGATGCGAGCATCACCCGATCCAAGCAGAAAACAGCGCACCGGGCACGCGCTCAGCGCGCCGCCACCGCCGCCCGCCGGAATTCGCTGAAGTAGAACAACAGCGCGGCCACGCCGAAGCCGGCGCCGAGCAGCGACAGTCCCGGCCAGCCGGCGTAGGCGAACACCGCCGCGGCCAGCAATGAACCGGCCGCGCCGCACAGGAACACCGAGGTCATGAACAGGCCGTTGAGGCGGCCACGCTGTTCCGGCGCCAGCATGTAGATGCTGCGCAGGCTCAACACCTGGCACACCTGCACCGCCGCATCCAGGACCAGCGCGGCGACCACCAGCCACAGCAGCGCATGCGCGTGCGCGGCCCAGGCGCCGATGCCGAACGACAGCGCCGCCGCGGCCAGCGCCCAGCCGGTGGCCGGGCGGGTCCAGCCGCGGTCGGCCATGCGTCCGGCGAGCGGCGCGACCAGGGCGCCGGCGGCACCGGCCAGCGCGAACAGCGCGATATGCCGCTGGTCCATGCCGAAGGACTGCGCCAGCAGCAGCGGCGAGCCGGTCCAGAACACGTTGAACGCGGCGAACATCATGCCCTGGTAGAACGCGCGCCGGCGCAGCAGCGGGGTGTCGGCATACAGCCGCGGCAACGAGGCCAGCACTGCCGCATAGGACGCGCGCTGCGCAGGCCGGCGCTGCGGCAGGCGCCAGCGCAGCACCACCATCAGCAACAGCATCATGCCGGCGGACAGGAAGAACACCGCGCGCCAGCCCAGGGTGGCGGCGACGAAACTGGAGAACGGCCGCGCCAGCATGATCCCGGCCAGCAGCCCGCCCATCACCGTGCCGACCACGCGGCCGCGGCTGGCCTCCGGCGCCAGGTGCGAGGCGAACGGCACCAGGATCTGCGTAGCCACGGCGCACACGCCGACCACGAACGAGCCGATCAGAAAGCCGGCGGCCGACTGCGACAGGCCGATGCCGACCAGGCCCAGCACCACCCCGCCCAGCAGCAGGATTGCCAGGCGCCGGTTCTCGGCCACGTCGGCCAGCGGCACCAGCAACAGCAGGCCGGCGCCGTAGCCGAGCTGGGTCAGCGCCACGATCAGCCCGGCCAGGCCCGCGTGCAGGCGCAGTTCCGGCGCGATGATGCCGATCAGCGGCTGCGAGAAGTAGATGTTGGCCACCGCCAGGCCGCAGGCGGCGGCGAACAGCGCGATCAGGCCGGAGGACAGGCCGGCGGGTGCCGCAGCGGCCTGGGACGCAGGAGGGGACATGGGAACCTGAAGCCGGGACTCGGGACTCGGGACTGGGGACCCGGAAGAGCAAAAGCATAAGGCAAAGCGCCGCGGCGCCGCTTTTCCGGGTCCCGGTCCCGCGTCCCCGGTCCCGGCTACATCCCGCTTACCACCAGCGCATGCCTTCGAAGGGGTTCCAGCTGGTGCTGCCCTTCTTCACTTCCAGGTAGTAGGCGTAGTTGGCGATCATGCCGACCAGTACCGCATAGGCCACGCTGAGGCCGTTGATGACCATGTTCGGCAGGAAGAACGACAGCACGCCGATCGCCACCGAGATGCCGATCAGCACGATCGCCTTGCGCCACAGGCCGAGGATGAAGAAATAGATCCAGCCGAAGAAGAACGCGAAGAAGTTCATGTTGATCTTCAGGCGTTCGCCGAACGACAGGGCCTTGAACGCCGGCTTGAAGCCGGGCGAAGCCGGGCCGCCGTGGCGATCGAAGAAGTCGAAGCGGAACTGCCACTTCGGGCTGAGCGGCGCGCGCTCGGGAAGGTTCTGGGTGCTCATGCAGGTCAATTCCTTTTTTTGTAATCGTTTTCATTGTAGCTGAATAGGCTGCTGCGAGGCCATGCGCGCAGGTGGTGACTGCTGTCGGCAGCAGCCTTTGCGACGCCGGAGCCAGGCGCTCGCGGAACCGCGCACGAGGTTGCGCTGGCCACCGCACCTGGGCGCCAGGCCGGCTCGTTGCCGCTCGTTGGCATGGCCTGATCGTGCCGGGGCGCAGCTGATCCCTATCGCAGCGAAGAACGGCTGCTGTTCCCCGCCCGTGGAAGCGCAGGCCTCGGACGTGCAACCGCGTCCGGCCTATCAACCCGATTCGAGCGCGCGCGCCTGCGCGCCGCTCACTTCCCCAGATCGCGGCCGATCCGGATCGCTTCGGCCACGTTGCGCGCCGTCCCGCGCAGGTTCGCCGCCGCCTCGGCCAACGCCTGCTCCAGCGTGCAGGGGCGTGGCACCGTGCCGAACATCGCATCGATGCCATGCGCATGCAGCAGCGCCGCGTCGGCGCCCAGGCCGCCGGCGATCGCCATCACCGGTTTGTCGTGGCGCTTGGCGATGCGGGCCACGCCGAGCGGCGTCTTGCCGCGCGCGCTCTGGCTATCCAGCCGGCCCTCGCCGGTGACGACCAGATCGGCAGCGGCCACCAGCGCCTCCAGTCCCAGCGCCTCGGCGACGATGTCCGCGCCCGGGCGCAGCTGCGCGCCCAGGAACGCGACCAGCGCCGCGCCCAGGCCGCCGCCGGCACCCGCGCCGGGCAGCGCGGCGATCGCGATGCCCAGGTCGGCGTCGATCACCGCGGCGTAGTGGGACAGGTTGGCGTCGAGTTGCGCGACCTGCGCCGGGGTGGCGCCCTTCTGCGGCCCGAACACCGCCGAGGCGCCTGCGGGCCCGGTCAGCGGATTGTCGACATCGCAGGCGACTTGGATGTCGCAGTGCCGCAATCGCGGATCCAGGCCGGTCGCATCGATCCGCGCGAGCGCGGCCAGCGCACCGCCGCCGGCGCCGAGCTCACGGTCCTGCGCGTCGAGCAAGCGCACGCCCAGTGCCTGCGCCATGCCGGCGCCGCCATCGTTGCTGGCGCTGCCGCCGACCCCGACGACGATGCTGTGCGCGCCGGCGTCCAGCGCCGCCAGGATCAATTCGCCGACGCCGTAGCTGGTGGCGGCGAGCGCATCGCGCCGCGCCGGCGGCAGCAACGCCAGCCCGCTCGCCGCGGCCATCTCGACGATGGCGGTGCGGCCATCGCCGCTCATGCCGAAGAAGGCCTCCACCGGCGCGCCCAGCGGTCCGGTCGCCGTGTGTGGGACGCGACGCCCGCCGGTGGCCGCGACCAGCGCCGCGACCGTGCCCTCGCCGCCGTCGGCGACCGGCACCTTGACGTAGGTCCACGTCGGAAACACGTCGCGAAACCCCGCCTCGATCTGCGTGGCCACTTCCAGCGCGGACAGGCTTTCCTTGAACGAATCCGGTGCGATGACGATCTTCATGGTCGCCCCGATGCTAGCCGAAGCCGGGCGTCGCCGCCGCGCTGCAGGCCATGCGCGTGACCACGCGGGTCGCGCTCGCTCGCGCGACAGCTACAGGCGTTGGCACGGCCAGCCGATCCACGCCGAGCGCGCGGCAATGCGCCCGTTCCGATCGAAGTCGCCCAACACGCGCTGGCGTCATCGACGCACGCTGCGGCAGCGTCGCGGTGGCGATGCGCCAGCACGTGCGCAGTGCATTCCTGCCGTGGGCGTAGCGCCAATTGGAGCCGCGGATGCGGCCTGCCGCGATGGCCGCTGCTGCCTCTGTCCTTGGCGGGCTCAGGAAGCCCCGGCCTTCGCCTGCGCCGCCGCCCAATCCTGCGCCTGCTGCATCACCCGCAACAGGTTGCCGCCCCAGATGGCGGCGATCTGCTGCTCGCTGTAGCCCTTGCGCAGCAACCAGGCGGTGATCTTGGGCAGGTCGCCGACGTCCTCCATGCCGGCCACGCCGCCACCGCCGTCCCAGTCCATGCCGATGCCCACGTGCTCGGGGCCGACCAGCGCCAGCACGTGCTCCAGGTGCGCGAAGAAATCGTCCAGCGTCGCCTGCCGCACCGGATACCTGGCGTCCAGCGCCTTCATCTCTTCGCCCAGCGTGAGCCCATCGGCAAGTTGCAGATGCTCCCAGCCGCCGTATCTGGCGATCAACGCCTCCTCGGCGGCCTTGCGCTCGGGGCTGGCGCCGTTGTCGATCAGGTAGCCGCCGTAGGAATTCATCTGGATCACCCCGCCGTGTGCGGCCAGCACCTTCAGCCGTGCATCGTCGATGTTGCGCGGATGCGCGTGCAGCGCGCGCGCGCCGCTGTGCGAGAGCAGGATCGGCACCGGCGACAGCGCGATCAGCTGGTCGAACACCGCATCGGAGGCATGCGACTGGTCGATGATGATGCCGAGCTTCTGCGCCTGCTGCACCAGCTGCTTTCCGGCCGGGCTCAGCCCATGCCATTCCGGTCCCTTCGGATCGGTGGCCGAGTCGGCGAATTCGTTGTTGAGGAAATGCGCCGTGCTCATCAGCCGCAGGCCTTGCGCGTAGTAGAAGCGCAGCAGCGTGGGATCGGCGACCAGCGGGCTGGCGTTCTCCATGCTCAGGTACACCACGCGCTTGCCGGCGGCCTTGATCCGCGCCGCGTCGGCCGGGGTGGTGGCCATGCCGAACTGCTGCGGATGCGCCGCGAGCAGCCCGCGGATCGCCATCAGCCGTTGCAGCCCGGCATCACGATCGTCCAGATGCGCCTGCGCGCTGCGGTCGCCCTGGCCGGTGTAGATCGCCCAGAACCCGCCGTCCAGCGCGCCGGCGAGCATGCGCGGATAGTCCACCTGCGCCAGCCGGTTGCCGGCATGCGCGGTCATGATGTCGAAGTCGCCGCGCTCGAAATTGGCCGGCGTGTCCAGGTGCGAATCCAGCGTCAGCAGCCGCTGCTGCAACGCGGTGGCGCGCGCCAGTTCCGCTTTCGTGAATTCGACGGCATGCGCCGGCAACGCCGCGGCCAGCGCCAGCGATACGGAAAGACACAGGGTTCGCAGCGTCATGCATGGAGCTCCGGAACGGACGGCCTTCGATGATAGCCATGCCGGTGGGCAGGCGAGCGCCATGAAGCGACGGCGGATGCCGCCGGCCTGTCGGCGTGGTGCGCGCTGCGGCTCAATCGGCCGCCGGCGCGGCCCCTCCGGCAGCTGCCGTGACCGCGGTGAGAAGCGCATCCACCAACTCGCCAAGCGTCAACGTCCCGGCGGCTTGCCAGAAACGCGCCGGCATGGCGACGCCGAGGGAGGCGTGGATGTCGTGGATCGCGTGTTCGAGCTCGCCCTCGTTGCCCAGCGATGCAAAACGCGGGCCTCCGCCGATGACCTCGACCGCGTCGTCGGGCGAAAAATACGGACCAGGCCAATGCAGGCGATACATGAAGATGGCACCGATCGCGCGCGCCGCCTGTTGTCGCGCGCCACCGCCCCACAGATCCAGCAACTCGCCGCTGCGCGCCTTCTGCTGGGCGTAGAGTCGCCCGAAGAACGACAGGTCCAGGCCGAGCCACCTGACCGATGAAGAATCGCTCGCGCGCGCCGGTCGGCGGATAGCCTGAAGGGTAGCGCAGCGGCGCTGCCGGATCCGAGCAAGCGGTTGGCGTTGGCGTGTGCACGGCAGCCTCCGTCGCTGCAGGACAATGCGTGGGCAGGACTCGAGGCGCCGTCCTGGCCGCGCACGCTGCGCAAGCGTAGCGTGCGCGAGTCGCGTGAACCAGCACGCGTGCACTGCGCGGCAAAGCCGTGAAGGCTATGGCGCTACCGACCGATCCCGTGCTTGCGCGACCAATGGCGCGCCGCGCGCGTCGGCAATCGGCTATCCGTCACGCCGGCGCCGTCGTCCTGGCGGGGGCACGCCCCGCCCAGACTTCCGGTGGCGCCTTGCAATAGCCCGCGATGAACGCCTCCTGCGACGGCATCTGCGCCACCGCACGGTCGATGGGTTGGCGGATCGCGTCGAGGAAGCGCTGCAGTTCCTGGTCGGGCAGCGCGCGCGCCAGCAGGTGGTGCTGCGCCGGCACGATGCCCTGGCCAAGCAGCACGTGGATCCACGAATCCACCCGGAACAGTTCGTCGCTGCCCTGCCAGGCGTGCGCGCGCTCGCGCCAGGCGCGCAGCCGCTGCTGCAGCGACTCGGGCAGCGCCATCTCGCGGCAGGCCTGCCACATCGGTTCCTCGCGCTGGTTGGCGTGGTAGTGCAGGATGATGAAATCGCGCACGTGCTCCATCTCGGCGCGGCTGACGTCGTTGTAGAAGTCGGCCATCGACGGGGCGATGCCGTCGGTGGGGAACAGCGCGATCAGCCGCATCACCGCGGAGATGGTCAGGTGGATGCTGGTGGATTCCAGCGGTTCGATGAAGCCGCTGGCCAGGCCCAGCGCGACCACGTTCTTGTTCCAGGCCTTGAGCCGACGGCCGGTGCGGAACGGCACCAGCCACGGGTCCTTGATCGGCGGCGCGGCGGCGTCGTGCAGCAGCTTGGCGCGTGCCTCGTCGTCGGACATGTGCGCGCTGGAGAACACCAGCCCGCAACCGACGCGATGCTGCAACGGGATATGCCAGCGCCAGCCGGCGGCATGGGCGATGGCGCGGGTGTACGGCACCGGCGCCGCCACCGCCTCGGTCTGCACCGCCACCGCGCGATCGCACGGCAGCCACTGCTTCCAGTCTTCGTAGCCGGTGTGCAGGGTCTGCTCGATCAACAGCCCGCGGAAACCGGTGCAGTCGATGAACAGGTCGCCTTCGACCAGCGTGCCGTCTTCCAGCAGCAGCGCCTCCACGAAACCGCTCTCGGCGTGCTGCTGCACCTGCTGGATCTTGCCTTCCACGCGCTTGAGTCCGTAGCGCTCGGCGTGGCTGCGCAGCAGGCGCGCGTACAGCCCGGCATCGAGGTGGTAGGCATAGTTGACCGGCGGCGACTGTTGCAGCGCGAAGCGGTCCACGCGCGAGGCCACGGTTTCCAGGCAGTAGTCGCCCAGCTCGGAGACCATCCCGCGGCGCTGCGCTTCCAGCCAGAAATGGTGGAACGCGCAGACCAGGGTGCTCTGCCCGGTGAGGCCGAACGGGTGGATGTAGCGCTCGCCATGCCGCGGCCAGTTCTCGAAGGAAATGGAGAGCTTGAAGGTGCCGGCCACCGCGCGCAGGAATTCCTGCTCGTCGATCTGCAGGAAACGGTGGAAGCTGCGGATCGGCGGCACCGTGGATTCGCCGACGCCGACCGTGCCGATCTGCTCGGATTCGATCAGGGTGATGTCCAGCAGGTCGCGGAACTGGTGCGACAGCGCGCAGGCAGCGATCCAGCCTGCCGTGCCGCCGCCTGCGATCACCACCTTGCGTATCTGGGCCATTGCGTCGTCTCTCCTGCAGTGATGGATGGTGGCGCGCGCGGCGGCGCGCAGCCTTGGATGGGGCCGCGGTCAGCGGTTGAGCTTGGCCAGCAGCATCGCGCGCAGCTGCCGCGCCTGCATGTCGTCGATCGGCCCGAGCAGGTGCCGCGCCTGCGCCGGCAGATGCTCGCCCGCGCGGTCGGCCGGCCCGAACACGTAGTACTCGAACACCTCGCGCCAGGCCGCCTTCTCCGCTTGCGGCCGGTCGCGCAGCGCCCACATGGCGTGATACAGCGCCGGCAACGGCGGCGGCAGCCAGGCCGGTGCGCCGCTCCACCAGTAGTTGACCAGCACGTTGAACGCTTCCAGCCCTTCCACGTGGTGCCACCACAGGCCGGGCAGGAACAGCGCGTCGCCGGGTTCCAGCACCGCGCTGCGGCCATGCGCCAGCGCCTCGGCGAAGCGCGGGTAGCGGGCGAAGTCGGGCGCGGCGAAATCCACCACGCTGATCGCCTGCCCGCCCGGCGTCGGCTCCAGCGGGCCGGGATAGAGGTTGCCGATCTGCTCCGGCGGGAACACGGTGAAGCGGCGCCGGCCGACCGCGCAGCAGGCCAGGTTGTTCGGCGCGTCGTAGTGGCAGGACGCGGTGATGCGGTTGCCGATCCAGATGCTTGGCCGCCCCTGGATGCCATGCGCGGCGAAGTCGACGTCGTTGCCGTCGCGGAACCCCGGCAGGCTGTCGTCCACCGGCAGCGAGGCCAGGTAGTAGGCCGGCGGCCGCGGATCGTCCAGGTGCGCGGTGATCGCATCGAGCAGGCCGGGCAAGTCGCCGCGCCGCACCTCGAAGTTCAGCGCGGTGAAGTCGTCGTTGTAGAACGGGCGGCCGCCGATCTCCGGCGCGCCGTAGGAATATTGCAGCGCGCGGCCGTTGCTGTGCCCGCGCAGCAGCTCCATCGCCGCGTGCGTGCCGCGCAGGCCGGCCTGGACCAGCGCCCAGTCGCGCACCAGCCCGCGCAGCACCACCGGCTCGCCGGCCTCGAGCAGTTCGGCCAGCGGCAGCGCGCCGGACCGGCAATCGCTGCGTTCGGCAATCGCCGCCATCGCGCTCAGGCGGCCTGCCCGGCGGCGGCCGTGGCGATGTCCGGATGCTGCAGGCGGCGTTGCTTCTCGGCCATCAGCCGGCGCATGTTGTGCAGCGAGGCCAGCAGCAGATAGGCCCCTTCCAGGTAGCCGGTGCGGTGCAGTCCATGCAGCGACGGCGCATCCAGCGCAGCCAGCCGCTCGCGATCGATGCCGTACAGCCCGGCCAGGTGCACGTTGTGCGCCTGCCCCAGCTGCACGTCGATGCGCACCGGCTGGATCAGGCCCAGCGCATCGAACGCGGCGAACATGGCGTTGCCGCCTTCCACGCCGTCGCGGATGCCGCGCAGCACGGTGATGATGTGCTCCAGGTAGGGGCTGTTCCCGCCTTGCGGCAGGAACACCCGCTCGCCTTCGCTGAAGCTCACCCGCGGGTGGTCCAGGTCGACGTGGATCACCGGCTCGCGGCGCAGTTCGCCGTCCTCGTGCTGCTCCTGGAACCCGATCAGGAACGGGCCCTTGGCGACGATGCCCGGCAGGTACGCCGCATTCCACTGCGCGCCCTGCAGGAACAGGTTTTCCTGCTGTTCGAAGCCCAGCAGCGCCACCGACTGGAACGCGCCGTCGCCCGGATCCTTGCGCAGCAGGATCGGGTATTCGCGCTGCAGCTCGGCGAACTCGGTCGGGAACGCCTGGACCACGCCGGTGGCGTCGCCGAACTCCGGACCGAAGCGCAGGATCACGCGCAGGTCCTGGTGGGCGACGTTGTTGAGCAGTTCGTATCGGGCCATCTGTACTCCAGCGGGTCGGTGGCGGAACTCGGCGGGACGCCACGCGACCATTGCAGCAAAGCGCCGCGCCCGCAAGACGCGGTGCGGCGCACGTGCCATTGCCGCACGCGGCCGCCGCCGCGCGCGGCCGTGCCGGGTTCAGAAGTTGTAGCGCACGCCCAGCGTGTAGCGCGGACTCTGGTCGATCACCTTGATCACCTGCTTCTCCGAGCGCCCGTGCCAGCGCACGTCCTCGCTGGTCAGGTTGATCGCCTCGAAACCGACCGACAGGTTGTCGGTGATCGCGTAGCTGACGCTCAGGTCCAGCTGCCGGTACGGCTCGACGTAGTACGGATTGCGGCTGGACCCGTTCTGGTTGGCCGCAATCAGGTATTCGTCGCGCCAGTTCCAGGCCAGGCGCGCGCTCCACCCGTACTTCTCGTACATCAGCATGACGTTGGCGGTGTCGCTGAGGCCGAGCAGCGCGAACTGGTCGCGGTCCAGCACCGTGTTGTCGAAGCCGACGTCGCCCTTGACCACGGTGTAGTTGGCATAGACGCCGAAGCCGGTTTCGCCCAGGAAGTACTGGCCGCCCAGTTCCCAGCCGTGGATCTTGGCCTTGTTCTGGTTGATCGGGCGCGACACGTCGAACTCGTACAGCGGATCGTCGGCTTCGCCGACCAGGTCGTAGGCGTTCTCCAGCGCCAGGGTCTGCGCCGAGCTGCCGTTGTAGGCGCCCAGCCCGCCGGTGGCCGCGGAATTGCGCAGCAGCGCCATCGCCGAGAACAGCGAGGTGTCGTTGGCCGAACATGCCGCCGCCACGTCGTTGCCGGCCGCGCCGACCTGCGCGGCGCACGCTCCGCTCTGCAGGAACGCCAGCGCCGCCTGCGCGTCCGGCCCGGAGGTCGGATCGGTCAGCCCGTACAGGTTTTCGCGGGTGACGCTGGTGCCGATGAAGTTGGATACGCGCTTGTCCCAGAACGTCAGCGACACGTAGCTGGCGTCGGCGAAGTACCACTCCAGCGCCAGGTCCAGGTTGTTGGATTCCAGCGGATCCAGGCTCGGGTTCTCCGAAGAGCCGGACGCGCGCGTGGAGGGGTTGATCAGGATCGAACCGGACGGCGTGCCCGGGGTCGGTCCGGCGATCAGATTGGTGTACGGCGCCCGCGCGATGCTCTGCCCGAACGAGGCCCGGGCTTTCAGCGTGTCGGTGAGGTTGATGCTGAAATCCAGGTTCGGCAGGATGTGGCTGTAGCTGTGCTTTTCGCTGAACGGTTGCAGTTCGGTGGAGCGCAGCAGCCGGAAGTCGTTGTTGGCCTGCCACTCCAGCGCGGTCGGGATCGACACCTGCGAGGTGGAGACCACGTCGGTCTTCTCGTAGCGCACGCCGATGCGGGTATTGGTGGTCATGCCGCCGAGCTCGCCGTCGAACTCAAGCTGCATGTAGGCGGCGCGGGTCTTCTCCTCGACCTGGTTGTCGGAGCTGAACTGCGGGTTGTAGCGGGTGGTCGCGCCGTAGGCGGTGCTCGCCCATTGCGCCAGCTGGTCGGCGTTGCCGCGCCAGGCACCCGGCGCGGCGCCGGAGGCGTTGAAATCGTTGAACATGCCGGTGATGCCGACCGGCTGCAGCAAATCGATCATGCCCGGCTCGTTGCCGGCATTGGCCACGCTCCAGTCGCCCAGCGTCGAGTTGGTGTCGCTGATGCGCCGGTGCATCGTGGTCTTGGCGCTGTCCACGCCGAACTGGAAGCGGCCGTTGTCGAAGTCGAACTGGCCGTCGATGCGGCCTTCCTTCACCTCGGTCACCTGGCTCTGGTAATAGATGCGCAGCACCTGCGAGCCGATTTCGGCCGGGGAGAAGTTCTGATTGAGCAGGCCGTTGGTCCCGGCGACCGAATCGGCCGCGGTCGGGTACCAGGTGCGCGCGCCGATCGGCAGGCTGTTGTTGAAGAACAGTTCCTGCGCCCACTGGCCGCCGCATTGCGTGCCGCCGGTGCAGTTGTTGGTGCCGGCATAGCTGAAATAGGTGGCGCTGCCGCCGGTGACCGGATCGTTGGGCAGGCTCTGGGTCTTGGAGTTGTGCGCATCGAAGGTCAGGCGCAGGCGGTCGGTGGCCTGCCAGTCGGCATTGAAGCCGAGCGAGCCGAGCTTGTACTTCTGCATGTTGCGCTGCTGCTCCATGCCGAAGTCCTTGGCGCCGTTGGGCACGTCGCGCAGGTACACCGGCGTGGCCACCGCCTGCCCGGTGTCGAACACCAGGTCGGTGAAGCTGTTGGCGCGCTGCAGCCAGATGCCCTGCTCGCCGCGGTCCTCGCGGATCTCGTTGCTCGAGTAGGTGTAGTCCAGGGTCAGGGTCAGGCTGTCGGTCGGCGCGAACTGCACCACCGCCTGGCCGTTGAGCCGCTCGCGTTCGAAATCGGCGAAGGCGTAGCGCAGGTCGTTGGGCATGCCGTAGAGCTGGCCGATCGCCGGCGCGTTCTGCACGTTGGCGTCCGGGCGCAGCGCCGGATCGGTCCCGGTCCAGCGCTGGATGTTCCAGCCGTTCTCGGTCGCCTGCACCGAACCGCCGCGGCGCTTCTGGTAGCTGCCGCTCAGGCCGATGCCCCAGGTCTTGTCCGGGTTGGTATAGCTGAAGATGCCGGAGACCTCCGGCGTGATCTTGTTGTCGAACGGCTGCGAGTCGTCGTACGCGGCCTTGGCGCCGGCGCTGGCGACCAGGCCTTTGTGGTTGAACGGGCGATCGGTGAGGATGTTGATGGTGGCGCCGATGCCGCCGCTGGGCGCGTTGGCGCGGCTGGTCTTGTACACCTCCAGGCCGGTGATCGACTCGGACGCGAGCTGGGCGAAGTTGAACGCGCGGGTACCGCCGTCCACGCCGCCGATCGGCACCGCGCCCGGCGCGCCGAACGCGTCGGCGCCGGGGATCACGCGGCCGTTGAGGGTGACCGCATTGAACTGCGGGCCGAAGCCGCGCGCGGTGACCTGCGCGCCTTCGCCGTCGCGGCGTTCGATCGAGATGCCGGTGATGCGCTGCAGCGACTCGGCCAGGTTGGTGTCGGGGAACTTGCCGATGTCCTCGGCGCTGATCGCATCGACCACGCCGGCGTTGTCGCGCTTGATCCCCATCGACTGGTTGAGGCTGTTGCGGATGCCGGTGACGCTGACCGTGTCCAGCGTGGTGGCATCGGCGGAAGACTGCTGCTGGCTGGTCTGTGCCTGCGTTTGCGCCTGGGTCTGCGGCGCCTGCTGGGCGAACGCCGGATTGATCACCAGCACCCCGCCGACGAAGGTGAACATGGCCTTGGAGCGGAACTTCTTCAACTGCTGACGCATCAGAATGTCCTCGGTGCTGGAGTCGGACGGGCAACGCCGCCTACGGCGCCCGACGCGCGTCGCGCGCCGAAGCTGTCCCTGGTACGTGACACGCATCGCTGCATGCCTGCATGTGGTCCCCTAACTTCTTGTCGATGGATGAATCGCGCCTTCCCCCCGAAGGGCGCCGGGTGCGCCATCGCGCGCCCGCTTCCGACCCGGGCGCCGACAGAGCCGCCCGCTACAGCGAATGCCGGTACTCAACTCGAAACAAGATCCATGCGGCGCTGCTGCCGCCGCGGCGGATGACGCGATGACCACGGCGTCAGCCTCTGGCTGCTCGTGATAGCGCTATCAACCGACCGCGCAAACCTAATCCCGTGTGCCGGCGTTTGTCACCGTGCGGCGCAACAAAGCTACGTTATGCAGACATTCGCTGGGATGCGGACCACGATGTAAGCGTTATCAGTTGCAGGCGTTGCGCAAGCGGCCCGCCTGCAGCGGAATGCTGGAGTTGCGCGTCGCCGCGAGGCCATGGACGCATGCGCAAGGTGCGTGGACGCTGCCGCGTTGGCGTGGTCACGCTGATGTAGACAAAAACGGCGGCACGCGCGTGCCCCGGCGCGATATGGGCGTGCGTGCGCATCGCTGCCCACGCATGCGCACGCTCGGGGCTTACGTCAGCGGCACGCGGCTGGAAGCGTTCTCAGCCGTGACCGCACCGCGCATCGCGATGCCGGCACGCCGCCGGAACGATGGCTTTGCTGCGCGCGGCAAACGCCAGCGCGCAGCGGCGGCTCAGTTCAAGACGCGGCAGAACACCGCTTTCAGGTAGCGCGATTCCTGCACGTGGGCCATGAACGGATGGTCGGCGCCGGCGCCGGCCACTTTCAGGATCTGGATCGTGCGGCCGGAGAAGTACGCGGCGCGGCGCAGCATGTCCAGGAACTCGTGCTCGGCGACCAGGCCGGTGCAGGAGAAGGTGGCGAACAGGCCGCCGGGCGCGACCACGCCCAGCGCCAGCTTGTTCATGTCCAGGTATTTCTTCAGCGCCGGGATCACCTGGTCGCGGTCGCGGGTCATCTTGGCCGGATCCAGGATCACCACGTCGTAGCGGTCGCCGCGCAGCGCCGCGTCGCGCAGGTACGGGAAGATATCGGCCTGCACCAACTTGAGCCGCACGTCGTTGAGCTTGGCGTTGCCCTTGGCGATCTCGATCACGTCCTCGTCGATGTCCACGCCGACCACGTCCTCGGCGCCGCGCACCTTGGCGTAGACGGCGAAGCCGCCGGTGTTGCAGCACAGGTCGAGCACGCGCTTGCCGGCCACCTGCTGGCTCAGCCACTGGCGGTTCTCGCGCTGGTCGGCGAAGAAGCCGGTCTTGTGCGCGCCGGCCGGGTCGGCGCGGAAACGCACGCCGTATTCGCTGATGATCGCCGGCTCCGGACGCTCGCCGCTGCTGGACACCGGGCGGTAGTCGAAGCTCTCCTGCTTCTGTACGTGCTCCTCGGCGAAGCTGTAGAAGCGCGCGCCGGGAAACTGGGTGCGCAGCGCGGCGTAGATCCACTCGCGGTAGCGGAACATGCCGGCGCTGAAGAACTCCACCACCAGCAGATCGCCATAGCGGTCGACCACCAGCCCGGACAGGCCGTCGCCCTCGGCGTGCACCACGCGCCAGGCGTCGGACACCGCGTCCAGCTTCAGCACGTCGCGGCGCAGCGACACCGCCTCGGCGATCTTGCCGGCGAACCAGGCTTCGTCGACCGGCACGTCGCGATCGATCTCCAGGATGCGCACGGCGATGCGCGAATGGCCGTTGTAGAAGCCGCGGCCGATCCACTCCCCGTCCACCCCGACCACGTCGACGAGGCTGCCCGGCTTGGGCTTGGCGGCGGGCTTTTCGACCAGTTTCTGGAAGATCCACGGATGGCTGGAGCGCCAGGCGTTCTTGAGGCGGACTACGGGCAGGGGAGTATTCATGAACGCCATTGTATCCGCCCGGATTGACGCCACCGCCGCCAGCCGCAAGAATGGGCGCAGAAGGGGAGTAGCTCCCGACGTTGTCGCCGTCAATTCGAGCCCGCAGGCTCCGGTGCAACGGCAGCCGGAACATCGGCTGCGAGCGAGACCTTCGCCGCAGTGGCGAAGGCATTCCTCTGGCAACGACCCATCGTTTCCGTCCAGGACGCCTCGCCGCAACGGCCCGAGGTTCAACCTTCACTGACGGGAATTCCCCATGCAAACGATAGGCAACGTGTGGTTGTGGAGCGGTTTCGCGATCGTGGTGATCGCGGCGCTGCTGGCGGATCTGGTGCTGATGCGCCACGGCGGTCCGCACAAGGTCACCTTCAAGGAAGCGCTGTGGTGGAGCCTGGGCTGGATCGGGCTGGCGCTGGCGTTCAACGCCGGCCTGTGGTGGTACCTGCGCGAGACCATCGACGTGGCCACCGGCAACCAGTACGCGCTGGAGTTCCTGACCGGCTACCTGGTGGAGAAGTCGCTGGCGGTCGACAACATCTTCGTGTTCCTGATGATCATGAGCTACTTCGCGGTGCCGGAGGAGCAGCGCCAGCGTGTGCTGGTGATCGGCGTGCTCGGCGCGATCGTGCTGCGCGCGATCATGATCTTCGCCGGCTCGGTGCTGCTGACCAAGTTCCACTGGCTGCTGTACGTGTTCGGCGCGTTCCTGCTGCTGACCGGCATCAAGATGTGGTTCTCGGCGGGCAAGGAACCGGACCTGGAGGCCAACCCGGTGCTGCGCTTCATGCGCAAGCACCTGCGCCTGACCCCGCAGTACCACGGCAACGCGCTGAGCGTGACCCAGGAAGGCAAGCGCTGGTATACGCCGCTGTTCGCGGTGCTGATGCTGATCGCCATCACCGACGTGATCTTCGCGGTGGACAGCATCCCGGCGATCTTCGCGATCACCACCGACCCGTTCCTGGTGCTGACCTCCAACGTGTTCGCGGTGCTGGGCCTGCGCGCGATGTTCTTCCTGCTGGCGGGCATGGCCGACCGCTTCCACCTGCTGCCGTACGGGCTGGCGATCGTGCTGGTGTTCATCGGCACCAAGATGCTGATCATCGACCTGTACAAGATCCCGGTGCTGGTGTCGCTGCTGGCGGTGGCGCTGGTCATCGGCGCGACGGTGGCCTTGAGCCTGCTGCGCCCGGCTAAGCCGGCGCACTGACGCGCAGGACGGGTCGCGGCCGCGGATTGTCCCGCGGCCGCGGCCAGTCCCTCCCACCGGCGGCGCCTTGCCCTGGGCGCTGGGCGCCGCCATCCAGGGACCATGGACACCTCTTCTTCGCTCGCCTCGCCCCCGCCCGCCGACGACGCGCAGGCGCAGGACCGCTTCGACCGGGCGCGGATCCTGCGCGCCTTCAACGCCAGCCTGGCCCTGATCGCGGTGCTGGTGGCGGTGTTCGCCAGCCAGGACCTGTTCGACTGGCGGCCGTGGTCGGTGGGGCCGCAGCAGGCCAGCGGTCTGCTCGGGGTGCTGACCGCGCCGTTGCTGCACGGTTCGCTGGAGCACCTGGCCGGCAACGCCGGCGCGCTGCTGATCCTGGGCACGCTGGCCGGCAGCGTGTATCCGCGCGCCACCCTGGCGGCGCTGCCGTTGCTGTGGCTGGGCTCGGGCCTGGGCGCGTGGCTGCTTGGCGACCCCGGCAGCCACCATCTGGGCGCCAGCGGCGTCACCCATGGGCTGCTGTTCCTGGTGTTCGCGCTCGGGTTGCTGCGCCGCGACCGCGCCGCGATCGCCGCCAGCATGATCGCGTTCCTGTTCTACGGCGGCATGCTGATGACGGTGCTGCCGCACGAGGCCGGCGTGTCCTGGCAGTCGCATCTGGGCGGCGCGCTGGGCGGCGCGGTCGCGGCGCTGCTGCTGCGCCACCGCGACCCGCTGCCGCCACGCAAGCGCTACAGCTGGGAAGACGAGGACGAGGAGACGCTGTCGGCGCTGGACGAGGAACTGGAACCGCCGCCGCCGGCGCAGGTACCGGTGCTGTGGCAACCGCCACAGGTGCCGCGCGGCGTGGTGCTGCGCTTCCCGTCGCGGCAGGAGCGCGACGAGGGCTGAGGCTCTGCCGCGGGCGTGGTTGCCTCGCTGCGCAGTACGACAGCGGCTGTCTGCCTGCAGCGCTTCGCCCAGGGAAGCCCAGCGCTGAAGCCTGGCGACCGAGCTGTTAAGGACTACAGCGAGCTTTTTGTGGGAGCGACTTCAGTCGCGACGGGCCTTACCGGCGATGCGTCGCGACTGAAGTCGCTCCCACAGGTTGGCCGCCACTCGGCATGTTGCTGCCGTTCCAGTCCAACACCGCCCCGCGGCGCTGGACCTGGCTGCTGCAGGCTGTAGAGAGCGCCGCTCCGACCCTCCAACCTGCGCCCCGGAGAAGCCCAGCGCCTGGAGCATGCGACCCAGGTGTCTACGGCAGGCACGGGCTTTTGTGGGAGCGACTTCAGTCGCGACGCACTATCGGTAAGGCCGTCGCGACTGAAGTCGCTCCTACGGGTTCGCTCCCCCGCTCGGCATGATTGCTGCCGTCCCAGTCCAATACCGACCGCCGCCTTGGCCGCCTGCGGCGCCACGGCGCCGGCCGTACACTGGCCGATCCGCCGTCGCCCGCCCGAGATCGCATGCCCGCGTCCCCTGCCTTCCGTTTCCGTTCCGCCGCCCTCGCCCTGCTGGCGATGGCGCTTGCCGCGTGCAGCACCTCGCCCACCCGTGCGCCGGTACCGGCGCCGGACCAGGCGATGGCCGCCGCCGAGGCGGACAAGGCGGTCGGCTACCTCGCCGCTGCCGCGGTCCCGGCCAGCCTGCAGCTGCTGCCGCCGCCACCGGCCGAGGGCTCGCCTGGCGAAGCGCTGGACCTGGCGGTGAACCGCGAGGCGCTGGCGTTGCAAGGCAGCGCGCGCTGGCAGCAGGCCGCGCGCGACGCCGAACTGAGCTTCCCGGCCGGCACCGGCCAGTTCGCCTGCGCGCTGGGCGTGGCCATCGACGCGCAGCGCACCCCGCACCTGTACACCTTGCTGGAACGCAGCCGCATCGACGCCAGTGCCGCGACCAAGGCGGCCAAGAACCAGTACCTGCGGCCGCGCCCGTTCATGCGCAACCAGCAGCCGACCTGCACCCCGGACGACGAAGACGGGCTGCGCCACAGCGGCTCCTATCCGTCCGGGCACAGCGCCATCGGCTGGGCCTGGGCGCTGATCCTCGGCGAGATCGCGCCCGATCGCGCCGACGCCTTGATCGCCCGCGGCCGCAACTACGGCGAAAGCCGGCTGGTGTGCAACGTGCACTGGCAGAGCGACGTGCTGGCCGGCCGCTTCATGGGCGCGGCCGCGGTGGCCAGGCTGCATGCCGATCCGGCATTCCGCGCCGACCTGGAGGCGGCGCGCGGCGAGATCGCACGCGCGCAGGCGCAGGGCGCCACGCCGAACGAGGACTGTGCGACGCAGATGCAGACGCTGCAGGTGCGGCCGGCCAGCGCCCTGTAGCGCGTCGCCGGAACGGCCCCCGCGCGGGCTGCGCCGGCCGCTGCATCCGGCGCTGGCCAAGACTGCGTCGGCGTTTGCCTGACGCCAGCTGTACGGCCATCGCGACGGTGCCACGCACTGTCACATGCGTGCCTTCACATGGCCGGTTTCCCCCGCAATGGATTTCGCCATGGTTCGTCGCTCTTCCCGTTTCCCCGTGCTCGCCGGCCTCGGCCTGGCCGCCGCGATCGTCGCGCCGGTCGTGTTGCAGGCCAAGCCGCCCGCCGCGCCGGCACCCTCGCCGATGGCCGAGGCCAAGGCCAGCGGCTATCTGACGCCGTCGCAACTGCCCGACAGCCTGCTGCTGGTGCCGCCGCCGCCGGCCATGGGTTCGCCCGGGCGCGCGCTGGACGAGGCGGTGAACCAGGAAGCGCGGGCGATGCGCGGCACGCCGCGCTTCGCGCTGGCGGCACAGGACGCCGAACTGCACTTCCCCGGCGCGGCCAACCATTTCAGTTGCCCGCTAGGCGTCCAGGTCAGCGTCGAGCACACCCCGCACCTGTACCGGCTGCTGCAGCGCGTGGCCGAAGACGCCGGCGACGCCGCGGAGAAGGCCAAGGCCTACTACCACGTGCCGCGCCCGTTCATGGACAACGGCGAGGCCAGCTGCACGCCTGCCGACGAGGCCGAGCTGCGCCCGAACGGTTCCTACCCGTCCGGCCACACCTCCATCGGCTGGGCCTGGGCGCAGGTGCTCAGCGAAGCCGACCCGGCGCGCACCGACGCGTTGATGGCGCGCGGCCGCAGCTACGGCGAGAGCCGCATCGTCTGCAACGTGCATTGGCAGAGCGACGTGCTGGCCAGCCGCATCGTCGGCGCGGCGACGGTGGCCAGGCTGCAGGACAACCCGCAGTTCCGCGCCGACCTGGACGGCGCGCGCAAGGAGATCGCCGCCGCGCGCGCGCAAGGCCTGAAACCGGCCAAGGATTGCGCTGCGGAAACCGAGACGCTGCAGGTACGGCCGGCGAGCGCGCTGTAGCGCGGGATCGCTGCGGTGATCGATTGATCGGTCGCGGCTGAAGCCGCTCCTACAAACGCGTGCATGCCGCTTGCGCCGAGCCAGCACGCGCTTGTGTAGGAGCGGCTTCAGCCGCAGCGCTTTTCTATCCCGAGGGAGGCTTCGTTGCGTCGCCACTGAAGCGAGCCGCCGGCCGCCGGTGCAGCGGATCGACGCACTGCGACCGGTGGACGGCACCGCCCTGCCGCCGGCCCCGCCGCCACGCCACAAAGCGAAACGCCCGGCTAAGCCGGGCGCTCCGTTTGTATCGCTGCTTCAGCAACCGCTTCAATCAAACCGGTAGACGACCTCCGCCGCCACTTCGCGGCCCACCGGATTGGCCACGCAATAGGCGAAGCCGCCGCACCACTTGTCCTGGTAGTGATCGTTGAGGATGTTGTTGACGTAGACGTTCAGGCGCAACGCGTCCGTGGCCTGGTAGCCGAGGCTGGCGTTCCAATAGATCCTGTCCTGGTTGTAGTACTTCACCAGTTCGCTCTGCTGCCCGTAGCTGATGCTGCGCTCGCCTGCCGCGTTCGTGCGCAGATCCGTACAGTCGGTGGCCACATCCGGGCGGAAACCATTGGGCAGCGCGGTGCAGCCAGCGAAACGGTCGCTGCGGGTTCCCGCAGTCCAATCCACGTACAGCACCGCGGTCCAGGGATCCAGGTTCCAGGTCGCGCTGGCGCGTCCGCGATAGCGTATCTGCCGGTCCTGGTCGCGCGTGTTTTCGAACAGATCGCCCGGGAACTGCGCAATCTTGTAGGTCAGCTGCCGGGTGTAGTTCAGCGCGAAATCGAACGTTCCCCAGTTCTCGGTCTGCAGGCTGTAGCGCGACGCGACGTCCACGCCACTCACGCTCTGCCTGGCGCGGTTGATCGGGCCGATTTCGACGCGGGTGACCACGCCATTGGCGTCGCGCGTCACCCGGCTCAACTGCAGTTCGCACAGCGCTTGGCTGGGCGGCGTCCGGGCCGGCTTGTCGGCGGGCTGCTGTCCGGTGATGCAGTAAGCCTCGTCCAGCAACACCTGGTTGGCGTCGACGTCGTCGATCGCGTCCTCGATGTTGATCCGCCAGTAGTCGGCACTGACCGAGAACCCCTCGAACGCATCCCAGACGAAGCCGTAGGTGAGCGAGTCGCCGGTTTCGTACAGCAGGTCTTGCGAACCCTGCCGGGCGATCAGCGGATTGTCGATGTGGTACGGGTCGCCATCGCCGCCGGGGCAATTGCTGGTTTGGCGGTTGGGATCGGTCAAGCAGGTCCGGTAGTCGACCTGGTCGGCCACGCTTTCGCTGGGATCGGCATACACGTAGTGCATGTCCGGCGCGCGGAAGCTGGTGGCGTAGCTGCCGCGCAGCAGCAAGGTGGAGAAGGGACGCCACTCCAGGCCCACGTTGTAGGTGCTGGCGGCATCGTCGGCGACCGCGTCATAGCGATCGTAGCGGCCTGCGGTCGACAGGGTCAGGCTCTTGAGCAAGGGGATCTTGAACTCCACACCCGCCGCGTAGCGCTTGCGCTCGCCGCCGCCGGTCTCGACGTTGCCGAATGGGGTTTCGTACACGGGATCCAGGCCCATGGTGTTGGGATCGGGGGTCAGCTTGTAGCCCTGCTCGGCAGCTTCCAGCACGCCGGCAAAGCCGATCGGGCCGGCCCACCCTTCGAACAGGTTGCCGCTGAGTGCCGCGCTCGCCTGGGTGAGCCAGGTGCGCGACTTCTTGTCGCCGAGTGCGCGAATGCCTTCGTAATCGCCGCGGGACGCCGGATTCCACAGCCGGTTGTAGTCGGGCGCATAGATGTCCAAGCCGCTGGCCGCATCCGTGCCCAGCGATGGTCCGAGGAAGTATTGCGTCGCCCGCCCGTTGTGGATCGTCGGGAAGCGCTCCTGTATCTCGTATTCGGCGCGACCGGCCATCACTTCCCAGTCGAAGCGATCGCTGAAGACCGTGCCACGTAGCCCGGCGCTGAAGTCCCAGTTCTTCTCCTTGGATTTGGTCAGCGCGCGGTCTTCGCCGCCGATTTCGCCGGGGGTGAAGTAACGCAGCAAGCTGCGCTCCTGGCCACTGTCGCGATCGATGTAATTCTGGCTGCCCCAGGCCGGCATGAAGGTGTTGCTCTTTCCGGTCGAGTCCCAGTACCCGTAGGTCGCCCAGGCTTCGACGCTACCGAACTGCTTGGTGCCGTACAGATAGATCGAGAGATCCTTGCTGCCGTTGCGCAGCGTCCAGTGCTGGAACGCGGAACGATTGGCGCACTGCCAGCCGGTATCGGTCTGCGCACCGGTGAAGTCGTTGTACAGGATGCGGTTGTGCTCGTAGAAGTCGCCGCCGAACTGGTCGCAGGCACCACTCGGCGGCCTGATGCGCACGTCGTTGGTCACGTCGTAGAGACGGATGCCGGACTGAGGCGTATTCGTCGCGGCGTTTTGCCGCACGCCGCCGTAGGTCCAGTTGCGGCGGGGCGAATCGGACTCCTCGTCCATGAAGGGACGTTCGTGCGACCACAACGGCTTACGGTCGAAGTACTGCATCGTGTAGGCAACGCTCCAGTCCTCGCCGTGCCGGCCACCGGACCAGGAGACATCGCGGACGTCGCGTCCGCCCTCGGTGGTGGTGCCGTAGCGCGCGCGCAGGGTGTCGCCGTCGATGTCCTTCTTGAGGATGACGTTGACCACGCCGGCCACCGCGTCGGAGCCGTAGATCGCCGAGGCGCCGCTGGAGAGCACTTCGATGCGATCGACGATGCCCGTGGGAATGTTGTTGTAGTTGGCGAAGTTGCTCTTGCCCTGGTAGGGCATCGGATAGTCGGCCACGCGGTGGCCGTTGATCAGCAGCAGGCTGCGGCCGGGGCCGAGGTTGCGCAGGTTGAGCGGACTGGCGTTGACCGAGCTCTGGCCCCAGTCGTAGTCGTTCTGCACGTTGCCGGTGACCTCGGTGAGCGAGCCGAGCGCTTCGTACACCGTGGTGAAGCCTTCCTTCATGATCTGAGCGCCGGTGATGACCGTCACCGGCGCCGGGCCTTCGACGTCCGTGCGCTTGATGCGCGAACCGGTGACCATGACCGAATCGAGCGTCTTCGCCTTTTCGTTGGTCCCGGCCGCGGCGGACGGGTCGGCCCGCTCCGCGGGGGGTGGTGGCGCGTCCTGCGCCTGGGCCAGCACGGCTGACGGCGAAAACAGCGCCAGTGCGAGCGCACTCGCCATGGCAGTGCGATGGAATGTTGAGTGCTGCATGTATCCCCTCCGAACGTTGAAAATCAGACCTACGGTCCAACGCGATGGACAGAGTCCACCCCGAATTGCCGCGTTCGCTCGACATGCGAAATGTCAGCCGTGTGTCACCGATCCCCCGGTGGCGAACATACGCGAGATAAACGGCTGATAAACGTGACACAGTTCGCTTTTTGGAACGATCTAAGGAATCCCATTCAAGACGATTCTGTGTGCGTTGCAGCATCCGTACTGGGACGAGGCGCTTTGCTGATGGGAATCTCCGCGAGCGCCACTGGCAGCACCAGGTCGCGGTGTTGCGATCGACTGCGGCTGGACCCGTATGGATGTCGCCCGGTAGGCGGAGTTCGCAAGTAGTCGCCCTCGTATCCGTCGACGTGCAGCCGCGCTCTGTGATGCCGCCGCCCTCACGTCCCCGCCTCAGTGCGGAGCAGGCTGGCCAGGCTCCGTGCTGTCGGGCGACGCATTCAATCTTCGCCGCCATAACGCGCCTTCGTTGCTCAGCGGGGCCGCTCCGACGCCTACCGAGCGCCGATGGCGCGCGGCGCAGCTGCGGCGAAAGCCGCATCGGCGGCGCGGCGACGGTCGCCAAGCTGCAGGACAACCCCACGGTTCCGCGCGGACCTGGATGGCGCGCGCACGGCTTGAGGAAGCTGAGACCTTGCCGGCGCGGCTGGCGAGCGAGCTGTAGAGCGCTGCGGTTATCGATCGGTCGCGGCTGAAGCCGCTCCTACGGGAGCGTGCTGCCGCTTGCTCCAGTCCAGCCATGCTCTTGTGTAGGAGCGGCTTCAGCCGCGACGCTTTTCGATCCCGGGGAAGCGCGCCGCTTCGTTGCATCGCGACCGACGTTGCTCCTGCAGGAAACAGTCGGCGAACAGCCCGCGCCCATGCCTTTGGACAGATGCGAACCGACCGGGGAGGCGGGATAGACTCGCCGCAGATTTCCGCCAAGGACCTGCAACCATGACCCAGTGGTATTTCCTGACCGGCAGCGAGCAGACCCGCTCCGGCCCGTTCGACGATGCCGACGCCATCGCGTTCGCCCGCAACAATCCCGCCGCCATGGCCTGGCGCCAGGGCCAGAACGGCTGGAAGCCGGCGCAGCAGATCGACGAACTGCGTCAGGCGTCCGGTGCCGGCCTGCCGCCGGACCTGCCGCCGCCACCCGGCGGCAGCGGCCGCGCCGACGACATCGAGTACCGCATCGTCGGCCACGAGATGCAGTTCGTGGAGATCGAACTGGACCCGGGCGAAAGCGCGGTCGCCGAGGCCGGCGCACTGATGTTCAAGGATTCGGCCGTGCAGATGGACACGGTGTTCGGCGACGGCTCCGGCGGCGCACAGGGCGGCGGGCTGATGGGCAAACTGTTTTCGGCCGGCAAGCGCCTGGTCACCGGCGAGAGCCTGTTCACCACCGTGTTCACCCACCAGGGCCAGGGCAAGGCCAAGGTCGCCTTCGCCGCGCCCTATCCCGGCACGGTGCTGGCGATGAAGCTGGACCAGCACGGCGGCCGCCTGATCTGCCAGAAGGACAGCTTCCTGGCTGGTGCGCGCGGGGTGTCGCTGGGCATCCACTTCCAGCGCAAGATCATGACCGGCCTGTTCGGCGGCGAGGGTTTCATCATGCAGAAGCTGGAAGGCGACGGCTGGGTGTTCGTGCACGCCGGCGGCTGCGTGGTCGAGCGCGAGCTGGCCGCCGGCGAGCGCCTGGACGTGGACACCGGCTGCGTGGTCGCGTTCCATTCCACGGTGGACATGGACGTACGCCCGGTCAGCGGCATCAAGAGCATGTTCTTCGGCGGCGAAGGCATGTTCCTGGCCACGCTGACCGGCCCGGGCAAGGTGTGGCTGCAGTCGCTGCCGTTCTCGCGCCTGGCCGGACGCATGTTCGCCGCCGCGCCGCAGGGCGGCGGGCAGAACCGCGGCGAAGGCTCGGTGCTCGGCGGCCTGGGCCGGATGCTGGACGGCGACAACAACTTCTGAGTTGCGGGGTGAGCGGCGCATGCGTGCACCGCTCACCCCGGCACGACCGCCTCCAGCACTTCGTCGCGCAACCACTGTTCCAGCACCCGCCCGACCAGCGCCGGATCGTCGTCAGGCGCATGCCGGCACAACGCACCGAAGCGCAATCCGGCCAGGCCATCGCGCAGCATGCGCGCCTCCAGCGGCGACATGCTCTGGAAATAGGGCGACAAGCCCTTGCGCCAGACCCGGATCGTCACCGCCTCGGGCAGGCGTACCGCCGCGGGCGGCGCACGCCCCTCCGACAGTGCCAACCAGATCGCAGCGGCGTTGCTGCGCATGCGGCGGCGGCGCAAGGTCGGCACGAAGCGCAGGCGCGCCTGCTCCCAATCCACACCGGCCAGTGACGCCAGCGTCACCGGCGCCGCGTCGATCCCATCGAAAGCGCGGCGCAAGGCCAGGTCGAGCCAGGCCAGGTCCGCGAGTTCCGGCCGCTCGGGATGGCGCGCGCCCAGGTAGGCGCCGAACCGGTCGCCGTAGGCGCTAAGGTTCCAGGCAGCAGGAGGATGTCGCGCCACGTAGCCGACGGCGGCCGCGTCGAACGCAGCGTCGCCCAACCAGGCCAGGGTGGTGGCGTAGGTGTCGCGCAGTGCGTCGCCGAGCTGCGCGCGGTAGGCATGCCGGTATACGCGCAGGCCCGGACGCTGACGCGCGTCCAGGCAGGCATCCGCATCGGCCTCGGGGTCGCGCAGCCAACCCGAGAAGCGGCGCTGCAGGTCCAGCAGGCTCATGCGGCCGCGCGTGCCGCGTCGGCGGCGATGCGCCGCGCGATCTGCAGCTCGTCCAGCAATTCGGGCAGCGGCGGGATCCGGTCGTCGCGCTCGATCATGGTCGCGATCGCGCCGATGCGCCGGCACACCGTCGCATACAGCACCCACACCGGATCGCAGACGGGTTGGTCGTGGGTGTCGATCAGCAGCTCGCGGCCCTGGCTATGCCCGGCCAAGTGCACTTGGCGTACGCGGTCCCAGGGCAGCGCATCCAGGTAGGCCTGCGGATCCGCGCCATGGTTGATGGCGCTGACGTAGACATTGTTGACGTCGAGCAGCAGGTAGCAGCCGGTCCGCGCGCATACCTCGCGCAGGAACGCCGATTCGCTCATGGTGGCGCCTGCGAAGGCCAGATAGGTGGAAGGGTTTTCGAGCAGCAGCGGCCGCTCCAGCACGTCCTGGGCGTGGGCGATGTTGGCGCAGACGACGTCCAGCGCTTCGGCGTCGTAGGGCAAGGGCAGCAGATCGTGCGAATTGAATCCTGCCACCGTGCTCCAGCTCAGGTGGTCGGAGACCCACAACGGACGCACGCGCTGCGCGAGGCGTTTGAGCCGCAGCAGATAGTCGCGGTCGAGGCCGTCGGCCGAGCCCAGCGACATGGAGACGCCATGCAGCGCCACCGGATAGCGTTCGCGCACCCGATCCAGCACGTGCAGCGGCCGGCCGCCGGACACCATGAAGTTTTCCGAGATCGCTTCGACGAAATCCAGCGCTGGCGGTTGCTCGAGATACAGTGGGTAGTGCGGCGGGCGCAGGCCCAGCCCGAAGCCGTGGAAAGGCGCGATCGTGTCCATCTGGCGCAGGGTCTCGTTCGTCGTCCCGGCCGGCGCGCGTGGCGCCGGCCGGGACCCAGGCGTCGGCTCAGCCGGCGGGGGCGGTCAGCGAGCCGCCGGCCGCGGTGCACTGCTTCACCGTCACGTCCTTGAAGCCCTGGCCCTTGCACGCGTTCTGGCCCTTGCACTCGTGACTGCCGGATTTGCAGTCGGACTGGCCCTTGCAGCTGTTGATGCCATAGCAGGCCACGACCTTGGCATCGCCCTTGGCGGTGGCGCTGGCGGTGGCCGGGACGCTGGCGGCGGCGACGGCGAGCAGGGCGGCGGTGGCGGCGAAGCCGGTGACGGTACGGGTAGCGATCATGGACGTTCCTCGGGGATGGACGGATGCCGAATTGGCAGTGGGTACTTCGGCGCAAGCGTCGCTGCGGTTACACCGCGATGCGACGGTCAGGCGATGCGCAGCAGCCGGTCCAGCGATACGCGACCGGCACCGCGGACGACCAGGTACGACAGCAGCGCGGCCCAGCTCAGGTGCGTGGGCCAGGCATCGGGATAGACGAAGATCCCGATCACCGCGGTCATGCCCAGCAGCGCCAGCGCCGACAGCCGCGTGCACAGGCCCAGCACCAGCAGCAGCGGGAACAGATGTTCGGCATACGCGGCCAGGTGCGCAGCCAGCTCCGGCGCAAGCAGCGGCACGCGGTAGTCCTCGCGGAACAGCGCGTAGGTGCTGTCGGTGATGGTCAGCACGCCGCTGACCTTGGTGCGTCCGGACAGGAAGAAGATCGCGGCGATCGACAGCCGGAACAACAGCGCCAGCGCAGAGTGGCCGATGCGCTGCGACACGGCTGCAGCCAGGCGATTCCAGCGTGCGCGCAGGTCCGGGGAAGCGAGGATGGGCGTCATGGAATTCCTTGCGTGGAAGAAAGGTCGAGGAAAGAAAAAGCGCCGGCGCCCAGCAGCGTCGCGAACGTGGCCGCCAACGCCAGCGCGGGCTCAGCCTGCTGCGCCCGCTCTGCCGCGGCCTGCAGCGTGGCGCCGCCGTGGCAGGCCTCCAGCAGCACGCAACCGCCCAAGCCCAGCGCATGCCGCTGCACCTGGCCGCCGTGCCGCAGCAGCAGCGCGCCTTCGCCTTGCCACTCCAGGTCAGGCACGGGCACCGCGTCGCGTTGCGCGCACCAGATCGCGTACACCGGCAACGCCTCGAACCAATGCCAGCGCGCGCTCGGATGCAAGGTGAGGCGCGCGCCGGCCAGCCGTTCGGCGGCCAGCGCTGCCACGGCCAACGGATCCAGCGCAGCGGCATCGGCCGCGACATACGCCTCGCGCCAGCTACGGTCCAGTTGCGCCACGCCCGGCAGGTAGGGCAGTTGCCCGGCCTCGGGAAGCGCGGCGAGAAACGCATCGAAGTCGCCGCCGTAGTGCAGCAGGCGCGCATCGTCGGGTGGGCAGCGCTGGGCGTAGGCACGCGCCGCGTCTTCGAACCACGCCGCTCCCACCAGCCGGCGTACGCTCGGAAAATTTTCCTGGAGCGCATCGATGCAGGCGCGCAGCACGGTATTGCGATAGAGGCGGAATCCCGGCTGCGTCGCCAGCCCTTCGGCATCGCCATCGCCGTACAGCGCGCGCGCGAAGCCGTCCTGGAACTGCGCCAACGCGGTCATGCCGCGCACCGCCGGCGCGTCGTCGCCCGCTCCAGCAAGCGCTGCGCGCGATCGCGCTCCAGCAGCAGCGCATCGAATGCGGGCACGTCGCCATCGCGCTCGATCAACGTCGGCCGCGGCCCGGCGATGTCCAGGAAATGCGCATACAGGCGCCAGACCGCGTCGTCCACCGGCGCGTCGTGCGAATCGATCAGCAGCGCCTGCTGGTCCGCCGCATCCTCGGCATGGCCGGCCAGGTGGACTTCGACCACGGCATCGGCGGGGAAGGCGTCCAGGTAGGCATAGGCATCGAAACCCAGGTTGTGCGCACTCACGTATGCATTGTTGATGTCCAGCAATAGCCGGCAACCGCTGCGCCGCACCAGTTCGGACAGGAAATCCGGTTCGCTCCATGCATGCCCGGGCAGCGCCAGGTAATGGCTCGGGTTCTCGATCGCCAGGGTGCGGCCGAGCGCCTCCTGCGCGCGCTGGACATTGCTCACCACGCGCGCCAGCGCTGCGGCGCTGCGCGGGACCGGCAACAGGTCCGGATGGTAGCGACCACGCCAGACCGACCACGCCAGGTGCTCGGACATCTGCCACGGCTGGACGCGCTCGGCGAGCGCGGTCAGGCGGTGCAGGTGCCGCGCGTCCGGATCGGCATCGGCCGCCAGCGACAGCGACACGCCGTGCAGCGACAGCGGGTGGCGCGCGGCGATCGCCTCGAGCCAGGCCAGCCGCGGCCCGCCCTGGACCAGGTAGTTCTCCGGATGCACCTCGAACCACAACCCCGGCGCAGGGCAGTCCAGCGCCTGCGCGTAGTGCTGCGGCTTCAGGCCGATGCCGGCGCCGAGTTGCATCGCCGCGGCGCCGCGCTCAGGCGCCGACCGGGGTCAGCGTGCCATGGCCCTTCGGCGTCTTGATGCCGACGCAGGTGCCGGCCGGTACGTTCTTCCAGGCATTGCCTTGGTAGTCGCGCTTGGACGTGCCCGCGCAACTGGTGCCGGCGCCGGCCTTGCAATCGTTCTGGCCAGCCTTGGCGACGCCGTAGCACTTTTCCATCGGCTTGGGTTGCGCGGAGGGGTCGGCGCCCTGCGCCATCGCGGCTCCGGTGACGAGGGCCGCCAAGGTCAGGGCCGACGCTGCAGCGTTGCGTACGTTCATGGGATGCTCCTGTGGAAACGGGTGAAGAGAGGGACCGGATCGCGAGCGCACCATGCGACCGGATCCTTTCTGCAATTCGCCACGAATGCCGCCACGGTTACAGCCAATGGCCGAGTCGGAAATGAAAAATTTCTGTCGCTGGCTGTAACCGCCGTCGCGGATGCGACGAACTACCTCTGAATCGAAGAGGGGCAGGGAAACCGGAGTGAACAGCGAGACAGCGATGGCGGCGGTGGCCGTCGCCCCTGCGCCTGCGGCGCCATTGGTCGCGGCGGCGGCGGGCCTGTGCGCGGTTGCCCGCCCTGGATGGCGGGAACCGGCGCCGGCGCCAGGCGCTGCCGGGTCCACGGCGGTGGCGGCAATGGCGGTCGGGCACGGGACGCAGGTCCGGCGTCCAGGCCGGCGCCGTCCTATCCTGCGTGTCCGGCGCCCGCCAGGCCGCCGTGGAGAGCGCTGCATGTGCATCCGCCGTTCGCGCCGTGTCCCCGTCCCATCCCAGGCCGCCGGCAGCGTGCCGCGATGAGCCGCCTGGACGCGCTGCAGGCGGTGGAAGCGCGCCTGCACCTGCTGTTCGTGGCCGGCCTGGAGGGCGACGCGCGCGACTATCGCGCGTTCCTGGACGAGCTCAGCGCCCACCTGCGCGGTTTCCTGCGCCGACGCCTGAGCCATGCGCCCGACGACGTCGAAGACGTCCTGCAGGAGACCCTGCTGGCCATCCACAACAGCCGCCACACCTACCGCCGCAGCGAGCCGCTGACCGCGTGGGTCTATGCGGTCGCCCGCTACAAGCTGCTGGACTTCTACCGGGCGCATGCGCGCAAAGGTCCGCTGCAACTGCCGCTGACCGCCGCCGACGATCTGTTCGCGCATGCGGACGACGCGCCGGCGCACGCCCGCCATGAAATCGGCCGGCTGCTGGAGCAGTTGCCGGACCGGCACCGCTTGCCGATCGTGCATGTGAAGCTGCAGGGCCTGTCGGTCAGCGAAACCGCCAGGTTGACCGGCATGTCCGAATCGGCGGTCAAGATCGGCGTGCACCGCGGACTCAAGGCGCTGGCGCTGAAGATCAGGAGTACGACATGAAGACCGATGAATTGATTTCGCTGCTGGCGCAGGAACCCTTGCGCGTGGACCGGCATGCCTCTGCCGAACGGTTCGCGCTGGCGCTGCCGAGCGGGCTGCTGGGTGCGCTGCTATTGGCATCCGCGGTGTTCGGGATCCGCCCGGATCTGGCGGTGGCGACTGCGGATCCGGCGTTCTGGGCGAAGCTGGGCTTCGCCGCGTGCATGGCCGCTGGCGCCGGCCTGGCGACCTGGCGCCTGGCCACGCCCGGGCGGCGGGTCGGCACCGCCGCCATCGCGATCGGCGTCCCGGTCGTGGCGTTGTGGATCGCCGCCAGCGCCGCGCTGTGGGCGGCGCCGGCGGACCTACGCCTGCCATTGCTGCAGGGCCAGAGCTGGCACAGCTGCCCGTTCAATATCGCGCTGCTGTCGATTCCGAGCTTCGCCAGCGTGTTCTGGGCCTTGCGCGGGCTGGCGCCGACCCGCCTGCGCGTAGCCGGCGCCGCCGGCGGGCTGCTCGGCGGCGCGCTGGCGACCATGGCCTATTGCATCCATTGCCCGGAGATGGCGGTCCCGTTCTGGGCGCTCTGGTACGTGCTGGGAATGGCGCTGCCGACCGCCCTTGGCGCCGCGCTCGGCCCACGTCTGTTGCGCTGGTAGCGGCGGCGCCTTTCGTGTGGCGGCGCCGCGTCCGCCACCCGGCATGACCTCCGGTCGTGGGCGGTGCAGGCGGATCCCGGTATGCTCGCGCCGGCTCCGCCCTCCCTTCCACGACATCGCCTCCATGACCGCCTTCCGTTCCCCGCGCCTGCTCCTGTCCCTGTCCCTGTTCGGCCTGCTCGCGGGCTGCGGCGGCGACCCCAAGCCGGCATCGCCGGCGCCGGTGGTCGTGGGACCGGCACCGACCGCCGCGGCCAAGCCGCTGCGCATCGGCATCGCCCTGGGCGGCGGCGCGGCCAAAGGCTTCGCCCATATCGGCGTGATCAAGATGCTGCAGGCCAACGGGCTGGAACCGGTGGTGGTGTCCGGCACCAGCGCCGGCAGCGTGGTCGGCGCGCTGTACGCCAGCGGCATGGACGCGTTCCAGATGCAGCAGGCCGCGGTGGCGCTGGACGAGACCAGCATCCGCGACATGCGCCTGTTCTCCGGCGGCCTGGTGCAGGGCCAGGCGCTGCAGGACTACGTCAATGCCCAGCTCAAGAACCGCCCGATCGAAAAACTCGGCAAGCCCTTCGCCGCGGTGTCCACGCGCCTGGAGGACGGCGAGCGCACCGTGTTCGTGCGCGGCAACGCCGGACAGGCGGTGCGCGCCTCCAGCAGCATTCCCGGCGTATTCGAGCCGGTCACCATCGGCAAGTTCCATTATGTGGACGGCGGCGTGGTCAGCCCGGTGCCGGTGGACGCCGCGCGCCAGCTCGGCGCCGACTTCGTGGTCGCGGTGGACATCTCCAGCAAGGCCAGCGGCAAGAACCCGGCCGGCATGCTCGGCATCGTCAACCAGTCGATCGCGATCATGGGCCAGCGCCTGGGCCAGCAGGAACTGGCGCGCGCGGACATCGTGATCCGGCCCAAGGTCAACGACATCGGCGCCGCCGACTTCGCCCAGCGCAACGCCGCCATCCTGGAAGGCGAAAAGGCCGCACTGGCGGCGATGCCGCAGATCAAGGCCAAGCTGGCGCAGCTGCAGCAACAGCGTGCCGCGGCCGCCGCCGCGGCCGCAAAGGCCGCACAGCCGGTCGCCCCGCCGTGCGAACCGCGCTCGCGCCTGGGCCGCCTGATCGGTCGCGACGATCCGTGCAAGAAGCAGGACTGAGCCGGCACGGCAACGGCAGGCCCCCGGTGCAATTCGGGCGCGCGATGACAAGGAGCGGCTAGGCGTCCACGCCCACCGCTCCTACGCACGCCTCAGTAACGCCAGCGCAAGGTGAAGCTGACGAAGCGCGGTTCGCCGTAGTTCTGGTAATCGAGGTTGGCCCAGTACTTCTTGTCCAGCGCGTTGCGCACCGCCAGCGTCGCGGTCCATTGCGCGCTGAGCTGGTAGTTCGCGTTGAAGTGCACCAGCGTGTAGGCGTCCTGCACCACGGTGACCGGCACCTCGGCGCCGCTGCCGTCGCCCACCGGACGCAGGATGTTGTAGCCGCGCACCGCGCTCTGCCAGCTGAGCCCGCCGCCGATGCTCAGGCGTTGCCAGGCGCCCGGCAGGCGCCACTGGGTGGACAGCTGCAGATAGTCTTCCGGCAGGTTGGCGTAGATCGCGTCGGTCGGCGCGCGGGTGACCTTGGCGTGGGTGTAGCCGGCGTTGAGCGTCCAGCCCGGGCGCAGCTCGCCGCTGACGTCCACTTCCCAGCCGCGGCTCTTGGTGCCGTCGATGCCGAGGTAGGCCGAGCTGCCGTCGGGCAGCGACGCTTCGGGCTGGCTCATGTCGCGCACCGCGTAGTTGTCCTGCCGCGCCTCGAACACCGCCGCGCCGAGCAACGCGCGGCCGCCGCCCAGCTGCGCCTTGATCCCCGCTTCCAGGTTGGAGCCTTCCACCGGCGCCAACAGGTTGTTGTCCTTGTCCTTGTAGTTCTGCGGGTTGAAGATCTCGGTGTAGCTGGCGTAGGCGGAGATCTCCGGGGTGATGGCGTAGACCAGGCCGACGTAGGGCGTGACTTCGTCGCTGACCTCGTAGCGGCCGCTGGTCCCGGTGTAGGCGCCGCTGGTGTCGTAGGCGCGCGTGCGCGTTTCCCACGAGCTCAGGCGCGCGCCGGCGATCAGCGACAGCGGTTCGGCCAGGCGCAGGCGCGTGGACGCGTACACGCCGCGCTGAGTGGTGCGCGCCACGCGCGAGGCGCCGGTGCGCGCATAGGTCACCTCGGAAATGTCGCCATCCCAGTCATGGACGTTGGGGATGTAGTAGCAGCGCTCGCGGCCGCAGCTGGCCCAGTCGCCGGGATAGCGCAGCGCCAGCGTGGAGGCGGTCGATTGCAGGTCCTGCCAGCTGCCGCCGACGACCAGGTCGTGGTCGCGGCCGAACAGCGGGAAGGTGCCGGAGAGGTACACGTCCACGCCGTCGCGCGTATCGGCGGTCTCGCCGGCGGCGGCGCGCAGATAGATGCCGCTGCCATCGCGCGGGTCCGGGTAGCCGCTGCCGTACACGCGCAGATTGCGCACCTCGCCCTCGGTGCGGGCGACGTTGACCTTCAGCAGCCAGTCCTCGCCGAAGCGCTGCTCCAGGTTGGCGAAGGCGGTGTGCGTGTCGCGCTGCCAGCGCGACCACTTCGGCGCCAGGTTGGTCGAACTGGGCAGGTCGGCGAAGGAACCGTCGGCGGCGAAGTACGGCACCGTGCCCCAGGTCGAGCCGACCGGATCGTTGTCCTGGCGCTGGTAGCCGACGGTGACCGTGGTGGCGTCGGTCAGGTCGCCTTCCAGCACCGCCATGCCCGACATCTTCTGCTCGTGGTAGTGGTCGTAGTAGTAGTCGCGGTCCTGCCAGGCGGCGACGACGCGGCTGCGGAAACGGCCGTCGTCGGTGAGCGGTGCGGTCACGTCGGCCTGGGTGCGGCGGAAATCCCAGCTGCCGGCGGTGGCCGCGAACGAGGCGTCGAAGCTCTTGCCCGGACGCTTGCGCAGCATGTTGACCGTGGCCGAGGGAATGCCCGCGCCGCTGAGCAGGCCATTGGCGCCGCGGATCACTTCGACGCGGTCGTAGAAGACCATGTCGTATTCCTGGTTGGTCGAACCGCTGTAGGTCGGCAGGCCGTCGACCTGGAAGTCGGTGATCTGGAAACCGCGCGCGAAATACAGCGGGCGCTGCGTGTCGTAGAAGGACACGTTGACGCCGGTGACGTTGCGCAGCACGTCGTTGACGCTGAACAGCGATTCCTCCTCCAGCCGCTGCAGGCCGAGCACGCTGACCGACTGCGGCGTCTCCTGCAGGGTCAGCGGCAGGCGCGTGGTCGTCGACGGCTGCGCGCGCGCACGGCTGCCGCTGACCTCGACCTTGTCCAGCGTGGTGGGCTGAGCGGCGCCGGCATCGGCCGCCGCGTCGGCCGCGTGCAAGGGCGCGGTGGTGGTGGACAGGACGGACAGCAGGGCGAGATGCAGCAGGTGGCGCGTGGGGGAGCGGGTCATGGAATCGGCGTCGTCGTTGAGCGGCGGCGACCGATGCTGGCGCACCGCCGAGAGGGGAGAGGAAACGGACGGGCGCAGACGGGCTCCACGGCACGGATATCCGGCATGGCTGGCCCAGAGTTGGGGCTGGCGGGATCGAGCGGGAGACGCTGGGCCGGCTGCGGCCGTCGCGAGACGCAAATGTAAATCGTTAGCAACAACTTAACAAGCGTTGGCGCCGTTCGGCACGGGTGCCGTCGTCCGATCGCCGCTCAGGCGCGCGGCAGCGGCAGGCCGGCGAAGTCCTTGACCGTGCGCAGCACGAAGCTGGAATTGACGTCGGCCACGCCGGCGGCATTGAGCAGCTTGTCCAGCAGGAAGGCGGAGAAATGCGCCAGGTCGCGCACGTAGACGTGCAGCAGGTAGTCCATGTCGCCGGTCAGCGCGTGGCAGGCGACCACCTCGTCCCAGCCCTGCACGCTGTCGGCGAAGTGGGCGATGCCGCTTTGCCCGTGCTTTTCCAGCTGCACGCGGACGAAGGCCTGCAGGCCCAGGCCGATCGCGCCCGGCACCAGGCGTGCCGCGTAGCCGGCCACGATCCCGTCCGCCTCCAGCCGCTGCACCCGGCGCAGGCAGGCCGACGGCGATAGGTTCACCTGGGCCGCCAGCTCGGCATTGCTGGCCCGGCCCTGCCGTTGCAGCAGGGCCAGCAGGCGCAGGTCGGTGCGGTCGAACGCGGCCGAATCGGTCATTTATTGCTCTGCAACATGGATTTGGTGCAACAATCTTGCGCGCAGCGGCCGCAAGCGCGCAACTTCGCAAGCCCATTGCGTGGCTTGGCGCCTACCATCACAGGCACTCTTCCGGAGCTACCGCCCATGGACACCGCGCCGCGCCGCGTCGAACACCAGCAGACCGACAAGGGCTACGTGCCGGTCTACACCACGGCCGTGGTCGCGCAGCCATGGGACAGCTACAGCGCCGACGACCACGCCACCTGGGGCACGCTGTACCAGCGCCAGCGCGAACTGCTGGTCGGCCGCGCCTGCGACGAGTTCCTGCAGGCGCAGGACGCGATGGGTATGAACCCGCAGGCGATCCCGCGCTTCGAGCAACTCAACGAGGTGCTGGGCGCGGCCACCGGCTGGACCCTGGTCGGAGTCGAAGGCCTGCTGCCGGAACTGGATTTCTTCGACCACCTGGCCAATCGCCGCTTCCCGGTGACCTGGTGGATCCGCCGCCCCGATCAGATCGACTACATCGCCGAGCCGGACCTGTTCCACGACCTGTTCGGCCACGTGCCGCTGCTGATGAATCCGCTGTTCGCCGACTACATGCAGGCCTACGGGCGCGGAGGGGTGAAGGCGCACGGCATCGGCCCGGATGCGCTGCAGAACCTCACCCGCCTGTACTGGTACACGGTGGAATTCGGACTGATCGCCAGCGCCGACGGCCTGCGCATCTTCGGCGCCGGCATCGTTTCGTCCAAGGGCGAATCGCTGTACGCGCTGGAATCGGCCGCGCCCAACCGCATCGGCTTCGACCTGGCGCGAATCATGCGCACCCGCTACCGCATCGACACCTTCCAGAAGACCTACTTCGTCATCGACAGCTTCGAGCAGCTGATGCAGGCGACTGCGCCGGACTTCACTCCGATCTATGTGGCGCTGGAAACCCAGGAGCACCTGCCGGCCGGCGAGGTTCAGGAAGGCGACCGCGTGTACCAGAAGGGCACCGGCGAAGGCTGGGCGGAAGGCGGCGACGTTTAACCGTAGAGCCGGGCCCTGCCCGGCTGCTTTCAACGCGGCCGCGTAGCCACGCGCGCTGGTGGCTGGTTGAGTCGCTTGAGGACGGCGTGGGCGTGGTACGTCCTGCCCCACTTCTTCTCGTTGCCCTTCGACAGGATTCCGGCCTCCTCGAGCGCATAGATGCCGGTAAGCGCTGACCGGTCAGACACATCCAGCAGCGAAGCAACCTGTGACGCCGTGACCACCGGATGGCCGACCAGCAGCGCGGGAAGTCGACGCGCGACAGAATCGCCGCGATAGCGGCTTACCTTCACCGACCACTCTGCTACAAGCTGCTGCATGTCCTCGGCGATGGCGATCGCATCGTTCGCCGACTCCACCACGGCCTTGGAGACCATATCCATCCACGGTACCCAGTTGCCTTTGATCTGCACCTGGTTGAGCGCTTCGTAGTAGGTGTCCTTGCTTCGGAGCAATGCGCCGGACAGGTACAGCGGTGGATATCCTTCTGCCGCCAGTATCAGCGGCATCAGCAGCCGACCGGTGCGTCCATTGCCATCCTTGTATGGATGGATGGTTTCGAACTGGGCGTGCGCGATGGCGAGCTGGGCGAGGATGTTCAGTTCGAACTGTTCGTCTTCCGCCGCCTGGTACTGCAGCATCTGCCGTTCCAGTTCCTGCATCGCCTCGCCGATCCGGTCCGGCGGCGAAGGAACGAAGCGTGCGTCTTCAAGGCGTCCTCCCAACGGGCCGATGACGGCCTGTTCCTGACGATAGCTGCCCTTTGGGAAATGCTCGGGCGTGTCCTGCATCAGCACTGCGTGCAGGTGGTTGACCAGCGCAAGGTCGATGGCGGACCTCCCCCGCTCCCTGACCGCTTCAAGGCCGTCCTGCAGCGCCTGTACGTAACGCTCGGTGACCACCACGTCGGCGGGCAGGCCGTCGAGGCCAAGGGTAGCTTCATACACCAGCAACTGGTCCAGATCGGTCTGGGTCCCTTCTATCTGGGAGCTCTGCACGGCTTCGCGTCGCGCCAAGGTACGGGTGACCAGATCCGGGGCAGGCCAGTGGCGCATTGCCTGTTCCAGCCGGGCCAGCGCCGCGTTGGCGCCAGCGAACAGTTCGCGGTTGCCCGACTGCCCAGCGGGCAGCCTGCGCGGCGTTGGCGGGGCTGTCATGGCCACCAGGTTCGGGCGACCTTCGACCGGCACGAGGTACTGGCGCAGTGGGACCGCTATGTCTTCCCGTCGCATGGAACCCTCCGCCCTAAACTTCAAAAGCACTCTACGCTTTTGAAGTTTAGCGCACCATCCTTCAAAAGCATCAATGGCTTTTGAAGGTTGGCGCCGGTAGAGCCGGGCTCTGCCCGGCTGGCTTTACCGCGGATACGCCAGCAGCACCACCAGATCCTGCTCCCCCCGCTGCTGCAGCGCATGCAGGCTGCCCACCCGGGTCAGCAGCGCATCGCCTGCCGCCACGTCGTACTGCTTGCCATCCAGCACGTAGCTGCCCTGCCCGCTGACGATGTAATAGATCTCGTCCTTGTGCTGCGGGTGCAGGCCGATGCCCGCGCCCTTGTGCAGCACGCGCTTGCGCAGCACGAAGGGCAGGTCCTTGTCGTCGGCGAAGAAGGGATACGCGGTGGTCGGCCCGGCGCCGCCGTGCGGGCCGGGCTGACTGATGCCGATATCGCGCTCGTGGACCACGCGCGAGGGCTTGGCCGGCTCGCTGCCCTGCCCTGCGGGCTGACTCACGTCGCAGTCGATGTCGCGCTTCAAGGCCGGTTTCAGCTCGGGCGTCGACGCCACCCAGTCGCGCAGCACCAGGCAGGCCACGGCGGTGGCGCCGGCGGTACTGAAGTGGGTGCCGTCGGCCTTGTTCTGCTCGGGCACGAACATGAAGTACGGCTTGGCGCCCTGCTCGCCCAGCGCGCGGATCCAGCGGGTGGAACTGGCGTTGAGGTCGATCAGCGCGACCTGCTCGCGCGTGGCCAGCTGTTTCACCGCCTGGGTGTACAGCCCGTGGGTGTCGAGCAGCGAGCCGAAGTCGTACAGCAGCCGCGCGACCGGGGTGATCAACACCGGCGTGGCGCGCTTGTCGCGGGCCAGCTGCACGTAGCGCATCAGATACTGCGGGTAAGCGGTGTCCGGGTCGTCGTAACGCGTAGGGTCTTCGACCTTGGCATCGTTGTGGCCGAACTGGATCAGCAGCACGTCGCCGCGGCGCAGGTCCTTGGCGATGGCGTCGAGGCGACCTTCGGCGATGAAGCTGCGCGCGCTGCGCCCGCCCTTGGCGTGGTTGCGCACCTGCCAGGCGGCCGGATCCAGATAGCTCTGCAAGGCCTGGCCCCAACCGGCCTGCGGCGCGCGTTCGGGACCGTAGTCGGCCGCGGTGGAATCGCCGGCGATGAACACGCGCTGCGGTTCGGCGCAGGCGATTCCGGCGCAGAGCGACAGCAATGCAGAAAAGAGCAGGCGCATGGTGGACTCCGCTGCGCTGTGTATGCGCTTGGCACCCTGCGCCTGTCGGCGGGAAGCACGCCAAGCCGATAGGGAAGCGTGGTGCCGGTTAGTCGATCGTGTTCGGCCCTCACCCCAACCCCTCTCCCGCGGGAGAGGGGTTCGAGCGTGGCGCTGTGCGGTCAGGCCGCGGCGGCTTCCGGCTTGCCCAGCACGCCGGCGACGAAGCTGCGGATCTCGGCGTCCTGCGCGTTGTCGAAGAAGCACTGCTGGAAGCGCTCGCCGCCGACCGCCTGCTTGACCAGTTCCGGATCGATCGCGCGCAGGCCATCCAGGTAGGACTTGGCGGTGGCCTGCTTGACCTGGGCGAGGATGCCGGCATTGGCCTGCTGCGACTCGCGGCGCTCGGCCGGATAGCCCATGCCGCGCTCGCCGCTGAAGGCCTTCTCGAAGATGTAGCGCACGTTGATTTCCGCGCCCCAGCCGTAGCCCTTGGCGAAGGCCAGCGCCAGCGCGTTGCCGTTGTTGACCTGGGCGAACAGGTAGGCGTCGGTCGGCTCGATGCAGTAGCCGCAGAACACGCCCGGGTAGGCGTTGAGCGACATCATCGCGCCCTGGCCGGTGCCGCAGCCGGCGACGACGAAGTCGACCGCCTTGGAGTTGAGCAGCAGGCTGGCGACGATGCCCAGGTGGATGTAGGTCAGGCGATGATCGTTGTCGCCGTCCATGCCGACGTTGAACACGCTGTGGCCCTGCGCGCTCGCCACGTCGGTGAGCTGCTGCAGGATCACCGGGTTCTTGCCGGCCTGGCTGAATTCATTCATCAGTGCGATTTTCATGGTGTCTCCGATTGCAGGGGAAGATGGTGCGTGTGATTGATGTGGCGCCGACCGCCGTCTGCGTCTGGATGGTGTGCGTGCGGGCCAACCCTCATCCGCCCTGCGGGCACCTTCTCCCGGGGGAGAAGGGAGCAGCGCACGCTGCGTGCTTGGCTCAGCGTGCCAGCCAGCCGCCGTCGACCGGGATGATGGTGCCGTTGACGTAGTCCGAGGCGCTGCTGGCCAGGAACACCGCGGTGCCGCCGAGGTCTTCCGGCACGCCCCAGCGACCGGCCGGGATGCGCTCCAGGATCGACTGGTTGCGCGCGGCGTCGGCGCGCAGCTGCGCGGTATTGTCGGTGGCCATGTAGCCCGGCGCGATGGCGTTGATGTTCAGGCCCTTGGCGCCCCACTCGTTGGCCAGCAGGCGGGTGATGCCGGCGATGCCGGACTTGCTGGCGGTGTACGAGGGCACGCGGATGCCGCCCTGGAACGACAGCATCGAGGCGATGTTGATGATCTTGCCGCTGCCCTGGGCGATGAAGTGGCGGCCGGCGGCCTGCGACATGAAGAACGCGGACTTGATGTTGACGTTCATCACGTCGTCCCAGTCCTGCTCGCTGAAATCCACCGCGTCGGCGCGGCGGATCAGGCCGGCGTTGTTGACCAGGATGTCGAGGCGGCCGAGGCCGGCCAGGGTCTCGTCGAGCACGCGCTGCACCGGCTCGATGCTGATCAGATTGGCTTCGATGGCGACGAAGCGGCGACCCAGCGCCTTGACCTTTTCCTCGGTCTCGGTGGGCGCCTGGATGCCGGCGGCGGCGATGTCGGCGCCGGCCTGCGCCAGCGCCAGGGCGATGCCCTGGCCGAGGCCGGTGTTGGCGCCGGTGACCAGGGCGACCTTGCCTTCGAGACTGAACGGGTTCGTCATTGCAGATGCTTCCTATGAGGTGATGCGGATGCGGTCGAAAACGCGGCGGCGGCGCGCATGGCGCGCACGGCGGCCTACTTGAGCTGGCAGATGTCCAGCACGTGCATGTCGGTGTAGTCCAGGTTCTCGCCGCCCATCGCCCAGATGAAGGCGTAGTTGCTGGTGCCGGCGCCCATGTGGATCGACCACGGCGGCGACACCACGGCTTCGTCGTTCTGGATCACGATGTGGCGCTGCGCGTCCGGCTCGCCCATGAAGTGGTAGACGCGGTCGTTGGCGCCGAGGTCGAAGTAGAAATAGACCTCGCTGCGGCGGTCGTGCAGGTGCGGCGGCATGGTGTTCCAGACGCTGCCGGGCTTGAGCACGGTCAGGCCCAGCAGCAGCTGCGAGGACTGGCAGGTGGCCGGCACGATGAACTGGTAGATGGTGCGCTCGTTGCTGGTCTCCAGCGCGCCGCGGTCCAGCGCCACCGCGTCCTTGATCGACAGTTGCTTGGTCTGGAAACGCGCATGCGCCGGGGTCGAGGCCAGGTAGAACCGGGCCGGGTTGGCCGCATCGTCGGAGGCGAACACCACCTCCTCGCTGCCCATCGCCACGTACAGGCCGTCCTTTGGTCCCAGCGTGTAGGCGGTGCCGTCCACGGTGACCGTGCCGCTGCCGGCGCCGACGTTGATCACGCCCAGCTCGCGACGCTCCAGGAACGGGTGGCCGGCGGCGGAGGCCGGCTCGGTCTGCTTCGGCAGTTGCACGGCCTTGCTCACCGGCGCCGCGCCACCGAGCACGAAGCGCTCGTAGTGGGTGTACTTCAGGGTGAGCGCGTCGTCGACGAACAGGCCATCGAGCAGGTACAGCTCGCGCAGCTGGTCGTTGCTGGCGCCCTTGATGGCGTCGGGATGGGTGGCGTAGTGGGTCTTGCAGTACAGGGACATGGGGATCTCCGGGGCAAGCAGGGGCCAGGCGACGGCCCGCAGAAAGGCATTCTAGCCGCTCTGGTAAACCGGTGTCATTGCGCAGTGCACGAAACTGGGTGCTCCCTTCTCCCGTCGGGAGAAGGTGCCCCGCAGGGGCGGATGAGGGTACGGGCGCAGCCTCATGCACCCAAACTCCGCGAGACGCTTCGCGCCGTACCCTCACCCCAACCCCTCTCCCGATGGGAGAGGGGCTACGGCTGCTCCCTTCTCCCAGCGGGAGAAGGTGCCCCGCAGGGGCGGATGAGGGTACGGGCGCAGCCTCGTGCACCAAGCTCAGCGAGACGCTTCGCGCCGACCCTCACCCCAACCCCTCTCCCGAGGGGAGAGGGGCTTTAGTCTTCCGGCGGCTGGCAGGAGTCGCGCACGATCAGGTGCGGGCGGACGCTGGCCACGGCCAGCGCCGGGGTGCCTTCGGGCTGGATCAGCATCGCCGCGGCGGTGCGGCCGGTGTCGCGGGTGTGCCGGCGCACCGAGGTCAGCGACGGCCACAGGCGCGAGGCCAGTGGGCTGTCGTCGTAGCCGATGATCGACAGCTGGCGCGGGATGTTGATGCTGGCGCGCAGCGCGACCTTGTACACGCCGGCGGCCATCTCGTCGTTGCCGGTGAAGATCGCGCTCGGGCGCTGCTTGCCGAGCAGCAGTTTCTCGGCCGCGGCCACGCCGGATTCGAAGGTGTAGCCGGCCTCGACGATGCGCTCCGGCGGCAGTTCGATGCCGCGCCGGGTCAGCGCGTCGATGAAGCCGGCGGTGCGCTCGTGCGCGGAGCGGTAGGCGCTGGGACCGGTGATCAGCGCGATCTCGCGGTGGCCCAGCGACAGCAGGTAGTCGGCGGCCTCGGCCGCGCCGTCGCGGTCGTGGGTGACCACCATCTGCGAGGTGGCGTCCAGCGGCAGCGAGGCGATGCGGGTGTAGCGCACACCGATGCCGGCGAGCATGTCGGCCAGCGCCTGGTCCTCGGAGGCGCGCGGCACCAGGATCACGCCGTGCAGTTTCTGCTGCTGCACGAAGCGGCGCACGCCCTCGATGTAGCCGGGGCTGCGGCTGTCGCACGGATGCACCACCAGTTCGAAGCTGGAACCGCGCAGCGCGTCCAGCGCGCCGTACTGCATGTCCACGATGTACTGCGCGGTGGGGTTGTCGTAGACCATGCCGATCAGGAACGAACGCCGGAACGCCAGCCCACGCGCCAGCGGATCCGGCGCGTAGCCGACCTCGCGCATCAGCGCCTCGACCTTCTCGCGCGTGTCCTTGCGCACCAGCGGCGAGTTGTTGATGATCCGCGACACCGTCTTCTTCGACACCCCGGACAGGCGCGCGATGTCGTTGATCGTCGCCGCCTTGCCGTGGACGGAGGCGTGGACATCGGCGGAAGTGGGTTTGCTCGGCGCCATGGACGGAAAACCGGACGGAAGAGGACGGATTCTACCGGTAGTCATGTTCAGTCCAGCGCGCGGTAGCGGAATTGACGGAAATGCACCTTTCCATTTCCGGCCGCATACAGCGCCGGCTTCAGCGCCAGGAACTTGCCGGCGACGTTGTGGTGATAGCCGGACACTTCCATCTGCACCGGGTACTTGGTCCACGTCTTGCCGTCGCGGCTGCTGTGGAGGGTGACGATGTGGCGGTCGTTGCGCACCCGCAACCACAGCCGCCCGCCCTTGGCGCTGGGCGCCAGCTGCGCCGGGCGCTCCTCGCCGTAGCGGTGCATGACGAAGGCCTCGCCGTTGCTGCCGACCCCGGCGTACAGGCGCTCGCTGTAGAACAGCAGCGCGCCGCCCTGCGCGCCGGGCTCGATCTCCATCTCCACTTCGAACTGGTAGGCGGTGTCGGGGGCGATCACGGTCAGCGGCGAACTGTCGCGCGGCGCACGGCCCTTGCCCTGCACGCTCAGCGTGCCATCGCCGAAGGACAGCCGCTGGTATTCGTCGCGGCCCGGATTGAAGAACGACCACTGCGGGCCGAGTCGACCGCCACGGAACGCGTCCGATAGCGCCAGGCCATGCGGCAGCGCCTGCCCGCTGGGCTTTTTCAACGGCGTGCCGAGATCGCCGCCCTTGGCCACGAACCAGCCGTCGGCGGTCCACTCGATCGGATCCAGCAGCGCCTGCCGGCCCAGCGTCCAGTAGCCGTTCTCGTAGCCGTGGTAGAGCATCCACCAGCGGCCGTCGGTGCCTTCGACCAGGGTCGCGTGGCCGCGCGACCACCACGGCTCGGCGGCGCTCTTGGTGCGCGTGATCGGGTTGTTCGGCGCGTTCTGCCAAGGCCCATGGATCGAACGCGAGCGCGCGGTGATCACCATGTGCCCGGTCGGCGGCCCGGCGGTGCCGCCGACCGCGGTGGTCATGTAGTACCAGCCGTTGTGGCGGGTGATCTTCGGCCCTTCCTGCGCATAGGCCTCCACGTCCCAGCTTTCCGGGTACTTCCAGCCGTCGTAGACGTGCTTGGGCGTGCCGACCACCTTCAGGCCGTCGTCGGACAGCTGCACATAGTCGCCGCCGCTCAGGAACAGGTAGCGCTTGCCGTCTTCGCCGACCGCGTGGCCGGGGTCGATGTACTTGCCCAGGCCGATGTCGATCGGCGCGCTCCACGGGCCCTTGATGTCGTCGGCCCAGACCACGAAGTTGCTGCGCTGGCCCTGCTCGCCGCGGCGCGCCGGGAAATAGATGTAGTAGCGCCCGCCGTGCTTGATCAGGTCCGGCGCCCAGATCGCGCCGACGTTCTCGGTGATGGCGTGGCCCAGCGGCTGCCAGTTGACCAGGTCGCGCGAGTGCCAGATCGGCAGGCCGGGGTAGGCGTCGAACGAGGACAGGGTGAGGTAGTAGTCGTCGCCGTCCTTGAGCACCGACGGATCGGGGTGGTCGCCGGCCAGCACCGGGTTGAGGAAGGTGCCGTCGCCCTGGTCGGCGATGCGCTGGTGCTCGATGCCGCGTTTCCAGTCGGCCGCCGCGGCCAGCGTGCTAGCGGCGAGCAGGCCGGCCAGCAGCAGCCAGCGCAGGGAGGACGAGGTGGTAGGCGAAGTCATGGATTCCACTCCTGGGTTCGCGCCGCCGGCGCGTACGGGGACGCGGCCGGCGATGACGGCCGCGCCACGAAGGATCAGGCGCGCAGCGCGCGCGGCAACCACAGCGACAGTTCCGGGAAGAACGCCACGATCAGCAGCACGCACAGCGCCGCCAGCCAGAACGGCCAGATCGTGCGCATGCTCTGGGCGACGGTGATCTGTCCGATCGAGGTGCCGATGAACAGCACCGAGCCGATCGGCGGGGTGATCAGGCCGATGCCGCCGGCCAGCACCATCACCAGCCCGAAGTGGATCGGGTCGATGCCGTAGGCCTTCACCACCGGCAGGAAGATCGGCGTGCAGATCAGGATCTTCGGCGCCAGGTCCATGAACATGCCCAGCAACAGCAGCATGATCACGATCATCAGCAACACGGTGTTCTTGCCGTCGGCGACCGACTGCAGCAGCTTTACCGCCGCCGCCGGCACCTGCAGGTAGGCCAGCAGCCAGCCGAACACCGCCGCGGTGGCGATCACGAACAGGATCACGCCGGTGGTGCGCGAGGCATGCGTGACCGCGGCGAAGAACTCGGCCCAGCGCAATTGCCGATACAGCAGTGCGGTGACCAGCAACGCATACACCACCGCGATCGCCGCGCTCTCCACCGCGGTGAAGATGCCGGCGCGGATGCCGACGAAGATCAGCGCGACCAGGCCCAGCCCCGGCAGCGCGCCGATCAGGCGCAGCGCCACCGCGCGCCAGCCCGGGAACGGCTCGGTGCCGTAGCCGCGATGGCGCGCCACCGCATAGCCGGTGATCATCATCGCCACGGTCATCAGCAGCGCCGGGAAGATGCCGGCCGCGAACAGGTCGGCGATCGACAGCCCGCCGCCGGCCGCGGCCGAGAACAGGATCAGGTTGTGCGAGGGCGGCACCAGCAGCGCGACCAGCGCGGCGGTCATGCTCACGTTGACCGCGTAGTCGCGGTCGTAGCCGCGCTTGATCATCTGCGGAATCATGGTGCCGCCGACCGCCGATACGTCGGCGATGGCCGAGCCGGACACGCCGCCGAAGAACAGCGAGGACAGCACGCTGACCTGGCCCAGGCCGCCGCGCATGCGCCCCACCAACGACGAGGCCAGCGCGATCAGGCGCTCGGAGATGCCGCCGCGCAGCATCAGTTCGCCGGCGAAGATGAACAACGGAATGGCGATCAGCGACGCCGAGCCGCTGCCGGCGGAGATCTGTTGCACCAGCACGATCGCCGGCAGGTCCAGATACAGGATCGTCGCCAGCGCCGCGGCGCCCAGCGCATAGGCCACCGGCACGCCGATCAGCAGCAGCAGCACGAACAGCCCGAGCAGGATTGCAATGGCCATGGATCAGTTCACTCCTTCAGCGGTGGCCGGGCGCAGCACCTGCCACGCCTGGTACAACGCGAACACGCTCATCAGCGCGCCGCCGATCGACAGCGGCAGGTAGTTGATGCTCTGCGGCAGCGCGGCGCCGGCCATCTTGATGTCCAGCCCGTCCAGCAGCAGCACGCCGCCCCACCAGGCGATGACCGCGCCGATGGCGACGATCATCAGCGGGCGGATCAGGTCGATGACCCGGCGCACGTGGGCGTGCATCTTCTCGGCCAGCAGGAAGAAGCCGAAGTGGCGCCGGGTATGCACGCCGGCCGCCGCCGCCATGCTCATCGCGGTGCTCAGCAGCAGCAGCGTCACCGGCTCGGTCCAGCTCGGCGAATTGTTGAGCACGTAGCGGGTGAACACCTGCCAGCCCTGCACCACCACCAGCCCGAGCAGGGCGGCGGCGGCGATGCCGATGGCGAGGTTGGAGATCCGGTCCAGCAGCCGCTGCAGCGGCGCCACCGGGACGGCAATGGCGGGGTCGGTCATCGGCATGGCCTCAAGCGAAATCGCGGATGCGGCGGTACAGGGCTTCGATCTCCGGCTGCCGCCGGTACTCGGCCAGCAGCGGTGCGGCGGCCTTGCGGAAGGCGGGCATGTCCACCTCGTTGACCAGCACGCCGTAGTCGGTCACTTCCTGGCGCGCCTTCGATTCGGAGGCGTCCCACAGCTTGCGCATCACCGCCACCGATTGCCGCGCGGTCTCCACCACCAGCGCGCGGTCGCCCGGCGCCAGCGCCTGGAAGCTGCGCCGCGACATCACCAGCACGTCCGGCGCGTAGGAATGCTCGCTCTGCGACCAGTAGCGCGCGGCCTCGAAATGGCGGCTGGACTGGAAGCTGCGCATGTTGTTCTCGGCGCCGTCGATCATGTGCGTCTCCATCGCCGAGAAGGTTTCGCCCAGCGACATCGGCGTCGGATTGGCGCCGAGCATGCGCATCAGCTTGAGGAAGATGTCCGACGAGGCCACGCGCAGCTTGAGGCCATGCAGGTCTTCCGGACGATGCAGCGGGTGCTTGGTGTTGTAGAAGCAGCGCGCGCCGCAATCGTAGATGGCCAGGCCGACCAGGTCGCGCTGCTCGAAACTGGCCAGGATGCTGTCGCCGACATGGCCGTCGATCGCGCGGCGCAGGTGCGGCACCGAGTCGAACACGTACGGCAGGCACAGCGCCTGGGTCAGCGGAAAGGTGTTGTTGAGCGCGCCGGAATAGACCCGGGTGATGTCGATGGCGCCGAAGCGCGCCATGTCGATCGCCTCCGCTTCGCGGCCGAGCTGGCCGGAATGGTACTGGCGCAGTTTCAGCCGGCCGCCGGTCTGCTGCTCCAGGGTCTGCCCGAACCAGCGCACCGCCTCCACGGTGGGATAGTCGGCCACGTGCACGTCGGTGGCGGTCAGCAACCGGCTGCCGCCGCCGGCCTGGGCCAGCGTGCCCAGCGGGGCGGCCGCGGCCGCGGCCAGCCCTGCGCCGAGGAAACCTCTACGAGTGATCATGCTGCGCCCTCCCGCGCGTCGTCGGCTGCCGCGGCTTACGCCGCGACGGCCCTGCAATGAAGTTCGCCATAGCCGTCGAAACGGATCGTCGCGTGCTGGCCGATGGCGATGTCGTGGATGCCGGTGGCGTTGCCGGTGGCGATCAGCTCGCCGCGCTTGAGCGGCCGGCCGCGCCGTGCCGACCGCGCCAGCGCGAACGCGAACGCCGCGCGCAGCCCGCCCGGCAGCAGGGTGGCACCGCCGCTGCCGACGCGCTGGCCCTCGATCAGGGTTTCCGCCAGCAGCGCGGCCTCGTCCAGCGTGGCCCAGTCGGCGACCTGCGGCCCCAGGATCAGGCCGTTGTTGTTGCCGAAGTCGGAGATCACCACCCGCGGCCCCAGCTGGTTGATCGTGGCCAGCGGGCTGCTGGCCACTTCCACGCCGATGAACAGCGTGGACGGGACCTGCGCGGCCTGCTCCGGGGTCCAGTGCAACTGGTCGGCCGGCACGTCCGCATCCAGGCGCATCACGTACTCGGCCTCGACCGCGCCGAAGCCGCCGGCGAACACCGGGATGTCCGTTGTTCCACCGGTGGCATTCCACAGGTTGCGGGCGAAGATCGGGCCGAGCAGGCGCTCGTCGCCGGAGTGGTCGCGACGCTCGGCGCCGATGTAGCCGACCTTCCAGCCGACCACCTGGTCCGGCCACTGCGCGATCGCCAGGTCCTGCACGCGGTAGGCGGTTTCCAGGTCGTCGGGGATGGTGCCGGGGAAATCGGGCAGCGAACGGCCCTGCTGGCGGGCCTGGACGAAGCGGGCCGCGATGTCGGCCAACGCGGACGCTGGCGTATCCGAAGGGCCGGAATGAGTGCTCAAGGGCATCTCCGCAAAAAGGTTGGGGATCGGGAAAATTGCTGCGCCGCTCATCGACAACGCGTTGCGCAGTTGTATATGGTAAACCGGTGTCATTGGCAATGTGCGGTGCGGCAAAAAGGCCGGGGCTCGGGGCTCGGGGCTCGGGGCTCGGGGCTCGGGGCTCGGGGCTCGGGGCTCGGGGCTCGGGGCTCGGGACTCCGGACTCCGGACTCCGGACTCCGGACTCCGGACTCCGGGCGGCGGGCGGCGGGCGGCGGGCGGCGGGCGGCGCAGGCTGCCACCTCTTTAACCCGTGCCGCGGATACTTGCTGGCGCTTGCCGCATGGCGTTGCCGATGCGGCCGATCGAGCGCGTACGTTTGCGAGGGAACATGGCGATGAGGCGAATCCAGAAAGAGATCGGCAGGCCGGAGCCGGGCACAGCCGCAGCGGCGCCACGAGGGCTGTCGTGCACCGGCGTCGTGGCGGCGCTGTCGCGCGCGGTGCGCGCGCAGCGGCAGGCGGCACGTGGCGCGCTGTTGGCGCTGGTCGTCGGCTTGGCCGGCGCCGGCCCTGCCACGGCCGCTGCCGCGGAGCATCCCGGCAGCGAGACCGCCGCCGAGCAGGCGGCGCGCATCCCGCTGTGGCCGGGTCCGGCCCCGGGTTCCGCGCCCGGTCCGGAGCAGGCGCGCATCGTCGACCGCAGCGACGATCCGGCGCTGCCCGACCGCGCCATCGGCGGCCGCTACCAGCCCTACCTGGTGGTGTACCGGCCGAAGACGCCGAACGGCAGTGCGTTGCTGGTCGCCCCCGGCGGCGGCTACGCGCGCATCGTGCTGGACAAGGAAGGCACGACGTTGCTGCCGATCTTCGCCGAACAGGCCGGCATCACCCTGTTCGTGCTGCGTTATCGGCTGCCCGATGCGGAGGCCGCCGGCGCCGCCGCGGCGGCGCAACGCGACCTGCCGCTGGCCGATGCGCAGCGCGCGCTGCGCCTGATCCGCGCGCGCGCCGCCGACTACGGGGTGGATCCGCAGCGGGTCGGCGTGATGGGCTTCTCCGCCGGCGGCCACGTCGCCGCCAGCCTCGGCACCCGCTACGACGAGCGCGTCTATCCGGCACGCGATGCGATCGACCGGCTCAGCGCGCGGCCGGACTTCCTGCTGCTGCTGTACCCGGTCATCGACATGGGCAGCGGCACCGCGGCGCATACCGGCTCGCGCCTGCGGCTGCTGGGCAAGCATGCCGATGCGGCCACGATGACCGCGTATTCGCTGCAGAACCGCGTGATTCCGGCGATGCCACCGACCTTTCTGGTGCACGCGCAGGACGATCGGGTGGTGCCGGTGGAGAACAGCCTGCTGTTCTACCAGGCGCTGCGCCAGGCCGGGGTGCCGGCGGAACTGCACCTGTTCGCACATGGCGGCCACGGGTTCGGCACCCGCGGCATCGCCGGCCTGCCACTGGCCGCCTGGCCGACGCTGGCGCTGGAATGGATGCGCAGCGTGCAGGGCGATGCGACCGCGCTGGCGCCGATCCCGCCTGCCGCGCCGAAGCAGTAGCAGGCGCTGCCGCATTGCCGTGCACCAGACAGTCATGACCGAGCGCCGCACGCCGCCTGCATCGCACCGCCCCGAGCGGCGCTTGGCATAGGCGCGCCGCTCCGTATCCACTCGACCCTTCACGCTGCCGGCCGGGCTTTCGCACATGGCCGCGGCGCCTGCTCACGGACTCCGCCACGCATGACCACACCCGCCGCCACACCGCCCGCCGACCTTGCCGCCGCCGTGTCCACGGCACCCGACGACCACGGCCGGCGCCGTTTCCTGCATGGCGGCGCGCTCGGCGCACTGGCCTTGAGCGGCGCCTTGCCCGGCGGCAACGCCGGCGCCGCACCCGCGCCCGCCGACCCGCAAGCGCCGCTGGCGCGCACCCGCAGCGGGCGCATCCGCGGCTATCGCGACCAGGGCGTGCAGGTGTTCAAGGGCATTCCCTACGGCGCCGACACCGCGCCACGCCGCTTCCAGCCGGCGCTGCCGGAGCAGCCCTGGCGCGGCGTGCGCGACTGCAGCAGCTACGCCGCCTCGGCGCCGCAGCTCAAGCTCGATCCGGTCAGCGAGGACTGCCTGTTCCTCAACGTGTGGACGCCCGGCCTGCGCGACGGCGCGAAGCGCCCGATCCTGTTCTACATCCACGGCGGCGCCTACAACAACGGCTCCGGCAGCGACCCGCAGTACGACGGCGTGCGCCTGTGCCGGCGCGGCGACGTGGTGGTGATCAGCGTCAACCACCGCCTCAACGCGTTCGGCTATCTGTACCTGGCGCAGCTCGGCGGTGCCGACTTCGCCGCGTCCGGCAACGTCGGCCAGCTCGACCTGGTGCAGGCGCTGCAATGGGTGCGCCAGCACGCGCCCGAATTCGGCGGCGATGCCGGCAACGTCACCGTGTTCGGCCAGTCCGGCGGCGGCGCCAAGATCGCCACGCTGATGGCGATGCCGACCGCAAAAGGCCTGTTCCATCGCGCCTGGACGATGAGCGGCCAGCAGGTCACCGCCGCCGGTCCACGCGCGGCCACGCAGCGCGCGCAATTGCTGCTGCAGGCCTTGCAACTCGACGCCACGCAACTGACGGCGCTGCGCACGCTGCCGATGCAACGCCTGCTCGAGGCCACCCGCACCCGCGACCCGTCGCGGGTGGAGAACACCGGCCTGTACCTGGGGCCGGTGCTGGACGCGCAGGTGCTGCACCGGCACCCGTTCTGGCCCGACGCGCCGCCGCAGTCGGCGCAGATCCCGATGGTGATCGGCAACACCCACGACGAGACCCGCGCCTTCCTCGGCAACGACCCGGCCAACTTCGCGCTGACCTGGGACACGCTGCCGGCGAAACTGGAACAGGAGCAGTACGTGGACCTGCTGCCGCAGGTGGTGATCGCCGAGTACCGCCGGCTGTATCCGCACTACACGCCGAGCGAGGTGTTCTTCGCCGCCACCACCGCCGGACGCTCGTGGCGCGGCGCGATCGAAGAGGCCGAGGCGCGCGCGCGGCAGGGCGCACCGACCTGGGCCTATCAGCTGGACTGGGGCTCGCCGCTGGACGGCGGCAAGTTCGGCGCGTTCCACGGCCTGGACATCCCGCTGCTGTTCGACAACATCGGCCAGCCCGGCTCGCGCACCGGCGACGGCGCCGACGCGCAGCGCGTGGCCGATGCGATGAGCGAAGCGCTGCTCGCCTTTGCCCGCCACGGCGATCCCAACCATGCCGCGTTGCCGCGCTGGGAAGCGTATTCGCTCGCCCAGCGCGAGACCATGCTGTTCGACGCGGACAGCCGCCTGGCGCACGACCCGCGCGGCGGCGAGCGCCGCCTGTACCAGCAGGCGCCGTTCGTGCAGCGCGGGACGTTCTGAGGCTGGCGATGTGGGGCAGCCGGGAGCGTGTTTTTCGATCGCTTGCCAGCAGGCCGTGGCAGCGACTTCATCCGGATCGCACGCCTCAGCATCTTCTGTCGAACTGGAACCGCTTTTTGTAGGAGCGGCTTCAGCCGCGACAAGCGTTACCGGTAGCGCCGCTCCTACTATGTGCAATAGCACTCAAGGAAAGCCCAAGCCCGCGTCGATACCGGCCGCGCTACCAGCCTGTCTCCTCAGCCAGCACCACCTGGTTGCCGCCGCCGATGCGCGCGCGCTGCAGCAGCGTTTCGGCGCGTTCCAGCAGCGTGGCGGCGGTGTCGGCGGGCGCGGCGAGCAGCGCGCCGACGCTGACGCTCAGCTGTTCGGAAGCCATGTCGGCATGTTCGATCGCCAACAGTTCGACCATGTCGCGCAGCGCCGGCGCCACCTGCCGCAGGTGCGCGCCGCTGGCGTCGTACAGCACCAGTGCGAAGCGATCGGCGTCGATGCGCATGGTCACGTCCATCGGCCGCAGCAGGCATTGCAGCACCTCGGCCACGTCCACCACGGCGCGGTCGGCCTCGCGCGGACCATAGCGCTGCACGAAGGCGGCGAACCCGTCCAGTTCGACCAGGATCAACGCCAGCCCGTGCTGCAGGCGCCGGGTTTCGGCCAGCGCCACCGCCAGGTGCTCGTCGAAGCGGCGGCGATCGCCCAGGCCGGTGAGCGCGTCACGCAGGGCCTCGTCGTCGCGGACCCGGCGCTGCAGGAAGCCTTCGCGCCGCGAATGCTCGCGCAGGTAGCCGCCGACCGCGCCGATCGGCACCGCGACCCACAGCAGCCATTGCAGCCGCAGGTAGGCGTCCTGCGCCGCGCCGTCCAACAGCAGGTGCGCGGCCGCGGCGCTGATCGCGCACAACGCCAGCGCCACCGCCACGCTCTGCCACAGCGCCAGACCCAGCGGGAAGAACCCGGCGACGATCACCAGCGTCATCACCGCCGCGGCGTAGCGCAGTTCCTGCGGCGGGTAGCCGATGCTGGACAGCACCAGCCCGGTCCCGCCGACCAGCAACAGCAATGCGGCCCGGCCCGGCCCGTGCGAGGACGCGCGATGGATCGACACCGCCACCCACAGCAGCGCCAGCAAGGTCGCGGCGCGCACCGCCACCGCGTAGCCGGCCAGGTCGGCGCCGCCCAGCCAGCCGAAATGCAGCGCGTCCCATGCCAGCAGCAGCAACGCGATCAATACCCCCAGCGAGGCCGCCACGCGCTGCGCGAAGCCCATGGTCGCGGCGATATGGCGGCGATAGGCCAGTTCCAGCGGCGGGTCGAAACGCAGCGTGGCGAAGCCGTCGCGCAACTGGCGGGCATAGGCGTCGCCGGACGGAGCGTCGGGCGGCCCTTCGTGGCGATGGTGCATGCGATCCCCTGTAGACGCAGCGTGGCAGAACACGGTGACGGCCACACCATGCGACCGCGCGACGCACAGCGCTGACGCTGCCGGCTCCGACTTCCAGGGACATGAGAAATCACTGGCGCGCGATTGTCCACTTTTTGACCCACGGTGCACGCGTGCCGCGGCACGGCTTTCGAGCCAAACATTCAGGCAGCGCTGGCTGGCGCTACCGCGTCGCTGGCGCGTTCGCCGCCGCGTGCGGGCGCGCTCAGGTCTTGGCCGGCAGCGCCCACACGCTGTTGGGATCGCCCTGGCGGCCGCGGCGCAAGGTGGCGCGTGCCATCTGCCAGTACGTCCAGGCCAACGCCAATGCGCAGCCGTCGACCGCCAGCAGCAGCGCGCTGCTCCACGGCGCCACCCAGCCGTCGGCACCGCGCAGCGCGGCCAGCGGCACCAGCGCGGTGAGCACGGCGCAGGCCAGCAGCAGTTCGTAGGCGCCGCGCGCGGTGGGGCGCAGCAGCGCCCACGCCACGCCCAGGCCGAACACCGCGTAGTACACGATGCGTTCCTGCCCCGGCGGCAACAGGCGTGCGGCCACGAACAGCGCTGACACGCCGGCCACGCAACCCAGGCAGAGGCCGACGGTGAGCCGCGCCATCGCATGCGTGCGCCACGGCTGCGCCTGCTGGCGGCGCTTGCGCCGCGCCTCCACCCACAGCAGATTGCCGCTGTAGAACAGGAACGCGCCGCCCAAGCCGAGCAGGAAATACAGCCAGCGCACCGGCGCCCCGCCGAAGTTGGCGTAGTGCAACGCCTGCAGCCCGCGCAGCGACGCCACGCCGGGCGACATGTCCTGCGGCGCCAGCACCCGCAGCACCTTGCCGGTGGCCGCTTCCATGGCCACGCCGGCCAGCGTGTTGAGCCGGCGCTGCGGGTGCTGGCCGTAGATTTCCACGCGCGCATTGGCATCGCCGGCGTCGTGGAAGGACAGGCTTTCCGGCTCGAAGCCCGGGCTGGCCGCGCGCGCCCGCGCCAGCAGCTCGGCCACCGGCAGCGGCGGCGCCTTGATGTGCGCCGGCTGCACGTGCGGCGTCAGCTCCAGATCCGGCTCCAGCACCTGCATCAGCTTGCCGTCGAACACCAGGTACTGGAACGGCGCCAGCAGCAGCACGCCCAGCGCCAGCACCGCGCCGGACCAGGCGAAGATCACATGGAACGGCAACGACAGCATGCCGACCACGTTGTGCGCGTCCTGCCACACGCGCTTGACGTTGCGTCCCAGGCGCAGCGCGAACAGGTCCTTCAGGAACACCGGCGCGTACAGCACCACGCCGCTGACCAAGGCCAGGCCATAGAGGATGCAGACCACGCCGAACAGATAGGTGCCGAAGGTGCGCGGCAAGCCGGCGGTGAAATGCAGGTCGTACAGGAAGTCGACGAAACCGGTGCGTTGCGGCAGCTGCAGCGGTTGCCCGTCGGCGCCGGGCTGGAACTGCACGGTGCCGCCGAACGGCTGCGCCGGCGGCCCGAACGCATACAGCCGCGGCTGCGCGCCGTGCTCGCCCGGCAGGGTCAGGGTGAACGATTCGGCCAGCGCCGGGTGCCGCGCCAGCACCGCGTCAGCCAGCGCCTGCGCCGCCTGTTCCGGTGCCTGCGCCGGCGGCGCGACCGCAGCGGCCGGCCGCGGCCACTCGTTGAGCTCGTGCGTGAACACGGTGATCGCGCCGGCGTAGAACGCGATGAACAAGGCCATGCCGGCGAGCAGGCCCATCCAGCTGTGCGCCGACAGGAACTGGCGCAGGGTCGCCGCCTTCATACCGTCACCTGCACGAGTCCGCCGGCCTTCAGCGCGTACAGCAGGCCATGGCACAGCAGCGTGGCCAGGCCCAGCCACAACCAGGCGCGCGCGCCGCTGCGGAACACGAACGCCAGCGACATCGCGCCGATCCACAGCGGGAACATCAGCAATAGCCAGGGCAGCGTGTGCACCTGCAGCGCGCCCGGCCACAACAGCACGCACAGCCCGACCACGCCCACCGCCAGCGGCAAGCCCAGCACGATCGCCGCCAACCACCTAGCCCACATCGGCGTGGCCTCCGCGCAGCTGCCACCAGGCGTCCAGGTACGGCAACGCGACCGCGGCGAGCATCAGCGCGCTCAGCGCCGCGAACGTCCCGGCCCACACCCCGAGCGCGACGATCGCCGCGGCCAGCGCCAGCGCCGACAGCGCCACGCCGGCCACGCGCAGCGCGCGCGCATGCCGACGCCAGGCCGGGCGCAGGCGCTGGTGCGCGGTGGCCAGGTAGAACGCCAGCGCCGCCAGCGGTGCGGCGAGCAGGTACACAGCGGTGGTCAGTGCGTGCATGGCCATGGGCGTTTACCAGCGCATCTCGAAGCCGATGCCGACCACGCGCGGTGCGCCGAGGACGGCGATCGGCTGGTCGGTCCAGCGGTACTGCAGGTACTGCTTGTCGAGCAGGTTGTTGGCGAACACCCAGGCGCTCCAGTCCAGGGTCTCGTAGCCGAACTTTGCATTGACCAGCGTGCGCGAGGCCAGCTGCGGCGAGTCGGTGCCGATGTCGGTGTAGACCTTGTCGCGGAAGTTGGCGTTGAGGTTGGCGACCCAGCCGCCGCCGAAGCGCCAGTTGGCGCCCGCGGCCGCGGTCCAGCGCGGCGCGTAGGCGAACTCGCGGCCGGCATAGTCGGTGATCTCGGCGCCGACCACGGTCTTGAACTCGTCGAAGCGGGTGCGCGAATAGCCCAGCGACGCATACCAGTCGAAGCCTTCGCCGAGCCGGTGGCTGGCCTCCAGCTCGAAGCCGTACAGGTGCGCGCGACCGGCGTTGATGGTGTTGTAGTCGTAGTCGTTGAGACCGAAGAAGGCGAAGACCTGCTTGTCCTTCCAGTCGATGTAGTAGGCGTTGGCGTTGACGCTCAGGCGCCCGTCCAGCCACTGCGAGCGCAGCGCGGCCTCGTAGTTCCAGGTGTATTCCGGGTCGTAGGCGAAGGCCTGGCTGCGCGCGGTGTTGAAGCTGGAACCGCCGGAGCGGTAGCCGCGCTGCACCACCAGGCTGGCGGCCAGGTCCGGGCTCCATTCGTAGCGCGCGCCGAGCTTGGGCAGGAACGCGCTGAAGTCGCGCGCGTTGTTCGGCACCTCGCCGCTGGCCGAGGCGACGATGCCGGCCACGCCGGCGTTGATCGCATCGATCGCCTGGTACAGCGCGGTGCCCGGGCTGGCGAAGGTGGCGGGGTTCGGATAGGTGCCGACGAAGGTCGCGTTGGTACTGGAGGCCATCTCGTAGCGCTGGCGGTCGTAGCGGAAGCCGCCGATCAGCGAGAAGCCGCGGCCGACATGCCACTGCCCGTCGGCGAACAGCGCGCGGTTCTCCGAGGTGGTCGGCGACGCGCTGACGTACGACACCGGGATCACCGGCAACGCCCGCCCATACGCGGCCGAGATCGCCGCCGCGTTGGCGGCCGGGAAGCCGGCGCCGCGCAGCAGGCGGGTGATGGTGGCGAGCGGGGTGTTCACGTCGAGCCGATTGACCAGGTCGTCCTCGGTCTCGTGCCTGGCCCAGTACGCGCCGAACAGACCCTCCACCGCCTGGCCGTCGTAGTTCAGGCGCAGCTCCTGCGAGGTGGTGCGGGTGCCGGTCACGCGCCTGGCATCGGCGATCTGCACCGCGCTGCGGTCGCCGTCCCAGGTGCTGTCGAGGTCCACCTCGTTCCACGCCGTCACCGCCGACAGCGACCAGGCCGCGTTGAGAGCGTAGTCGACGTTGAGGGTGGCGATGTCGCTGTCGGTGCGGTTGCGGTTGGGGACGTTGTCGTGGTTGACCCGGCGCTTGAAGGCGCCCGCTTCGTCGGTGTGCAGGTACACGTACAGGTATGGCCCGGTGCGGTGCGCCTTGGTGTAGCCGAGCTGGACCCGCAGGCCCTCGATCGCCGACGGGGTCCACAGCAGCTTGCCGCGGTAGGTCAGCGCATGCTGCGCATCGTCGGGGGCCTGGCGCGTGTCGTTCCACAGGTAGCCATCGAAGCTGCGCTGCTCGACCGAGGTGCGGAACGCCAGTTCGTCGGCCACCAATGGGCCGCCAAACGCCGCGGCCAGGGTGCGGTCGGACGGATCGGACGCCAGCACGCGCACCTTGCCTTCCCAGTCCATGGTCGGCTCGGCGGTGTGCAGGATCACCGCGCCGGCCAGCGCGTTCTCGCCCTGCAGCGTGGACTGCGGCCCGCGCAGGATCTCCACCTGCTGCAGGTCCCACATGCTCAGCGGTGCCGAACTGGTCGCGGTCCGCGGCAGCGCCGCGCCGTCCAGGTAGATGGTGGCCAGCGGCGCATCGCCGCCGCCGTCGATGTCGCGGATGCCGCGGATGGTGAAGCCCAGATCGCCGTAGCTCTGCGACACGTTGGCGGTGCGGTTGAACACCTCGTAGAGATTCTGCAGGTTTTCCTGCTCGATCCGCGCCTGAGTGGTCACCGCCACGCTGCTGGTGGTGTCTTGCAGCGTGCGCTCGCGCTTCTCGCCGGTGACGACGATGCGGTCCAGGGTGGTGGGATCGGCAGCGGCCGCCTCGGCGGCCAGCGCGTGCGCCGGGCTGGCCAGGACCGCGGCAATGGAAACGGACAACAACAGCAAGTTGACGCGCACGCGCATCGCTCCGTGGAAGCAGGATCGGACGGAGGCATGGCGGCGGCTGTGCCTGGCTGCCGGACCCGGCAGCGCTGGGCGCGGACTTTAACAGAGGGTGAAGATGGGGGCTACAAATTTGTGCGGCGTATCAAGGGCTGCCATGGCGGATCTTCGGCATGGGTTCTCCCGCTCTTCAGGACGGAGCGGCCCTCTGTAGGAGCGGCTTCAGCCGCGACAGGCGTACCGATAGATCCTGTCGCGGCTGAAGCCGCTCCTACAGAGGCTGGTGAGACGGCACAGCCCGCCAACCGGCAGGCTGTGCCATCGCGGCGCTGGCCATCCGAGGCCAGCCGGCGCCGCGTTACAGGAATACCGGCCTTTTGCGCATCAATGCCAATGCACGTCGACCGACAGACCGACGATGCGCGGCTCGTTGTACACCGCCGCCATGTAGTTCTCGATCACGCCCTTGAGGTTCTTCTCGTTGGTGATGTTGCGCGCGAACGCCGCCACTTCCCACGCGCCGTAGTCGCCGCTGTAGCCCAGCTTCAGCCCGCCCTCGAAATTGCCCTTGGACTTGAACTCCGCCGTGTCGTACAGCACGAAGTTGGTCTTGCCCTGCTTGTTCCAGTCGGTGGCGACGAAGAACGTGCCGCCGTCGGACACCGGGATGTCGTAGCGCGCGGCCAGGTTCACGTTGTAAGTCGGCGCGTTCGGCAGCGGGTCGCCGTCGATCTGGGCGAAGGTGTTGGCGCCGACCTTGATCGTCGGATCGTTCACCGTGCACACCACCACGCCGTTCAACGCGCACACCTGCGCATACACGCGCTTGTCCTGGATCTCGCTGTGCAGCAGGCTCAGGCCGGCGCTCAGCGACAGGTTCGGGATCGGGCGCCAGTCCAGGTCCGCTTCCAGGCCGTAGGCCTTGGCCTTGTCGGCATTGAACAGCACGCCGTTGCCGTTGGAGTCGTTGCCGTTGAGCTGGATGTCGTCGACGGTGTAGGTGAAGCCGGTGACGTTCAGGCGCAGCCGGTTGTCGAACAGGCTGCTCTTGATGCCCGCTTCCCACGACAGGATCGTCTCCGAATCGGCGGTGGTGAAGTCGGAGTTGAACACCGCCGAGCGGCCCTGGATGGTCGGGCCGCGGAAGCCGCGGGCGACCTTGGCGTACACGCTGACGTTGTCGCCGATCGCGTACATCGCGCTGAAGTCCCAGCTCGGCTGGGTGTCGGCCATGCGCACGTCGGTGCGGCCGCGGTAGGTGACTACGCCGGCGGCGGTGTCGGCGGTCTTGAGCAGCCGGGTTTCCTTGCTGTCGCGGGTCTGGCGTACGCCGGCGGTCAGGGTCAGCGCGTCGGTGGCCTTGTAGGTCAGCTGGCCGAAGCCGGCCCACGAGGTATTGCTGTTGCGCAGGCGCACCCAGTTGTTCGGGTTGCGCGCGGCGGTCTGCAGGAAGTACGCGCGCTGGTAGAAGTCGGTGGTGTCCTTGCCGTCGAAGTAGAACGCGCCGGCCTGCCACTGCAGCGCCGCGTCGCCTTCGCTGGCCAGGCGCAGCTCCTGGGTGTACTGGTCCAGATCGCGCACCTGGCCCATCGACTGGCCGAAGCCGTTGGCCACGCCGTTGACCGGATAGTTCGCCGCCGCGCCGCCGTCGGTATCGCCGCGGCTGTAGCCGGAGGTGGTCTCGTAGGCGCTGATCGAGGTCAGCGACACGCCGCCGAAGTCGTACACCGCCTTGACCGAGCCGCCGTGGGTCTTGTACGCCTGCGGATTGTCGTGCGCCTCGTCGTAGGCGACCTGATCGCGCGGCACGTCGACCTTGTCCGAGCCCTTGGTGATCGCGTTGCGCAGGAACAGCGTGGAGGTGCCGTCGTAGTCGCGGGTGTGCGCCGAGGCCAGCAGCGAGAAGTTCTCGCTCGGCTTGAGCAGCAGCTGCAGGCGCGCGTTGCGGTCGTTGTAGCCGCCCATCGCGTCCTTCTTCGGGGTGACCGTGCCGTCGGCGCTGGGGCCGCTGTAGGTGTTGTCCACCCAGTCGTCGCGGTGCTGATACAGCGCCGACACGCGGAACGACAGCACGTCGTTGACCGGCCCGCCGAAGCCGCCGTCGAGCGAGGTGGTGCCATAGCTGCCGTAGCTGGCGCTGAGCCGGCCGCTGTAGTCCTCGCTGGGCTTGATGCTGTCGAACTTGACGATGCCGGCGGTGGTGTTGCGGCCGAACAGCGACCCCTGCGGACCGCGCAGCACTTCCACCTGGTCCAGGTCGTAGACCGGATTGGACTTCAGCACCACGTGCTCCAGCACCACGTCGTCCTGGATGATCGACACCGGCTGCGAAGCGCCGAGATAGAAATCGATGTTGCCCAGGCCGCGGATGTAGAAGCGCGGGAAGATGCGCCCGGTGGTGGTCTCGGCATAGAAGCTGGGCACCCGGCCGGACAGCGCCAGCAGCGTATCGTCGCCGCCGGCGGTGTAGTTGCGCATCGCATCGCCCTGCACCACGCCGACCGACACCGGCACTTCCTGCAGGTTCTGCTCGCGGTGCTCGGCGGTGACGGTGATGGTATCCAGCGAGGTCGCCGCATCGCCCGCCGCCGCGCCGCGCGCGGCCTGCGGTGCGGTACCGGCCAGCGACGGCGCCGCATCCTGCGCCACGGCCGCGCTGGCGATCGACGCCAACAGCAGCCCGGCGCAAGCCTGCGCCAAGCGGTGGCGGCCCGGGGTGCCGGACAGGCGCGAGGAGCGCGTGGCAGGGCGGCTCGCGGAGAGATGAGGGTGCAGCAGCATGAGGATTCCTTTGGGCGCTGGATGACGATTCCGTTCGGCTTGCGCAGCAGCCCGCGACGGCGCGCCATGATATGGCGTAGCGCGGCACGATATGTCATGTGTATTGCATCCCGGTTGCAATGCGGACGGGTGCTCGACGATCGGCGCGGTCACGTCGGCCATCGCCCTCGCACACGTGTATTCGTGCGGCCTCGACCCGCTCGCGACCTGGCGACGACACGACGGCGACGAACGTTTCACCTGCGCAGGCCGATGCTCGGAGCGATCGTGCCGTCCCGCTGGAGACACCGCATGCGCACCACCTTGCTGCCCCCACTGCTGCTCGCCCTCGCCGCCTGCTCGCGCGACAATACCGAACCGGCCACGCACCCGCCGGGCGCCGAAGAGACCGCCAAGACCGACATGCTCGAAGCCGGCGCCAAGGCGCTGCAGGGCAACGGACCGCTGGCCAAGCTCGACATCCACCTGGTCGGCTTCCACCCGATGAAGGACCACCCGCACCAGCAGATGGAAGCGCACCACTTCTGCCGCCAGGTCAACCAGGATTTCGCGCAGTGCGCCCTGTTCGACGGCGACAGCGCGCAGGCCAACCTGACCGGTGTCGAGTACATCATCTCCGAGACCCTGTTCCAGCGCCTGCCGCCCGAGGAGCGCGGCTACTGGCATCCGCACAATGGCGAGATCCTGTCCGGGCAGCTATCCGCGCCCGGCTTGCCGCTGGCGGCGGAAAAGGAACTGATGCGGACCAAGATGAACAGCTACGGCAAGACCTGGCACACCTGGCATACGCGCGAGGGCGCCGCTCCCGGCAACGCGATGCCGACCGGCGAGGCGATGCTGGCGTGGTCGTTCAACCGCGACGGCGAACTGCAACCGTCGCTGCAGGCGCGCCGCGACAAGATCGCCACGCACAGCGCCGCCGAACTGCGCGCAGACCGCAAGGATCTCACTGGACTGGCGAAGCCGCAGGAAGGCGTGGACCTGCTGCGCCCGGCGTTCCCCGACGCCACGCCGATTCCTGGCGTGGTGGATGCGCGGGCATCGAAGCCAAAGTGACGTGCGGTGCGGGCGCGCGTCGTCGGGCAGGCGGAGCGCCCGATGGCGCGCGGCGCACGTGCGGATCCGATTCGGATGCGGATAGTGACGTGCTCTAGTGATGCTGCAGGAGCGGTTTCAAGCAGTCCCCAACCTCGGCATCGCACGGAGAGATGGAGTTGTTCGGATGCCTCCGCCGATGGCGTGTCCTTGGCCCAGTGTGGCCGACTCAGTCGCTATCGACGCCAACCACCGTCAACCGCAACGCAGGTTCCCCCTCGCCGGCCGCGACCTGCGACAACATGCCGGTGACCCGCACGATCTGGCCCGCCCCCTCCTCGCCCAGGTGCGCCGCCTGGTCGGCGCTCAGCGCCAGGCGCAGGCGCCGCACCTCGTCATGACCCGCCATCCGGCCATCGGCCGAAGGCGCCACGCACAGCCGCGCCGGCAGCACCAGCACCTCCTCGCGCGTCGCCGCGCCGCCGCCTGGTGCAGCACTGGCATGGTCATGGGGCGCAGCCCGCGCGCGCTCCAAAGTGCCGGACAAGGTCACCTTGATCGGCCCATAGGGCAGGCAATGCTTCTGCGCCGCCTGCGCGCCCGGTACGGCGCCCAGCAACAGCAACGAGAACAGCGACAACACGCGGATCGGCATCGGGCTACACGTCGGCAGGAAAGGCCGCGCGAGCATACCCAAGCTTGATGGCGGTGGTGCTGCAGGTAGCGACCCGCCGGGCGGGACGGGGTTCTACTACGCAACTATCCCGATCGTCCGCAGAGCGCGGGCGCAGCATTCCCCAGCAGCATCAACAGGCTCGGGCGTCGCTTGCGCTTTTCTTGAGTGCCCAGTGTGCCGCGTAGTACCGTGCCGCATCAGGATGCAAGGAGAAGCAAGGATGCGTTTCTGGGCTTTGATCGCGCTACTGGCGTTGATACCCGCAGCGGCGGCACAGGACGGCAAGCTGGGTCGGGCGCGGGCTCATGAGATCGTCGACCTGTGGCAGGACGTCTCGCCGAACGACGATATCATCGCCGACGACTACGCGGGTTTCGTCCGTGCCGTGGATCTCGACGCCGACGGCATCGACGAAGTCGTCTATTACAGTTCTTCCTATTGCACCGGCTCCACCTCCGACTGCCCCAACGGCATCGACGTGCTGCGCAAGCGCGGCTCCGGCGAGATTCCACGCACCGGAAGGCGCGCCGACGAATGGGAAGCCAGGGCGCACAAGACGGGATACATCCCGGATGCGAGTCAGCAGATTCCCGGCGAGGTCATGGACCTTCAGGCAAAAGGCGATCGCATCGAGGTCACCTTCATCGTCAGCGAAACGTCTCCGATCTGCCTGCGCCATCAACGTGGCCCCGATGGCAAGGATCGCTGCCCGCCGCCGGGGCGCTACACCTGGGCCTACCGCTGGACACCCGGCACGCTGACACGGCTGCCCGATAGCCGTTACGAAAGGCACGTGGCCAGGGCGCACTTTCCCGAACAATTCCAGGGCAAATGGGTACTCCGAGGCGACACCTGCGAGAAAACCGGAGACCCCGACCAGTACATCACCTTCACCCATGATCGGATGGCCGGAAAGGGCGAGGACATCCGGCCCAACGCGATCGTCCTGGTCGCGCGTTCACCGTGGACGTGGCGCATCCTTGCTGCCTCGGCTGGCGCACCCGACAAGGAAGTTCCGGCCGTTTTCATCCTGGGCGAACGCCAGGCTGGCCTGGTCATCGCCGATGCAGAGCGCGTGCGAACCTTCGACCGCTGCGGGCTTTAGGCAAGACGAACGGCGGACATTGCATCCGAAGAGGCCGATGCCGACCTGGCGTGGGCACGCTCGTAAATCCGGATCGGCCGCCGCGTATGTCTGGCCGTCCACTTGCCCGGAATCAGCCAGCTCTCTTGGCAGCGCAGGCTCTTACGATATCCATCCACGTCTTCTCATCGGGCTCAAGCCCGGGAAAGTCGTGAACGGCGGGATCGACCATTCCGCTTGATGGGCGCTGCCTGCAAGAGCATAGGCGGAGGATTGCGTCATGCGGCGAGTGGCGGTCGGACCACGCGTCGCGGCATCGCCACTTCCTCGTCGCGCCGGCGGACGACTTCAACGCCGGCAGCCGCACCAGCCGCGCGCCAGGGTCTGCACGGGAGCGGGTTCATCGCCGGTCGCCTCAGACAGCGCTCGCACGCAGCTGCACGACATTGCCTTCCGGATCGTGGCCGTCCAGGTGGAGTTGATCGCGCCACCGCCACGCCAAGTCGATGGGCTTGAAGGCGCCGCCGGTCGCTTCGGCGGCGGAACATGCGCGTTCCAGGCTCTCGACCAGGAACGAGCCCTTGATTGGCGTCTCGGCCCGCAGATGGTACGAGCCGGACTCTGGACCCCGCGCCCGCTCGCCGGCCGCATGGACCACCGCGATCTCGTAGTGCGCATTGCCCACCACCACGAAGCAATCGCCCTGCTCCACCAGTTCCAGCGACAGCGTGCGCCGGTAGAACTCGGCCACCCGCTCCATGTTCCTGGCATAGATCACGGTCAGCGCGTGGACGGGCCGGGGTGCGTTCATGCGTGGCGCTCCGGTTCGAACGGCTGGTTCGGCAGGTCGTGGCCGCACCATGGACAGAACCGCGCGAACGAATAGTCGCCATTGATGCACCAGCTCGGATCTTCGCCGCGGAACATCTCGAACGAAAACCGGACCTCGGCGTCGGGGCTCACCACCGCATGGAACATGTGGCTGCAGCAGTACTTCTGCAGGCGTTCGCGATGGGCCACGCGCTCCGGGAACTGCGCGTCCAGCCAGCTGCCGACCCAGCCCTGGCACGCCGGGCACGCTTCGATGTGCGCCGCCGCCACGTACGTCGCCTCGTCCGGGAAATGCTCCCGCTCGACCGCGATCATGCCCTCGATCGTCAACATGAGGGTGGCATCCTCGTCGATCCGGCTACGCAGTTGCACGAAGGTGTGCCTGGCGGTGCGGCATACATCGTCGGTTGTCATGGCGGCGTACGTCCAGTGCGCGGGTTTGGGCAGAGGCGATGCGCCGGTTTCGGCACACCGGCATGCGGCGCGTCGGGACAAGATTACGACCAGCGCGACGACAGTGCCACCCGCGCTTCAGGCACCGCGCTCGCGAAGTGTTCGATGGCGGCCGACGGCCACGCCATGGATTGGCCGCCAGCGCCGCGTGCCAAGGGAAAGCGCGCGAACCGGCAGCCCGGGAATCGCGTCGATCAGCGTGCGTACTGCGCCCGTCTGTGCCCCAGTCACCATTTTCCGAAGTACGACGAGATGTCGAAGTAGATCTTCCGCTCCTCGCCGGACGGCAACGCGAGCGTGATCTCATCCATGACCGGCGGCCCGAACAGGAGCGCCTGCCCGGTCACCCGCGCGCCGGGATAGTGTCGATCGAGCCATTCTTTCTGTGCCCGCATGCCGGCGCCCTCGCTATGCGCGCTGGACAGGTCGACCGTCCGCTCCGGAGAAGAACCATCCCCATGCACGACAGCGGCGCGCGGCGCCGAGACGGGAGCGGCGGATTGACACGCGGCAAGCGCGACCACCATACCCACCGCGATGAAGGCGTTTCGCATACGTTTTCTCCCATGTGATTCGACGACGCCTGGCAGCACCCTGCCGCCAAGCCTGACACGGCGCGGATGCCCGTCAATCCGCAGGCTCGGCGCGGCGGTAGGCCACGTGCTGCAGCCCGCACAGCGGCGCGGGCGCGGGCACCGATACGTGCACTTCGTCCAGATCCCAGCCGTCCGGGAAATCGGCGATCACCTCGGTGGCGGCGCACGAGCAACTGTCGTGCGGCACTTCCGCCGGCGGGCCGTCGTACTCGAAGCGCAGGCGGACCAAGTGATGCGCACGGTCGGCCTCGATCGAGGCCTGGCGCAGTTGCGGATGCACCTCGCCGAGCAGGCCACGCTGCAGGCTCAGCAGCAGCGCCACGGGGCTGGTGTAGTCGTCCATGACGCAAGACCTGGCGGGCCGCCGACTGCGGCATGCACGATCGTCTCCGAGCCGGCGCATGCCGTCAATCGCGCATGCGGATAGCGCCGCTCGACTGGCCGATAGGCAGCCCCAGCCCGTGTCAGCCCAGTCCCAGCGGATGGTGGAGATCAACGCCCATCGCGCACCAGCACCGCCACATACGACGCACAGATCGACCCGGCTACTGCGCCAGGTGTCCGTGTTCCACTAGCAGAAGCTTCCGGTGACGCCAACGCCGGCACGTGCCTGATGCCGCCAACCGCCGCTACGCTCGGCGCGCCTGCATCGGCAGCCACCCTTACTTCGGTTTCGCGCCAGCGTCAGCGCCCGGCTCGCCAGCCCAGGCCTTGAACAGCGCGTTGTCGCGCAGCGGCCGGTAGATCGGGTCCTGCAGTTCGATCCTCGCCCAGACCGGATTCTCGGATGCGAACACACCGAGTTGGGCGAGGGCATCGTCCAGCGCCCCGAGCCGCATCGAGAGCCGGGCGGCGCGGCGCCAGATGCGGTCCCAGTGCCAGCTCAGATGCAGCGCCTCGGCGAGCGCCAGCTTTGCCTCGACGGTCTTGCCGCGATCGGCCAGGCGCTCGGCCTTGATCATCGCCTGGTGCGCGTAGTAGCGGTCCAGCAGCCGGCGCAGGTCCGGCACCGGGGACGCCGAGGCGTCGACGCGCAAGTCGATGTCTTCCCATCCGCCGCCTGGCGTTCGCACCAGCAACGCGGCGGACAGCCTGCCGGTGGTCTGGCCGCCCGCCTGCTCGCCCGCTTCCAGCGCCGACAGCAGGCAGTTGGCCAACGTCGCGCGGCACGACAGGAATGCCGTCTCCACCGCCGCCAACACGCGCGCGGATGCCAGACCGTTGCCCTGGACCGCGTACCCCTTTCCATGGCGGGCGCCCGCCCAGGCCGAGGCCGCCGCTTCCTCGCCCGTGTAGGTCGCCGACGTACCCGCGGCGCTCACGATGCCGACCTGGCGCGCGGCAGTCGTGGTTCCGTCGAAGTTCCCGTCGTTCGCCAGCAGATCGGACATCACCTCCGCAGGCGTCGAGCCGGCGGCAAGCCGCTCAAGCCCGCGCGGGCCATAGGTGGGATTGGTTTCGTACTGGGTCGCCAATGCCCCCACGCCGGCCTTGGCATGGATGACGCTCGCACCGACCGCCAGGTTGTTGGTGGCGACGGCGACGCCGCACGTTCCGTCCGGCGCGCACGCCACGATCGAGAACGTCGCGTTCGCGGCGAACGGGAACGCCAGGCAGCCCAGCGCGATGATCCATCGGGAACGAGCGTTCATTGCGGCGGCTCCGGAAGGCGAACGATGGGGAACATCACCGGGATTGTGCATCCAACACGCGGCCCGTGAGCCGGTTGCCTGTGCCGACGATCAGATCAGGAGCTGGCCGCCGTGATTGTCGGACCAGTGGAACGACGCCCGGATCGCGTCGACGTTGCCCTCGTTATACCTTCAGACCCAATGCGCCGCGGAACACGCAGCGGCCGGATCAACGCGTGCCGCGTACCGGCTTCAGGTTGCCTGGGCGGTGCTGGTCGCACTGGAAGCCGTACGACCGGTACGCCGCGGCCTGCTCCGGCGACATGTGCTTGAGCATCACGCAGACGGTGAAGCTGCCATATTGCTTGCCGTCGCGTTGATAGCCCCAGTCGCTGATGTCCGCGCGCGCGAAGCGCACCGTCTGCCCCGACTGCACGTTGCGCACGGTCTGCGGCTCGTTCGCGAGCACGCCACTGAACCCCTTCCCGTTCTGCTGGAACGGGATGACCCACATGTGTTCGGCCCCGTGCGCGTCGGAGAACTTCACCTTGAGCTTGAAGGTGTCGGCGCCGCTGGGCGGATTGCGCGCCAGGGCGAGGAAGTCATCCAGGGACGCCTGCGCCTGCGCGATCGCCTGGTTCATCTCCGCATCGTCGCTGCGTACCCGTGTGATCTGATCCGCCTTCGGCTGCGCAGCGGCAAGTGCGGGCAAAAGGGCCAAGATGGCGACGGCGATGAGACGCATGAACTCTCCTTAGGTCATGTAGATCGGGCGACACCGCCGACGCGGCGCCGGGGCGGATGATGCCACGAACGCCGACACCACCGTGGTGCCATACGGCACCAACGGCCATCGCTACGTGGATCGCTCACCCATGTCTTCCCGCACATCTGCTGCGTAATGGAGTGGATGAAACGCCAGCGCCGCACCCAACCGTGCTAGTCAACGGCACTGGTGTGCCGCGCGAGGCGCGCTTAGCCGGGCAGTTCGCCGGCAATCACTTTTTCCTGCCGGCAGCGGAGGCAAGGCGCGCCTTGCGGAGCACGCGCTCCGAACGCATGGCGTGCAGGACGAACACCTTGTGTCCATCGAACCGGTAGAAGACGCGGCAGGGCGGCTCGACGATCTGACGGTGGCGGGAACGGCCCAACTCCGCCGGGCGGCTACCGCTCTCAGGATGATCCGCTAGTTGTTCGACATCGGCAAATACGCGCTTGACGAGCTCGGAAGCGGCGAGCGGACTTTCCAGGGCAATGTAGTCGGCAATCGCATCCAGATCGCTCAACGCCGGTTCCGACCAGACTATTTCAACCATCGCGCGAGACGTTTCTTCGCTTGAGCATGGGTCGCCACGCGCCCCTCGGCGATCGCTTGTTCACCCCGGGCGATGCCCTCGAGTACAGCCATGCGCTGTTGCATGAGCTGGAAGCTCTCGACATCCACCAGATAAGCGCTGGGCAGGCCGTGTTGGGTGATCAGGATCGGCTGCTTGTCCCGCTGGATGTCCGCGAGAAGCTCGGTCGCCTGGCGTTTGAGAGTGGTGACGAGTTCGGTACGCATGAAGTGACACTACAGTCACTTTTGGCCACACAAGACGGGCCGCCTCATGGCCCGGGCAACCGCAGTGGCTCTGAGATCATGGCGCGCCTGCAGGCGCGGGGTACCACGCCTCCAGCCCGACGGCGGATTGAGAGGCATTGGAGGTCGGTCCGCAGCTGGCCAGCGAATAGTTGTCGTAGTTGACGCTCATGGTGCAGTAGAAATGCGTGGCAACCGGCTTCGTCTCGTAGCGGACCTCCAGCAGCGGTACCTTGTCCGGTCCGCACAGCACCGCCCAGGCCTCGCCTGGGACAGCGGCACCATCGGCCTCGCGCACCAAGACGTAGCGCCCCTGTAAGACCGCGAGGACAGCGAACCCGCATACAACCTGCCACTCCGCGGTTCCTTGCCGATGACCGTGTACGACGCGTCTACGGGCGCCGGCAAGTGCTCACGGGAGGTCCTGGCGCAGAACGCCTGAGGCTGCGCAGGCGGCGCGGGAGGGTGTTGTGCCGCGGAGTGAAGCAAGAGGAGGAGGGAGATCATGTGCGCGTCCTGACACGTGAATCATGCTGTACGGCGTCGGCCTGGCGCTTGTCACGGCATGGAGGGTACCAAGGCCAGCTCGTCTGCCGAGAACTCGCCCAACCACAGCGTCTCGCCGGACGCATCCACGCATTCGACGACGTATCGGTCTGGCTGGCCCGGTGCATGCAGTATCTCCACCACAGCGCCCCGGTCCCCGACCTGGGGCGGCACTCGGTTGATGTTGAACGGATCACGGAGCGCCGACGGATGTCGAAGCGCGACGACGAATACCGTGGCGTACTGGGACATCACTTAGCGGCGCTTGATGGTTGGCTGGAGCGGCGGCTGGCGCATCAGGGCACGTAGACCATGCATACCTGGATAGCAAACGCCGCATCCGTCTCGGTGACCCTGACCTGCAGCACCAGATCGCTCCGTCCTTCTTCCAGGGTCCATAGGTCGATCAACGCATCCCAGTGGCCGCCGTACCAAATGCAGACAGACGTCTCCCAGGTTGCTTCCGGCAACGCCGCGAGCGTCGCACCGTACGCCTGCAGGTAGCCCCGTATCTGGGACGCCGTCTCGAGCGGAACCGGCGCGACGCCCGCAAGTCCCTTGGAGAGGCCATGGTCGCCGGCCGCGAGGGCATCGGCGATTCCACGCAGCGTGTCGCGCCACGCCGTCGGTATCGGCCGCTCCATCGCCCCATCTTTGATGGCGAGGACCACTGCAGGCTGGCCCACGTCTTTCATGCCAGAAAGCACTCTTTTTTTGCTGGCGCAGTCATCGGATCTCCTTGCGTCATGGCGATTCGGTGCGGTGGCCCAAGGCGGAGGCGAATTGCGCATCTTCTCTGGCACTTGAGAAGCATTCCGACCAGGAACGGCGCCTATCGGTCAAGCTGCACCTGGTGCGAACGCATGGTCATTCCGCGCGCTCACGCCCAATGCGGGCGTTGTCAGCCATCCAACTCGCGCAGCCGCTGCTCGATCTTGTCCCGGTCCAGGCAGCGGGCCACCACGGGCCAAGCCCGAGCAGCGCTCATGCGCCATTGACCGAAACCGGCCGCCAACCCGACGACGAGCGCGCCCACCGTCGTGAACACGGTGAGCAGCGAGTTGGCGCGAAGCACGCCCAAGACAATCACTACGGCGAGGAATGGAATCGTCAGGCCAATCACCTCCCGCTTGAACATCGAGCGCCAACCGTTGTCTATCGGCTCGTTCATGCTGGCCAGCATCGAGGCCAGCAGGTGCTTTTCTTGCCGCCTGTCCAAGGGACGCAGTTTCATTCTCTGTCCATATATGGAGATGTCATCGTGTTGCGAAGCGATCGCCGGGAACGTTGCGGCTGGTTATGCCACGAAGCGGTAGCCGAGCCAGCCCGGACGGGCGCCGGTCTGCAATGCCTCCAATAGTGCCTGGAATGCGCGGCTCCTTTCCATCCTTGGCTTCCTTCGATAGCCAACCGACGATGGCGCTCAGCATGAGTCGCCGCGTGTCACCAACAACTGCACGCTCCTGTCGAGTGGCGCATCCTCGGGAGGCGGCGCAATGGGGCTGCTACTACCGGCGGCAATGGCGGACTTGATCTGGCATGCGGGAATCCCGTGCTCCAGCAGATAGTCGTACACGAATTGCGCGCGGCGTGCCGTCAACGCTACGCAGGACGCGGGATCGCACTCGCGTTCGTTCGCCCTGCCCATCAAGTCGTAGGGAACGCTGGGATAGTCCTTCAGGATCGAGACGTTCACAAGCAGGTTGTCGATCTGACTTCCAGCGGAGTTGTCCAACGATTGCTCAAGGCTCTCCCCGACGAGCGGGCGGCCTTGCTTGAAGTAGATGGTTCGCCAGTCGAGCGACGTCGACTGGGCGGGGCTTGTCGTCAATGACAGCGCGAACAGCGCAAGGACGCCGATCGGGGCAAGGCGGATCGTCGGCATGAGACGTTACCCCTGAGTGGACGGCCCACGATGCGGGGCTCGGTTAGGCCTTTGCGGACCGATAGGACGATACGAGGCTTATCAGCGCAGCGAAAACAGCGATGAGAAATCCCATGCGCACGTTGGGTGGACGCCATTGCAGGTAGGCGACACCCGCCAGCACTGCGGAGGTGGCGAACAGATAGGTGGCTTTTTGGGGGGTCCGCAGAAGATGGAATCCTCCGAACGCCAGGGCGACGTTCGCCAGGAACCACGGCAAGAACTCGATTACGCTTATCTCGCCGTTGCGGAACCTCTCAAAGGCGAGCGGCACATACAGCGCCGCCAGAAGCGCCTGGAGGCACACGAGAGGAAGCACCAGCAGCCTCCAGCGCCGCGGGGTCGGGGCAACGATAGCTGAGGTTGCTGGAGCCTGGTAGGGATTCTCTTCGGTCATCGAAGCCACTAACGGGTTGACGCGTGAAAGGGAGTCTAGCGTCGGCGTGGAAAACGGTGGGCACCCGCGACGTCACCATTGACCGCATTCCAGCTTGCCCCGGTATGTCTTGCCGCGCACGGTCAGCACCGTGTTCGCAGCTGAGCCCTTGAGCGTGAAGCTCGGTGGGAGCGTGGGGTCATCTGGATTGGTGTAGACGAGATCGATACGCGGAGCGTGCTGATCCAGTTTCGCGACCTTGTACGAGCCCGCAGGCAGACTGCGGGGGCCGCCGTTGCCGGGAACGAGGATCCCGCCGAGCTGGTCGTACCCCAGGAACTCCAGGTCGGGCACTGGCGCGCCGGGCGGCGCGTAGAACATGCACATGGTGCTGCTGGCCGAGGCCGAGGATGCGGCGAGTAACAGTGCAGTGGCAAGGACGAATCGCATCGAGGCCTCCATGGCCGCTAACCGTTGAACCAGCCCCACCCGCGAAGCGGTTCGGTGAGAGTGTATGTCAGGAGTCGGCCACCACGAGGCAGCCGCTCCCCTCGAAGATGTGGCCAAGGGCTTCCCGCAACGCCAGGTGCTCCGAGGGCGTCAACCGGAAGGATATGGTGAGAAGCTCCATGCCGGCCAGCGCCGCTGGCGCGTTTGGTGCGAACGTAAGCTGCGCATGGCCGGGCCGCAGCAGGCACTGCGAGATGCCGCCATAGCCCGACGCCTCCTGGCCGCACCACTCGACATGATAGGTATCCATGCCAAGCGCCACGTCCTGCGCGTCGAACGCCAACGCACGCTGGAGCAGGAGATAGGTTGTGGAATCGAACGCGCGGTCAGCAAAACCGGCCAGATGGCACTCGCCGTCAGGGTGCTCCACCACTACGCTTCTTGCTTCGAACTCGAATGACGCCATTCCGATGCCTGGTGTCTGAATCCTGCCCCCGCGAAGCGGCGTGGCTTGAATGGAAAAGTCGGATGGCCGCCCAACGGGCCATTCCGATGCATTTGCACGTTGCACGTTGCGTCCGCGCATTCCTGGGCTGGCATGGATGGCATCGACTGTAGACCAACGGGCTACTTGGGAACAATCAGCCTGGCCTCCTCGGAGTTGCCACTGAAGAAGATCACGTGTTGGCCGGGTCGAACCGGCGATCTCAGTGCGAACGTAATCTTGTTGCTGCAATAGCACGACGCAGCGAGGCCTGCGTCGGGGTCGATAGGGACCGGCCTGGTCCGGAGAAAGAGCGTGTTCGCCCGTTGGCTGACGCTCGGGTGGCCGGGTGTATCTGCACAGTTGAGCGAGGCAAAGACCTGAATGGAGCGCCTGTCGCTGCTGAGCGCCATCGTATCCGGTTGATAGGGGTCTCGCTCCTCGCACACGCCGAGGGATGCGAACGCGAACGGTACCTCTTTGGTTGTGGCGGCGAACCACACGTCTTGCGGCCATGTCGGGCGAAGGATGGTTGCGACGACCATTACCAGGACCGCGACTGCGATGACGGCACTGCGCGACGTGCGTCGACGTTCGGTCGTTCCCATGCGCTTAGCGCCTGAGCGACGTCGCGGGGCGAAGCGGCGGCGGCGCGAATGCATTCTTAGGACCGCGGCCGCAGACGCACCACCCGCTCATGCGTCCCTCCATGGGGAAGAACAGATAGTCCGTGTCTTTCATACGGATCGACGCGTCAAGCGGGTGAACGACCTTGACGGCAATGGTGGGCGCCACGGAAGCCGCCAGGCCCCACCGGGGGCCGGCCTGGATTGCCGAGACGGCCTGTGCAGCCGCTGCCTCCTCACCGGGCGCTTCGATCCTCTTGGTGATGAAGAAGCCCTGGAGCTCCGGACATCCGGCGACGAGGAAGTTTTCTCCCATCAGGAACACGGCGAAGTTCAAGTCGCTCTTCCTTGAGGCGGCGTTGCTCATCCGGGCCTATCTCCGCGTCAACCCGCGCCCCGAGGTGGCGCCGGGGTGGGCGCATCGTTGGCACCCGCCTTGTCCGGTACCGGCGTGAACATCAGCGGTGTGTGGTGGTGACCGCTTTCGGCCGGCCACAGTTCGCCCGGCAGCGTGATGCGCGTGCCGAGCCGGGGGCGGAACAGCGCGTACTGCCCCGGCTCCAGCAGCAGTTGCAGGCGGTCGGCGGAGACGACGCCTTGATCGGTATCGCGCACGCACACCTGCGCCGGCAGCCGCAGCACGAAATAGGTCTCGGCCTCGTCGCCGTCCTGGACGCTTTCGTAGTTGGGCGGGCCCGCGAACGTGACCCGCTCGAGCACGCCGGTGAGCCGGACCACCGACGGCTGGCCGGGCAGGCACTGGGCATTCGCGTTACCCGTTGCCGCGAGCAGCAAAGGCAGCAGACAAGCGAGGTATCGGGGCATGGGGACGAACCACTGGTGGACCGCCTCGACGCGGCGTACAACGATCGTCGCCGAGCCGTTGACTGCCGTCAATCAGCCCAAGGCCTGGGCGTACCTGGCCTTTGCCAACGCAGTGTAGGAACTGGAATCGGAGCGCAGCTTCAAGGCGCCGGGCACAGAGAAAAGTGCGCTCCTGCCCCATGCTCCAAACTCACGCTCACCACTCGATGCGCAGATCCAATGAGCCATTGATTTCCTCGCCCATGGTGTTGAGATTCCAATACTTGCGGTTGAACAGGTTGTTGATGTTCCCGGTCACCACCGCGGCACGCCCGGCGAGCGTCATGGCGTACTGGAAGCCAGCGTTCGCCACGGTGTGGCCGGGGATCAGGATGCGGTTCTGGTCTTCGTAGTAGGCATCGCCGGAATAGCGGACGTTGCCATGCAGGCTCAGGCCGTTCACGGCGGCGGGTCGGTACTCGGCGTTGGCCAGCAGCTGGCGGCGCGAGGCGCCGGCAGGACGATTGCCCTGCAGTGCCGCGTTGTTCGGGGAAAGATCCTCCAGGCTCGCGTCCAGCCACAGGCCGCCCAGGCCCAGGTCGAGGCGGTCGGTGACGGCCAGGCTGCCGCTGAGTTCCAGCCCCCGGTACAGGGTCATGCCGTCCTGGGTCAGATAGCGCAGGCCGTCGCGCAACTGGTCGATCTGTGCGGCGCGCTCGACCCGGAACGCCGCGGCGGTCAGGCCGATCTTCCCCGTCTGGTACTTGGCGCCGACTTCGTACTGCTTGCTGGTGGTCGGATCGAGGATCTCACCGGCGTTGGCGTACGCGGGCGTGGCGTCGGTGCCCACCCGCGTGCCCGGCTCCAACGACTCCACATAGCTGCCGTAGAGCGACAGCGCATCGACCGGCTTGTAGATCAGCGCCACCGTCGGCGTCACCACCGAGGTGGTGTAACGGCTGTCCACGTCCGGGTCGCCGTCCAGGTCGCGCTGTTCGTAGTCCACGTGGCGCGCGCCGAGGATGGCTTGCCACCGTTCGCCGAAGTGCAGCGTGTCGCTGACGAACAGCGCCTTCTGCCGCAGGTCCGAACTGACCGGCGCCAGACGGTAGTCCGGGGTATGCGCCGACAGGAAGCGCTGGCGCTGGTACAGGTTGCCGTCGAAATCGTGGCTGTAATAGAACGCGTTGCTCCACTGGTCCCAGGTGCGCTGCTGGGATGCGCCGAACACCAGCTCGTGCTCGATGGGACCGGTCGCGACATTGCCGGTGACGACAAGTTGGACGACGCTGCTGCGCAGCACGGCTGCGAAGTCGTAGACGTATCCCGCGTAGTCGCCGGCGTCGTTCAGCAGGTTGGCGAACATCTTGTCCGATTCGTGCTCCCTGCGGCTCTTCCCCACCGTCAGGTCCGCATCCCATGCGTCGTTGATGCGCCACTTCAGGCCGGTCGTGGCGTGCAGCGTGCGGGCGGTGTACGACGAGTTGCCCACCCTGAAATTCTGGTACGCATAGGTGGGGTCCGGAAGGCGCTCGCCCTGGTAAGCGTCCCAGTAGAAGTACAGCGGCTCGTGCTTGAGCGTGTTGTCTTCGTGGACGAGTTCCGCGTGCCAGGTCAGCCGCTCGCCGATCGGGTGGTCGACCGCCAGGGACACCATCTTCCGGTCGATGCCGGCGCCGTTGTAGGCATCGCCGTTCTCGACCGCGGCGTTGAGCCGATAGCCCAGGGACTGCGGGCCGTCCAGCCGCCCGCCCGCATCGACCCGAGCGGAAAACACGCTGTCGTTGCGATAGCCCACCGTGGTCGCCAGCAGCGACGCATCGGTGGGACGTTTGGTCCGGTAGCTGATGATGCCGCCCGGCGAACCGAATCCGTACATGAAGCCGCCCAGGCCCTTGAGCGCCTGCACCGACTCCACGGCCTCCAGCGGGAACTGCCCGCCCCACTCCATCAGCATCGGCACGCCATCGACGTAATGGTTCTGCACCCCGATGCCGCGGATCTGCGTGCCCCACCAGTTGGTGCTGGCCGACGGCTCGGCGGCGAACACCGCGGGGTCGTTGATGAAGACCTGCCCCAGCGTGGTGGCCTGGCGCTTGGCGATCTCTTCCTGGCCAACCACCGTCACCGAGAACGGCGTGTCGAGCAGCCGCTTCGCGCCCAATGCGCCGGCGGCCGCGGTCTGGTCGAGTTGCAGGCTGGGACGTTCGCCGTGTACCAGCAACGCATCCAGTTGCCGGACGTCTGCGTCCGCGGGGCGATCGCGCGGGTCGGTGGCCTGCGCCGCCGTGTCGGGATCCGCCTGCCCGGCCTCCTGCGCCTGTGCGCCGAAAGCCGCGAGCAGCAGGCCCAGCGAGAGCGCGGTGCGCTGCGGCATCCGCGTGCGAGTCGAGTGCTGAATCAACAAGTGACGTCCCCTGGGGCGAAGCCCGGCATGGGTGGGCGTCGCGCCCAGCCCCGATGTGTGTTCGGGGCGGGATCTTACATGAGAATGCTTCGCAATTGCACGGATGGCGCCTCCTTCCTCGCGCTGCTCGTCAACTAGCCAAACGAAGGCGGGACGCCCGGCACTCAGGTGGATTGCAGACGATGCGCCGTGGTCGATCCAGCCCTCTTTGGCGACGCTCACCACCAACTCGCCGTAGCGCGCACTTGCAGCGTCTGGCCGATGGCGAAGTCCAGTTCTTCCAACCAGCGGCCGGGCAGGTGCAAGGCAGGCATGCGCTTGCAGTGGGCGTAGTGGCCGCAGCCGACGGTGCACTGCTGCGCGACTCAGGCGGCGCGAGGCGCGCTGCTGGCGGGCGAATCGGCGGCGTCGGCCGCAGCGATACCATCCTATACTCGCAAGCCCGCAGACTAACTGAAGGGCCTGGATCATGACCGATCGCACGCGCCGAGATGTTCTCGTTGCCGCCACCGCTTTGGCTGCCAGCGTGGTTGCCACCGGCTCCCGCGCGGCCACGCCCACGTCCGCCAACAAGGCAGCGTTCCCGCCGGTCGTGCACCACGTGTTCTTCTGGCTGAAGAATCCGAATTCCAAGGAGGATCTTGCCAAACTGCTCGCCGGCTTGCGCACGTTGGCCGGCATCGACACCGTGCGCGGCATCCACATTGGCGTGCCGGCCGATACCGAGCAGCGCGGCGTCGTCGATGGCAGCTACAGCGCCTCGGAAATCCTGTTCTTCGACGATGTCGCCGGACAGAACGCCTATCAGGTCCATCCCATCCACAAGCAGTTCGTCGCCGATTGCGAGCACCTGTGGGAGCGCGTGGTCGTGTACGACGTCAAGGCCGTCGCGCCGTAACGCGTTTGCGCCTGGAAAAGGCTAGTACATCTTCTACGGCACGTATTCGGCGGGGGCCCTTCCGCCACACGGACGCCCAATCTCAGTCGAAGGCGTAGAGTTCGGAAGCACTATCGCGAAACCTTCCCTCACTGGCGGCATCGGCAGTGCAAGTGCCTTAGAATTCAACTACCGTTGAAGGACCATCCAAGCCTGCCGACAACTGCTCAGCAAGAAAGACCGCATCAGCGAGAGTCTCGCTTGGGCCATGAGAGGCCGTAAGCATGAAGTATGGGTTCGAGCCGTCGCCCACACACAGCGCATCAATCGCTTCCTCAATCTGCGCGGCATCTACACCAACAACGCCGACGTACTTAACCCCTTCTCGAATCCAGTCGGCAACTAACGGCTGGAGATCGGCTCGATAGCCCTGTAGTGAGTGCAAAATGATCTTGCTTGGAGTGCTCATTGGGTTATAAGCCTGGATGGCTGTTGATTGCGGCCAGTCTTTGCATCAGTCGCGAGCATGTTCGTTCAACCCAGTAAAACCCGAAGCTCCGCTCGCGGCCTGTCCGAGCAGCGGCTGGGCTGCACGGAACTCCAAGCTGGCCTGAGGATGCCAAGGAAATTGGCCGGACTTGGAGGGCCAAACGATCTGGTAAAGTGGAAAATTATTTCCTTGGTAGTACCAGCGGGCAAAACCTACGTGTTCGTAGTACTCCGACAAGGGTACTTCAGTAAAACAGCAGGAATAGCGGTCGATGAGGGCATCGGCTGGCCGTGAAAGGTCAAGCGGTGCTCCAACTCGTGCCGCATCAGCGACGATCGAGAGGATTTGGTGCGACACGCCTGGGGGCAAGCCAACGACTATCAGCTCTGGGTGTCCGTACGTTTGGTACAGGCCGACGGTAAAGGAGTATGCAACGTGTTCGCCCTCCGCCATGATGTGGACGCAGTGCCACCCACGCCCGGCAACATCGTCAATGAGCTTCTGCTCGCTTTCGTCTTCACCAACAGTGCGAACCATGCGCGACGCCCAACTGCTATCGGACCGCGTAAGCGCGGCTGGCGCCATCGTCGCCTAGTCGTAGACCACCGTCAATCAACCCAAGGTGCTGCTGGGCCTCTCGGGAAATATGACATAGCCGATCCCTGATGCTTCGGCATCGCGGAATGCTTCGCACAGCAAGGGGTCGTTCACCGCGTCGATCGCTTGAACTTCCTTATACCGCTCGGTGGCCATGGCTGCCCAACCTTGAGCCGCCAGCACGGGCGCGAGCATGTCTTCTGCCTGCTCAAGGGACATCGCCGCCGCAAACAAGATAGATCCTACATGCTCCCCCGCATGGAATTTCTCGTGCGTAGACCCCGCGGTAAGAGTTGCCCTAATACACAACATGGCTGCTTGAGCCTTAAATTGAATTTCAGCGAAGCGACGTTGGTTTGAATGATGGCTAGATGTCCGGAGCAACGGGTCCAGCTGGCTTCCGGGGAACGGCCAAGCTGGCTTCTAAAGTGAACCTGACCCGGTTTCTTCAGCTGTCGACTGTCAGGCGGCAATGGTGCCATGGAACCACCTGAGCCGTTTTTGCAGGATCCTTTCCAAGGTCGGCTGCCACTCGTCGGCGGAGCATTCCCGGGACCATGATGAGAAGTCCGCTGGACTCTGGCAGTAGGTGAAGGTGAAGGACTGCGTTGCTGGGTAGAACTGGATCTGCAACTCACCATCACCAGAGGTGAAATCTGCGGTGCGGCCAAGGCAGAGTTTTTCGTGCGATGTGTACGGAAACAGTGCAGTCGCATAAGGTGAGCCGGCCATAAACTGGACAAGCTCCAGCATCGGCTCAATATGCCAGGCGCGCTCATGGACAAGCGAACAATAGAATGAAACAACGTCTGGCCAGGGAAGCGTGCGAGAACGCATGGTTTGCCGCCTAACTGCATGGGACCGCTTGAACGCGGCACGCCAAGATCCTCACCGAGTCGTTGGTCGCCGTCAATTGTTTCAATCCGTCGGGCTTTTTTTGGCGTTGCGTCACCATCCTGGAGCACGGCTCAGACCTGCTTCTTTTGCATGTTTGGTCCGCCGCGAAGCGGCTCACGCTCGATTGACGTCGATAGCGATGCACCTGTAGCCCGCGGCTCTCAATCAGCTCATCGAGCGTACGGCGCCGACTGATGCCTCGCGTGCCTGGGCTAGCCTCGAGCAGCCGCAGCCGCGAGCCGCACGATGGACCGGATGCCAGACTCCATCTTCTGCCGGGCCGACGAATTGGCCGAGTGCACCGAGATCTTTGGCGGACGGAACCCCCTCAAAGCCACCGCTTCCTCAATCCATACCACTACGTCGTATCCGGTACCACGCAAGTCATCGCCGAGATCGTGGTCCAGGCTGAGCTCGTCGACCTGGCCGGACTCTAGGAGCGCAATGGCTTCATCGGGCCAATAGACGCGAACCCACCCTTCTGGGGCAGAGCGCTCATCGTCGAGGTATACACGCATGGTGATCAGGTCCTGTGCGTATTCACTACTATTGGGCCGCCTAAACTCGGCGTAGCACGATCCTCGCCGCGTCGTTAACCGCCGTCAATCAGTTCAAGTCTCTGGCTTCGTCATCTTTGCCAGTCTGGTGTCTGTTCCCGAAGAACTGGGGTCCGAAGAACTGGGTCAGGGTGCACCTCTAAGGTGCCGAACATGGACAGAATTGCATTCTGTCCCCCCTTTTCGTCAAACCACTGACGTTGCGTGCACTGCACGATGAATCTTCGCGCGGTAGCTCCAGGCGAAGCACAGTGCCACGGGATAGCCCAGCACCCGCAGGGGGTTGAGGAAATGAACCCAGTATGGGCGGCCATACCAGCGGGCGATGCGGTTTCGCAGGTACTTATCGCTGTAGCCCCAGTCTGGCATCAGCATCCACAGCATCAATGGAAAGACAAGAAAGGCGTCCACCGCGAAGGAAGCGCAGATGTCCCTATAGAACAGCCGGTCGACCTCGTCCAGGTCACCCATGCTGATACCGCCCTTTTGCACCAGCGCCTGGCACTCCGTCTCGTCGATTCCGATCTCGGTCCAAGCGTAGGAGATGATCTCCCAAACGGTGCGTACGTCCATGAATGCGTCCCCCGTGAGGCGTCCGACCTTCTATTGGCCGTGCAAGCGCGGCATGGCACGATCCTCGCCGAGACTCCGCCGGCCGTCAATTATCGAAATGCCCCAGGTTTGCCTCATGACCGGTCGCAAGGCGCATGGCAGGAACCGGGGTCAGAGCGCGCTTCTAGTAAAAATTGCACTCTGACCCCATTTGTCACTCTGACCCTTTTTTTAACTCCCGAAGGTGCGCACACACCATGATCTCTAGCGGAGGACGGCGAGCGCTGCTGCCCGCACACATGGGTCGCGGCCGATATTCGGTGGCCGATTCAGTCCTCTTTGGTCAGGCTCACCACCAGCTCGCCGTCACGTACGCGCACGTGCAGCTTCTTGCCGATGGCGAAGCCCAGTTCCTCCATCCAGCGGCCGGCCAGGCGCACCGCGGGCATGCGCTTGCCGTTGGCGGCATGGCCGCAGCCGACGGTGCAGTGTTGCGGTGGGCGCGTGCGGCGCGGGGCGCGTTGCTGGCGGGCGAGATCGGCGGCGTCGGCCGCGGCGATCTGTTCGGGCGTCAGCATGGGGATGAGCTCGGACTCGACGATGGTCCAGTTCGGGCAGCAGGTTGCTTTCCGCGTGGCACGCTTGCGCGCAGGGGCGGGACGGGATGACGGTGGATGCATGGCGAAGCCCTCCTTGACGGCCAGAAAGCCGCCGCCGACCGGCGACGGGATGTCGGGAGGTTAGAAACCGCAGACAGACGGCGGGCGTATTTCCCCGAAGGGTGTTGTATTAGCCGCCCTCCCGACGTAGGCATCGCGTCGGTTGCACCTGAAGATCGGGCACAAAAAACCCACCGGCTTGTCGGAGGTGGGTACCGCTGTCTGAGGAGTTTCTACGCTCCTTGAGGAACAGATTGCTACTGCTTGTTTCGAATGTCAACTGATTGACGTGGCGAAATCGCAGAATTAAACGTGAACTTGATCCTGTTATCGCAGACCTCTTTTTGTCTGTTACCAGACATACAAATAAGCCACACAGCGAAGCGACCTCAGCTTGGACGGATTGTTGTGCTCAAGCCTCTGGATATCACTCACACCCAACACCATCGTTATCGCGGTCCAGCTTCGGAGCGTACCCTGGATCGCCACGGCGGACGGGTGCGGCACCCGCGGCCCGAGCTTCGGTGCAATTGACAAACTGCCGAGAATTGCTATTGGTCCGGGCCGGGGCAGAGAAGCTCTGCCGAGGGACAGTAGAGCTGCGAGAGCCAGAAGCGCCACCTCGGTGGCAGTGGTAATCGCCGGTCTTGCGGTTGTTGTGGCAGCCCTCGGCGTTCAGACCACCCGGATGCGCGAGTGCCAATACTGGAGCGAGCAAGGTGATTAGTGTTATGAAAACGACGATTGCAGCGTGCATGTTGGCCTCCATTGTGGAAAATCGGAGTCAGGGGAGAATTTATTTCCTCCGCGCCCTTTATTTGATCAAAATTAGGGCTGTAATTTACATTTAGGTGAGCCTGACCTCTGTTCTCATCTTTCCTAATGCAGCGTGATGAGTCGTATTCTCCGATCTTTCGGTAGGTATTCAAAGGCAGCTGCGAGTCTTGTGGGATAGCCGTCCTCACGCTCGATCTCGATTATCATACTGAACTTCATCACGTTATGCTCTTCCAAGAATTGCATGTTGTAGATGTAATTCGCATCTAGCTTCTGATGAATGACAGCCTGTAGTTCGTCGCGGCTAAAATCCGCGAGTCTCGCCTTCTGCAGTTTTCCAGCCTTTTCGGTCAGCAGGTATCCGTACTTGGCAGGCTCGATATAGACCTCGCACTCCCCAAGCGAGAGAATGTCCTCGGATATGGCGTTCAAGGACATTTCCAGGTCTGCTTCGAAGCCCGAGAAGACAGGGCGCTCGATCTTGAAGGAAAGAAAGACTCCCTCTAGTGATTCTTGTAGGCTGAGGACTCGATAGCCCGCCTCTTCAAAGGGAAGTCCCGGCAAATTCACATCTTCGTGGTTCGGGCGATCATCCTCGTGTCCGAGCACAATCTGCTTCTTGACCTTTAGGCCTACGTTCGTAAGGCATGTACTGAGATAGGTCTTGGCCCGCGTTCCGAATGTAGTCGGGATATAACCGACGTATGCAGGGTACGTCGATAACATGGAATGCATCCGGATCAATGTCCCTTCCGAGAGGTTATTGAGGTACACGGCAAATAGCAGGGTTCCATGCCGGAATTTCAACGGGCGCGACAGAACCAGGGACTCTCGGAGAACTTTCAAGATGAAGTCTTGGTCATTTCCCAGGAGGTCGCCGCATAGCAGACTTTGGGTGCTCGCCGGCTCTAATAGAGGCAAGAGCTTGGCAAACACTTCACGCGCATACCAAGACGACTTGATCGCGGAAGAATCGAAGATGAAGGCAGCTTCATGGCGATTCAAAACCGGTGCTAGTCCGGATCGCAAAGAGCCGTAGTCAATGCCCTTCTGACGGAGAACTTCTACAGTCTTTGCGTGTAGCACTACAATCTCCTGACGCATCTGCTTCGGAGACAATTTGAAGTGGCTTCGTATCACCTCAAGCATGATGTGACCACGCGCGTTCAATGTGTGAATGCTAGGCAGGTGCTTACCTCATAAAAGATAATTCCAGCTAACAGGCTGTTACCAACGTAGCTGGTAGACGTCCTGCTAAAAAACAGTTAGGCGTTGGTGGCAAAGGCGCTGCTTAGCCTATTCTGCTTTTGGTTGAAGAAACTGGGCTGCATGTGAAATTGAGCTGGCAAAGTATGCGCAGACAATCGTGGTGTAAAAATCCAGCATTTCGCGGGCATCATTGGGAATATCCGCTCGTTGTCCTTTGCTGCACTTCTCTAGAAACTGCTGGAATGGAAGAAGGTCTTCTTCCGTCAAGCGTGTGGAAATGTTATGACTGAACTTGTTCCGGAGAGAGTTCAAGTGCTTTATGGTAGGCGGAAGGTTATAAGGTTCCGGAAATGGGACCTTGGAAATTAGCGAAATTTTCTGCCCGAACGTGAGCTTCGCACTTTCCCATGAAAAAGGAGCTTTTGTGTAAGTTGCAATGAAATGATCTAAATAGTGCTCAATGATGAGGTGACAACTAAGTAAGTAGCCTAGAGTTTCATAGTCAATGGCCTCAAGGCGTTGCCAAGTCACTTTGCCGTCTGCGAAGCCGCCGACGAGTGGTGGTAGCGACCGCTTTTTCATATGTCTAACGCCTGAGTTAAGCCGCACCGAAGGCGTCGGCCTGATGAATTTTTAGGCCGCAGCTTCTGCGCGCCGAAAATGGGTCAGAGATTGCACTTTCTAGAGTGCCGGTCACAGGAAAAGTGTACTCTGACCCCTTTAGCTGCTGTAGCTGCTGCACCCCTTTAGCTGCTTGAATTAATAGTTAGGCTTTGCTTGCGACTGCTGCGACCAATTCAGCAAGCGAACCACCAATGGCTGTTCTGTCATTGCGCCAACCGTTTCCTGCATTCTTTTGAACAGAATAATGCCCGTTTAGTTCTCGAATTCGATAGCTTGGATTGCCGTGGCAAGTTGGAACGCCATCGATGACTCGCCAATCTAGTGTCTTGGTTCGTACCTCATGCAGCTTCGCCATGAATGTGGACCCAGCCTGATAGCGCTGTTGAGGGTCACGGTGACACGCTTTGCTAACAATTCGTCGGACCGCATTAGGCACCCATGGCGGAAGGGTTGATAGATCTACTGCGCGGCCCGCTGTGATCTTTGCCTTGATGCAGCAATCTAAGAAAGCGTCTTTGTCAGCCTGAGTTTCCACTGCACTCAGCTGTACCTGCTCTCGCTTATTAAGCCACGCTGGTCCATCGTATGGCAGCGAACCTCCAAGAAGCTGATAGAGAACTAAACCGCATTGATAAATATCGCCCGTAACACCGTAGGTATTGGTAACTATTGTCTCGGGAGGACGATAGATCAGCGAATGGCTCGATGCGGGAATCGCAGACTGCGCTTCCGGAAGAAGTTTTACTGATCCGAAGTCGCCTATCACCACCTTATCGGCGTCGGTCAAATATAAGTTTGCGGGCTTTATGTCTCTATGGAGATATCTAGACGCATGGAGATGGCTTAGGCCGCAAAGAATTTGATGAACGTAGTCCAGCGCTGCGCGCAGGCCGACAGGATGGGACTCCAGTGCTGAGTCGAGATCTCCCCCAGCGCAAGTAGGAGTAATGAAGTATGCCCAAGTTGCGTCAATCAGCCCTGCATCTAGAATTTTTAGAACATTTTCAGCATCGAGCTTAGCCAGCTGCCGCGGCTCCGCGTGGTACTGCGTCTTGCCGCCCCAGTAGTAGTACTTGAGAGTGACCTGCGTGCCAGTTACTCGATTAGTCCCAAAAAAGACATAGCCGTTGGCTGCTTTAGAGTCTTCGCGATGAAACTGAATGCTCCTGGAGAGGTCACGCAGTGATCGTTTGATCTCTTCAGGTGCACTAGATCCGTCAATGTAAAGTGTCGTCATCCCTGAGTCCTGGCCAAAGCCGCACAAGCAGTTCGGAATGCCTCAAGCTGGTATTTGTTTAGCGAGTTCGGTGCCGGAAACGAGTGCCTACGGTCCTGCGCTGAAATGGTCTGCGCAGAAATCAACTCAACTTGGCAGTCCTTTAGCATTTGAAGCACCCCTTCAATCTTGAAGGTGGTGGCCCCTCCAGCAAAATCCCCCTTCTTTCCACGTTTTTTAACTGCAATGCGGGATATATTACTATCCCGCATGAATCCAGCGAGGAGGTCCGCGAATGACCGTACGTTTGTAGCATCTTCGTCATCAGCCAAAGCTATACGCTTAGTCTCAGCGGGAACGTGTACAAAACGACCATCTTGCAGGTCTGCAATTGCAATAATCGCTTCACTTCCTTTAATCTCGATACCGCAAACTTGCATACGCCTCTCCCTAAGAGACCTAACGCCTAAGTTAAGCAGCGCCGCGAAAGCGGCGTGGGATTGAATGAATTATTACCACATAACTGGGGTCCACATAACTGGGGTCGGAGTGCGCTTTCTAAAGCGCCAATCACAGATAAAGTGTACCCTGGCCCCATTTACTCACTCACAGGCAGAAGACCTCTTGCACCCAAGCGTCATGTTGATACGGGCCATGAATCGATTGGAATGCTCCACGGCTCTCAGCCACGTCGCGATTCAGGTCGGTAGCTACCCAGTCGACGGTACAGAGAACCCGGTTTGTGTCGAGGATAACGCCACGCACAATTCCCAAGTGCATGATACGAATGCCTATCTGGGCCTTACCTTTCATCCTTTTAATAGCAATACGGTCGCCTGGCTTTATCTCTGCTGCACGCGCAGGCTGATGCCCGTCTTCCCAGCCAAGCATCCAGATGCCCTCTTTGACGAAGCGCTGATCTTGATGATCAGAACCTCCCCAGCTAGCGCCAACTACCCAATAGTTCGCCATGAATCCCCCGTAGCACCTAATGTTCGATGCCCCCTGATAGCGAGAACCAGTCAGAGCGTACTTTCTTAGGAAAATGCACTCTAACCCCTGTTTTATACTGATCTGACGAGAGTATCTAGCGCTATTCTACAATCTGTGATTCTATCATTGTCGACACGCACACCGCGTCCATGCACAACATGATTTCCGCTCTGCAAAGACGAAACCGGAATACCCTCATGAGCAGCAACTACCCCAGCCGTGTTAAAGTCACGAAGAAGTACTGAGTATTTCCCAACAAAATCAGCCTCACTTGCCGGTGACGCTACCCTGCTAGTAAATCTTGTTGGATTTACTACAAATAGGCTATACAGAGACTCGACACTTGCTTGAGAAAGCGCAGCGAACGCGGCTGCAGCACCAAGATTTTGCGTTAGACGATTTCCTATTACTAAGTGAATCTTTGGAACTTGCACATTAAAAATAACCGCATTATGTGCGAAAGTCCATGCACCATATATTGGGTGCGGAGGATTTTGCCCGTACAGCAAAGAATGCATCGCACCTATCGCAGTCCGAGATGAGTCATCGGCGTTTACCGGGAGTAGCAACCTGTCGACGGCACAAATAGCCAGCTCTGTGTAACTGGAAAAACTTGGATTTGTGTCTATGAAAACGACCCAGTCACCAGGGAGTTCCATTTTAAGTAAATCGATGAAGCGCCGCATTACCTCATGGACCCATACCCATGGGCGGACGTTTGGAAGAACTTGCTGAGATGATGCAAGGTTAGATATCCACGCCGCTATTAGTTCAAGGTTCGGATCTCCACATACCAAGTATAGATTAGCTGGCAAGCTAGGATTAGTGTTGCTTACTTGCCCAATATAGTCTAACGGATTGGGCGACGGCGCTAGCGGACCACCGCCAAGGGCTTTCGTCAGATAGCCCACGATAGTAGGAGACGCTGCGCTAGTACAGAGAGCGTGCACAGCAGCTTCGCCACGTGCTCCGCCTCCCAAAAGCATCATGCTAGCATTTGCTTGAGGGCACATATCTATCACTAGAACTTTCTTTCCTGGGTTTAATTCTGCGTATCTAGACGCTAAATTAAAAGTAATAGTACTTTTACCTACGCCGCCCTTGTTATTCCAAATTACGTATGAATTCGTCATTACAACTCCCGTTATTTATTTAGAAACTTTGCATCGCTCAAGTCTTAGAAACAAGAGGCAACACGTATGACGGCCCCAGGGACCCGGGGGGCAGAGCACACTTTTAAAGGCGCCATACATCAGACGTGTAGTGACCACCATGACTGATTGTGTGATGTGAGCCGGATGCGCGCACCCGCGCATCTGCGGATGTGCCGGCCAAGCACATGGCAAACCCAGTCAGCCCCGCGATGATCGAGACTTTGGTAAACATCAATTCCCCCCCTGAGAATATGGCGCTTCCTGACTTAAGCAGATTTACGCTGCGCGCCGCTTTACCCCGGCAGGTCCGATGGAAGCCTGTTCTCCCCCGACAGACACTCTTGTTCTAGCACGCCGTCACACTTCGTGGGGAGACAAATGCAGACGTCAGCCCGGAGCGCTTCCCAGGCGAAGGCACCCCGCTACGCCAAGGCGCGTCGTTGACGTACGCCCCGATTAACTCAGGGTACTTCCAGCGCATTATTGCGCTGCGTCAGTTCGGCCACGTTGCCGTCGGTGGCGATGCGAATCCGGCCTCCCTTGGCGCTGGTCCCAACCGGCACAACCAACCGCATCTGCGCCGTCTTCGGCTCCAAATCCCGCGGCGCCTCCAACGCAGGAAACGCCGCCCGCGCCAATTCCCGGCCACGCGCGTCTTCCAGCACCACGAACCCAGCCGGCGCATCCGCATGACCCAGACTGTGCACGGTGACCTCGATGGCATCGGCACTCACGCGCACGTCGCCACGCCCAATCCCCAGGTCCGGCCGCTGCTCCACCGGCACCGCCGCAGGCGCGATGAGTTCGAACTCCATCACCACCGTCTTGCCGGCGGGAAACTCCACGTCCACCGCCCCGCTCTTCTCGAACGCGAACTCGCGCGTGGCGGGCTTGCCGTCGATGCGCCCATCGCCATCGCGATCGAGGCCCGAACGCATGCGCCATTGTCCGGCGGCGACGTTCCAGCCGGTCATCTGCGCCCGCTGCAGCTTGCCGCTGGTGTTGTGGCCGATGACGGTGAAGCGGTCCTGGCGCGGCTTGGGCAGCAGCAGGGCGACCTGCACGGCGCCTTCGGGGTCGGCGAAGCGCCAGCTGACGGTGTGGCCGGGGTAGGTCTGGTTGCGCTTGAGCGCCACGCCGCCCAGGCGGGCGCGCTGCAGGTTCACGGTGGGCGATTCGACGCGGTCGCTCCACCAGTGGCCTTCGGTGTTCATGTAGAAGGTCTGCAGTTTGTCGCGGGTCTCGGCGCGGTACAGGGCTTCCAGCCAGGCGGTGTCGCCGCTGGCCTCCCAGGCGGCGTGGTGGGCAAAGTCGGGGACGGCATCAGGTTTGGCGGCGGCCTTGGCCAGGTCGGCGCCCCAGCTGTCGCGCTTGCCGAGCAGGTCGATGAAATTCTCGTTGAGCAACGACAGGCCGGCCGGGCCGGCGTTGGCGACGCGGTAGTCGATGGGCTTGAGGTAGCGCGCCTCGCCGGTCCAGCGGTAGGCGGCCCAGAAGGTGTGCAGGGTGTCGGCGCCGCCGCTGCCTTCGAACAGTTCGCCGCCGCGGGTCTTGCCCGTTTTCCAGTTGATCTCGTTGGGCAGCGCCCATTGGCCCTTGGCATTGGTGTAGGCGTGGGCAAGGTAGCCGTCGGCGAGGCCGGTGACGATGCGGCGGCTGTTGGGGTCGGCGTTGTAGCCGCCGAGCAGCATGGCCGGGTGCAGCACCGGGAACGAGTAGGGTTTCTGCCACTGCCAGTTCGGCTCGCGGTAGACCTTGCGCCCGCCGAACCAGTTGCTGGCGAACAGCAGGTGGCCCTGCGGGTTGACCTGGATGATGCGGTCGAAGGCCTTCACCGTGCGCATCAGGCGTTCCACCGTCAGCGGGTCGCCCCAGTTGAGGTAGAGCATGGCGCTGTTGATGTTGATGCCTTCCTCATAGGCATGCAGTTCGTCGGTCTCGATGGTGGACAGGCCGTCGGTGAACATGCCGTTGCGGTAGTTGGCGTCGGACAGCGCGGTCAGCGAGGCATTGAGCTTGTCCGGGTCCACGCCCATCAGGGCGAGGCTCGGCCATTGCTGGGTGAGGTCGGAATCGTCGGAGATGCCGCCGCCGAAATCTCCGTAGTTCACCTGGCGTTCGTCGATCCACCAGCGGATGTAGCGGCGCGTGGCCTTGAGGTCTTCCAGCTGCCAGAACGCCCAGGCCGGCACGCTCTTGGGCGGGGGGGGCAGCTCCACCGGCAACGCGCCCTGGTTGCCGTAGCTGATGTCGTTCCAGTATTCGCGGCCGAGCGCGTTGTCGGGGTCCACGCGCAGCAGGTCGCCGATGTCGGCGTCCAGGCGCGCGTACAGCAATTGGCGCTTGGAGGTGGTGTGTTCCTCGACCAGGAAGCCCCAGTTGTCCTTGACCTGGTTGAAGCGGTCGGCGACGTGTTCGGCCTTGGCCTGGTCGCGCGGCTTGAACAGCAGGCGCAGTTGCGCGCCGTCCAGCGCGCGCGCGTCGAAACCGGGCGCGGCGGAGGCGATGCTGAGCATCAGGCTACGGTCGTCGAGGATACGGTCGCGCAGGTCCAGCCACAGCGTGCGCGCCTGGCCGGGCTTGACCGACACCGACACGTCGAGCATGTCGCGCGCCGGCCAGATCGGATCCTTGATGCGGATGTTGAGCGGAATCAGGCCGTCGTGGGTGGCCGGCAGGTCCAGCGCCGGCAGGTCGATGGCGATGCCGTCCAGGCCGTCGTGCATGTTCTCCCAGCCGTAGGACCAGCTGCGCATCAGCGGTTGGTCGGGCGGGGCGTCGCCGAGGCTGGAGGGGATCAGCACGTGCACGATCGGCAGTGCGGGCGTGGCGGCTTTCTCGGCGCCGCGTTTGCGCGCTGGCGCCTTGCTCGGCAAGGCGACAACCGTGCTGCGTTCGCCCGGCGGGTAGCGGCCGGCGATGGTGGCGCGCAATGCGGCGAGGTTGGCGTAGTCGGGCGCGATGTCGCTGCGCACGGTGTAGCTGAGCGTGGCGCTGGCGTCGGACGGCGGCGCGCCGGCGCTGACGTCGTAGGCCCAGATTTCCTGGATCGGGGTTTCCTGCGCGGTGTTGGTGAAACGCAGGTGGCCGCCGCGGCGGCGTTCGAACTGGTCGACGCTGCGCACGGTGCCTTGGCTGCGCTGGAACAGCGGCGCGGGCGTGGCGCCGGCGGCGGCGTAGCTGGCCTGGCCGTAGGCTGCGCCACGCAGTTCGATGCGGTTGAAGGGTTCGTCCGGCAACGCCAGGTCCAGCGCCTTGCCGCCTTCGACGTAGGTGTTCCAGTCAGGCAGCTGGAAGTAGTCGTCGCGGCCGGGCAGGCGCGAGCGGTTGTAGACGCCGGGCCAGGTGGTCTCGGCGATGCCGTCGGTGGCCTTCCACATCCACTGCTTGAGGTCCTTGGCGTCGGCGAACTCGACCTTGCGGATGCGGGTGGACGGTGCGTCCAGCGCAGGCGGCGCGTGGCCGTGGTCCCAGCCGTAGCGGTGCAGCCAGGCGTTGCGCGCGGCGTCGGCGCGCGGCGGTTCGGCGCTGCGCGGTTCCTGCCGGCGCGCCAGGGCCGCGGCGCCGGCGGCGTCGAGCATGCGGTCGTAGATGCGGATCTCGTCGAAGTCGCTGCCGCGCAGGAAGTTGTAGCGGCTCTGCACCTGGTGCGGGGCCATCACCCGCCCGGCCAGGCCGAGCTGGTCGAGCGCGGCGTCGAAGTCGAGCGCGCCGCCATCGGCGCAGGCCTGCGCGCACTCGGCGCGCGCGGCTTCCTTGCCATCCACGTACAGGCGCACGCCGCGGGTTTCGTCCCAGGCGAAGGCGAGGTGGGTCCAGGCGCTGGCGGCGGGGTTCTTGTCGAGCTTGAACGACACGCGGGTGCGCGCCAGGTTGGCGTCGGTGACGAAGGCGTCGAAGCCGTGGCCGTTCCAGTCGATGCGCAGCCAGGCCATGTCCCAGCTGCTGTGGTCGGCGTAGCCGACGCGGAAAATCACGAACGGCGCTTCGCCGACCGGATAGCGCGAACGCCAGAAAAAGGAGAGGGTGCCGCGTTGGGTGTAGAGGTTGCCGGGCGCGTTCCAGGCGAGGACGCCGTCGTCGGCCCATTCGATCGCCTGGCCTTTGACGCCGGTGGGGACCAGGGCGACCTTGTCGCGGAAGTTGGGTCTGGCGTCGCCTTGGGCGATGTCGGCGTCGAAGCCTCGGTCGGCGGAGACGCGGAACAGGAGGTCGGGGGCGGTGGTGGGTGCGGGTGCGGCGAAGGCCGGGGGTGCCAGGCAGGACAGCATGGCCAGGCAACAAGCCAGGATGCGATTGCCGGTGGTGGGGGATGTTTGACCTGTCCGTGCGGAGCAGCGCGCGTGCGGGGCGCGGTCGCGCGATGGTGGGTGCCTGTCGCGGCTGAAGCCGCTCCTACAGGGGAACATGGTTGCGGCAGCGCGCGTGGCGCTGCGGCGGATTGCCTCTTTCATGTCGCTCCTTTGCGATCGCCGTGCGCGCGTGCCGCCGCATGGCGATCCTCGCTACCCCCGACCCGGCGAGTATGCAGGCAGCGGCGCACTGCCGGTGCCGCGCGCGGGGCGCGACACCGGCGGGCGCGGACGTCAGAACTTGTAGCGCACGCCGAGCAGGTACTGGCGGCCGGTCTCGCTGTACTGCAACGGCAGCTGCGAGGTCGAGCCGACCCATTCGTCGGACGGTTCGTTGGTCAGGTTGATGCCTTCCAGGCTCAGCTCCAGGTGGTCGTCGATCTTCCAGCTGATCGAGGCGTCCACCGTGTTGACCGCGGTCATGCCGTGCACGTCGAAGCCGGTTTCGGTGGCCGGGACCTGGGTCAGGTAGTCGTCGCGGTGGGTGTAGGACACGCGCGCGCTCAGCTGCTCGCCCTGATAGAACAGGGTGCCGTTGTACGAGTTCTTCGACAGGCCGGTCAGGTCGGTTTCCAGCGAGGCCGCACCGGTCGCGGTCAGGTACTGGATCTTCGAATCGACGTAGGTGTAGTTCAACTGCACGCCGAAGTTGCTCCACTTGCCCGGCAGGAAGCTGAAGGGCTGGGTGTAGTTGAGCTCGACGCCCTTCAGGTCGCCGCCGGGGGTGTTGAGCGGCACGGAGAACACGAAGTCGTCGTTGATGCCGGCGCCGGTGCCGTCGAGCAGGCTGGCGGGCAAGCCGCTGGCCGAGTACGGCTGGGTCACGCGGGTGGTCTGCACGAAGCTCTCGATGTCCTTGTAGAACACCGCCGCGCCCAGCATCGCACCGTCCTGGAAGTACCACTCGAAGCCCAGGTCGGCGGTCTTGGCGCGGATCGGCTCCAGGTCCGGGTTGCCGCCGCTGACGGTGCGCGCACCGCCGGAGACGTTGACGGTGACGCCCGGGGTCAGGCTGCCCAGGCCGGGACGCGACATCACCTTGGCCGCGCCGAAGCGCACCAGGAAGTCCGGCGAGATCTCGGCGACCAGGTTCAACGAGGGCAGCGTGTCGCTGTACTCGCGGTTGACCGTGGTCTGCACCAGCGCGCTACCGACCGTGGCGTAGCCGGTGGATTCCTGCTTGGTCTTGACGTAGCGCACGCCGAGGTTGCCGCTGACCGGGATCGAACCGATGTCGAACCCGAACTGGCCCATCAACCATGCGCCGCGGTCCTTCTCCTCGACGCTGCGCGTGTTCACCGCGCGCTCGGCCAGGGCGAAGGTGCCGGTGCCGCTGTAGATGTCCAGCGCATCGGCCACCGCGTTCAGATCCGGCACCACCCAGCTGCCCGGGCTGCCGCTGACGCCGCCGAGGTTGGCCAGTTCGGTCATGTTGACCGGCACGATGCGGGTGCCGGTGGCGAAGGTCGGCACCGACACTTCCGAGGCGCGGCGCAGTTCCTTGGTCTTGAACGTGTAGTCCTTGGCCAGCACGCCGCCGCGCAGGCTGAAGCCCGGGCCCAGGGTCCATTCGAAGTTCAGGCTGCCGGTGTCGAAGGTGTTTTCCACGTACTGCGGACGCAGGCGGATTTCCGCCAGGGTCCAGCCGTTGCCGTTGGTGGGATCGACACCGTAGTTGAACACCGGCGAGCGGCTGTTGCCGCGGTAGTCGTACGAGTAACCATCGACGTTGAGCTTGTCCATGATGATCGTGGTCTGGATCGGGTTCTCGTGCTTGGAGCTGGAGGTACCGATCTGGCCGTCGATCTTGAAGACGTCGCTGAACCTGTGCTCGCCGTTGAGGGTGAGCTGCTTGAACACGGTATTCCACTCGTCGTAGCGCTGCTCGGAGCGGATGTCCACGTCGTCGAACTGCCCGTACAGCAGCGCACCGGTGTTCGGGTCGATATAGCCGTCGCGCACGATGGTCTGCGGCTTGCCGCCCTGCGAGGCGCCGCGGCTGAAGGAGATCGCCTCGATGTACTTCTCGGTGCGCTTGGCGTCGATCTTGGAGTACAGGCCGTCCAGCGAGAACTCGGTGTCCTTGCTCGGCTTCCACTGCAGCGAGCCGGTCACGCCGGTGCGCTTCTGCTCGTGCTCCATCAGCGTGTAGCGCGGGAAACGCGGGTGGAACACGTTGGCGCCACGCGCGGCGGCGAACGGCGAGGTGGCGCTGAAGTTGCCGTTGCTCGGGCCGTTGGCCCAGCGCCCGCTGTTGCTGCCTTCTTCCAGGATCTGCCGCTCCGAGTACGCCACCGACAGCAGCGCGCCGAAGGTGCCGTCGGCCCAGGTGTTGGCGATCAGCCCTGCCACGCGCGGGTCGGCCTTGTCGGCCATGTCGTTGTAGCCGGCCTGGCCGTTGACGGCCAGGGTGAAGCCGTCGTAATCGAACGGGCGCGCGGTCTTCAGGTCGACGGTGGCGCCGAGCGAGCCTTCCTCGACGTCGGCCGAGGCGGTCTTGCGCACCACCAGCTGGGTGAACAGGTCCGAGGCGAATACGTTGAAGTCGAAGCCGCGGCTGCGGTTGGAGCCGCCGGACTGGTCGGAACCGCCGACCGTGGTCAGCGCTTCCATGCCGTTGACCCGCACCCGGGTGAAGTCCGGACCCAGGCCGCGCACCGAGATGCTGCGGCCTTCGCCGGCATCGCGGGTGATGACCACGCCGGGGATGCGCTGCAGCGATTCGGCCAGGTTGAGGTCAGGGAAATCGGCGATGTCCTCGGCCACGATGGCGTCGACCATGCCGGTCTCGCCGCGCTTGAGGTCCAGCGCCCGCTCGACACTGGCGCGGTAGCCGGTGACGGTGATGGTGTCCAGCTCGGTGGCCGGTTCGGTGGACCCGGTGGCAGGCGCGACATCCTGCGCGGGGGCGTCCTGCGCCTGCAGCACGCCGGCCTGCAGGGCCAGGCCGATCGAAAGCGCGAGCAAGGTAACCGGTGTCTTCCGGCGTTCGGTACGAGATTGCATGTCTCCCCTCCCAAGGGTCCATGAACTGCGTTGGATTCGGTTTTGCCGCGGATGACACCGCTGGTCAAAACCGACGTTAACAGTTGCGAAACATTGCGGCATCTTGCAGCGCAGCAGAAAACGCCTTGGATTTGCAGGCCTTTCGGACCGCGGCCCGGCGCGGATGGCGCCGCCGCAAGGCTCGGCCTGGATTTGTCGCCAGGAAAAATGACACCGCTGGTCACGATATCTGGCCGTGGCCGCCGTTCCCCGGCATGCTTGGCGCCTTTCCGACGCCAAGGATCCTGCCATGACCGCCTCCCGCATCGTCTGCTTCGGCGAACTGCTGCTGCGCCTGGGCGCGCCCGGCCACGAGCGCCTGCTGCAATCGCCGCGGCTGGACGTGCACGTCGGCGGTGCCGAGGCCAACGTCGGCGTGTCGCTGGCGCATTTCGGCCACGACGTGGCGATGGTCAGCGTGCTGCCGGACAACCCGTTGGGCGAGGCGGCCGCCGGCGAACTGCGCCGGCACGGCGTGGACACCCGCGGCGTGCGCTTCGTGCCCGGGCGCATGGGCCTGTACTTCCTGACCACCGGCGCCGGCCACCGCCCCAGCGAAGTCACCTACGACCGCGCCGGCTCGGCGTTCGCGCTGGCCGAGGCGGACACCTACGACTGGCCGGCGTTGCTGCGCGGCGCGCAGTGGCTGCACCTGTCCGGGGTGACCCCGGCGCTGGGCGAGCGCGGCGCGGCGGCGGCCCTGGCGGCGGCGCGCGCCGCACGCGAACTGGGCGTGCGCGTATCGTTCGACGGCAACTACCGGCCCAAGCTGTGGGAGGCCTGGAACGGCGATGCACCGGGCATCCTGCGCCAGCTGCTGGCGCAGGCCGACGTGCTGTTCGCCGACTACCGCGACCTGGGCGTAGTGCTGGGCCACCAGTACCCGCAGGACAGCGCGCAGGCGCGGGTGGAGGCCGGCGCGCGCGACGCCTTCGCCGCGTTCCCGCACCTGCAGGCGATGGCCTGCACCCAGCGCGTGGCGCACAGCGTGGACCACCACAGCCTGGGCGCGATGCTGCTGCGCCGCGACGGCAGCGTGGCGCAGGCCCCGGCCGAGGAACTGACCGGCATCGTCGACCGCATCGGCGGCGGCGACGCCTTCGCCGCGGGCGTGCTGCACGGGCTGAGCCAGGGATGGGACGATACCGCCGCGATTCGTTTCGGCCTGGCCGCGGGCTGCCTGAAGCACTCGGTGCCGGGCGATTTCCATCCGCTGGGCGAGGCGGATGTGCAGGCGTGCGTGGGGGCTTCGCGGTTCGATGTGAAGCGGTGAGGAGCCGGGATTGGGGAGTTGGGATTGGGGATTCGTAAGAGCGTTGGTTGCGGCGTTTTTGTATGTGGTCCGGCGTTGCTGGCGGTTCGTTTTTCTGTCGCGGCTGAAGCCGCTCCTACAAAAAAGCGTGCGTGCTTCCCTGTAGGAGCGGCTTCAGCCGCGACAGGTAGACAGGGGTGAAGGGGAAAAACCAAATTGCGGTTCCCGAGACAGTGGCTGCTTTTTTTCCACCGCGTCGCGACTGAAGTCGCTCCCACAGGGACGGTGGCGGGCTGTACACGCGGCTGCAGGAGCCTCTTGTGGGAGCGACTTCAGTCGCGACGCGGGATTCCATCGAGCGCGACTGGTTCCAGATGTCGGCTGGACGTCCATGCGTTTCGCGCCGCGGCGATTTCATTGTCCTGTCGCGGCTGAAGCCGCTCCTACAGGAGCAGCGCGCGCTTTTTGTGTAGGAGCGGCTTCAGCCGCGACAAACGCCCAACGAAAAACGGCCGGCGTCAGGCGCCGGCCGCATCTCCACTTCCGAACGCCAATTCCGAATCCCGGCGTTCCTGCAACCTTCCGAATCCCGTTGTTTCTACAACTCGATCAATCGAGTGTTCCTACAGTTCGATGCAGTCGAACTTCACGTCCGGATCGACGTCGGCGTCGTAGTCCACGTCCTTGCGCTCGAAACCGAACAGCTTGAGGAACTCGTGCTTGTAGCCGGCGTAGTCGGTGAGCTGGAACAGGTTCTCGGTGGTGACCTGCGGCCACAGCGCCTTGCAGGCGTCTTGCACGTCGTCGCGCAGTTCCCAGTCGTCCAGGCGCAGCCGGTTCTGCTCGTCGGTGGCCGGCGCCTGGCCGTCTTCGCGGTACATGCGCTCGCGGAACAGGCGGTCGAGCTGGTCGATGGTGCCTTCGTGCAGGCCCTTTTCCTTCATGATCTTGTAGACCATGGAGATGTACAGCGGCATCACCGGGATCGCCGCGCTGGCCTGGGTCACCACCGACTTGAGCACCGCCACGTTGGCGCTGCCGCCGCTTTGCTGCAGGCGCGCGTGCAGGCGCTGCGCGGTCTGGTCCAGGTCCACCTTGGCCTTGCCCAGCGCGCCGTGCCAGTAGATCGGCCAGGTGATCTCGGTGCCGATGTAGCTGAAGGCCACGCTACGCGCGCCCGGCGCGAGCACGCCGGCGGCGGCCAGCGCGTCGATCCACAGTTCCCAGTCCTGGCCGCCCATCACGGTGATGGTGTCTTCGATCTCCTGCTCGGTGGCCGGCTCGATCGAGGCCTCGATGATCGCGTCCTTGTTGGTGTCGATCGCGGTGGCGGTGTAGGTCTGGCCGATCGGCTTGAGCGCCGAGCGCTTCACTTCGCCGGTGCCGGGTAGCTTGCGCACCGGCGAGGCCAGCGAATACACCACCAGGTCGACCTGGCCGCCCATCTCGGTCTTGATCAGGTCGATCACCTGCGCGCGCGCCTCGTCGGAGAACGCGTCGCCGTTGATCGACTTGCTGTACAGGCCTTGCGCCTTGGCGAAGGTGTCGAACGCGGCCGAGTTGTACCAGCCGGCGGTGCCGGCCTTCTTGTCGCTGCCGGGCTTTTCGAAGAACACGCCGAGCGTGTCGGCGCCGAAGCCGAACGCGGCGGTGATGCGCGAGGCCAGGCCGTAGCCGCTGGAGGCGCCGATCACCAGCACCTTCTTCGGCCCGTCGCTGCGCACGCCGCGCGCGCGCGTGGCCTCGATCTGCTCGAGCACGTTGCGCTCGCAGCCGAGCGGATGCGTGGTGGTGCAGATGAAACCGCGAACTTTCGGGTGGATGATCAACGTGGTGTCCTCTCGGCAAGATGCCCCGCGGCATCTTAATGTCTGCGGCGCGCATGCAGAAGGGCCGAGTGCTGCAGACGGCGGGGTATGGAGGCGTTATGCACCGGCGATGCTGGTGCGGGCGTGCGACGAAGCATGGCTGGCTGGCGTTGGCGGTGCGTGTCGCGTGATGTGCTGGCTTGGCTGCGTTCGTCTGGTCTGTGTCGCGGCTGAAGCCGCTCCTACACGATGCCGTGCGTGCCGCGAGCACGCCGCGGCCTCTTGCCACGGGTACGCCGCGGCCTCTGTCACCACTGTAGGAGCGGCTTCAGCCGCGACCGGCACCAACAGCCACTCAGATGATCCGCAGCGTGATCGCCTTGAGCACCGCGCGGGTGCGGTCGCGGGTGCCGAGCTTGTCCAGGATCGTGGAGACGTAGTTCTTCACCGTGCCTTCGGCCAGGAACAGGCTGCGCGCGATTTCCTTGTTCGAGTAGCCGCCGGCGAGCAGGCGCAGGATCGCCACTTCGCGTTCGTTGAAAGTGTCGCGCGGCGCGTCTTCGTCGCGGTAGCGGTAGCGCGCGCGGACCGGGTCGGTGCTGACCGGCTGCAGCAGGGTCTCGCCCGCGGCCACGCGCACGATCGCATCGCGCAGGTCTTCGGGCGCGGCGTCCTTGAGCAGGAAGCCCTGCGCGCCGGCTTCGGTGGCGCGCAGCAGCAGGTCGGCGTCGTCGAAGGTGGTCAGCAGCAGCACCGGGGTGGCGTCGCCACGCTCGCGCAGCCGCTGCAATGCCTGGATGCCGTCCATGCCGGGCATGCGGATGTCGCTGAGCACCACATCCACCGCAGTGGTGACCAGCGCGGCCAGCAGCGCTTCGCCGTCGTCGGCCTCGCAGGCCACGGCGATGCCCTGGGTCTGCAGCAGCGCGCGCAGGCCGGCGCGCACCAGGATCTGGTCGTCAGCCAGGGCGATGCGCAAGCCGCTCACAGCGGCAACCGCGCGGTCAGCAGCATGCCGCCCAGCGGCGTGTGGCCCAGGTCGAGCCGGCCGCGCAGCGCGGCCAGGCGCTCGCGCATGCCGGCGATGCCGTTGCCTTCCTGGATCCGCTCGGCGCGGCGGCCATCGTCCTCGATGTCCACGCGCAATTGCCCATCCTGGTGATGCAGACGTACATGGACCGCGTCGGCATCGGCGTGCCGCGCGGCGTTGGTCAGCGCTTCCTGCACCAGCCGCAGCAGCGCTTCGGCCAGTTGCGGATCGGTGACGCGCACCTCGGGGTCGATCTGCAACCGCAGCTGCGGCCGCGGGAACGGCGCGGCCAGCGCGCGCAACGCCGTCTCCAGGTCCAGTCCGCGGTCGTCGCGCAGCGACTGCACGACGTTGCGGATGTCGGCCAGCAGTTCGCCGGACAGCCGCTCGACCACGCCGAGCTCCTCACGCCGCGCCAGGTCCGGATCGGCCAGCAGCAGGCGCAGGTTGATCCGCAGCGCGGTCAGTTTGTGCCCGGCCACGTCGTGCAGCTCGCGGGCCAGGCGCAGGCGTTCTGCGTCGCGGGCGCTGTCGGCCAGCAGCGCGCGGGTGGCGAGCAGGTCGGCGTTGACCCGGGCCAGCGCCTGGCGGGCGATCTCGGTGGTGCGCGCGTAGTGCGCGGACAGCGCGGCGAAGGCGTGGAAGCCGGCGTAGATCAGGGTGGTCAGCAAGGCGCGCTTGAACCCGGCGGTGGACAGCAGCAGGAACGTGCCCAGGTTGACCAGCAGCGCCAGCACCAGCACCCGGCGCGGCTCCCACAGCAAGGCCACCTGCGTCACCACCACCACCAGCAGCACCGGCGCGGTGCCCACGCCCGGTTCCAGCCACACCAGGGCCAGCCCCGCGGCGGCCTGCAGCCACAGCGCGACATCGCGCAGGCGCGGCGTGGGCAGGTAGCGGTAGCCGAGCAACAGCAGCACGAACACGCCCGCCACGGTCCAACGCCAGGCAGGCGGTGCCTGCGGCTGCAGATGGAACGACCACAGCACGGTGGCCACGGTGGCTATCCCGGCCAGGCGCTTGGGTTCGATCAGGTCGTGCAGGAAGCGGTGCATGCCGCGGATGCTGACCGCGCGGCACGGCGGCGGCAATGGGGCGGACGCAGAAAGTGACTTCCGGCAGGTCGGATCGATGACCGGCGGCCACTGAACGGCCACGGCCGCGGCGCCACACTGGCGCCATGCCATCGCCGCCCTGCACCACGGCCCTCATGAACACGGGCACGGCGAAGGTTCACCCGGCTTGCGCCGCCATGGCGTACACCACATCGCTCACCACGAGGACACGACGATGCACCTGACCCTGCGAAACCCCGACCTGCTGTTCGCGCTGCTGGGCGCCTGCTGGGGCCTGTACGAGGTGCTGCTCAGCCGCCGCCGCCGCGCGGCCGACGGCGGCGCGCGCGACCAGGGCACGCTGAAGATGCTGTGGCGGGTGCTGTACGCGGCGCTGGCGGTGGCGGTGCTGCTGTCCTTCCTCGGCCTGTGGCGCTATGCGCCGGCGCTGCAGGAACCAGCGCGCTGGATCGGGTGCGCGTTGCTGGCGGCCGGGCTGGCGCTGCGGCTGTGGGCGATCCGGGTGCTGGCGCGCTGGTTCACCGTGGACGTGACCATCCAGGAAGGCCACCGGCTGATCCGCCGCGGCCCGTACCGCTACCTGCGCCACCCTTCCTACACCGGCGTGCTGCTGTCGTTCTACGGGCTGGCGATCGGGCTGGGCGACGTGCTGTCGCTGCTGGCGATCGTGCTGCCGGTGACCTGGGCGTTCCTGCGCCGCATCCAGGTGGAAGAGGCGATGCTGACCCAGGCCTTCCCCGAGGAGTACCCCGACTACGCCGCGCACAGCTGGCGGTTGCTGCCGTTCGTCTGGTGAGACGCGGCCGATGCGCCGCGCTGGCGCCGGCAAGCGCGCCGGCAGCCAGGATGCGTGCCGGCGCCGGACGGGCGGCAACGTCGTAGCGCGTGGTCCGCGTCGAACTAGTCCTGCTGGCGCTGCTGGTCGTGCTGGTCGTGCTGGTCGCGACAATGGCGCGGTAATGGAGCTGTGCCGCGATTGGTATGACCAATAGTCAGGCCAGCCACGATTGACCCGGCAAAGCGCTACGCGATCTAATTGGGCTTCCGATATTCCGCGGCAGCCATTGGTATGACCAATTCACCGGCGCCTGCAACGGCCGATGCTGCACCCCAACCAGCATCACGCCGTGGCCAGCGCGATCCTGCGCCCGAAGCGTCGGCGCCCGGCAGCGGCCGCCTCAGCGATCGCGTCGCCGCGCAGCTTCGTGCGCTGATCGCCCAACGCGGGCTGCAGCCGGACGCGCGCCTGCCGGCCGAGCGCACCCTGGCGCTGGAACTGGGCGTGTCGCGCACCGCGTTGCGCGAGGCGATCGCCCAGCTCGCCGGCCAGGGGCTGCTGCGCGCCCGCGCTGGCGGCGGCACCTACGTGCAGCGCCCGCACACGCCCGAGGAGCGCGTGGTGGCGCCGCTGCAGCCGTTCCTGCCGCTACTGCAGGGCGATCCGGAATACCGCTTCGACGTGCTGGAGACCCGCCACGCGCTGGAAGGCGCCACCGCCTGGCACGCCGCGCTGCGCGCCACCGATACCGACCGCGCGCGCATCGCCGCCGCGTTCGAAGCGATGCTGCAGGCGCATGCGCAGGGCGATGCGGCCGCCGAGGCGCGCGCCGACGCCGACTTCCACCTGGCCATCGCCGAGGCCGCGCACAACCGCGTGCTGCTGCAGGTGATGCGCGGCCTGTTCGACCTGCTGCAGACCAACATCTCGCAGAGCCGGCACATGCTGTTCCAGTCGCCGCGCACCTTCGCCCCGCTGCTGGCGCAGCACCGCGCGCTGCACGACGCGATCCTGGCCGGCGAGCCGGAACGCGCGCGCGACGCGGCGCACGCCCATCTGGCCTTCGTCCATACCGCCCTGCGCAGCCTCGACGAGGACGAAGCGCGCCGCGCGCGCGCCTCGCGCCTCCCCTCCTCTCCCTGACGACCGCGCCGATGATCATCTCCGCCGCTTCCGACTACCGCGCCGCCGCCCAGGCGCGGCTGCCGCCGTTCCTGTTCCACTACATCGACGGCGGCGCCTACGCCGAGCACACGCTGCGGCGCAACGTCGCCGATCTGGCCGACATCGCGCTGCGCCAGCGGATCCTGCGCAACATGGCCGAACTGAATCTGGAGACCGAGCTGTTCGGCGAGCGCCTGGCGCTGCCGCTGGCCCTGGCCCCGGTGGGCCTGACCGGCATGTACGCGCGCCGCGGCGAGGTGCAGGCCGCGCGCGCGGCGGCGGCCAGGGGCGTGCCGTTCACCCTGTCCACGGTGTCGGTATGCCCGATCGAGGAAGTGGCGCCGGCGATCGACCGGCCGATGTGGTTCCAGCTGTACGTGCTCAAGGACCGCGGCTTCATGCGCAACGCGCTGGAGCGGGCCAAGGCGGCCGGCGTGACCACGCTGGTGTTCACCGTGGACATGCCCACCCCCGGCGCGCGCTACCGCGACGCGCACTCGGGCATGAGCGGGCCGAACGCGCCGCTGCGGCGCATGCTGCAGGCCGTCACCCATCCGCGCTGGGCCTGGGACGTGGGCCTGCTGGGGCGCCCGCACGACCTGGGCAACATCTCCACCTACCGCGGCAGCCCGACCGGGCTGGCCGACTACATCGGCTGGCTCGGCGCGAACTTCGACCCGTCGATCGCGTGGAAGGACTTGGAATGGATCCGCGAGTTCTGGACCGGGCCGATGGTGATCAAGGGCATCCTCGACCCGGACGACGCGCGCGATGCGGTGCGTTTCGGCGCCGACGGCATCGTCGTCTCCAACCACGGCGGGCGCCAGCTCGACGGCGTGCTGTCCAGCGCGCGCGCGTTGCCGGCGATCGCCGATGCGGTGAAGGGCGAGCTGAAGATCCTGGCCGACTCCGGCATCCGCAGCGGGCTGGACGTGGTGCGCATGCTGGCCCTCGGCGCCGACGCGGTGCTGCTCGGCCGCGCGTTCGTCTATGCGCTGGCCGCGGCCGGCCAGGCCGGAGTGGAGAACCTGCTGACGCTGATCGAGAAGGAAATGCGGGTGGCGATGACGCTGACCGGCGCCCGCTCGATCGCCGAGATCTCGCGCGATTCGTTGGCGCGGGTCACCCGCGAGTCGACGGTGTCGCCGTAAGTGGCTGGGCGAAACGCTGCCGCTGCGGGTCGTGCGCTGCGGTTTCTGCCTGCGCAGACAGCGGCAGCGTGATGCTTGCATCGGTGCAAGGTGCCGACATAGCTCGGCGTTTGCGGTTTCGATGGTGGATGCGCTCACGCTGCTGGGGTCGGCGCCACGGTTGGATCGAGGCTCCGCTCGTCGCGACTGAAGTCGCTCCCACAAGGAGCGGCGTGCTTTGCGCGAAGAGCAGCGTCCTTTGCGCGGATGCGCGGCTCGCGCACCACGTGTGGGAGCGACTTCAGTCGCGACGCCGTTCGCCAGCAGCGGCGGGATTGCATGGCGCTGGCACGGGTCGCCTTTGCGGTGTTGCATGTGGATACGCTCGCGTTGCAAGGGTCGGCGCACACGGTTGGATCGGGGCTTCGCTCGTCGCGACTGAAGTCGCTCCCACAAAGAGCGGCGTGCTTTGCGCGAAAGAGCAGCGTCCTTTGCGCGGATTCGCGGCTCGCGCACCACGTGTGGGAGCGACTTCAGTCGCGACGCCCTTGGCCATCAGCAGCGGCAGACAGAACCGCTCCGGAACGACCGACGGCTCAGCTCCCCGGCAGCCGTTGCTGCAACGTCTCCATCTCCTTCCATGGATGCTCGCGCAGGCGCGCGGCGCGTTGCAGCGCCTTGGCCAGCGGGAACGCCTGCGGCGAGGCGATGCGCGCCAGTTCCTCCCAACGCAGCGGCACCGCGACGGTAGCGTGCTCGCGCGCGCGCAGCGACCACGAGCACACGCTGGTGTTGCCGCGGCCGTTGCGCAGCCAGTCGATGAAGATCACCCCGCTGCGCTTGGCCTTGCTCATCGTGGCCACGTAGCGGTCCGGCGCCTGCGCGGTCAGCGCCTGGGCGAAGGCTTCGCAGAAGTCGCGCGCCTGATCCCAGCTGGCGCTGCCGGCCACGATCGGCACCACCACGTGCAGGCCCTTGCCGCCGGACAGGCGCACGAAGCTTTCCAGCCCGGCTTCGCGCAGGCGCTCGCGGATCGCGCGCGCGGCGGCCTTGATCTGGGTCCAGCTCACGCCCTCGCCCGGGTCCAGGTCGAACACCAGCCGGTCCGGATGCTCGGGATCGTCCACGGTCGAACCCCAGGGATGCAGCTCCAGGGTGTTCATCTGCACCAGCTCCAGCAGGCCCGCCAGGTCGCCGATGTACAGGTAGTCCTCGGTGCCGCTCTTCTGGCGCAGCGCGATCGCCTGCACGTGGTCGCCGAGCGCGCGGTTGTTGTGCTTCTGGAAGAAGCATTCGCCGGCGGTCCCGTCCGGGCAGCGCAGCAACGACAACGGCCGGTTGGCGACCTCCGGCAGCAGCCAGGGCGCGATCGCGCGGTAGTACGCAGCCACCTCGCCCTTGCTGATGCCGGCGCCGGGGTAGACCACGCGCTCGGGATGGGTGATGACGACGGCGTCGGCTGCGCTGTCGGCAGCGGTCGATGCCGGCGCGGGCACTGGCGTGCGGCGGTGCGCGGCGGCGACTGCCGCGCTTCCACGGCCGGCAGCGGACCTGGCCTTCGCCTTGGCGGTGCCCGGCTTGGCGCTCGCGACCTTGCGCGGTGCCGCCTTGCCTGGCGTCGCTTTCGCCGGTGCGGGCTTGGCCGGCGCGCGCGGGGCCGGCGCGGCGCTTCCCGGCTTGCGGGTCCCGGCCGCCTTGGCCGCCTTGGTGGCTTTGATGGCTTTGGTGGCCTTGACCACCTTGGCCGTTTTGACCGGCGCGGCACGGCCGGTACGGGCTGTCTCGCGTGACGGCATGGCGCCCTACCCCGCCTTGCGCCGCGCCGGCGCCTTGCTTGCGCCGGTCTTTTTCGCCGGCTTGGCCTTGGCCGCGGATTTGGCGGCGGGCTTGGCTGCCTTCTTCGCCGCTTTCTTGGCCGGCTTCTTGGCGGTCTTGCTCACCGGCAGCGCGTCGTCGTTGCCCTTGGCGGGGGTACGCCGCTTGGCCTCCAGGCTCTTCTGCAGCAGCGACATGAAATCGACCACGTTGGTGGCCGCATCCTCGCGCTGCGGCGCGTCGGTGTCGTCGTCCACCTGGGCGGTGCCCTCCTGCGCCTTGATGCGCTTCTGGATCACCGCCTGCAGGCGCTCGCGGAACTCGTCGTGATAGGACGACGGATCCCACTTCCCCGACATCGAATCGATCAGCTGCGCGGCCATCTCGGTTTCCTTGGCGCTGATCCGGTAGTCGGCGGCCTTGCCGCTGGGCAGCGTGTAGTCCTCCAGGTCCACCAGTTCCTGCGGATAGCGCAGCAGGATCAGCACCAGCGCGTCGTCGTGCGGCATCACCGCCGACAGGTACTCGCGGGTGCGGATCACCACCCGCGCGATGCCGACCTTGCCGGTAGCGCGCAGCGTTTCGCGCAGCAGCACGTAGCCCTTCTCGGCCTTCTTGCCCGGCACCAGCACGTAGGGTTTCTCGAAGTAGCGCAGGTCGATGTCGGCGGCGTCGACGAAGGCCTCCACTTCCACCGTCTCGTGGCTCTCCGGCGCGGCCGAGGCGATGTCCTTCTGCTCGACCACCACGTAGTTGCCCTTGCTGTACTCGAACGCCTTGACGATGTCCTTCCACGGCACCTCTTCGCCGGTGTCGGCATTGACCCGCTCGAACCGGATCGGGCGCTTGTCGCGCGCATCGAGCATGCGGAAATGCAGATCGATGCGGCGTTCGCCGGACATCAGCGACACCGGCACGTTGAGCAGGCCGAAGGACAGGGTGCCGGTCCAGATCGGGCGCGCCATCAGTGCGCCTCCACGCGCAGCGCCAGCGCCGGCAGGTGGTCCAGCGCCTGCCACGCGTCCTCGATCACCGGCCGCGCCTGGCGCCAGTCCAGGTGCGATTCGCCGCGCACCTGCTCCCAGTGCGCGGCCAGTTCGCCGTCGGTGTCGGCCATCGGCGCGCGCGGCCAGCCGCCAGCGTGGGTGCGCAGCGCGAACGCATACGCCGGGCACAGGTCGCGCCATGGGGTGCCGTGGCGGGCGCGGCGCTGGCGGTAGTCGGCCAGGCTGTACTGGCGGTAGTCCGCCGCGTCGTGCGGGCGCGAGGGCCTGTGGCGGCGCGGCGTGGCCGGCAGCGGGTCCAGGTGGGCATTGAACAGCAGCGGGTCGGGACGGTCGCTGGGGCGCATGGCGGAAGCTCCGGGCGGCATCGGCGGCGGGGGGATGGCAGCAGTAGCGCCGGTGCCGTTAGCCGTTCGTGACAGGCGCGTGGAGGTCTCGCGATTCGCAGCGGCTTCACTGCCGCCGCGTTGAACTGGAGGCACCGTCTCCATCCCCTACCGACGGAGGAATCATGTCCACACCCACCGATCCGCTACGCCAGGCCACCGACCCGGTCCCGGGCGAGCAGCGCGGCAAGCGCCACACCCAGGACCGCGAGGACCGCGGCGCCGGCGACAGTCCCGCCACCATCGTCGAACACGAACCGCGTACCGGCGCCGACCGCCCTGCCCCGGACACCGCGCCGGAGGACACCGGCAGCGATGCCGCGCACAAGCACCACACCGACGCCAACCAGGACGAAGCGTTGGAAGAGACCTTCCCGGCCAGCGACCCGGTCTCGCCGTTCGTGCCGTCTAAGGCGCCGTAGGCGGCGGATCGTGGTTGCTGTTGCCGCTGTTTGTGTAGGAGCGGCTTCAGCCGCGACCGGATGTCGGGCTACCTGTCATGTCGGGCTACCTGTCGCGGCTGAAGCCGCTCCTACAAAAGCGGTGCAGCGCGAATGCCGGAAAACGGCGGCGTCTGCCGCAACTATGTGGGAGCGACTTCAGTCGCGACGGGCAGTACCGGTAAGGCCTGTCGCGACTGAAGTCGCTCCCACAAAAAGCGCTTCATACCATGCCATCTGCCTACCGCTCCGATCCGCGGTACATGCAGTTGCTGTTGGCCCTCCCGCTACACCTTCCCCGCCGCCTGCAACGCCAGATACTCGACATCGTCGAACAGCCGCGAGCGCACCAGGAAGCGCACGCCCTCGCCGTTCTCCAGCGAGAACATGCCGCCGCGGCCGGGCACCACGTCGATGATCAGCTGGGTGTGCTTCCAGTATTCGAACTGCGGGGCGCTGATGTAGAACGGCGCGCCGCCGATCTCGCCCAGCTGCACGTCGCGGTCGCCGACGATGAAGTCGTCCTGCGGGTAGCACATCGGCGAAGACCCGTCGCAACAGCCGCCGGACTGGTGGAACAGCAACGGCCCGTGCCGCGCGCGCAGCCGCTCGATCAGCTGCAGCGCCGGCAGCGTCGCCAGCACCTGCAGCGGTACGCCGGAAGCGGGCGCGGCGGCGTCCATCAGGCCGCCATGTCCAGCACGATACGGCCTTCGATCTGGCCGGCGCGCATGCGCGCGAACACCTCGTTGATGTTCTCCAGCGTGGCGGTGGCCACGGTCGCGGCGACCTTGCCCTGCTCGGCAAACTCCAGCGATTCCTGCAGGTCCAGGCGCGTGCCGACGATCGAGCCGCGCACGGTCACGCCGTTGAGCACCATGCCGAAGATGTCCAGCGGGAACTGGCCCGGCGGCAGCCCGTTCAACGACACCGTGCCGCCGCGGCGGACCATGCCGATCGCCTGCTCGAACGCCTTCGGCGACACCGCGGTGACCAGCGCGCCGTGTGCGCCGCCGATCTCCTTCTTCAGGTAGGCCACCGGGTCGGTGGTCAGCGCATTGACCGTCACCGTGGCGCCCAGGCGCCGGGCCAGCTCGAGCTTGGCGTCGTCCACGTCCACCGCGGCGACGTTCAGGCCCATCGCCTTGGCGTACTGCACGGCCATATGGCCGAGCCCGCCGATGCCGGAGATCACCACCCAGTTGCCGGGCTTGGTGTCGGTGACCTTCAGCCCCTTGTACACAGTTACGCCGGCGCAGAGGATCGGCGCGACCTCGACGAAGCCGATGTTCTTCGGCAGGTGGCCGACATAGTCGGCATTGGCCAGCGCGTACTCGGCGAACCCGCCGTTGACCGAATAGCCGGAGTTCTGCTGCGCCTCGCACAGCGTCTCCCAGCCGCCCAGGCAATGCTCGCAATGCCCGCAGGCCGAGTACAGCCACGGAATCCCGACCCGGTCGCCTTCCTTGACGTGGCTCACGCCGGCGCCGACCGCGACCACGTGGCCCACGCCCTCGTGGCCGGGAATGAACGGCGGATTCGGCTTCACCGGCCAGTCGCCTTCGGCCGCGTGCAGGTCGGTATGGCACACGCCGCAGGCCTCGATCTTGACCAGGATGTCGCCGGCCTGCGGCCGCGGCACCTCCACTTCCTCGATCGTCAGCGGCTTGCCGAATTCGCGTACCACCGCGGCTTTCATCGTCTTGTTCATGTCGCACTCCTTCCCGTTGTTGCAATCCACACTAGGCGCCTTGCGGCGCCGCTGCCTTGATCGAGGTCAATCGCCATGGCCCCGTCGTTCCCCCTGCCCGCACACACCGATTGCCCGCACATCGATCGGACGCGACGTGCGATAGAGTCCGGCCTGCATGACGGCATGGAGGCGGCGGATGCAGGCGGACACCGAGAACGACACGGTTGCCAGGGGAAACGCCGGTCGTCGGCATCCTCACGCGCCTCTCGTACACTGCGGTCCTGCGCGCTCGCCGGCCACGCCCGCCCCGCGGGCCGCCGCGCGTCGCTGGCCACTGTGCGCCTGAACGGTCTAAGGAAAGGAACGACACCATGAAGCAACGCTTGCTTACCGCCGCCTTGCTGGCCCTGCTGCTGCAAGGCTGCAAGCCCTCGGAGTCCAGCGCGACCACCACCGCGGCCCCGGCTCCCGCACCGACGGCCACGGCCGCTCCGGAACCGGCGACAGCGGCCGCCACGGTCGCGGACCGCCCGGCGCTGCCGCAGGGGGCCTGCGAGAAGACAGAAGACGGATTTACCGCGTTCCTGGAGGCGATCATCGCCGATCCGGCGTTGCGCGCCGCCTACAGCGCCCCTCGCGTCGAAGAGCGCGACCTGCGTGATCCGTCCAAGCTGGTGAATCGCCCCGGCGAGCCGTTCCGGTTGACCCTGATCGACTACAGCTGGTCCTACAACGAACCCAATCAGGACCCAGGCAAACTGGCCCGGATCAAGATGGATTTCAAGCAAGACGGCGATCGGATGCGCGTGGACTTCGTGAAGGCCGAGTTTTCCGCCGACGATGACGTCATCAAGACCTTCGGCGCGCCCGAGGCCTATGTGTTCGAGTACACGCAACAATGCTGGCGGTTGGCCCAGCATTTGCGTTGATCGGCGTGGTACCCGCCACGTTGCGGGTATGGCGACAGGCAAGACCATCGACAAAGGAGAAGTACGATGCCCAGATACACAATCGTCGAGTCGGTAGGAAACGGCGTGCAGGCGGCTCACGACTACCAGGATCTCGAGCGCCATCATCCCACCCGCGGCAACGAGCGCGGCCGCGTCTACGCCACGGTCAATGGCGAGCGCGAGGAATTGCTTGGCAACTACAACGGCGCGGCGACCGTCTCGCGCGACGGCGACCATTACGTCTCCAAGGATTTCGTGCTGCAGGCCGGCAACGCCAGCGCCGTGCCGGTACCGGCCATCGCCAGCGGCTACATCGGCAGGGTCGATCCCAGCGACGGCATCGTGCAGATCTACGACAAGCCGGCCAACGATCCCAGCCGCGAGATGATCGCCCAGTACCGGCATCTGGATCTGCGCAATACCCAGCTCGAATCCGGCGACCGGATCGAATACGGGCAATCGGTGGGGATCCAGGGCGGCTTCAACAATGGCAATCCCAAGGCCTTCGGCAAGCACGTGCATGTGGATATCAACACCAGCTACCTGCCGCAGGCCGACCGCTACATCCGCGACATGGACAGCGGCGCGATCACCACCGACCACCGACCGCAGCAGGCCTCGCCCAATCTCACCGCTGCGGCCAGGGTGAGCGATATTTCGGGCAATGGACGCACGGTGGCCGCGCCGAGCGGCGCCAGCGTGGCGAGCGCCGCGCCGATGGCCGATGGCGTCCTGCGCAAGGAGGAACACGGCCCGGAGGTGAAAGCGCTGCAGGAGCGCCTCAACCAGTTGGGCTACACCGATGCCGATGGCAAGGCATTGGGCACCGACGGCAAGTTCGGCGACCGCACCAAGCACGCGGTCGAGGCGTTCCAGCGCGATCATCATCTGGATGTCGATGGCATCGCCGGCAAGGACACGCTCGCGGCGCTCCGGGAGGCGCAGGTACAGCGTCCCGGCGCTGCCGCCGCCGAACCGGCCGATGCGGCGCGCCCGCCGCTGCTGTCGGACAAGACCCATCCGCAGAACCCGATGTACCAGCAGTCCGTCGCGGCGCTGGAGAAACTCGGGCCCTCGGGCGGATTCAAGGACCGCGCCGAACTCGAGCGGGCGGCGGGCGCACTGACGCACGATGCCAGCATCAGCGGGATGACGCGCATCGATCATGTGGTCGCCAGCAACAACGGCAACGGCCTCATTGCGGTGGAAGGCAAGCTGGACGATCCCGCGCACCGCCGCGCCTTCGTCGATCGCGACCAGGCCGCGCAGCAGACCCTCGAGCAATCCACGCAGAAGCTGCGCCAGGATCTGCCCGTCGCGGTCGAGCCGGAACCCGTGCGCGAAACGACGCGCGCGATGTCGGTCTAGGCGGCTCATCGCTGGCGCGCGGGTCGTCTGCGCATGCAGGACCCGCCGCGCACCGACCGGCGCCGGCGGACGCGCTGAGACGCGTTGGGACTGCCGAGGCCGGCAGTCCCAACGCTCCTGCGCCGCGCACGTCGCGACAGCACTCAGAAGAACCCCAGCGCCTTCGGCGAGTAGCTGACCAGCAGGTTCTTGGTCTGCTGGTAGTGGTCCAGCATCATCTTGTGGTTCTCGCGGCCGATGCCCGACTGCTTGTAGCCGCCGAACGCGGCATGCGCCGGATAGGCGTGGTAGCAGTTGGTCCACACCCGCCCGGCCTGGATCGCGCGGCCCATGCGGTACAGGCGCGACGCATCGCGGCTCCACACGCCGGCGCCCAGCCCGTACAGCGTGTCGTTGGCGATCGCCAGCGCCTCGGCCTCGTCCTTGAACGTGGTCACCGACACCACCGGCCCGAAGATCTCTTCCTGGAACACGCGCATCTTGTTGTGGCCCTTGAACACCGTTGGCTTGACGTAGAAGCCGCCGGCCAGCTCGCCGTCCAGCGCGTTGCGCTCGCCGCCGATCAGCACCTCGGCGCCTTCCTGCTTGCCGATATCGATGTAGGACAGGATCTTCTCCAGCTGCTCGCTGGAGGCCTGCGCGCCGACCATGGTGTTGGGATCCAGCGGATTGCCCTGCTTGATCGCGGCCACGCGCTCGAGCGCCTTTTCCATGAACCGGTCGTAGATCGATTCCTGGATCAGCGCGCGCGACGGGCAGGTGCACACCTCGCCCTGGTTGAACGCGAACAGCACGAAACCTTCGATCGCCTTGTCGAGGAAATCGTCGTCTTCGGCCATCACGTCGGCGAAGAAGATGTTCGGCGACTTGCCGCCCAGTTCCAGCGTCACCGGGATCAGGTTCTGGCTGGCGTACTGCATGATCAGCCGGCCGGTGGTGGTCTCGCCGGTGAAGGCGATCTTGGCGATGCGCGGGCTGCTGGCCAGCGGCTTGCCGGCTTCCAGGCCGAAGCCGTTGACCACGTTGAGCACGCCCGGCGGTAGCAGGTCGCCGATCACCTCCATCAGCACCAGGATCGAGGCCGGGGTCTGCTCGGCCGGCTTCATCACCACGCAGTTGCCGGCGGCAATGGCCGGGGCCAGCTTCCAGCACGCCATCAGCAGCGGGAAGTTCCACGGGATGATCTGCCCGACCACGCCGAGCGGCTCGTGGAAGTGATAGGCGATAGTGTCGCTGTCGATCTCGGAGATGCCGCCTTCCTGCGCGCGGATGGCGCCGGCGAAATAGCGGAAGTGGTCGGCGCACAGCGGTACGTCGGCGTTGAGCGTCTCGCGCAGCGGCTTGCCATTGTCCCAGGTCTCGGCATAGGCCAGCAGCTCGAGATTTTGTTCGATGCGATCGGCGATCTTCAGCAGCGCGTTGCTGCGCTCGGTGGCCGAGGTCTTGCCCCAGGCGTCCTTGGCCGCGTGCGCGGCGTCGAGCGCGGCCTCGATGTCCTGCGCGTTGGAGCGCGCCACCGAAGTGAACACCTTGCCGCTGATCGGCGTGGTGTTCTCGAAGTACTGCCCGCTCTTGGGTTCCACCCATTGGCCGCCGATGAAGTTGCCGTAGCGCGACTTGAAGATGGACTGCGGATCGGTGGCGAGCGGCTTGGCGGTGGTGACGGCGTTCATCGGTGACTCCTGCGGCAGTGGGAAAGGAACGGGACATGCCCATCCGGGTAGGCGGTAACCGCAAGAGCGATGCCAGGTTTTCGTTGCTGCGCCGCGTCATGCGCTCGCGCCGCGGCGGATCGGCGCGCCCGCCCGGTTCCTGCTGCAACGCATCACGCGCGCCGATTGCGTGCGGGCGACGGATGTGGTGTTTATCGGAACACCCGCCTCAACACCTGTCGCAATTTGCGACAGTGGAGCCGCCATGGCGCACCCGCAATCGCACCACCAGCTCGGCCACGCACGCCGGATGTTCTTCGAACGCGGCGGCGCCCCGACCGGCCAGGTGCCGGACACCATCCTGCAGTCGTGGCAGCGCTGCCAGCGCCTGGGCCTGACCGCGCAGCGCACGCCGCCGATCGAGCCGGTCAGCGCGCCGCGCCTGCGCGAACTGCGCGAAGCGCACGAGCGCCTGTGGCGGCTGGCCCGCGCCGAACTGGAGGGCCTGGCCGGGGATGCCGCCGCCACCGGCAGCATCGTGCTGCTGACCGACGAGGCCGGCTGGATCCTCGACGCCGAAGGCAGCCCGGGCTTCCTCGACAAAGCGGGGCGCGTGGCGCTGATGCCGGGCGCGTGCTGGAGCGAGACCCAGGTCGGCACCAATGCGATCGGCACCGCCATCGTCGAGAGCCGTTCGGTGGAAGTGCGCGGCGGCGAGCACTACTTCGCGCCGCACCAGATCCTCAGCTGCGCCGCGGTACCGATCTTCGATCCCTACGGCCAGCTCGCCGGCGTGCTCGACATCTCCGGCGACGCCAGCGTGCAGCACATGCACGCGCTGGGCCTGGCGCGGATGGCGGTGGCCAGCATCGAGCACCGCTATTTCGACGACGGCATCGCCGGCTGCGAGTTGCTGCGCGTGCACCACGATCCGGCCCTGCTCGGCACTGCGCGCGAAGGCCTGCTGGCGTTCCGCAACGGCAAGCTGGTCGCGGCCAACCGCGCCGGCCTGCGCCTGTTCGGGCTGGAGCGCCACGACCTCGGCCGCGCGCCGTACGACGCCCTGTTCGAAGAACCGCTGTCGCGGCTGCGCCAGCAGGGCAGCGTGTTCGACCTGCAGGGTCGCGCGCTGCACGGCCGCGTCGACAGCGCCGGCGACGACCGTCCGCGGCGGCGATCGCAGCAGCCGCCGATCACCGTGTCGGCGGCCACGCGCGCGCAGCCGCACGCCGACGCGCCGCTGTTCGACGCCGTGCAGGAGCTGGCGCTGGAACGCGCGCGGCGCGTGCTCGATGCGCAGCTGCCGGTGCTGGTGCAGGGCGAGACCGGCACCGGCAAGGAAGTGTTCGCGCGCGAGCTGCACCGCCGCAGCGCGCGCGCCGGCAAGCCGTTCGTCGCGGTGAACTGCGCGGCGCTGCCGGAAGGCCTGATCGAGGCCGAGCTGTTCGGCTACGAGGACGGCGCCTTCACCGGTGCGCGCAAGCACGGCAATCCCGGGCTGCTGCGCCAGGCCGACGGCGGCGTGCTGTTCCTGGACGAGATCGGCGACATGCCGCTGGCCCTGCAGCCGCGCCTGCTGCGCGTGCTGCAGGAGCGCGAGCTGTTGCCGCTGGGCGGCGGCAAGCCGGTGAAGCTGGATTTCGCGCTGATCTGCGCCACCCATCGCGACCTGGACGCGGCGATGGCCGAGCAGCGTTTCCGTCCCGACCTGTACTACCGCATCGCGCATCACAGCGTGCAGATCCCGGCACTGCACGCGCACCCCGATCGCCGCGCACTGGTGCAGGACCTGTGGGCGCGGGTGGGGCAGGGCCGGCGCCTGAGCGACGCGGCGCTGGCCGCGCTGAGCGCCTATCCCTGGCCGGGCAACCTGCGCCAGCTGGTGGCCTGCCTGCGCACGCTGGTGGCATTGAGCGATGCCGGCACCGAGGTCGACGCCGATGCCTTGCCGGCCTATCTGCCCGGCGCGGGACGCGGCCTGTCCGCGGCCGGCAGCGCGATGCCGGGGCAGGGCGGAGCGATCGGTGGCGGGACAGGGGCGCGCCCGGGCGCGGTGGTGCAGGCCGCCGACCTGGACAGCCTGGCGCTGAGCGCGATGCGCCAGGCGCTGGACGCCTGCGGCGGCAACGTCGCCCGCGCCGCGCGCCAGCTCGGCGTCAGCCGCAGCACGCTGTATCGGCGGCTCGGGCTCGGCGCGCGCTCCAACTAGCTGTGTGGGAGCGACTTCAGTCGCGACAGGCATCACCGGTGCGCCCGTCGCGACCGCTGCGCGCGCCGCACCGCTGCCGCGTCCGAACATGGCGAGCGACCGCATTGCATGCCACGCATAGTCCCGGCTCCTTCGACTGGACCTGGAGACCTGCATGCACCGCCTGACTGACAAGATCGCCCTCGTGACCGGCGCGAGTTCCGGCATCGGCCGCGCCACCGCCCTCCTGTTCGCACGCGAGGGCGCCTGCGTGGTGGCCGGCGCCCGCCGTGGCGCGGCGCTGGACGCGCTGGTCGCCGAGATCGCCGACGCCGGCGGCCGCGCCGCGTGCCTGGCCGGGGACGTGCGCGAGGAAGCCTACGCGCAGGCGCTGGTGGCGCTGGCGGTGGAGCGCTTCGGCGGGCTGGACATCGCGTTCAACAACGCCGGCACGCTCGGCACGCTGGCCCCCACGACCGCGCTGGACGCGCGCGACTGGCAGGACGCCATCGACACCAACCTCAGCGCCGCCTTCTATGGCGCCAAGCACCAGATCCCGGCCTTGCTCGCGCGCGGCGGCGGCGCGCTGATCTTCACCTCCAGCTTCGTCGGCCACACCGTCGGCTTCCCCGGCGCCGCCGCCTATGCCGCCAGCAAGGCGGGACTGATCGGCCTGACCCAGGCGCTTGCCACCGAGTTCGGCCCGCAGGCGCTGCGGGTCAACGCGCTACTGCCGGGCGGCACCGAGACGCCGATGGCGCACGCGATGAACGACAGCGCGCAGGCGCTGGCGCAGGTCGCGCAGCTGCACGCGCTCAAGCGCCTGGCGCAGCCGGAGGAGATCGCGCGCGCGGCCTTGTTCCTGGCCTCGGACGACGCCTCGTTCATGACCGGCAGCGCGATGCTGGTCGACGGCGGCATTTCGATCCATCGCAGCTGAGTCCGCTGCCGCGAATACGTGGAGCGCGCGGGTCGACGATACGGAACGGACCGCGCCTCCACGAACCATCCGTGCGGCGGTGCCTGCGTTGTCCCATGGCATTGCCGCGCGGCGGTCGCGATGCGATCGATACCTGTGCGTGTAGCGTAGGAGCGGGCGCTCGCGAAGCGCGAATTGGCACCGACCGCCATACCGCACTGCGCAAGGGAACGCGCGCCGATTCGGCCCTAAGGCAGGAGCCGCACGCGCTTCACGAACAGCAGCCGGTCGTCGGGGCCCGGGCCGGCGATGCGCTCGCCGTTGGCTTCGCTGGCGTAGTCCAGCGCGACCCGCTTGCCCTCGACCGCCTTCTTCAGCACGAACATATCGCTCTCGGGCGCGGCGACGAACCAGTCGCCGCAGCGGGCTGCGCAATACGCTTCCACGTTCCGGCCATCGGCTGCGCGCACGACGATGCGCATGTCGTCGATGCCGCCGCCGGCGACCAGCGTGCCGCTGACCGAGGCGGCCAGCGCGCTGGCCGGCGTGCTGGCGGCGAGGAGCAGGAACAGTGCGGTTTTCATCGGCGGATCCGAAGCGTGGGCGAGGGTGGCCGCGCGTCGGGCGAACCGCGCGGCCGCTGGTGCGACGGCAACCTCAGTGCGCGAAATCCCATTGCACGCCGACGGTATAGCCTCGGTCCGGACCCGGCTCGTAGTAGCGGCCATTGCCGTCGTTGACGATGACCGAGCCGATGTAGGCGTGGTCGAGCGCGTTGTCGATGCGCGCGAAGGTGCGCAGCGCGCCGTGCGCGGTGTTCCAGCGGCGCGAGGCTTCCAGGTTCAGCAGCGCGTAGCCGGGGGCGGTCGCGGTGGCCAGGTCGTTGGCCACGGTGTCGCCGGCGGCCACGCCTTCGACCGCGAACTGCCACGCCCGCGGCTGCCACTGCCAGCGCGCGAAAAACTGTTGACGCGGCACGCCGGGCAGGCGCGCACCGGCCGCCACCACCGCGGTCGGCGTGGCGCAGCCGCTGCTGGCGCAGGTCAGGTAGGCCTGGCGCACGGTCGCCTGCAGCCAGGTGTAGGACAGCTGCAGCTGCGCGGTGTCGCCCAGCGGCAGCAGGTAGCTGGCTTCGGCGCCCTGGCGGCGGGTGCGGCCGATGTTGCGGTAGGTGCTGCGGCCGTTGGTGTTGCTGGCCACCGCCAGTTCGTCGTCGGTGTTGGCGCGGAACAGCGCCGCTTCCCAGGCCGCACCGGCCTGGTCGCGCCATTTCATGCCGAGCTCCATGTTTTCGCTCCGGGCCGCGGACAGGTCCAGCGCCAGGCCGGCGCCGCCGTCGTTGCGATAGCCCAGTTCGTTGAAGGTCGGCGTCTCGAAGCCGCGGCCGGCCGAGGCGTAGAAGCGCAGGTCGTCGCTGGCGCGGAACACCACCCCGGCCACCGGCGTGGTCGCCGAATAGTCGGTGCGACCGCTGTCGTCCGGGTTGCGGCCGACGATGTAGGCGTCGTCGGAACGGAAACGCACTTGGCTGTGGCGCAAGCCGGCCAGCAGCGACCAGCGCTCGCTGAACTGCCACCAGGCCTGCGCGAACTGGTCCACGTTCTGCACCTGATCTTCCTGGTCGCGGCGCAGCCGTCCCTTCACCCCCAGCGTGCCGCCGACGAAGTTCTCGTAGCCGGTACGGTGCTGCTTCTGGCGGTCGGCGTTGGCGCCGACGGTGAACTGGAACGGCCGCCCGCCCAGCTCGCCCTGCCAGGCCCAACGCGCATCGATGCCGCCGTAGTCGCCATCCAGGTCGATCAGCCCGCCAGCGTGCAGCGGATTGGCCTGCACCGCCACCGGCACCGCCAGGTACTGCTGCACGTCGCGGCGCCCGGCGTAGCCCATCAGCCGCCAGGTCTGCTGGTCCACCTGCTGGGTGAAGATCGCCCCGGCCTGCGCCTGGCGCGTGGACTTGCGCGTATCGAACTGGGTCGCTACGGCCGTGGCCTGCTGCGGATCGACATCGAACTGGGCGCGGGTCAGGCCCAGCGGGTCCTGTGCCCACGGCGCGTCCAGGTAGTTCAGCACCAGGTCCAGGCGCCGCCCCGGGGCCAGGTCGAAGCCGAACTTGGCGTTGATCGATTCGCGCCGCGCCTGGCTGTGGTCGCGGTAGCCGTCGGTGCGGAAGTGGGTGGCGGCGACGTTGTAGTGCACGTTGCCTTGCTGGCCCTGCAGCTGCGCACCGGCGCTGACCGTGCCGTTGCTGCCGACGGTGCTGCGCAGCCGCCACGGATCGTCCGGCTGGCCGTCGCCGCTCCACAGCTGCACCACGCCGCCAGAGGAATTGCCGTACAGCGCCGAGAACGGGCCGCGCAGCACCTCGATGCGCTCGGCGCCCAGCAGGTTGAAGTGCGACAGCTGGCCCTGGCCGTCCGGCATCGTCGCCGGGATGCCGTCCAGCAGCAGGCGCACGCCGCGCACGCCGAACGCCGAGCGCGCGCCGAATCCGCGGATCGACAGCTGGGTGTCCTGCGCGTAGTTCTGGCGGTCGCGCGCCAGCAGCCCGGGCACGCCGGACAGGGCCTCGGACACCTGCACGCCGGTGCGGTCGCTGTCGCCCAGGCCGATCGTAGTCAACGAGGCCGGCAGGTCGAAATCGTCCACGCCGCCGACCCGCGCGGCCTGGACCTGCACGACCGGCAAGGTGGCGGGATCGGCGTCGGCCTCGGCAGCGCGGACGACGGGCGACAGGCCCAGGGCGCAGAGGCCGCAGAGCAGGGCGAGGGGATGGCGATTGGGCATGCGGCCATCATCGCGCATGCGCCGCCGCGCCGCACGCCGCGCGGCGCAAAGCCCCGCCACGCAAGGCCTGCGTTTGTTAGGATGGGGTGTTTGACCGCGCCGGCTCCGGTTCCTCCCGGCCCCCACCCTTCGCCAACGAACGAGTACCGCCGTGTCCTTCTTTGCAAACGTGGAACAGGTCCCAGGCGACCCGATCCTGGGCCTGACCGAGGCCTACAACGCCGATTCGCGCCCGACCAAGGTCAACCTGGGCGTGGGCATCTATTACGACGAGAGCGGCCGCATCCCGCTGCTGCGCGCCGTCCAGCAGATCGAACAGCAGTTGGCGCAGGACGCCAAGCCGCGCGGCTACCTGCCGATCGACGGCCTGCCGGCGTACGACCTGGCCACGCAGAAACTGCTGTTCGGCGCCGACTCGCCGCTGCTGGCCGCCGGCCGCGTCGCCACCTCGCAGACCATCGGCGGCAGCGGCGCGCTGCGCGTGGGCGCGGACCTGCTGAAGAAGCTGCTGTCCACCTCGACCATCGCCATCAGCAATCCGAGCTGGGAGAACCACCGCGCGGTGTTCTCGGCCGCCGGCTTCGACGTGGTCGAGTACACCTATTTCGACGCGGCCACGCACGGCCTGAACTTCGACGGCATGCTCGCCGACCTGAACAAGCTCGAGCCGGGCACCGTGGTGCTGCTGCACGCCTGCTGCCACAACCCGACCGGCGCCGACCTGACCCAGGAACAGTGGCGCACCGTCGCCGCGCTGCTGAAGGAACGCAACCTGTTCCCGTTCGTCGACATCGCCTACCAGGGCTTCGACAAGGGCATCGACGAGGACGCCTACGCGGTGCGCCTGCTGGCCGAGGCCGGCGTGGACAGCTACGTGGTCGCCAGCTCGTACTCCAAGTCGTTCTCGCTGTATGGCGAGCGCGTCGGCGCGCTGTCGGTGGTGTCGGCCACCGCGGCCGAGAGCAAGGCGGTGCAATCGCAGGTCAAGCGCATCATCCGCACCATCTACTCCAGCCCGTCCACGCACGGCGCCGCGCTGGTGGCCGGTGTGCTCAACAGCCCCGAGCTGCGCGCGATGTGGGAGCAGGAACTGACCGAGATGCGCGAGCGCATCCACGCCCTGCGCGCCGGCATGGTGCAGAAGCTGGCCGCCCTCGGCGCGCCGGAGTTCGGCTTCATCCAGCAGCAGGCCGGCATGTTCTCGTACTCGGGCCTGAGCAAGGCGCAGGTGGACCGGCTGCGCGACGAGTTCGGCATCTACGCGGTCGGCACCGGCCGCATCTGCGTGGCCGCGCTGAGCCAGAACAACCTGGACTACGTGACCCAGGCCGTGGCCGCCGTACACAAGAGCTGATCCGCCACGGGGGCTGCAAACCACGAAGCCGGAAGCGCATGCGCTTCCGGCTTTTTTTGTGCGATGCGCGCGCGAATCCGCGCAAGCCCGACTTTTTGTGGGAAGGGCTTCAGCCCCGACGCATGGCACCACCAGCACACGCCATCTCCTGCCAGCACACTTTCGCTGCGGCAAGGCGACGCCATCGCCCGCCCGCTAATCGAAATCTCACGCAACAGCCGCGACAATAGGCGCATCTCCCCCACGAAAGGCTGCCTGCGCCCATGTCGCGAACCTCGCTGACCCGCTTCCTGATCGAAGAACAGCACGCCGGCCGCATCGGCCCGGAACTGCGCCAGCTCATCACCATCGTGTCGCGCGCGTGCAAGCGCATCTCCATCGCGGTCAGCAAGGGCGCCCTGGGCGGCGTGCTCGGCGACGCCGGCACCGGCAACGTGCAGGGCGAGGCGCAGAAGAAGCTCGACGTGCTCAGCAACGACATCCTGCTCGAAGCCAACGCCTGGGGCGGGCATCTGGCGGCGTGCGCGTCGGAGGAAATGGACCACAGCCAGCCGGTGCCCGACAAATATCCCAGCGGCGATTTCCTGCTGCTATTCGATCCGCTGGACGGCAGCTCCAACATCGACGTCAACGTCTCCGTCGGCACCATCTTCTCGGTGCTGCGCGCACCGCCCGGCACCGACAAGCCCGGCGACGAACACTTCCTGCAGCCGGGCACCGCCCAGGTCGCCGCCGGCTACTGCATCTACGGCCCCAGCACGATGCTGGTGCTGACCCTGGGCCACGGCACCCACGCCTTCACCCTGGAGCGCGAGGAAGGCAGCTTCCTGCTGACCCAGGCCGACATGCGCATTCCCGAGGACACCGCCGAGTTCGCGATCAACATGTCCAACCAGCGGCACTGGGAAGCGCCGATGCAGCGCTACGTCGCCGACCTGCTCGCCGGCAACGAAGGCGCGCGCGGCAAGAACTTCAACATGCGCTGGATCGCCAGCATGGTCGCCGACGTGCACCGCATCCTCACCCGCGGCGGCATCTTCATCTACCCGTGGGACAAGAAGGATCCGGGCAAGGCCGGCAAGCTGCGCCTGATGTACGAAGCCAACCCGATGGGCCTGCTGGTCGAACAGGCCGGCGGCGCCGCCAGCACCGGCCGCGCGCGCATTCTCGACCTGCAGCCCGAGCAACTGCACCAGCGCGTGCCGGTGTTCCTCGGCTCGAAGAACGAAGTGGCGCAGGCGGTTCGGTACCACTTGGAGCACGACACGGCGCAGGGCTGATTCGTCCCGGTTGCTTCGCGTTCGACGTGATCTGACGACGCCCGCCTTCGCGCGGGTGTTGTCGTTTTCCCCCGCGAAAACCGCATAACGTGGCCCCTCGTTCGGATGCATGGGTTCGCCGATCGATGACGCAGGAAATTGACGGGTCTGCCGTTGTCGGAGAGGATGGCGTCGGGCCACGATCGCGCGGCCCGATCGCCGTCGAGCTGCCAGGGAGCGTGTCGCAATGGATGAAACAGAGTTCTGGCGCATCATCGGCCTGCTCAACTGGAAGCGCACCGGCGACGACGATGCGGTGCTCAAGCCGGCCGTGAAAGAACTGACCAAGCGCTCGCGGGAAGACATCGCCGCGTTCGAGGAAATCTTGAGCCAGAAGCTGCACGCCCTGGACACGATGGCTCATGCCAAGCAGATCGGCGCGGATGCCTACGCCGACGGCAAGCACTTCTCCGTCGATCTGTTCCTTTACGCGCGTTGCTGCGTGGTGGCCAACGGCCCAGACGTCTATGCGTCCGTGCTGTCCGATCCGGTCGAGTTCCCGAAGGACATGGATTTCGAGGCCCTCCTGGAACTCGCGAGCGCCGCATACGAACTCAAGTCCGGCGAGGCGCCCGGCGCTTTCGACACGTCGGTGAGCTATGAGACTTTCAGCAATCAGGCAGGGTGGGCTGCGGCCTAGTTCATCCGGTCCGATGCCGCTGCGTGGCAGGACTCACTTCAGGCGCGAAGAGCACATGGCAACTCAGTCGGGCCGTTCGAAAGCTGCTGGGCTTTTTGCTGCATTGCTGTTACTGGCGTTCTCCGCGCCCGCCTACGCGACGACCCAGTGTCCGCCGGAATTCGGCCCGAAGGATCCGCTCGTCAACATGCTGGGCTGGCTGGTTGTCGCGGTGAGCGTAGCCGCCGGTGGCTGGCTTTTCGCCTGGCTGGTCCGGCGTTCGCGCGGCATGCGCTGGTTTTGGCGCTGTGCCGTCATCGCGTCCGGGTTTGCCGCGATGCTTGCCGTGTGGATCGGCGGTTTTGCGTTGGCGTTCGTGTACTTCTTTCTGCAATGCTAGCTTCATCGAGCCGAGTCACATCGCCATTTGGCATATATGGACATAAATGCTATTGGGGGGAGATCAATGGAAGATCCCATCGAACAGTGCGAGCGGCGTTCGGGACAACTTGTCGTCATTGCCATCGCTCTCTTTTTATCGGGCCTCCTGTTCCTCGTGAGCCTGATCCTCGCGTTTCGATCGCAGTCCCTGTGGGCTGTGCTCTTCGTGCCGATTGGGCCGCCCGCCGTGCTGATCGCCGTGGCGATGATGGCTCGCCACCGCACGCATCGCCTCGACTCATGATGGGCCTGATGCCGAATAGTCCGGACGCATTTTTCCGGCAGCAATGGTGCAGCCGAGTTCTACTGCTGGAAGAATTGAATTTACGTACCGGCGCAACACTACTCGCCGTCTAGCGATAGCGCCGACTTTATTTCCGCATGGAGAACCGATGCCCCTGACGATTGCTATGTTATGCGCCCTGTTCTGTGCTGCCATCGCTCCATTGCTTTTACCATGGCGCAAACCGACGCTCGTTTTGTGGCTCGCTGTCTGGTTTTCGTCGTGGTTTGTTTTCTTCTACCTGCTACATGGGGAGTCCAGCCACCACACCAAACATAATGCATCCTTGCTTTCTGGAATTTTCCTAGTGGTATTCACCTGCAGCAGCATTGCTCGAATCCTCATCCATTGGGCTGCGCTCTGGTCTCGCAGGCATCATGTGCATGGCATCTCGGATCAGCAGATCGGTTCCTGACGCTCGTTCACAAGCGAAGCGGTATGCCGCACCATCGCAGCGCAGCATCCTCGCTCCCTGGAACCGCATAGAATCGGCATGCCGCAGCCTGCTGCGATGTGCGGGCAACTCACTAGGTTGGCGCAACGACACGACGCCCGCTCATCATGTATGTCCGGCTTCCATCCGAGGGCCTGAAGAGAAACAGGACTACCATGAACCAGACCGTCTTCCTCCTGTTCTTCTTCGCGACCGCGCCGATCGCGCTGATGCCGAGCGTCATTTCCTGGCTGACCCGGCACAAGGCGCGGCGGCTGATCGTGGCCGGTAATCTCGCGCTGTGGGTGCTGATCTTCTTTGCCGCCAGGAGCTTTACCCTGGGCACGTCCAGCAAGTTCCAGCTGCCCACGCTGCTGGCGTTGGTCGCCTGGCTGGTATTGCTCGGCTACTCGATCCGTGGCGGTTCGGCGGCGTCCCGCAAGGGTTAGGTCGCCATCAGCTGCAGCGTCCAGGCGTCAGCACAGCTGCGACGGCGCGGGATCGCTGGTAAGGTCGCGCGATGTCCGATTCCAATCCCGATTTCATCGAGGTCTTCGATGGCGCCATGTCCCGCGAGGACTGCGCCACGATCATGCGCCGCGTGCGCGCCAGCGCGCAGCTGCAACCGGGCGAGGTGGGCAGTGGCGTGTTCCCCGAGCTCAAGCGCAGCCGCGATCTGCGCATCAGCGGCCTGGAGCCGTGGCGCGACGTGGAGCAGCGGCTGCAGCAGGCGGTGTTCGCCGGCCTGCTCGGCTATCTGCGCAAGTATCCGCAGGCGCTGATCTCGCCGCTGATGCTGCAGGTCCCCGGTGCCGACGGCCAGCCGCATCGGCTCGGCGCGGACGATTTCGCGCTGCTCGACGACGCGGCGCTGTCCAACCTGGCCCGCACCTGCCTGCGTCCGGGCGCGATCAACCTGCAATGGTACGAAGCGGGCGAGGGCGGCTATCCGTACTGGCATTGCGAGCTGTACCCGCGCGATCCCGGCGCCGAGACCCTGCACCGGCACCTGCTGTGGACGCTGTACCTCAACGACGATTTCCAGGACGGCGAGACCGAATTCCTGTTCCAGCAGCGCAAGATCGCGCCGCGCGCCGGCAGCCTGCTGATCGCGCCGACCGCATTCACCCACACCCACCGCGGCAACCGCCCGCAAGGCGGCGACAAGTTCATCGCCACCAGCTGGATCCTGTTCCAGTCGGCGCAGGCGCTTTACGGCCGGGATTAGGGATTCGGGAGTAGGGATTCGCAAAAGCGGGGGTGCGGCGCTTTTTTCCGACCAGCCTTCGTCTGGCCGCAGGTTGGCACAAAGTCTCGCTGCCGCTGGATCCGTTCCGGCGTGTCCCAAAAAGGATTTGGTTAAAAGTCGGCTATCGAGCAGCCGACGTGCGCTCTTACGAATCCCCAATCCCAAATCCCAAATCCCGGCCTCAAAACAACTCCCCCTGCGGCGATGGCGCACGTGGCGGCAGCGGCTTGACGAAGCGGCTGCAGTCCAGCGCCCGGCGCGCGCGTTCGGCGTAGCCCAGGCGCTTGTGCGCCAGCGCGAAGCGCCGCGCCAGCAGGTCGGCATAGACGCCTTCGCCGCGCATGCGCTTGCCGAAGGCGCTGTCGTAGTCCTTGCCGCCGCGCAGCTGCTGCACGGTGCTCATCACGTGCGCGGCGCGGTCGGGATGGTGCGCCTGCAGCCAGTCGCGGAACAGCGGCGCCACCTCGTGCGGCAGGCGCAGCAGCACGTAGCCGGCGGAGTCGGCGCCGGCGGCATGCGCCGCTTCCAGCACCGCTTCCAGTTCATGGTCGTTGATCCACGGAATCACCGGCGCCACCATCACCCCCACCGGCACCCCGGCCTCGTGCAGCGTGCGCATCGCGCGCAGCCGCGCATGCGGCGCCGAGGCGCGCGGCTCCAGCCGCGCCGACAGGCGCGGGTCCAGCGAGGTGACCGAGAAGTGCACGCTGACCAGGTTCTCGCGCGCCAGCGGCACCAGCAGGTCCAGGTCGCGCTCGACCAGCGCGTTCTTGGTGATCAGCGAGAACGGATGGCGGGTTTCCCACAGCACCTCGATCAGCTGCCGGGTCAGCTGCAGCTTGCGCTCGATCGGCTGGTAGGCATCGGTGTTGATGCCCAGCGCGATCGGGCTGGGCACGTAGCCGGGCTTGGCCAGCTCGCGGCGCAGCAGGTCCGGGGCATTGGTCTTGGCGAACAGGCGGGTCTCGAAGTCCAGCCCCGGCGACAGGTTCAAATAGGCGTGGCTGGGCCGGGCGAAGCAGTAGCTGCAGCCGTGCTCGCAGCCGCGGTAGGGATTGACCGACTGCGAGAAGCCCACATCCGGCGACTGGTTGCGGCTGATGATGCTGCGCGCGGTCTCCTCGCGCACTTCCGTGCGCAGCCGCGGCGCGGCGAATTCCTCGCTGTCGTCGGGGTGCCAGCCGTCGTCCTCGGCCTGGCTGATGGTGCGTTCGAAGCGGCCGGGCAGGTGGCTGCCGGCGCCGCGTCCCTTGATGGCCGTGCTCATCCGCGCAGGGTACGCCGCCACGGTCTCAGCCACTGCGACGGCGACCGGACGACGCTGAATCTTTCAGCGCCACGCGCAGGAGTCGCGCCCGCCCCGTAGAATCCGCCGATGTTCGTATTCGCGACCCTGCAGAACACCTGGGACTGGCTCACCGGCATCCCCCATTTCGGCGCCTACGTCACCGCCGCCTATCTGCTGTACATCCTGTGGCTGAGCAGCTGGATCGTGCTGCAGAAACGCGAGCCGGCGGCGACGCTGAGCTGGGTGCTGTCGCTGGCCGCGCTGCCGTACCTGGGTTTCGTCATCTACTACCTGCTCGGCCCGCAGAGGGTGAAGCGGCAGCGCCTGCGCCGCGGCCGCTCGCGCTCGGGCATGGAGCACTACAGCAGCGTCTGCCCGGCCGACGCCGACTGCACCGAGCTGGCCAAGATCGCCCAGGCCACCACCGGGCTGGCGCCGAGTTCGGCGACCAGCGCGCAATGGCTGGTGGACGGCGCGGCCACCTACGACGCGATCGTGCGCGACATCGCCGCCGCGCAGCACCACGTGCACCTGGAGTACTACATCTTCAATCCCGACCGCAGCGGCACGCGCATCCGCGATGCGCTGGTCGAGCGCGCCCGCGCCGGGGTCAAGGTGCGCCTGCTGCTCGACGCGGTGGGCTCCTCGCAGGTGCGCAAGCGTTTCCTGCAGCCGCTGCTGGACGCCGGCGGCGAGGCGGCCTGGTTCCATCCCACCCAGCTGCTGCGCCCGTTCAAGTTCAAGCGGCCGTGGGTGAACCTGCGCACCCACCGCAAGATCGTGGTGATCGACGGCCGCATCGGTTTCACCGGCGGCATCAACGTCACCGACGAGGAGAACGAAGCGTTGCGCCCGGACGCGTACCGCGACCTGCACGTGCGCTGCGAGGGCCACGTGGTGCGCAGCCTGCAGCTGGTGTTCGTCGAGGACTGGCTGTACGCCACCCGCCAGGGCCGCGACACCTTCGACATGGCCAAGATCTGGCCGCACGACATGCCCGGCCGCGACGAGGGCGCGATCCAGGCGCAGGTGCTGGTGTCCGGCCCGGATTCATCGTGGGAAAGCATCCACCGCATGCAGGTCGCGGCGATCTACGAGGCGCAGCGGCGGGTCTGGCTGGTGACGCCGTATTTCGTGCCGGGCGAGGCCGCGCGCATGGCGTTGACCTCCGCCGCGCTGGGCGGCCTCGACGTGCGCCTGCTGGTGCCCAAGCGCAGCGATTCGCGGCTGGTGACGCTGGCGGCGCGCTCGTATTTCGACGAACTGCTGCAGGCCGGGGTCAAGATCTACGAGTACGGTCCGCGCATGCTGCACAGCAAGGCATTGATCGTCGACGAGGATCTCGCCATCGTCGGCAGCGCCAACTTCGACAACCGCAGTTTCCGGCTCAACTTCGAGGTGGCGGCGATGTTCCGCGACCGTCAGCTGACCCAGGAACTGGCCACGCTGATCGGCCGCGAGATCGCCGACGCGGTGCAGGTGCGCGACGACCGCCAGCGCTCGCTGTGGCGCTACCGGCTGCCCGAGGCGCTGGCGCGGTTGACCTCGCCGCTGTTGTAGCACGCCGCCGCCAGGCGCCGGCCTGGAGGTTCACCGTGGAACCGGCCGCCCGGGCAGCGCTACACTGCGCCCATCCTTGGGGAGATCGTCATGTACTGGCTCTTTCTGCTGCTCGCGCTCGGTGCCTTCGTCCTGGCGTTCTCCACGCCGCATATGTCGCTGCTGGTGCTGGCGTTGCTGGCCGCGCTGGGGTTCCTGCTGGCCTGGGCGCGCGGCTGGTACGTGGCCAAGATCGGCGACGCCAGCCAGCGCGACACGATGCCGATGATCGACCCGGCCGAGCTGCGCCGGCTGCGCGAGCAGGCCGAGGCGCGCCGTGCCGCGGCCGCCGCCGCCAGCGACGACGCGCTCTCGTCGTAAGCCCCGGGCGCCGATGACCCAGCTCAGCGTCAACGTCAACAAGATCGCGGTCCTGCGCAATTCGCGCGGCGGCGGACTGCCGAGCGTGCTGGAGGCCGCGCGCGCCTGCCTGGACGCCGGCGCGCACGGCATCACCGTGCATCCGCGCCCGGACCGACGCCACATTCATGCCGAGGACGTGCTGGCGTTGGCCGAGCTGACCCGCGCGCGCGGCGTGGAATTCAATATCGAGGGCAATCCGTTCGCACCGCCGCGGCCGGGTTATCCGGGGCTGATCCCGCTGTGCGCGCAGGTGCGCCCGGCGCAGGCCACGCTGGTGCCGGACGGCGATGGCCAGCTGACCTCCGACCATGGTTTCGACTTCGGCCGCGACAGCGCACGGCTGCGTCCGCTGATCGCCGAACTGAAGGCGCTGGGCTGCCGGGTCAGCCTGTTCGTCGATGCCGACAATCCCGACCTGGCGGTCGCCGCCGACCTCGGCGCCGATCGCGTCGAGCTGTATACCGGGCCGTACGCGGACGCGTTCGAGCGTGGCGATGCGGCGGCGCCGGCCGCCTTCGCCGCCGCTGCGCGCCGCGCCCAGGCCGCCGGACTCGGCGTCAATGCCGGCCACGACCTGGCCCAGGCCAACCTCGGCGCGTTCCTGGCCGCGGTACCGCAGGTGCTGGAAGTCTCGATCGGCCATGCGCTGATCGGCGAGGCGCTGTATTCCGGGCTCGACGCCACGGTGAAGGCCTACCTGGCGATCCTGTCTTCGGTTCGATAGCGCGCCAGACTGCGGAGAGCATCGATGCCCCAGCCCGACAAGCGCTTCAAGGACCTGGCGTTCTCGCGACGGCTCGAACTCGTTCTGTTGGGCTTCGGCGTGCTGTTTCCGATGTTCTTCATCACCACGGTCAAGCCGGTGTTCCTGCCGATCGCCGTGCAGCTCGGCTGTCTCACGGCACTGTTGCTGCTGCGCCGCGGCTGGCTCGGCGGCAGCTGGGTTCCCGCCGTGGTCTCCGCGATCGGCTTCCTGGCCGCGTCCATCGCCGCCTATGCGTCCTTGGGTTGACGCTCGGTTCGAGCCGATGCCGTGTCGCGGATCTGCCGCATTCGCGGTGCCGGCCGCATGAGGACAGTCGGTCTCCTGCTGGTCGTTGCCTTGGGCTTGCCCGGCTGCTCCCCGGATACGGTGACAACGCGATACTCCACGTTGGCCGATGCCCGCGCCGACCGCCTGTTCGAGCGAGGGTGGCTTCCCGATGTTCTCCCCACGTCGACGGTTCGCATCCGCACGTCGAACAATCTCGACCTCAACACTTCCGTGGGAGAGTTCGACTTCGTCCCGGCGCAGGCACCGATGCTCTTTCGCGCCTTGGTGCCCGGAACCAGGACGGACGCCCCATTCGAGGATTGGGCAGAAACCGTCCGGGACTATTCGGACCGGGAATTTTCTGCCTGGACCCACGAGAGCAGCGGCACCACTTGGGTCTTCTTCTGCCATGGCGCGAAGGGTCATTGCGACTACTTCGCGTGGCTTGGCTAGCGACGGCTGACATCTCACTCCACGCGGCGTGGACCGGACGCAGCACGAAGCATGGCGTGGGTAGCCCGCCGATGCCTGCAGGGCCACCCGGGTCCCTCGGAAGCCGCTGCTTTGGAACGACGCCACCGTTGCCGGTGGCGTTTGCGTGCTGACCTGGATCCTGCCGTGGAATCTACCGCTGCAGAAAACCGATCTTTTCCACCTGTGCGTTCTTGGCCGCGGCCAGCACCTTGGCCATCACCTGGTATTCGGCATCCGGGTTGGCATCGATGCGCAGCTCCGGCGTATTGCCGGCGGCCTGCGCCATCGCCTCTTGCAGCCGCGGCTGCAGTTCGGCCAGGGGCAAGGGACTGGCGTTCCAGAACAGCTGGCCGCTGGCGTCCAGGCGCAACTCGATCGGCGGCGGCGGCGCGAGTGGCCGCTGCGGCGTGTCGGTACGCTGCGGCAGGTTGACGGCGATCGGCCGCGTCACCAACGGTACGGTCACCATGAAGATGATCAACAGCACCAACATCACATCGACCAGCGGCGTGACGTTGATCTCCGCCAGCGGTCCCCGGTTCCCTGCGGTACTGAAAGCCATGGCCTGCCTCCTGTCCTGTGGTTGTGGTGTCGCGTCCCCAGCCTACACCCGGGACAGGGGCCGTGCGAGGGGCCGGATCGCGACAGGCATTCCCGGTACAACCCGTCGCGCCTGGGCTTTCTCACACGACAACGCTGGCGGCGCGCTGCCAATGCTGGTGGTTCCACGCCGGCGCCGAAGCAAAAAAAACGCCACCGTTTCCGGTGGCGTTGCAGTCGCGTCATGACTGAGGTGTTGCGGTAGAGCTTATTGCTGCACGAAGCCGATCTTTTTCATGTCCGAATTCTTGGCGGCGGCCAGCACCTTGGCCATCACTTCGTATTCGGAATCCGGATTGGCATCGATGCGCAGTTCCGGCTGGTTGGTCGGATCGCGCTGTACTTCGTTTTCCATCATCTGCGCAAGCGCCGTCACAGCCACCGGGCTGTTGTTCCAGAAGATCTGGTTCGACGCATCGATACGCAGATCGATCGGCGGCGGCGGCTCCTTCAACTGCGGTGGCGGGTTGATCACCCGCTGCGGCAGGTCCACGTCGATCGGGTAGGTCATGATCGGCGCGGTCACGATGAAGATGATCAGCAGCACCAGCATCACGTCGACCAGCGGCGTGACGTTGATGTCGGCCATGGGACCACGGCCGCCTCCTGAGCTGAATGCCATGGCTCAGTTCCCCTTCTCTTTGGTCGCAACAAAACCGACGTCCAACATGCCCTGACCCTGCGCGATCTTGGTGATCTCGTTGATCGTGCGCATCTTGGTCGTGCGGTCGCCACGCAGATTGAGCGGCGGCTGCGGGGTCTGCTGGGCCGCGGTCGAAAAGCGCGATTCCAGGGCTTCCTTGGAGATCGGCTGGTCGTTCCAGTACAGCGACCCGTCTTCCTTGACCGCCAGCGTGATCGGATTCGGGCGCTTTTCCGCTTCGTCCTGATCCTGCTTGAGGTTGGCTTCGGGCAGTTCCACCTTGACCTTGTGGGACATCAGCGGTGCCGTGATGATGAAGATGATCAGCAGCACCAGCATCACGTCCACGAGGGGCGTGACGTTGATGTCGGCCATGGGGCCGCCGCTGTTACCACTACTGAAAGCCATAACGGGCTCCGTTAATCGTTGCGTGGACTACTTGACCGCGGATCAGCGAACGCGCGAACCAGTGGCGAAGAAGTCATGCAGGTCGTGGGCGAACGTATCGAACTTGGCGATCGTCGAGCTGTTGACCTTGCTGAAGAAGTTGAACGCGAACACGGCCGGGATCGCGACGAACAGACCGATCGCGGTCATGATCAGCGCTTCACCCACCGGGCCGGCGACGGCGTCGATCGAGGCGGAGCCGGTGGCACCGATCTTGATCAGCGCGCCGTAGATGCCCCACACCGTACCGAGCAGACCGACGAACGGCGCGGTCGCACCGACGGTGGCCAGCAGGGTCATGCCCGACTGCAGCTTGGTGCTTTCGCGGGTCACGGCCTGACGCAGGGCGCGGTCGACGAACTCCGAACGGCTCAGGGTCTCGCCCAGGCCGGTGCCGGTGCCGGCTTCGGCACGCTGGTGGTGCGCAGCGGCCTGTGCGGCGTCGAGCGCGATCTTCGAGAAGGGCTCGCTGGACGGCTGCTCTTCCATCGCACGGATGGCGTCCTGCGCGTTCGGCGTGTCCCAGAACAGGCTGGTGACGCGGTCGGCCTGGCTCTTCAGGCGGGTGGCGCGGAAGATGTTGATGACGGTCCAGTACCACGAAGCCGCCGACATGATGATAAGGGTGATGAGCACCACCCAGGAGACGGCGAAGTCACCCGGCTTGGAGGTCATCTCGGTGATCAGGTGCTCGAAGCCCATCTGCGACAGGGCGTTCGATGCGTTGTTGCCCCCCGCAGCAGCGGCGATGAAAATTTCCTGCAGCATGACGCTTACCTTTGTTGTGTGTGGTGATGAGGGTGGTGCAAAGAGTAGACAGGGCCTGCAGACCGGCGGGTGCGCCGGGCTGCTGCCTTTGTATCAGTTCAGCGCGAAGTTGACCGGTACGCGGACGCGGCCGGCGGTCTTCTGTCCATTGGCGGTAGCGGCATTGAACCGCCACTTGCGCGCTGCTTCCATGGCGGCGCGGTCCAGGTCGCGGTTGCGGCTGGATTTTTCGACGGCCACGTTGGTGACGTTACCGTTTGCGTCGACGTCGATGATCAGGATCACCTCGCCTTCTGCGCCCGACCGGAATGCGGACGGCGGGTACTTCGGCGGGTTCATGTTCTTCGACGAGATATCGACGCTGGCGCCGATGTCGGTGGCTGCAGCCGGCGGCGACGGCGGCGACGGCGGCGTGGCGATGTCGCTCGGGCGCGGCTCCGGCACGTCGATCACCGGTGCTTCCGGCGGCGGCGGCAGCGGGGTCGGCTTCGGCGGCGCCAGGTTCTTGACCGGCGGCGGCGGCGTCTCCGGCGGCTTCGGCGGCGGCGGCGGCGGGGGTGGCGGCGGCGGCGGTGCGTCGACCAGGGTGACGACGATGTTGCGTTCCTTCTCCGCTGCCGCCTTCGGCGCAACGGCTGGAATCAGCAGCAACATCAGCGCTGCCAGATGCAGCGCGATTACGAAGGCAATACCGATGATGCGCGGCCAGCTGAGGCCGGAAGCTTCATCTCTGTCGTAATGCCGATTGATGACCAATTGTTCCGTCATGCGCCAATGACTCGTTTAGGGGGGCCGGGATTCGCGAAGAATCTGAATCCCAGTTCACGCGGTGTCACACCGCAGGAACCTCCAAGCTTATACCAATCCCTGTGACCTGCACTACTTTAAGCACTGGCTTTCGGGGGCTTTTTTTGCGTTTTACTTCAGGTTGATGATCTTCTTGGCGTCTTCCGGCTTCTTGACGCCCTTGGCCAATGCCTGTTGCGCGGCCTGCTTGGCTTCCGGAACGCGGCCTTCCTGGTGCAGCACCTTGGCCAGGTTCAGATAGGTCTCGCCGTCCTTGGACAGCGGCGCGGCCTTCTGCCAGTTCTCGATCGCCTGCGGCACCTGGTCGCTGTAGTAGTAGGACTGCGCCAGCGCCAGATAGGTCTGGTAGTCGGGCTTGAGGATGCCCTTCTGCATGCCTTCGTTGATGACCGCGATGACGTCCTTTTCCTTCTTGTCGGTGTTGGCGTAGATCGAGTACAGCTGCTTGTACTCCTTCTCGTCGGTCAACTGGCCGGCGGCGCGCAGCTTGTCCATCACCGCGGCGGCCTTGTCCATCTGGTCGGCCTGCATGTACATGTTGGCCAGGTTGAGCTGGGCCTTCTTGTCGTTCGGCGTCTTGGCCGCCAGCGCTTCGGCGGCCTTGACCGCTTCGCCGGTCTGGCCGGCTTCGGCGTAGGAAGCCATCAGCAGCTGGTTCCAGCTGTCCTTGGGCTCCGGCGAGGCGGCGATGGCCTGCTGCAGCACCGGAATCGCTTCCTGGTAGCGCTCGGTCTGGTACAGCGCCTGGCCCTTGAGGATCAGGTCTTCCGGACGGGTCGACTTGGATTCGGCCAGGAACTTGTCCAGCGAGGCCAGGCCTGCGGCGGTCTCGTCGTCCTGCAACTGCAGCTGCGCCAGCATCAGCATCGACTGGAAGTGGCCGTTGTTGTCCAGGCCGTTGAACTGGATCGCCTGCTGCAGGTACTGCTTGGCGGCCTTGCTGTCGTCCAGGTTGTAGGCGGCCTGCGCGGCCAGCTGCGCGGCGATCGACTTGTCGTACTCGTTGGCCGCGCTATTGGCCAGGACCTCGTCGGCCTGGGTGCGCACGCCGGCGTAATCCTCACCCTTGTTGTAGGTGTCGATCAGCTTCTGCAGCTTGCTGCCGAGCTTGGCCGACGGCTTGCCGGTCGGCTCCTGGCGGGTGGCGTTGGGGAACATCACCGCGGCCTTTTCGTTCTTGGACTTGCGCGAGGAGCGCTGCTCGGAACGATCGGACTGGGCGACGGCGTCGGTCACCACCGCGCCGCCGAGGGCAGCAGTGATCACCAGGGACAACAGCGCTTGCTTGCGAATACTGAATTTCATGGATCACCTCGGTGGAACCGCCCGGAGCGGCACGGAAGACGGAGCGGCCATCCAGGGCCGAGCCAGCAAAACTAACAGAAACCTGTACGCCGTGAAAACGTTTTTGGGATGCATTGCCATGCCGACGGCACGCGCCCGCGCCGTGACCGCGCGGCGATCATCCGCACTTCGGCGCCCGCCCGGCGCTGCGCGCCTGCGCATACACCGGCTCGAGCGCGGCGACATCGCGCTGCAGTTCGCCGATGCGGGCGCTGGGATCGGGGTGGGTGGACAGCCATTGCGGCGGGCGCTGGCCGCCGGCGGACATCATGTTCTTCCACAGGTCGACCGCCTGCGCCGGATCGAATCCGGCCTGCGCCATCAGCCGCTGGCCGACTACGTCCGCTTCGCTTTCCTGAGCGCGCGAGCCGGGCAGCAGGAACGCGGCCTGCGCGGTCATGCCGCCGACCTGACCGACGGTGTCGCCGACGGCGTTGCCGTAGCGGGCGCCGGCCAGAGCGCCGAGCAAGCTGACGCCGGTCTGGGTGCCGATCTGGCGGGTGATGCGTTCTTCGTGGTGGCGTGCGATCACATGGCCGATCTCGTGGCCGAGCACCGCCGCCAACTGGTCCTGGTTTTTGGCCACGGAGAAGATGCCGCTGTTGACGCCGACCTTGCCGCCGGGCAGCGCGAACGCGTTGGGTTCCTTGTCGGCGAATACGGCGGTTTCCCACGCGGTGCCGCGCCACTGCGCCGGCAACTGCGCGACCAGCGCGCCGACCACGCAGCGCACATAGGCGTTGCGCTTGGGATCCTGGTCGATCGGCTCCTTGGCCTTGGCCTCGGCAAAGGCCTGCACGCCGAGCTGATCGAGCTCCTGCTGCGACACGCCGCCCACGACCTGGGTACGGCCAGTCGGCGATGTCGTCGTCGCGCAGGCTGCCAGCAGCATCGCGATCGATGCCCCCAGTACAACGTTTCTCATATAGGTCCCCCTATGACACACGTCGCAGTGTGATGGGAGGCGTCTTAACTTTTCGTCAAACGCAGCGTCAAGCTGCGCCGAACCAGTACAACCCGGCGACGGCGACGGCATTGTTCAGGCCATGCGCGGCGATCGGCGCCCACAGCGTGCCGGTGCGTTTGTACAGCCAGGCGAAGGCCGCGCCCATGCTGCCGTAGATCAACCACAGCTGCACGGTCTCGGCCACGCCATTGCCGGTGGTGCCGGGCAATTCGTGCACCAGCGCGAACGCGGCGCCGCTGAGCGCCATGCCCAGCCGCGGCCAGCCGGCATCCCACAGGCGCCCGAACAGCACGCGGCGGAACAGCAGTTCCTCGTAGGCCGGCGCGATCAGCACCGCGAACAGGAACAGGAACAGCGGCATCTGCGTCATCGCTTCGCGCATCAGCGGCAGGTTGGTCGGCACCGGCTTGATCCCCAGCTGCGCGCCGAGGTTGGACAGCACGCTGCTGCCCACGAATACCGCCACCGCCACCAGCAGCACCCAGCCCCAGGTCGCGGGCACGCGCGCGGCCCGCCACGAGGCGCGACGCTCGGCCGCGTTGGCCGGGCGGCGCAGGAAGTACAGCAGCAGTGCCGCGGACAGAGTGCTGACCAGGGCGATCAGCAGCTGCGCCAGCGCGCCGGGCTGGCCGAGATGGGTGGCGACGACCGAGGCGATGCGATCGCTGGGAATGCCCTGCGCGCGCAGCTCCATGGTGACCTGGAAGCCACGCACCACGCCCCAGACCAGGCCGCACAGCACGCTGACGGCCAGCAGCACGACCGCGGCGAGCAGCACGTCGAGGACGAAGCCGAGCACCGGCTTGCGCCAGCCGGACGACGGCGCGGGACGGGGCAGCGAGGGCGGGGCGGTGGGGTGCGACGGCAGCGAGGTCATCGCGATCCTGGGCGAGTCAGGCTAAGGGAGCGGGAAGGACGCCGTCCCCCGGCAGGCGCCGGGGAACGGGCGATGCCGCGGTCAGATGTCGAGGTTGGCGACCTTCAGCGCGTTTTCCTCGATGAAATCGCGGCGCGGCTCGACCACGTCGCCCATCAGGGTGCTGAAGATCTGGTCGGCGGCCACCGCGTCCTCGATGCGCACCTGCAGCAGGCGGCGCGTATCCGGGTTCACCGTGGTTTCCCACAGCTGCTCGGCGTTCATTTCGCCCAGGCCCTTGAAGCGTTGGATCTGCCGGCCCTTCTTGGCCTCGTCGAACAACCAGGCATGCGCCTGGGCGAAGCTGTTGATGCTCTGGGTCTTATTGCCGCGCACGATCTGCGCGCCCTCGCGGACCAGGCCGTTCAACGCCAGCGCGACCTCGCGCAGCGGGCGCAGTTCGCCGCTCTCGAACACCGCCATCGGCAGCACCTGGGTCAGTTCTTCGCCCATGTGGCGGCGCACCGCGATCAGGGTCGCCGGACGCTGTTCGGTGCCCGGCTCGAAGCGCAGTTCGTAACGGGCGGTGCCCAGGGTGCCGCGGTTGAGCACGGCCTGCAGCGCGTCCAGGCTCGGATGCTGCTCGCCCTCGGCTTCCAGCTGCGCCACGTCCAGCGGCGGCAGGTCGATCAGCGCGGTCAGCAGTGCCGGATCGTAGCGGTGCGCGTTGCGCGCCACTGCGTCGTTGGCGCTGGCGAACAGCAACAGCAGCTTCTCCAGCGCGGTGCCGGTGATCGGCGGCTCGTCGCTGGCCGGGATCAGCGCCGCACCCTCGACCGCGCTGTTGGCCAGGTAGGCGTTGAGCGCGTTGTCGTCCTTCAGGTACAACTCCTGCTTGCCCTGCTTGAGCCGGTACAGCGGCGGCAGGCCGATGTAGATGTAGCCGCGCTCGATCAGCTCCGGCATCTGCCGGTAGAAGAACGTCAGCAGCAGGGTGCGGATGTGCGCGCCGTCGACGTCGGCGTCGGTCATGATGATGATGCGGTGGTAGCGCAGCTTGTCCGGGTTGTATTCGTCGCGGCCGATGCCGGTGCCCAGCGCGGTGATCAGCGTGCCGACCTGGTCGGAGGCCAGCATGCGGTCGAAGCGCGCGCGTTCCACGTTGAGGATCTTGCCGCGCAGCGGCAGCACCGCCTGGTTCTTGCGGTTGCGGCCCTGCTTGGCCGAGCCGCCAGCCGAGTCGCCCTCGACGATGAACAGCTCGGACAGCGCCGGATCCTTCTCCTGGCAGTCGGCCAGCTTGCCGGGCAGGCCGGCGATGTCCAGCGCGCCCTTGCGGCGGGTCAGGTCGCGCGCCTTGCGCGCGGCCTCGCGGGCGCGCGCGGCATCGACGATCTTGCCGGCGATGGCCTTGGCCTCGTTGGGGTTTTCCTGCAGGAATTCCTGCAAACGGGCGCCGAACGTGTTCTCAACGGCGGGCTTCACCTCGGAACTGACCAATTTCTCCTTGGTCTGCGAGGAGAAGCTCGGATCCGGCACCTTGACCGACAGCACCGCGATCATGCCTTCGCGCATGTCGTCGCCGGACAGGGTGATCTTGGCCTGCTTGGCGATGCCGTTCTGTTCGATGTAGTTGGACAGGGTGCGGGTCAGCGCTGCGCGGAAGCCGGCCAGGTGGGTGCCGCCGTCCTTCTGCGGGATGTTGTTGGTGAAGCAGAACATCGTTTCCTGGTAGGCGTCGGTCCACTGCAGGGCCACGTCCACGACGATGCCGTTCTGCTCGCCGGTCACCGAGATCACGTTCGGGTGCAGCGGGGTCTTCAGCTGCGCCAGGTGCTCGACGAAACTGCGGATGCCGCCTTCGTACTCGAACACGTCCTGGCGGCCTTCGCCGCGCTCGTCCTGCAGGGTGATCTTGACCCCGGAGTTGAGGAAGGACAGCTCGCGCAGGCGCCGCGCCAGGATGTCGTAATGGAATTCGACGTCGCTGAAGATCTCCACCGCCGGCTTGAAGCGCAGGGTGGTGCCGCGCTTGTCGGACGCTTCCAGCTGCTTGAGCGGGTACTGCGGCTCGCCCAGCTTGTATTCCTGCTGGTAGTGGTGGCCATCGCGCCACACGTCCAGCCACAGGTGCTCGGACAGGGCGTTGACCACCGACACGCCGACGCCGTGCAGGCCGCCGGACACCTTGTAGCTGTTGTCGTCGAACTTGCCGCCGGCATGCAGCACGGTGAGGATCACCTCGGCCGCGGACACGCCTTCTTCCTTGTGGATGTCGACCGGGATACCGCGACCGTTGTCGGACACCTGCACCGAGCCGTCCACCATGATCTTGACCAGCACGTTGTCGGCATGGCCGGCCAACGCTTCGTCGATGGAGTTGTCGACGACCTCGAACACCATGTGGTGCAGGCCGGTACCGTCGTGCACGTCGCCGATGTACATGCCGGGACGCTTGCGGACCGCTTCCAGCCCACGCAGCACGGTGATCTTGCTGGAGTCGTAGGTGGTGTTGGCGGGCGAGGTTGGCGGATTCTGTTCTTCGGTCATGCGCTTGCCGTAGGCTCCACGAGTCGGACGACGGCGGGCAGGAACCCGGTCGCGCCGATGGATAGGGGATTGCGGCGAATTATAGCAGCCCCGGCCCTCCCGCCTCGCGCAGGCTAGGAACGGGCCAGGGCTTGGCCATGTTCCACGTGGAACCGCGCGATCGGCAGCGCCATGTCGGCCAGCGCCTGCGGAGTTTCGGTGGCGGTCACGAATACCTGTGCCGGCCCGGCCTGCAGCCGCTGCAACACGCGCCGCTGGTGATGCTGGTCCAGTTCCGAGGCCAGGTCGTCCAGGGCGATCACCGGCCATTCGCCGCGCTGCTCGGCATAGTCCTCGGCCTGGGCCAGCAGGCAGGCCAGGGCGGTGAGCTTGGCTTGGCCGCGCGATAACGCATCGCGGCCAGGGATGGTCGCGAACTCAAGGCTCCAGTCCGCGCGATGCGGGCCGACCGAGGTGTAGCCGTACTGGCGATCGCGTTCGCGGTTGAGCAGCAGCGCGTCGGCCAGCGGCACTTCGTGGCGGCGCCAGCCAGGGGCGAAGTGCAGGTGCTGGATCCCCAATGCCGGCGCCAGTTCCGGCCCGAGCACCAGCAGCCGCTGCAACAACCGTTCCAGGTACTGCTCGCGGCGCGAGGTGAGCGGTTCGCCGGCTTCGGCCAGTTCGTGGTCCCAGGCATCCAGGGCTGCGCCGCCACCGCCACTCTTCAGCAGGGCGTTGCGCTGCTTCAACGCCCGCGCGTAGCGGCGCCACAGGGCAAGGAAATCAGGTTCCACGTGGAACAAGCCCCAGTCGATGAAGCGCCGGCGGGGTTCGCCGCCGCCGCTGACCAGCACATGGCTGCCCGGCTCGAAGGTGACCACCGCCAGGGCCGCGCATAGCGTGCCGAGGTAGGCCACGTCTTCTCCGTCCAGCCGGCCACGCCAATCCTGGCCGCTATGACGCAATCCAGCGCGGCGGCGGCGCGGTTGCTGCGGCTCGGTGCCTCGTTCCTGCCATTCGACGAAGACGTCCAGGGCATCCTGGCCCTGGCTGACCAGGCCGTCGCGGACCCGCCCGCGGAAGCTGCGGCCGTAGGCCATCAGGTGCATGGCTTCGAGGATCGTGGTCTTGCCGGCGCCATTGTCGCCGGTGATCAGGTTCAGCCCAGGCGCAGGCGCCAGTTCGAGCGCGGCGAAGCGGCGCAGGTGATGAAGGTCGAGGCGGGAGACGTGCATGCGGGGAATCGTGGGCGAGAGCGCTCGCACCGGGCGCACGCGGGTCGGTTCATGGGGGCAGGCGGCAGCATACCCAAAAGCGGTCGCGACCGTCCTGTCGCGAGTGTGGTTTGGCAGGCAGGGATTGTTCGGTGCGGCTGGCGGCTCAGGCGTGTGGCTGCTCCTGCGAGACGATTTACGGAGCCCGGACGCTCCGAGAGGCATCAGACGGCGGCGATAAAGCTCCGTCGCGACTGAAGTCGCTCCCACAAGGAGCCGTCATGGCTCAACAGCGCTACCGAACCGGGGCAAAAGAAAACCCGGCACGAGGCCGGGTTTCTCAGCTGTGTTCCACGTGGAACACGTTCTTCTGGGTTGCCGTCAGAGACGCAGCGGCATCACCACATGGCGCGAGCGGGCGCTGCTCGCCTCGCGCACCAGAGCCGACGAGTTGGCGTCGCGCAGCTGGATCACGATGAACTCCTCGCGCAACGCCGACAGGGCGTCGAGCAGGTAGTTCACGTTGAAGCCGATCGCCAGGTCGCTGACCTTGGTGTCGGCCTCGATCTCTTCCTGCGCCTCTTCCTGCTCGGGGTTGTGCGCGCTGATCTTCAGCTGGCCCGGCGAGACTTCCACGCGCACGCCGCGGTACTTCTCGTTGGACAGGATCGCCGCACGCTGCAGCGCGGCGCGCAGCGCCTCGCGATCCAGCTTGACCTCGCGGTCGGCGCCGATCGGGATCACTGCTTCGTAATCGGGGAAACGGCCGTCGATCAGCTTGGAGGTGAAGGTGACATCGTCGCGCTTGACCCGCACGTGGCTGCGCCCGACTTCCAGCTCGACTTCGCGATCGCCGCCTTCCAGCAGACGCTGCAGCTCGGTCACGCCCTTGCGCGGCACGATGATCTGGCGCTTGGCACCGCCGGCGTTCTCCAGCTCGGTCTCGCACAGCGCCAAACGATGGCCATCGGTGGCCACGCAGCGCAGGGTCTGGTCGCGCAGGTCGAACAGCAGACCGTTGAGGTAGTAACGCACGTCCTGCTGGGCCATCGCGAAGGCGGTGCGCTCGATCAGTTCCTTCAGCGCCGCTTCCGGCACCAGAACCCGCTCGGTGGCCTCGACTTCATCCACCGACGGGAAATCGTTGGCCGGCAGCGTCGCCAGGGTGAAGCGGCTACGCCCGGCCTGCACGGTGATCTTGTCGCCGGTCTGCGAGACGGTGATCTTGCTGCCGTCCGGCAAGGCCCGAATGATCTCGAACAGCTTGCGTGCGGGAATCGTGGTTTCGCCGTCCTGTGCGTCGTCGACCGCGATACGCGACACCATTTCCACTTCCAGGTCGGTACCGGTCAGCGACAGTTGCCCGTCGTGCACCTGCACCAGGAAGTTGGCCAGAACCGGCAAGGTCTGGCGGCGTTCGACCACATTGACGACTTGCGCCAATGGCTTGAGGAAGGCTTCGCGCTGCAGTGTGAAACGCATGTGGTTCCGTGCCCCTATGCTTTAAAAAGATATGGAATAAATCAAAAGCTTGGTGGTGATGGTAGAGCGAATTTCGGTGCAAAGGTAGCTTAACTATCTGTACCTAAAGGGTTTTTCGGCCCTTCAATCCCCGGTATTACTGCCCCTGGAGGGGTGGGGAAACCTGTGGATAGTTTTGCTGCCGTCGCCGCGCTGCACTTTATCCACAGTTTCTCCCGGATTTGTCGCGAAGTCATGCACCGATTTATCAAGCGCCGCCGGCGTGTGGTGCCGGCGGCGCCCGCACGCCGTGCTACTCGCTCAACTTGCGGATCAACTTGTCCCAGTCCTCGCGCAACTTGCCGTCGGTTTCCATCAGGTGCTTGATCTGCCGGCAGGCGTGCAGCACGGTGGTGTGGTCGCGGCCGGCGAACGCATCGCCGATCTCCGGCAGGCTGTGTTCAGTCAGTTCCTTGGTCAGCGCCATCGCCACCTGCCGCGGCCGCGCCAGCGAGCGCGTGCGGCGCTTGGACAGCAGGTCCTTGATCTGCAGGCCGTAGTAGTCGGCCACGGTCTTCTGGATGTTGGGGATGCCGATCGCCTGCTGCTGCGCGCGCAGCAGGTCGCGCAGCGTCTCCTGGGCGAACTCGGTGGTGATCGCGCGGCCGGTGAAGTTGGCGCGGGCGGCCAGCGTGTTGAGCGCGCCTTCCAGGTCGCGCACGTTGGAGCGCATCTTCTTGGCGATCAGGAACGCCACGTCGTCGGGGATCTCGGCGCCGCGCTCGCGCGCCTTGGCCAGCACGATCGCCGCGCGGGTCTCGAAGTCGGGCGGGTCGATCGCCACCGACAGGCCCCAGGCCAGGCGCGACTTCAGCCGCGGCTCCAGGCCTTCCACTTCGCGCGGATAGCGGTCGCAGGTCAGGATGATCTGCTGGCGGCCGTCGAACAGTGCGTTGAAGGTGTGGAAGAACTCTTCCTGGGTGCGGTCCTTGCCGGCGAAGAACTGGATGTCGTCGATCAGCAGCGCGTCCACTTGCTGGAACTGGCGCTTGAACTGGTCCATGGTCTTGTCCTGCAGCGCGCGGATCATTGCGCTGAAGAACTGTTCCGAACGCAAGTACATGACCCGCGCGTTAGGGTTCTGCTCGCGCATCGCGTTGCCGGCGGCGAACATCAGGTGGGTCTTGCCCAGGCCGGTGCTGCCGTACAGCAGCAGCGGGTTGTGCGCACGGTCGCCGGGCTTCTGCGCCGCCTGCGTGGCGGCGGCCAGGCCGAGCTGGTTGCTGCGGCCCTCGACGAAGTTGGCGAAGGTGTAGTGCGAGTCGAGGTTGCCGGCGAACGGCTCCAGCAACGGCGCCGGCGGCGTGCGCGCGGCGGCTGCGTCGTTGGCGGGCGGGGCCACCGGCTCGGGCGCACGCGGGCGCGAGCCAACCTGCAACGCCACCTCGCCGCTGCCGGCGAAGTAGGTCATCAGCTCGCGGATCCGCGCCAGGTAGCGCTCGCGCACCTGTTCGACGATGAAGGCGTTCGGGGCGTACAGGACCATGCTGTTGTCATGGCGCTGTTCGGCTTGCAGCGGTTTCAACCAGGTGTGAACGTCCTCGGCTGGAAATTCAGCTTCCAGACGTTCCAGGCAACGGGGCCAAGCATCCATCAGATGTAATTCATTGAGAGACCAGGCGTGAGGCGCGAACGATCGCGGCGCACTCGGCCGGTGAAAGAGGAAAGCGGATGGGCCAGACTACCATCGGCACGCAGGGTCGGGAATGGTTTTCCCGCATCTATTCACAGATCCATCCACAGGCTGCGCGCGGCGGCCACAGCGATGCCCGATAGACAACAGTTGACCGCGGCCTGGTTGGTTCTATAGAATTTCCGGTTCTTTCCGCCTCATTCAGACAGAGCGCCCCGATGGCCACCAAGCGCACATTCCAGCCCAGCAACCTCAAGCGCAAGCGCGACCACGGCTTCCGTGCCCGTATGGCCACCGCCGACGGCCGCAAGATCCTGGCTCGCCGCCGCGCCAAGGGCCGCAAGCGCCTTAGCGCTTGATTGCTTCGCCGCCCCAGGCGGCGCCTGCAATCCGGACCGTGAATCATCCCGACCCGCGTAGGCGATTTCCTCGCTCTGCGCGGGTTCGCACGTCTGCGGAATACCGCGTCGTGTTCGATGCCGCACGCCGCTGCTCCGACCCGCTGATGAGCCTGCACTGGCGCAGCGCAGAACATCCTGCGCGGCTGGGCCTGGCCGTGTCGCGCAAGGTCGACAAGCGCGCCGTGGTGCGCAATCGCATAAAGCGTGTGTTGCGCGAGGCCACCCGGCAGCTGCTGCCGTGGCTGGCGCCGGGCGACTACGTGGTGGTGGCGCGCAGCGCCGCCGCCCAGGCCAGCGGCGAACAACTGCGCCAGGCCTACCTGCGCCTGCTGCGTCGCGCTGGCGCATTGCCGGCCCCGGCTGCGGACGGCACAATGCCGCCGCCTCTCCCGCCTTCTTCCCCCACTTCCCAGTCAGAACCCGTTTCTGGCTAAGCCGAGCTTGCCTGTCCGATGAACCAGACCCGCCTTTTCCTGATCTTTGCCTGGCTGATGGTCGCGGGCCTGTTGTGGATGGAGTGGAACAAGGAGCACGCCGCGCCTGCGGCGAATGCGACCGCCATCGCCGCCGGAACCACGCTGCCGCCCGCGCAGGACGCCGATGCCGGCAACGCCGGCGCCCCCGCTGTCCCGCGCGCCACCGTGCCTGGCGCCGCCGCCGTGCCGGGTGCGACCTCCGAAACCACCGCGACCCCGGCCGCCGCCGGCGCCGCGCCGCGGGTGACCATCACCACCGACGTGCTGCACCTGACCCTGGACGGGCGCAGCGTGTTCGATGCGGACCTGCTGCTGTTCCCGCAGACCAAGCAGCCCGGCAGCCCGCCGGTGGCGCTGCTGACCGAAGATCCGCAACACCCGTACACCGCCATCAGCGGCTGGGTCGGCGAAAACAACTCGCCGTCGCCGGGTCCCGGCGGCTTCCGGCCGGAACAGCCGGGCAAGGACTACGTGCTGGCCAAGGGCCAGGACGCGCTGCAGGTGCCGTTCGTGTGGAACGGCCCGGACGGCGTCAGCATCCGCCGCGTCTACACCGTGCAGCGCGGCCACTACGCGGTGCAGATCAAGGACGAGATCGTCAACCAGGGCAGCAAGCCCTGGCAGGGCTATGTGTTCCGCAAGCTGAGCCGGGTGCCGACCATCGTCAGCCGCGGCATGACCAACCCGGATTCCTTCAGCTTCAACGGCGCCACCTGGTTCAGCGCGCAGGACGGCTACCAGCGCCGCCCGTTCAGCGACTTCATGGAAGACGGCCCGGTCAACCAGACCATCAAGGGCGGCTGGATCGCGCTGCTGCAGCACCACTTCTTCACCGGCTGGATCCCGCAGGCCGACCAGGACGCCGTGTACGTGCTGTCCAACGACGGCCCGCGCCACGTGATCGAAGCGCGCGGCCCGGCCTTCAGCGTCGCCCCCGGCGCGCGCGCCAGCAGCGAGGCGCGGCTGTGGGTCGGCCCGAAGCTGGTCAACCAGATCGCCAAGGAAAACGTGAAGGGGCTCGACCGCGTGGTCGACTACAGCCGCTTCTCGGTGATGGCGATCCTGGGCCAGGGCCTGTTCTGGGTGCTCAGCCATCTGCACACCCTGCTCGGCAACTGGGGCTGGTCGATCGTCGGCCTGGTGATCCTGCTCAAGCTGGTGCTGTATCCGCTGTCGGCCGCGCAGTACAAGAGCATGGCCAAGATGCGCAAGTTCCAGCCGCGCATCCAGCAGCTCAAGGAACGCTACGGCGACGACAAGCAGAAGTTCCAGACGGCGATGATGGAGCTGTACAAGAAGGAGAAGATCAACCCGATGGGCGGCTGCCTGCCGGTACTGGTGCAGATGCCGATCTTCTTCGCGTTGTACTGGGTGCTGGTGGAGTCGGTGGAACTGCGCCAGGCGCCGTGGTTCGCCTGGATCCAGGACCTGACCGCGCGCGATCCGTACTTCATCCTGCCGGTGATCAACGTGGCGGTGATGTGGCTGACGCAGAAGCTGACGCCGTCGCCGGGCATGGACCCGATGCAGGCGCGGATGATGCAGTTCATGCCGCTGGTGTTCGGCGTGATGATGGCCTTCGTGCCGTCGGGTCTGGTGCTGTACTGGGTCACCAACGGTTCGCTGGGCCTGTTGCAGCAGTGGTGGATGACCAAGCGCCACGGCGAGCCGGCCACCGCGCCCGCCGGGGGCGGCGCCAAGCCGCCGGCCAAGGCCAAGAAGTAACCCCGACAACGCCCGCCGCAAGGCGGGCGTTGCGTATGCGGCGGCGCTGCGCCGTCGCGCGTTCCCGCCACCCTTCTTGCGAGTCCCGAGCCATGCTCGACCGCCGTTCCGCGTTGCTGGTCTCCGTCGCCGCCTCGTGCCTGATCGCGCTGGCGCTGGGCGGCTGCCAGCGCACGCCGTCGTCCACGGCCGCCGCCGCAGCGCCGTCCGCGCACGCAGCGGACAACGCGGCGTTGCCGGGTTCGCCCGCACTGCAGGCGCAGGCCGCGGCGATCCGCACGCACCTGCAGGAACAGCTGGCGGCGCAGCGCAAGATCATCGTGCTGCTGGCCGACGAGGCCAAGCAGTCGGCGGCCGAACGGCAGACCTCCAGCGGCGTCGGCCAGCAGCTGTTCCACGAGGGCCTGGAGCGGCGCGAGGCGTTGGCCAAACAGTTCGATGCGCTGTTGGGGCAGCAGGACGCGCAGCGCTTCGCCGCGGTCGGCGCGCTGCTGGACTACATCGAATCGGCGCCGGACCTGTACGACGCCGACCGCCTCGCGTTCCGCGAGATCCTGGCCGACTGGCAGGCGCGCATCGGCAAGGATTCCTCGTTGCCGGCGATCAAGCTGCATCAGCGCATCGGCGAGGACCTGGAGGCGCTGGACGAGATCGAGCGCACCTACAACCGCGAGATCACCGCGATCTTCAGCCGCTTCGACCGCACCCGCGCGATCGTGCAGAAGCGCGAGAAGTGGGAGGACTACCTCGCCCACCTGGGCACGTTGTACACGCGCGAGCGGATCCTGCGCGACTATGGGGTGATCACGCCGTATCCGATGTCGATGCAGGACAGCGACCGCGAGGTGTTCGGCCGCGACCTGCCGCCGAAGACGGTGGTGCTGAGCTTCGACGACGGTCCGCACCGCGAGTACACCGACGAGATCGTCGCCATCCTCAAGCGCTACGACGTGCCGGCCACGTTCTTCGAGGTCGGCCGCAACCTGGGCAAGCTCGATGCCGACGGCAAGGTCGCGCTGGCGCCGCTGGCCAGCGTCAGCCGCGGCCTGATGGAGCAGGGCTACACGGTCGGCAACCACAGCCTGACCCATGCGCAGCTGTCCAAGGAAACCGGCGCCGCATTGCGCAGCCAGATCCTGGACACCGACCGCATGCTGCGCGCGGTCGATGCCAAGCGCGCGCCGCTGTTCCGCTTCCCGTACGGCGCGCGCAACGCCGAGGGCATGCAGATCCTCGGCGAGGCCGGGTTGAAGTCGGTGATGTGGAACGTGGATTCGCTGGACTGGGCCGACCCGGTGCCCGAATCGATCGTGCAGCGCGTGCTCGAGCAGGTCGGCCGCGAGCAGCGCGGCATCCTGTTGTTCCACGATATCCACGAGCGCACGGTCAAGGCGCTACCGCAGATCCTGGACCGGCTCAGTGCCGACGGCTACCAGTTCGCCGCCTGGAACGGGCGCGATTTCAGCGTGGCGCGCGCGGCGGCCAACGCCGCGGCGCCGGCGGTGACCAGCGGCTACGACAAGTCGTGGGCGATCGTGATCGGCATCGACGACTACGCGCGCTGGCCCAAGCTGCAGTACGCGGCCAACGATGCGCAGGCGATCGCGCAGACCTTGACCGGCAGCTTCGGGTTTCCGTCTTCGCAGGTGATCGTGCTGAAGAACCAGGAAGCCACGCGCAACAACATCCTGGCCGCGTTCCACGATCGCCTGGCGCACGGCGGGGTGGGCAAGAACGACCGCGTGTTCGTGTTCTTCGCCGGGCATGGCGCCACCCGCAAGCTGGCCTCCGGGCGCGACCTGGGCTACATCGTGCCGGCCGATTCGGACCCGGCGCAGTTCGCCACCGACGCGATCCCGATGACCGAGATCCAGGACATCGCCGAGAGCCTGGAAGCCAAGCACGTGCTGTTCGTGATGGACGCCTGCTACAGCGGCCTGGGCCTGACCCGCGGCGGCGGCACCGGCGCCTACCTGCGCGAGAACGCGCGGCGCGTGGCGCGGCAGATGCTCACCGCCGGCGGCGCCGACCAGCAGGTCGCCGACAGCGGCCCCAACGGCCATTCGGTGTTCACCTGGGTGCTGCTGCAGGCGCTGTCGGGCAAGGGCGATCTCAACGGCGACGGCCTGATCACCGGTACCGAACTGGCCGCGTACGTGGCGCCGGCGGTGTCGAGCATCTCGCCGCAGACGCCGGCGTTCGGCAGCCTGCCCGGCTCGCAGGGCGGCGAGTTCGTGCTGCAGGTGCCGGAAGGCGACGAATTCCTGACCGCCAACACGCAGCAGCTGTCCTCGGCGGCGATCGCGATGAACGACCGGGTCGCCGCGGCGGTGCCGGCGGTGGCCACGCCCGCTACGGCGACGGCTGCGTCGGCCGCGGCGCCGGTAGCCAAGCCGACTGTGGTCAAGGACCTGCAGGGCGGCGAGCGGCCGCTGGCGGTGCCGGTCGCGGCCGGGCCGCTGTCCGACCGGCAGCGCGCGCAGCGCGCCAACGACCGCGGCTTGCAGCTGTACAAGGAAAAGCGCTACGACGAGGCCGAGGCGCAGTTCACCGAGGCGTTGAAGCTGCGCCCTGACTTCGCGCTGGCGGCCAACAACCTCGGCTTCATCTACTACCGCCAGGGCAAGTACGCGCAGGCCGCGCGCTGGCTGGAGAACACGCTGAAGATCGATCCCTCGCGCGCGGTGGCCTACATCAACCTGGGCGATGCGTACCGGCAGATGGGCGACGCGGCCAAGGCCAAGCGCGCGTTCCAGACCTATCTGGAGCTGCAGCCCGGCGGCGCCTCGGCGGCGTACGCGCGCACCCAGCTGCAGGCGTTGTAGCCTGCAGCGCTGCAGGAGATTCCTCGCCATGCCGCATGCCGCCGACACCATCGCCGCCATCGCCACCGCCCCGGGTGCGGGCGGGGTCGGCGTGGTGCGCGTGTCCGGGCGCCTGGCCGCGGCGATCGGCGCCGGCCTCGGCCTGGGCGCGCTGGCCCCGCGCACCGCGCGCTATGCGCGCTTCCGCGATGCGCACGGCGACACACTCGACGACGGCATCGCGCTGTGGTTCCCGGCGCCGCGCAGCTTCACCGGCGAGGACGTGCTGGAACTGCAGGCGCACGGCAGCCCGGTGCTGCTGCGGCAGCTGGTGGCGCGCTGCTGCGAACTCGGCGCGCGGCCGGCGCGGCCCGGCGAGTTCAGCGAACGCGCCTTCCTCAACCGCAAGCTGGACCTGGCCCAGGCCGAGGCCATCGCCGACCTGATCGCCGCCGGCGACCTGCGCGCCGCGCGCGCGGCGCGGCGGTCGCTCGATGGCGTGTTCTCGCGTCGGGTCGACGCGCTGGCCGAGCAGCTGCTGCGGCTGCGCATCCATACCGAGGCGGCGATCGATTTCGCCGACGAATCGCTGGACACGCTCGGCGGCGAACAGGTCCGCGCCGGCCTGGAGCAGGCGCGCGCCGCGCTGGCGCAGCTGCTGCTGGATGCCGAACGCGGCCGGCGCCTGCGCGACGGCCTGCATGCGGTGCTGGTCGGGCCGCCGAACGCCGGCAAGAGCTCGCTGCTCAACGCGCTGGCCGGCAGCGAGCGTGCCATCGTCACCGACATCGCCGGCACCACCCGCGACACCTTGCGCGAGACCGTGCGGCTGGACGGGCTGGAGCTGACCCTGGTCGACACCGCGGGTTTGCGCGAGGGCGGCGATGCGATCGAACGCGAAGGCATGCGCCGCGCGCGGCTGGAACTGCGGCGCGCCGACCTGGCGCTGGTCGTGCTCGACGCGCGCGATGTGGACGCCGGTCGTGCCGCGATCGCCGAGGCCATCGCCGACGTGCCGCAGCGGTTGTGGATCCACAACAAGAGCGACCTGCTCGACGCCGTACCGGAAGCGACAGCCGACAGCGTGTACGTCTCCGCCAGTACCGGCAGCGGTCTGGAACGGCTGCACGCGCAGCTGCGCGCGATCGCCGGCCATGCCGCCGGCGACGGCAGCGACGGCGAATTCTCCGCGCGCGCGCGCCACGTGGACGCCTTGCAGCGCGCCACCGCGCACGCCGCTGCCGCGGCCGCCGAACTGGGCTACGAGCGGCTGGAACTGGCCGCCGAGGAACTGCGCCTGGCGCATGCCGCGCTCGGCGAGATCGTCGGCCATGTCAGCGCCGACGACCTGCTGGGACGGATCTTCTCCAGCTTCTGCATCGGCAAGTAGGGCAGACGGCCCCGCTTGCCCGCAGCGTCAGGGCGCCAGCGCGGCGAGCTGCGCGCGGTTGGCCTGCAGCCACTGCTCGAACGGCTGCGGCGCCTGCCCGGTCAGCGCCTGGTAGTCGCCGGTGACGGCGGCCGCGCGCCCGACCGCGGTGTTGCTGTCGAACGAGGCGAGGATCCGCGCCAACGGCTCGGGCAGGCCGGCACCGACCATGCCCTGGACCAGGCCTTCGACCGGCACCGGCACCACCTCGATCGGCTTGCCGACGGCCTGCGCGACCAGCGCCGCGATCTCGGCGGTGGTGTAGGCGCGCGCGCCGCTCAGGGTCAGCGTGCGCGTGTCGTCGCTGTCGGCGGCCAGCGCCACCGCCGCGGCGCGGGCCAGGTCGTCGCGCGCGATGTGGGCGATGCGGCCGTCCTGCGCGGCGCTGTACCAGTGGCCGGAGGCTAGGGTCGACGGCAGGCTCATGAACAGGTTCTCGAAGTACCAGTGATTGCGCAGCACGGTCCAGCCGGGCAGGGCGCTGGCGGCCAACGCGTCCTCGGTACCGGCGTGGTCGGCGGCGAGCAGCAGCGGCGAATCGTAGGGTTCGGGGCAGGAGGTGTAGACCACGTGGCGCACGCCGGCGCGGGTGGCCGCGGCGATCGCCGCCCGGTGCTGCTCGAGCCGGTGGCCGGGGCGGTCCAGCGCATCGGTGCTGATCAGCAGCAGCCGGCCCACGCCTTGGAACGCCGCGCCCAGCGAGGCCGGGGCATCGAAGTCGCCGGGGCGCACGTCGACGCCGCGTGCCGCCCAGGCGGCCAGGGTCTCGGGACGGCGGGTCAGGGCGACGATGCGTTGCGGCGGCAGCTGCAGCGTGTCGAGCAGATGGGCCAGCACGCGCTGGCCGAGCTGGCCACCGGCGCCGGTGACCAGCAGGGAATCGGGATGAGCGGACATGGGGTTTCCTTAGGAGTGGGCGGTGCCGATGCTTGCGCAGCGCCGGCATGGGGCGGACCGAAGTGGTCTGTAAAAGGAACCTGGTACATAGTAGAGATCGCGGCGATGCTGTAAATACGGCACTTTTCCCGCCCCTGATGACGCCGAGGTAACCACCATGCCCGCCACCGCTGCGCCTGCCGATCCGCTGCTGAGCCAACGGCTGCGCGACCTCCGCGACGAGGGCCAGCCGATCGGCCAGTGCCCGGTGCGCGACGTGCTGGCGCAGATCGGCGACAAGTGGAGCACCCTGTTCCTGATGCTGCTGACCGAGCGCCCGCATCGCTTCGGCGAATTGCGCCGCGCGGTGCCGGACATCTCCCAGCGCATGCTGAGCCAGACCCTGCGCGACCTGCAGCGCGAAGGCTTGGTCGCGCGCGAGGTGCTGCCGCTGGTGCCGCCGGGCGTGGAATACCGGCTGACCCCGCTGGGGCAGTCCCTGAGCGAACCGCTGGCGCTACTGGTGCACTGGGCCGAAGCCCATCACGGCGATGTCCGCGCAGCGCGCGCGGCGTTCGAAGACGAGCAGCCGGGCGCTACGACCTCGGTAGAGACCCGCCGCAGCGCCTGACTGCGGTCGCGCTGCCTGTGCCATAGGCAGGCAGGCGTGATCGAAGCAAGGCCCGTCGCGCAATGCGATAGGCCAGACATGCGCGCCATGGCGCATCCCGTTCGCGTGTTGCAGTGCGTTCCCTGCCGCAGGTTCGCCGATCCGGCTATTGCGACCGATGTCGCAGGCCTGGCACAGCGCGCAAGCCCCCATCCACCCACGGCCGACGCGCCAGCGCACCCGTGGCCCTGCCCGGATCCGCCGCGCACGCGAGGCGGGGATCGATCCGTTGCGGCTGCGTTGGTCATGGAAAGGGGTGGCCATCAAGGATCCAGTCCACCCAGGTAGACAAAGATAATTTCGTTATCTTTCGAGATTGATGCATAACGAAACTTAATCTAGGCTCGATTTCGTTGCCTCGGTGACTGTTCCGACATGACCGACGCCTGCCGGGCGTGGCATTCCGTGCCTCGAGCCGCAGCGCAGTGCCGTCCAGTACGCGGGACTCGCACGGCGCCGGATCGGTGCGCTGCGTTCGCCGGCATCGATATGGCGGAATGCGATCCCGTCGCTCGCCACGCTGTCTGACATCTCCACCCCTCCACAACGAAGAGGTCGCCCCATGTCGTCACGTCCCGTTTCCCGACGCTTGTCCTTCGCAGTCGCATGCCTGCTCGGCGCCGCTTGCGCGCAGGCCGGCACGCTGAGCCCGGCGGTGTCCACCCAGGAGTTCGACAATCCGCACCGCGGTTTCATGCTGTGGGGCAGTTCCTACGCCGCCGATGGCGGCGTGGACAACTTCCATGGCGCGCACATCTACCACGTGTACCTGCCGTGGCGGATGATCGAGACGTCCGACCAGGTCTTCGACTGGCAGGCGATCGAAACGCATTACCTGCAACCGATCCTCAACGACGATCCGTTGGCCACCTTCGTGCTGCGCCCGGTCGCCGACTATCCCGACAGCGCAGGCAGCCAGATCGACGCCCACTACAGCGGCGGCGAGAACGAGCGCGATTACCCCAAGTTCCTCGAACAGCAACCGCTGTCCATTCCTTTCGCGGTCCGCGCCAGCTGCGACGGCGACGGGCCGGTCCGCAGCCTGGACTACAACAACGCCAACGCGCGTCAGCAGATGCAGCAGTTCGTGGCGGCGCTGGCCGCGCGCTACGACGGCGATCCGCGGATCACCGCCATCCAGGTGGGGCTGCTCGGCTTCTGGGGCGAATGGCATACCAGCGGCTGCGAAGACCTGCAGCCGAACGCGCAGACCCGCACGCTGATCCGCGACGCCTATGTCGCCGCGTTCCAGCGCACGCCGCTGCAGACCCGCTACGCGCGCCAGTCCGATGTGGGATCGGCGCTGTTCGGCTTCCACGAGGATTTCTTCCCGTCCTTCACCGCCAGCTGCGGCGCCTTCAGCCCGGCACTGCCCAGTTGCAGCGACGACGGCTGGTGGAACCTGGAGTACGGCCTGACCAATGAAGTGCCCGCCGCGCGCCAGAACTGGATGGTGAGCCCGCTCAGCGGCGAGAGCCCCAACGCCAACCAGAAGAGCACCTGGATCAACCGCACCGCCGACATCCGCAAGCTGTTGCGCGACTACCACTTCAGCTTCCTCGGCCCGGCCGGAGCGCACGAAACCAGCGGCAACGCCAGCAAGCTGCAGGACATCAAGCGCGACCTGGGCTATCGCCTGGCGGTGGCCAAGGCCAGCTGGCCCGACACGCAGAGCCGCGGTCAGCAGGCCACGCTGCAACTGGACATGACCAACCGCGGTTCGGCTCCGCTGTATCACGGCTACCACGTGGAACTGCACTGGGTCGCCAGCGACGGCACCACGCGCGCGCGCGCCACCGTCCCGGGTTTCGCGCTCAACGAGATCATGCCCGGCGCCACCCTCAGCCGCAGTGCCAGCTTCACCGTCCCGGCCACGCTGCCGTCGGGCAGCTACGCGCTGCGCCTGGCCCTGGCCGACGACGCGCCGGGGCGCCGCCACATCGCACCGCAGAACGACGGCCAGGACAGCGAACGGCGCCTGCCGCTGGGCCAGGTGCAGGTGCCCTGATCCGACTGCGCGCCGCGGCCGCGCATTGCGGTCGCGGCGCGCTGTTGGATCGGCGCGGCGGGATGGACGTGGAAGAATCCGGCGTCCTCGCCCGGATGGGAAGCGGCCGTAGGCCGCATTCGCCTTGTACCTGCTGCGGATCTGCTGCGCATCGACCGGCGGGTCCGCTTGCCGCCGTAGCCGGCATGGAAGCCCAAGGCGATGCCCAACGCTCGGAACATCGGTCGAGCCCAACGCGCCATGCGTCGCCGCCGCCTCGGGCGACCGCAGCCGCATGGGTTCGGCGTCCTCTGCATTTCAGGACACGTGACTCGCGCAGCGTCGGCACGCACCGAGCCTTGTACGACATTTTCATCGGAGGCAATGCCGGTCTCGATGCAGGCAGCGCAACACCGCGCGAATTTCCAAGACGTCCACCGTGCCGCCGCGCAGCATGCGGAGGCCGGCGCATCGGGTGCCGGTTGCCTGCGCCGTTGCCGGCGCCGGTCTTCGCTGCAAGCCGAGGATGTTTCCGCATGCGCCTGAAAATCGCCGCCGCCCTGCTGTCGCTCAGCGTGCTGTCGCTCAGCGCGCAATCGCCGAGTGCGTTCGCCGCGGCGGCCGCACCGCCAGCCGCGCATGCCGCCGCCGCGCCGCCGGTCGCGGTTGCCCCGCAATACGACACCACCCACGTCTATGTCGCGCCGGCCGACGTGGACCGCTTCGTCGCCAGCTTCCTGGCCACCTTCGGCGGCAGCAGCACGCGCCAGGTGGTGGCGACGGTGACGCCGACCCCGAGCAGCACCACCTCGCAGTTGCTGCAGACGCCGGTCGGCACGGTCTCGCTGTTCGGCTTCACCACGCCGGTCCCGTACCCGTTCGGCGCCGAGCGCAACGGCCTGCTGGTGCGCGACATGGACCAGGCGGTGGCCGCGGCGCGCGCCGCCGGTGCCGACGTGCTGGTCGCGCCGTTCCCCGACCCGATTGGCCGCGATGCGGTGGTGCAATGGCCGGGCGGGATCAACACACAGCTGTACTGGCATACCACCGCGCCGTCGTACGCGGCGTTCCGCACGCTGCCGGAGAACCGCGTCTATCTGTCGCCGGACCGTGCCGACGCCTTCGTGCGCAGCTTCCTTGCCTTCTCCCACGGCAAGGTCGTGGACGATGCGCGGCAGGCGCCGGGGCAGGAGATCGGCCGTCCCGGCGAACACTACCGGCGCATTCGCCTGCTGTCGGATTTCGGCAAGACCACGGTGGCGGTCAGCGACGGGCACCTGCCGTATCCGTACGGGCGCGAGACCACCGGCTACGAAGTCGAGGACCTGCAACAGACTCTGGACAAGGCCAAGGCCGCCGGCGTGCAGGTGCTGGTGGCGCCGTTCGCCGCGCAGGACCGGCGCAGCGCGGTGGTGGAATTCCCGGGCGGCTACGTCGCCGAGATCCATAGCCCGCTGGCGCGTTGAGCGGGCGCGTGCACGCCGCCGCGCGCGCGTGCCTGGCCGCGTCGCTGGCGCTGGCATGCAGCGCCGCGATCGCGGCGCCGGCCGACGCCGCGGAGCAACCGGCGCCGGCATCCGCGCCGGCGACGCGGCCGCTGCCGGCCACCAATCGCTGGCAGGAAGACTGGTCGGCGCTGGCCGATCCGGCCCTGCGGCAATCGCCGCTGGACCGGCTGAAGTACCTGCCGCTGGACGTGGACGATCCGCAGCGCTACCTGTCGCTGGGCGCCAACCTGCGCGAGCGGTTCGAGTCCAACGACGCGCCCGGCCTAGGCACCGACGATGCCGCTGACGCCTACCTGCTGCAGCGCCTGCAACTGCATGCCGACCTGCGCCTGGGCAGCCGCTGGCAGGCGTTCGCGCAGCTCGAGGACGTGCGCGCCTACGCCAAGCGCGCGCATTCGGGCGCCGACCAGAACCGGCTCGACCTGCGCCTGGCCTTCATCGCCTACCAGCGCGCCTTCGCCGCCGGCACCTTCAAGGCGCGCGTAGGCCGGCAGGATTTCGCCTTCGACCTGCAGCGCTTCGTGTCTTCGCGCGACGGCCCCAACGTGCGCCAGTCGTTCGACGCGGTATGGGCCGATTGGGAAACGCCGCGCTGGCGCGTGCTCGGCTTCGTCAGCCAGCCGGTGCAGTACGCCGACGCGCGCGCCTTCGACGACAGCTCCAGCCGCCGCGTGCGCTTCGGCACGCTGCGCGTCGAGCGCAAGGTGCTCGGCGACAACGAGCTGTCCGGCTACTACGCGCTGTACGCACGCGACCAGGCGCACTACCTGGACGGCAGCGGCCGCGAGCGCCGCCACGTGTTCGACCTGCGCTTCGCCGGCACCGCCGGCGGCACGGACTGGGACCTGGAGACGATGGCGCAACGCGGTAGCGTCGGCCCGCAGGCGATCCGCGCCTGGGCGGTCGGCGCGCGCGCCGGCTACACGTTGCAACGGTTGCCCACGCAACCGCGCCTGGGCCTGCAACTGGACGCCGCCTCCGGCGATGCGCGGGCCGGCGACGGCCGCGTGGCCACCTTCAATCCGCTGTTCCCGAACGGCTACTACTTCGCGCTCGCCGGCTACACCGGCTACAGCAACCTGGTGCACCTGAAGCCGTCGCTGCAATGGCGGGCCACGCCGGCGCTGACCGCGACGGTCGCGGTGGGCCTGCTGTGGCGGCAGACCACCGCCGACGCGGTGTACCTGCAGCCCAACCTGCCGGTGGCCGGCACCGCCGGCCAGGGCGGGCGCTGGACCGGCCGCTACACCCAACTGCGACTGCAGCGTGCGTTGTCGCCGCAGCTCACCGCGGCGCTGGAAGCGGTGCGCTACGAGGCCGGCGGCGCGTTGCGCCACGCCGGCGCGCACGACAGCAGCTATGTCGGGACCGAGGTGCGCTGGGCTTGGTAGCCCGGCCGGCGCGCGCGGTCGCATTTGGCGCGCAGAGCGACACGAATCTCCAAGACGCGGCCGCGGCCGTGCGCGAGCATCGTGCTCTCCCCCGCAGCAGGATCTCGCCATGCCGCTCGCCGCTCTGCCCATTCCGGGCGCCTCGTTGCTCTCGCCGGGCGACCACACCCTGATCATGATCGACTTCCAGTCGCAGATGGCCTTCGCCACGCATTCGATCGATGCCGGCGCGCTGCGCACCAATGCCGCGCTGGTGGCCAATGCCGCGGCCGGCTTCGGCGTGCCCACGATCCTGACCACGGTCGCCGAGAAGAGCTTCTCCGGGCCGATGTTCGACGAAGTGGTGGCGCCGTTCCCGGGCCAGGCGCTGCTCGACCGCACCTCGATGAACACCTGGGAAGACGCGGCGGTGATCCAGCGGGTCAACGAGATCGGCAAGTCGCGGATCGTGCTGGCCGGGTTGTGGACCAGCGTGTGCATCGTCGGCCCGGCGCTGTCGGCGCTGGACCAGGGTTTCGAGGTGTATGTGATCGCCGACGCCTGCGGAGACGTGTCGGCCGAGGCGCACAACCGCGCGATCGAGCGCATCGTGCAGGCCGGCGGGCGGCCGATGACCGCATTGCAATACCTGCTGGAACTGCAGCGCGACTGGGCGCGTACCGCGTCCTATGCCACCACCACCGATGTGGCACGCAAATACGGCGGCGCCTACGGCCTGGGGATCACCTATGCCCGGACCATGTTCGGCGCCCATGAAGGCTGAGCGGAGCGCGCCGATGAAGACCTATCTGGTATCGCTGGGCCTGGGCCTGCTGGTCGGGGTGATCTATGCGTTGTTCAAGGTGCGTTCGCCGGCGCCGCCGGTGATCGCGCTGGTCGGCCTGCTCGGCATCCTGCTCGGCGAGCAGCTGCCGCCGCTGGTGCAGCGGCTGCTGCGCAGCGACGCCAACCCGACCTCGTGGTTCCACCACCAGGTCAAGCCGCACGTGTTCGGCGAACTGCCGCAGCGCACGCAACCGCCGGCGCCGCCGGCACCGGGAGACCACGACAATGGCTGAGCCACATGCCATCGACGCCGCGCCGGATCTGATCCTGTACCGCGGCCGCTTCACCACCCTGGACCGCTCCCGTCCCAACGCCGAGGCGGTGGCGATCAAGGACGGGCGCTTCCTGCAGGTCGGCAGCAACGAGGAGATCCTGGCGTTGGCCGGCGCGCGCACCCGGCGCATCGACCTGCACGGCCGCTGCGTGCTGCCGGGCCTGATCGACAACCATCTGCACCTGATCCGCGGCGGCCTCAACTACAACCTGGAACTGCGCTGGGATGGCGTGCGCAGCCTCGCCGACGCGATGGACATGCTGCGCCGGCAGGTGGCGATCACCCCCGCGCCGCAATGGGTGCGCGTGGTCGGCGGTTTCACCGAACACCAATTCGCCGAGAAGCGGCTGCCGACCATCGCCGAACTCAACGCGGTGGCGCCGGACACGCCGGTGTTCCTGCTGCACCTGTACGACCGCGCGCTGCTCAACGGCGCCGCGTTGCGTGCGGTGGGCTACGGCAAGGACACGCCGGCGCCGCCGGGCGGGGAGATCGTGCGCGACGCCGAGGGCAATCCGAGCGGGCTGCTGCTGGCCAAGCCGAATGCCTCGATCCTGTACGCGACCCTGGCCAAGGGGCCGAAGCTGCCCTACGAATACCAGGTCAACTCGACCCGCCAGTTCATGCGCGAACTGAACCGGCTCGGCGTCACCGGCGCGATCGATGCCGGCGGCGGTTTCCAGAACTATCCGGACGACTACAAGGTGATCCAGGAACTGGCCGACGCCGGCCAGCTGACCATCCGCTTGGCCTACAACCTGTTCACCCAGAAGCCGCAACAGGAGAAGCAGGACTTCCTCAACTGGACCGCCAACTCGCGCTACCAGCAGGGCGACGACTACTTCCGCCACAACGGCGCCGGCGAGATGCTGGTGTTCTCCGCCGCCGACTTCGAGGACTTCCGCCAGCCGCGGCCGGACATGCCGCCGCAGATGGAGACCGAACTGGAGGACGTGGTGCGGATCCTGGCGCAGAACCGCTGGCCGTGGCGCCTGCACGCGACCTACGACGAGACCATCAGCCGCGCGCTGGATGCGTTCGAGCGCGTGGACCGGGAGATCCCGCTGCAGGGACTGCACTGGTTCTTCGACCATGCTGAAACCATCTCCGAAAAGTCCATCGACCGCATCGCCGCGCTCGGCGGCGGCATCGCGGTGCAGCACCGCATGGCCTACCAGGGCGAGTATTTCGTCGAGCGCTACGGCATGGGCGCGGCGCAGGCCACGCCGCCGGTCAAGCGCATGCTGGAGAAAGGGGTCAAGGTCTCGGCCGGCACCGACGCCACCCGCGTCGCCTCGTACAACCCGTGGGTATCGCTGGCGTGGCTGGTCACCGGACGTACCGTTGGCGGCCTGCGCCTGTATCCGCAACGCAACTGTGTGGACCGCGAAACCGCCTTGCGCATGTGGACCGAGCACGTCACCTGGTTCAGCAACGAGGAAGGCAAGAAGGGCCGCATCCAGGCCGGCCAGTTCGCCGACCTGGTGGTGCCGGACCGCGATTTCTTCGGCTGCGCGGAAAGCGACATCGCCGACACCACCGCGTTGCTGACCATGGTCGGTGGCAAGGTGGTGTGGGCCAGCGGCGCGTTCGCCGACCACGACGAAGCGCCGCCGCCGCCGGCCATGCCGGACTGGTCGCCGGCGCGCAGCTTCCGCGGCTACGGCGCCTGGGGCGACGCGCCGGCGGCGGCGACGCTGCAACAGGCTGCTGCGAGTTGCGGCTGCGCCCACGACTGCACCATCCACGGGCACCAGCACGCCACCGCGTGGAGCAGCCAGCTGCCGATCGCCGATCTGAAGAGCTTCTGGGGCGCGCTGGGTTGCGCGTGCTGGGCGGTATGAGCGTGGCACACGCGGTCGGCATCCAGGCTGGCGCGTGGAGCGTGCCGTGTGCCGTGCGCGTCGCGGTCGCGGTCGCCAGCACTCCGCGAGGAGAGCTATATCGCGCTGGTCGCGGCGCTCGGAGCGTGCACCATGCATGAGGCGACCGCTACGATCGGCACGCGCCTGACGCCGACGTGGCTGCGCTGGCTGGCGCTGTTCGGGCTGTGCGCGGCCTATCTGCAGGGTGGGCTGGTCAAGGCCTTCGCCTTCGACGGCGCGGTCGCGGAGATGGTGCATTTCGGCATGGCGCCAGCCGCGCCGCTGGCGGCGGCGGTGATCGTGCTGGAACTGGGCGCGTCGCTGCTGATCCTCAGCGGCGCGTATCGTTGGCTGGGCGCGCTGGCGCTGGCCGGGTTCACCCTGGTGGCCGCGTGCGTGGCCAACCGCTATTGGGAGATGAGCGGCATGCAACGCTTCGCGGCGATGAACGCGTTCTACGAACACCTGGGCCTGGTCGGCGGCTTCGTGCTGGTGGCCTGGCACGACCTGCGCGAGCGTGCGCATGGCTGAGTCCAGCGCGCCCGTGCCGGCGACCGGCAGCTTCGCCCCGCTGCGGCATCGCGTGTTCGCGGTGCTGTGGGCGGCCACCGTGCTCGGCAACGTCGGCAGCTTCATGCGCGACGTCGCCAGTTCCTGGCTGGTCACCGACCTGTCCAACAATCCCGCCGCGGTGGCGCTGATGCAGACCGCGGCGACGCTGCCGGTGTTCCTGCTGGCGATCCCGGCCGGGGTGCTGTCGGACATCCTCGACCGGCGCCGCTTCCTGATCTGCGTGCAGGTGCTGCTGGCCTGCGTCAGCGCCAGCCTGCTGCTGCTGTCCAAGACCGGCGCGCTCACCGTCGAATACCTGGTCGCGCTGACCTTCGTCGGCGGCATCGGCAGCGCGCTGATGGGCCCGACCTGGCAGGCGATCGTGCCGGAACTGGTGCCGCGCGCGGACCTGAAGAACGCGGTGGCGCTGAATTCGCTGGGCATCAACATCGCCCGCGCGCTGGGCCCGGCCGGCGGCGGCCTGCTGCTGGCCAGCCTGGGCGCGGTCGCGGCCTATGCCAGCGACGTGCTCAGCTACGTGTTCGTGGTCGCCGCGCTGCTGTGGTGGCCGCGCGCCAAGGCAGCGGACAGCGGGCTGTCCGAGCAGTTCTTCGGTGCCTTCCGCGCCGGCCTGCGCTATGCCCGCGCCAGCCGCGAACTGCACGTGGTGCTGCTGCGCGCGGCGGTGTTCTTCGTGTTCGCCAGCTCGGTGTGGGCGCTGCTGCCGCTGGTGGCGCGGCGCATGCTCGGCGGCAGCGCCGGGTTCTACGGCGTGCTGCTCGGCGCGGTCGGGGTAGGCGCGATCCTCGGCGCGATCGTGCTGCCGTACCTGCGCAAGCGCCTGGATGCCGATGGCCTGGTGCTGCTGGCCGCGGTGCTCACCGCGGCGGTGATGGCGGCGCTGGCCACAACCCCGTCGCAGACGGTCGCGGTGCTGTTGCTGTTGGTGCTCGGCGTCGGCTGGATCGTGGCGCTGACCACGCTCAACGGCGTGGCCCAGGCGGTGTTGCCGAACTGGGTGCGCGGCCGCGGCCTGGCGGTGTACCTGACCGTGTTCAACGGCGCGATGGCCGGCGGCAGCCTGGGCTGGGGCCTGATCGCCGCGCAGCTCGGCATCGCCACGACGCTGCTGATCGGCGCAGGCGCGCTGCCGCTGGTCGCGCTGGCGTTCCACCGCCTGCGCCTGCCCAAGGGCGAGGCCGACCTGCAACCGTCCAACCACTGGCCCGAGCCGCTGCTCAACGCGCCGGTGGCGCACGACCGCGGCCCGGTCATGGTGCAGATCGAATACCGCGTCCGCGTCGCCGACCGCCCCGCGTTCCTGCACGCCTTGCGCGAACTGTCGCGCGAACGCCGCCGCGACGGCGCCTACGCCTGGGGCATCACCGAGCACAGCGCAGAGCCGGAGCGGGTGATGGAATGGTTCCTGGTCGAATCCTGGGCCGAGCACCTGCGCCAGCACCAGCGCGTGTCGCACGCCGACGCCGACCTGCAGCAGAGCGCGTTGCGCTACCACGCCGGTCCCGAGCGGCCAACGGTGCACCATTTCCTGGCGCTGGACCTGCATCAGGCGCAACCGCCGGTTGCCGATGGGCGTGGCGGCTAGCGCGTTTTCAGCGGCAGGGTTCTGCGGTGGCGAAGTGGAAGGAGCAGAAGTGGTGGTGTCGGAAGGGCTTCAGTTGCGATGGCGTGTCGGTACCGCGCGTCGCGACTGAAGTCGCTCCCACAGGTGCGTTGCCCGCGATACAACCGGATGCGGAGACAGGCCAGCTGATCCAGCCTTTTCCGGCGTCAGCCGATGCAGCAACGCCATCGCGCCCTTGTAGGAGTCAACTGTCATGCAGAAGCGATCTCCGGAGGAGCGTAAGGCGCCTGGTCTCGAGCAATGGCATTGAGCCATCGCAGGTACTTGTGC
>NZ_JAVDSZ010000008.1:0-269967 GCF_031455575.1 Xanthomonas sp. 1678 | reverse complement strand
AAGTTGCTGCATCTTGCCTACGGCGTCCTCAAATCAAACACGCCCTTCGATCCTCAAAAGGCCATTGCCTGTTAGACGGGAAGACGGTATCTACAGGAGCTTGCAGCAAGCTAGCTGGCCGCACTTAGGCGGCAGCCGAAGCCGCCGGGTTCTCGTCGCGATTGAAGCCTGCTCTAGAGAGACTTGCGGTCGGCCAGCTGGGTGCGCTGTAGGAGGGGCTTCAGCCCCGACAACTGCCGAAGCCGGCCGACTCCCGGCTCCGCGCGTCGCGACTGAAGGCGCTCCCACAAGGACTTGCGACGCGCGTGCCGGGCTCACAGTGGGAGGGGCTTCAGCCCCGACGCGGGAACGCTGCATGCGCCAGCGCGGCTACGCCGCGTGCGCCGCGCGGTGCATCGGTCTCGACCGCCTGTTCGCACATCGCATGCGATGATGCCCACGTACCCGCCAGATCCCTGTTGTGCCGATGGCTTTCGATGCGTTCGCCCTGATCCTGGCCATGCTGGCGCTCGGCAAGCTGTTCGCGCGGTTGCGCGCGCTGCCGGTCAACACCACCGAGGTGCTCAACAGCGTGGTGCTGTACCTGTGCCTGCCGGCGTCGGTGCTGATCTACGTGCCGCGGCTGCAGCTGGATCTGGCCCTGCTCGGAGTGATGCTGACCCCGTGGCTGCTGACCGGCGCGACGGTGCTCGCGGTGCTGGCCTTGCGCCGGCCGCTGCGCCTGCGCCGCGACCAGCATGCGGTGCTGCTGCTGTGCGTGGCGCTGGGCAATTCCAGCTTCATCGGCTATCCGATGGTGCGCGCGCTGCTGGGCGAGGCGGCGCTGCCGTATGCGGTGGTCTACGACCAGTTCGGCACCTTCGTCCTGCTGTCCAGCTTCGGCCTGTACGTGCTGGCCCGCTACAGCGGCGAAACCCCGCTGTCGCCGCGGCAGACCTTGCTGCGCATGGCGCGGTTCCCGCCGCTGTGGGCGCTGGCCTTGGCGCTGACCCTGATGCCGGCGCAGCCGCCGGCGTGGATCGCCTCCGGCCTGCAGCACCTGGCCGATGCGATGCTGCCGCTGGTGATGCTGGCGGTGGGCTTCTCGATCCAGCTGCGGCTGCCGCGCGAGGAGTTGAAGCCGCTCGCCGCCGGGCTGCTGCTGAAGCTGCTGCTGTTGCCGGCGCTGGCCTGGCCGCTGTCGTGGGCGCTGGGCCTGCGCGGGCAGCTGCTGCAGGCCAACGTGCTCGAATCGGCGATGCCGACGATGATCACCGCGGCGGCGCTGGCGATCTCGCACCGGCTGGCGCCGCGGCTGGCGGCGGCGCTGGTCGGCTACGGCATCCTGCTGTCGCTGGCCACGCTGCCTGCGTGGGCGTGGCTGTTAGGGGCGCTGGGCTGAGGCTTTGCGGCTCGGCGCGCACGATCGCGCGCCGGGCGCCGTAAGCGGCGTTAGGAGAGAGTTCGACCCAACGGCAAAGCCACGGTCAAGGTTGAAACCCTCTCCGCAGGGAGAGGGGACCCGCTCGGCCGCTCAGTCCGCCGGCACCGTGCGCTCGCGCGCCCACTCGCGCAGCGCCTGCACCTGCTCGGCCATCATCACCGACAGCGGCCGCGTGCCGCGGATCTCCTGCATCAGCAGGTCGGTGTCCAGCGGCCGGCTCTCGGCGTGCGCGGCGTACAGGCCGGAGACGATGGCCTGCTCGATCTCGGCGCCGGAAAAGCCGTTCGCCGCGGCGGCCAGCGCGGGCAGGGCGAAGTCCTCCTCGCGCAGCGTGCGCCGCGCCAGGTGCAGGCGCAGCAGCTCCACCCGCGTGTCCGCGTCGGGCAGGTCGACGAAGAAGATCTCGTCGAAGCGGCCCTTGCGCAGCAGTTCGGCCGGCAGTTCGTGCACCTGGTTGGCGGTGGCGACGATGAACACGCCGCCGGTGCCGGCCTGGGTGCCGCGCTCGGCCATCCAGGTCAGCAGGTAGCCGAGCACGCGTCGCGACACGCCGCCGTCCTCGCCGCCGCTGGCCAGGCCCTTCTCGATCTCGTCGATCCACAGCACGCACGGCGCCAGCTGCTCGGCCGCAGCCAGCGCGCCGCGCAGGTTCTTCTCGGTCTCGCCGTGGTACTTGTCGTACAGCGAGCCGAAGTCCAGGCGCAGCAGCGGCACGCCGAAACCGGCGGCGGTGGCCTTGGCCAGCATCGACTTGCCGCAGCCCTGCACGCCGAGCAGCAGCACGCCCTTGGGCGGGTCCAGCCCGGGCGGGGCGTTGCCGGCGAACACCGCGCGGCGCTGCTCGATCCAGCGCTTGAGCCGGCGCGCGCCGGCCACGTCGGCGAAGCGGGTGGCGTCGTATTCGTAGTGCAGGTGGCCGCTGCGGTTGAGCAGTTCGAACTTGAGCTTGGCCAGCTGCGGCAGGTCGGAGGCGCTGAGCGCGCCGTCGGCGTAGATCAGCTGGCGGGCGATGCGCCGCGCGTCGATCAGGCTCAGCCCCTGCAGGTTGCGCAGGATCTGCTTGACCGCCTCGCCGTCGACCTCGACCCGGCGCCCGCTGAACTCGCGCGCATAGCCGGCGGCCTCTTCCTGCACCATCTTCAGCAGCGCGTTGGCGTCGGGCAGGCGCGGGTTGAAGCGGGTGGCCAGCGCTTCCAGTTCGGGCGGCAGCTCGATCTTGGCGCCGATCAGCACCAGTACGTGCGGCTGGCTGTGGCGACGCTCGACGATGTCGCGCAGCAGGCGCTGGTGGCTGGCGTAGCCCAGGTACGGCACCACGTCCAGCAGCAGGTAGATGCCGCGCTGGTCGGCCTGCTTGATCGCCTGCAGCACCGCGCTGGCGTCGGGCGGGCCGACCGGCTCGTCCTCGCGGTCCAGGTCGATGCGGCGCAGGCCCTCGGTGATCGACCAGCGGAACAGCGCGCGCCAGACCTGCATCAGCGCCTGCCGGAACAGCGCCACGATGCGCGCCTCCTCCTGGGTCTCGATGACGATCAGGGGGGTGTTGGCGCGGATCAGCGCGGTCAGGTCCTGCAGTTCGTTCATGGCCGGTCCGTTGCCGTGGGGCCGCCACGATAGCAACGCGCCGGCCCGGGTGCCACGCATTGACTACCGGCCAACGGAGGGGCGGTGTACGCTGCGGCCTCTTCTTCCGGAAGCGAGGCGCGCATGAAGACGATCCTGGTGGCCGGCTCCAAGGGCGGCGTGGGCAAGACCACGATTGCCACGCACCTGGCCGCGTACTACGCGCTGGCCGGCAAGCGCACGGTGCTCGCCGATGCCGATCCCCAGGGCTCCTCGACCCGCTGGGCCGAGCGCCGCGCCGGCCTGGACAGCGCGGTGCTGCCGATCGACGCCAGCCGCAAGCGCAACTGGCGCGCGGCGCTGCCGGACGACGCGCAGCGGGTGATCATCGACGGCGCGGCCGGCGCCATGGCCGAGGATCTGGCCCAGTTCCTGGACGAGGCCGACGCGGTGGTGGTGCCGGTGATGCCCTCGGCGCTGGACATCGAGGCCACCGTCGGCTTCCTCAACACCCTGGCCAAGGTGCCGCGGGTGCACCAGCGCAAATTGCCGGTGGGGCTGGTGATCAACCGCAGCAAGCCGTGGACCCACGCCGCGCAGCAGGCGCTGGAGATGCTCGGCGGCTGGCCGTACCCGGTGCTGGCGCAGCTGCGCGACAGCCAGGCCTACGTGGTGCTGGTCGGCCTCGGCCGCAGCCTGTTCGACTACCGTTCTGCCCAGGTGCGCGATCACCAGCAGGACTGGGAACCCTTGCTCAAGTGGCTCAAGAAGGCCTGACCGATGACCATCGTCCTGCGTGAAGTGATCCTGCTGCGCCATGCCCATGCCGAACCGGCCGATACCGGCCAGGCCGATGTCGACCGGCCGCTGTCGCCGCACGGCCTGGCCGAGGCCGAAGCCGCCGGGCGCTGGCTGCTGGAGCAGCGGCTGGTGCCCGACCGGGTGCTGTGCTCGCCGGCGCGGCGCGCGCGCGAGACCCTGGAGGCGGTGCTGGAGCTGACCGGCTATGTCGAGCAGCGCCTGGAGCCGCGGGCCTACGAGGCCACCTCCGGCACCCTGGCCGCGCTGCTGGACGAGCATCGCGACGTCGAGCGGCTGCTGCTGGTCGGCCACAACCCGGGCCTGGAACAGCTGGCGGCGCTGATGCACAGCGGCCAGTCCGGCGACTACCGCGGCATGCCCACCGCCAGCGTGGTGGTGCTGACCGTGCCGCAGGAGGCGGCGATCGAGCCGGGCGTGGCCCGATTGACCGCGTTCTGGTGGCCCTGAACGCACCGCGCCGGCGCCTGCGCCCGGCGTTGTGCATGGCGCTGCTGTCGGCCTGCCTGCTGCCCGGCTGGGGCAGCGCGCAGGCGCCGCCGCTGTCGCCGGGGGAGCACGCGCTCGATCCGGTGCAGTCGCGCTTCGGCTTCGAGATCCGCACCCGCTTCGGGCAGCGCATCGAGGGCTTCTTCCCGCGCTTCGAGGGCACCGTGGAGATGCTGCCCGACGGCCGCCACCAGGTGCGCCTGCGCCTGTTCACCGGTTACGTGCAGATCCCCGGCAAGCCGCGCTACACCGGCTGGATGCGCGGGGAGGACTTCTTCGACGCGGAACGCTTCCCCACCGTGTCCTTCGACTCGCAACCGTTCTCCCCGACGCTGCTGACCAGCGGCGGCGCGTTGGTCGGCACGCTGAGCATCCGCGGGATCAGCCACACCGAGACGCTGACCATGATGCCGACCGGCTGCGCCCACCCAGGCTATGATTGCGATGTGATCAGCCGCGGTACGGTTCTGCGTGGACGCTATGGAATGGATAAGTGGGATCTGGCCTTGAGCGATCGGGTCACCTTTGTGCTGCGCGCACGGTTGACGGAGGCGGACGCTCCGTGACCTCATTGCTGCGGGTCCTGGTGCTGGCGGCAATGCTGCTCGGCAGCGGTTGCGCGAGCCTGTCGCAGGCCCAGCACGGCCGTGCCGTGGCGATCGCCGAGGCCGCGCGCGACAGCCGCGTCGACTGCACCGAGGCCGACCACTGCGCGCTGGCCTCGCCGCTGCGCGGGTTGGCCGGCAAGGCCTTTGCCGCCTCCGGCGAGCAGACCCCGCAGCACTACGCCACGATCCTGGACCATGGCGAGGAAGCGCTGGTGGCGCGGGTCAACCTGATCCGCAGCGCCAGCCGCAGCATCGACCTGCAGACCTACATCTTCGACAAGGACGACAGCGCGCGGCTGGTCATGGACGAACTGCTGGCCGCGGCGCGGCGCGGCGTGCAGGTACGGGTGCTGATCGACCAGCTGTCGGCGATCTCCGACCTGCAGATCCTCGGCGCGCTGGCCGGCGCGCACCAGAACTTCTCGCTGCGCATCTACAACCCCACCTTCGGCCTGGCCAAGCCCAATTACTTCCATTACGCCGCCAGCGTGGTGTGCTGCTTCCGCCGCTTCAACCAGCGCATGCACAACAAGATGCTGGTGGTGGACGACGCGGTCGGCGTGGTCGGCGGGCGCAACTACCAGGACGACTATTACGACTGGGACGCCGAGTACAACTTCCGCGACCGCGACGTGCTGGTGGCCGGCCCGGTGGCGCGCGAGATGGCGGCCAGCTTCGATGCGTACTGGGCGGCGCGGCGCAGCGTGCCGGTGGCGCGGCTCAACGACGTCGGCAAGCTGCTGCTGCGCGACGGCGTGCCGGCGATGCCGCCGGCCCGCTTCCTGCGCCCGGAGCGGGTGCAGCGGGTCAGCGACGAAGCCGCCGACCCGGCGTTCGTCGAGGAGGCCTTCGTGCGCCCGGCGCTGCCGGTGAGCAACGTCAGCTACGCCGCCGATCCGCCGCAGAAGCACCGGCGCGATGCCGCATCCAAGCGGGCGCTGGCGGTGGCCGTGCCCAAACGGGTCAGCCTGATCACCGGCGCGCAGCGCGAGATCATCCTGCAGACACCCTACCTGGTGCTGTCCGACCCGGCGCAGGAGATCTTCCGCAATCTGCGCAAGCGGCCCACGCCGCCCAAGATCATCGTCGCCACCAACAGCCTGGCCTCCACCGACAACCCGGTGGTGTACGCGCTGTCGTACAAGTACAAGCGCCGCAACCTGCGCGAGCTCGGCTTCGACATCTACGAATACAAGCCGTTCCCGCTGGACGCGCCGGTGAACTACGCCAACCTGCTGCCGTCGCCGTTGCTGCCCGATGCCGACGTGGCCGATGGCGGTGGCCGCAATCCGCTGATCGGCGGCAGCGCGGCCGGCCGGTCCAGCGCGCTCGGCAGCGGCAGCGGTGGCCCGGGCGGCAGCGGACGCCGCGCCGACGGCAGCCAGGTCGACCGCCGCGTGCTGCGCACCGAGACGCGCCCGTCGTTCCTCAGCCGCCGCGCGGCCAACCGCCCGCTGCCGGTGACCCGCGAGGGCGCGCGCATGGGGCTGCACGCCAAGTCGCTGGTGGTGGACCGGCACATCGCGGTGATCGGCACCCACAACTTCGACCCGCGCAGCGAGAACTACAACACCGAGGGCGCGGTGATCATCGACGACCCGGCCTTCGCGCAGGCGCTGGCCGCCAGCATCCTGCGCGACATCGAGCCGTCGAACTCGTGGACGGTCGCGTCGCGCGCCAAGCCGCCGGTGCTGTCGGGGCTGAACTACAGCCTCGGCAAGGCATCGGAGGCGTTGCCGGTGCTGGATTTCTGGCCATGGCGCTATGCCACCAACTACGAATTCCAGCCCGGCCCGGACTGCCCGGCGCCGCTGACCCGGCGCGATCCCGGCTTCCACCGCTGCTACAGCGCGGTCGGCGACTTCCCCGAGGTCAACGTCGGCCCGAAGTGGCTGTTGGTGCGGATGCTGACGGCGTTCGGTTCGGGGTTGGTGCCGATTCTTTGAGAGCCGGGATTGGGGATGGGGGGATTCGGGATTGGCAAAAGCGATAATGTCGGCGCGAGGAGCGCCGCTTGGCGAATCTCCAATCCCGAATCCCCAATCCCGGACTCACACCCAATGGCCTTCCACGAACCCGTCGATCTCGATGCCCTCAACGCTGCGGCCCACGACACCCTGATCGCGCACCTGGGGATCGTCTTCACCGAGGCTGGGCCGGACTGGCTGCGCGCGACCATGCCGGTCGATGCGCGCACGCTGCAGCCGTACGGGCTGCTGCACGGTGGCGCCTCGGTGGTGCTGGCCGAGACCCTGGGCAGCAGCGCCGGCAACCTGTGCGTGGCGCCGGACCGGATCTGCGTGGGCCTGGAGATCAACGCCAACCACCTGCGCGCCGCGCGTGCCGGCACGGTCACCGGCACCGCGCGGCCGCTGCACGTGGGCCGCGCCACCCAGGTCTGGGAGATCCGCATCGAGGACGCGGCCGCCAAGCCGGTGTGCGTGTCGCGGCTGACCCTGGCGGTGATCGCCCGCGCCTAGGGCGTGCGGTCGCTCCCGAGCAGGTCCGCGCCAAGGTTGCGCAGGCACGGTGCAGGAGAGGGAGGAAGTGGAGCCTGTCCATGCCCGGCGATGACGCGACCTTGGGCAACACGCAAGCGCAGCCGGCGAGTCGGCCTGGCGGGCAGTCAGGCGGCGCCACGCGGCTTGAGCCGACGCCAGCCGGCGCTGCGCCTCGCAACCCCGCTCGCGGCTGGTTCGACCCAGCGCGACCGCGCGACGTGACCTATCGACCACACGCCCTGGACGGCCCGTTAACCCGCCCTCAGCCGCAACCGTCTTCATGCTGACACAATAGGGTGCTTCCTCCCCGGCTTCCGGTACCCTTTCCCGAATGAGCGAGTTCTCCCCACCCGCCACGCGCCAACACGGTGGGGCGCTGCGCTGGGTCCGTTACGGCTACCGTGTGCCGCTGCTGGCGCTGCATGTGTTCGTGTCGCTGCCGTTCCTGCTGGTGTGCATGGCGCTGTCGCCCAGCCGCGCCGGCGGCGAGTCGTTCGGCGACCACGTGGTGCGCTGGTGGTCGACCTGGCTGGTGCGCATCTTCGGCCTGCGCGTGCGCCGCGTCGGCACGCCGCTGCCCAACCCGGTGCTGTTCGTGGCCAACCACGTCAGCTGGATCGACATCACCCTGCTGCACAGCCAGCGCATGATGGGGTTCGTCGCCAAGCGCGAGATCGCCGGCTGGCCGCTGGTCGGCTGGCTGGCCGCGCGCGGGCAGACCATCTTCCACCAGCGCGGCAGCACCGAGTCGCTCGGCGGCGTGCTGCAGGTGATGGTGGAGCGGCTGCGCACCGGGCGCTCGGTCGGGGTGTTCCCGGAAGGGCGCACCCGCGGCGGCCACGAGGTCGGCCCGTTCCATGCGCGGATCTTCCAGGCGGCGGTGCAGGCGGAAGTGGCGGTGCAGCCGGTGGCGCTGCGCTACGGCGCCGGCGGCTCGGCGCAGACGGTCGTCGCGTTCGGTCCGCACGAGAACTTCTTCGCCAATTTCCTGCGCCTGCTCGGCGAGCCGGGCCGCGTGGCCGAGGTGCATTTCCTGGAGCCGATCCGGCTGCAGGACGTGGAAGGGCGCCGGCGCATCGCCGAGATCTCGCGCGCGCGCATCATCGCCGCGATGGCGCAACGCTGAATCATGGAACACTGCGGCTCGGGCGATTTGACCGATTGCTCCAATCGCCCGGCGCAAGCTCGCTGCCGATGATGAATGCCGCCGACTACCTCCCCCCGCGTTGGCTGCGCAACCCGCACCTGCAATCGGTGCTGGGCTCCAGCGCGTTGCGCGTGCGCCGCGGCGAACAGTTGCTCGCCGCCAGCGGCGCGACCACCACCTCGCACATCCTCGATGGCGGCGACGGCGTACGCCTGCAGGGCTGGCTGAGCGTGCCGGCCGGCGTGGAGCCGCGCGGCACCGTGCTGCTGCTGCATGGCTGGGAAGGCAGCGCCGACTCCAGCTACATGCGCCTGACCGCCGCACAATTGCTGGCGCGTGGCTACCAGGTGTTCCGGCTGAACTTCCGCGACCACGGCGGCACCCACCACCTCAACGTCGACCTGTTCCATTCCGACCGCCTGGACGAAGTGGTCAATGCCGCCGGCGACCTGTGGCGGCGCTTCCCGGCGCCGACGCTGCTGGCCGCCGGCTATTCGCTGGGCGGCAACTTCGCGCTGCGCCTGGCGCTGCGCGCGCCGGCCGCCGGCCTGCCGCTGCAGCGCGTGGCGGCGGTGTGCCCGCTGCTGGATCCGGCCAAGACCATGCAGCGGATCGAGAACGGCCCGCAGTTCTACGACTGGTACTTCCGCCGCAAGTGGCGCGAATCGCTGCTGCGCAAGCGCGAACTGTTCCCCGAGCGGCACGGCTACGACGACGCCACGCTGGCGCTGGACATGCGCGAGCTGATGGGCTGGTTGGCGCAGCGCCACGCCGGCTTCGCCAGCCTCGACGCCTACTTCGACAGCTATTCGATCGCCGGCGAACGCCTGCAGGGCCTGCGCGTGCCGGCCGACATCCTGATGGCCGAGGACGACCCGGTGATCCCGCTGGACGATTTCCGCAGCTGGCGCCTGCCGCCGCCGGCGCGGCTGGAGATCGCGCGCTGGGGCGGGCATTGCGGCTTCATCGAGAACGCGCGCGGCGACGGGTTCGCCGAACGCTGGGTGGCCGAGCGCCTGATCGACGGCCTGCCCGCCTGATCCTGGCGCGGGCCGGCCGGGTCGTCCCGCTACAATGCCGGTTTGCCCCGAGCCGGACCCTCATGCAAGAGCAAATTCTCGACGCCCTGCGCCGCCAGGCCAACGCCGACGCGTTGCGCATCGCCCAGGCCTGGGTGGCCGACGCCGCCAGCGACGCGCAGGCGCACCGCTGGCTGGCGCTGGCGCAGCAGCAGAACGGCGACACCGCCGCCGCGCTGGCCAGCATCGACCAGGCCATCGCGCTGGCGCCGGAAGAGGCCGGCCTGCACCTGCTGCGCGCCGGCATGCTGCTCAGCGCCAACGACCTGGCCCAGGCCGAGGACGCGCTGGCGCGCACGGCCGCGCTGGATCCCAACCAGTTCCTGGCCTACGTGATGCGCGCCCACCTGGCGCTGGGCCGCGGCGACCTGGACGAAGTGGAGCGGCTCAGCCGCACCGCCGCGCGGCTGGACCCGGAGCATCCGCAGTTGCTGGGCCTGGACGGCATGCTGGCGCTGCGCCGCGGCGACGCCGATCGCGCGCTGGCGCTGCTGTCGCGCGCGAGCAAGGCGCTGCCCGACGATCCGCGGCTGCTGTACGCGCTGGGCTTCGCCTACCTGGAAAAGCAGCACCTGGCCTTCGCCGAGACCGCGTTCCGCCGCGTCGCCGCGCTGACCAGCGGCACCAGTGCGCTGATGGCGCTGGTCGCACAGCTGGCGCACCGCCAGGGCCGTCTCGACGACGCCATCGCGGCGCTGGATGCGGTGCTGGCCGACCCGGTCAGCGACACCGCCGGCATGCGCCGGCTGGCCGGCGAATACGCGCTGCAGGCCGGGCGCCCGGCCGACGCGCTGGAGCACCTGCGGCGCGCGCTGGGCGCCGCGCCGGCCGACCGCCGCACCCTGCACGCGGCGCTGATCGCCTGGCAGCGGCTGGGCGCGGTCGACGACGCCCGCGCCACCCTGGAGGCGGCGCTGGCCACCACCACCGACGCGCACGAACTGTGGCTGGCGCGGCTGGCGCTGGAGCCGGTCGGCGGCGCCGAGGCGCGCGCGCTGATCGCGCGCTGGCAGGCGGCGATGCCGACCCATGTGCCGGCCCTGGAAGCGCAACTGCGGGTGCACGACATGGCCGGCGAAAGCGAGCAGGCCGAAGCGGTGGCGCAACGCATCGTGGCGATGGAACCGGGCCGCATCAGCGGCGAGCAGCGCCTGGTCGAGGCGCTGCTGGAGCGCGGCGAGCACGACGCGGCGATCGGCCACGTGCGCGGCCTGATGCTGCGCCTGCCCGAGAACGAGCAGAGCCGGGTCCAGCCGTGGCTGGCGGCGGTGCAGGACGCCGCCGGGCGCCCGGCCGAAGCGCTGGCGACCTGGCTGGCGTTCCAGCAGGTGCAACTGCCGCACCTGCTGCCGCTGCCGCCGCTGGGTCAGGCCCCGGCGCAATGGCCGGCGCTGGCCGAGGTCGATCCGCAGCTGCGCGCCCGCCCGCTGTTCGTCTGGGGCGCGCCGGGCAGCGGCGTGGAGCGGCTGATCGCGGTGATGGGCGCGGCCAGCCAAGTGCTGCGCAGCGACCGCTTCGGCGCGCAGCCGCCGACCGATGGCTTCCAGCGCTACCGCACCATCCCGCAGCTCGACAGCGGCGAACTCGACGGCGCGGCGCTGATCGCCGAGTGGCGCGCGCAGCTGCCGGCGCGCGGCATCGACGACGGCAACATCGTCGACTGGCTGCTGTGGTGGGACAACGCGCTGCTGCGCGCGCTGCGCCCGCAGCTGCCGGAAGGGCGACTGCTGATCGCGCTGCGCGATCCGCGCGACATGCTGCTGGACTGGCTGGCCAACGGCGCGCCGACGCCGCTGGGGCTGGCCTCGCCGGAGACCGGCGCGCAGTGGCTGGCGGCGGTGCTGACCCAGGTCGCCGAACTGCACGAGCAGGACCTGTATCCGCACCGGCTGCTGCGCCTGGACGGGATCGAGGCCGATCCGGCGGCGGTGGCGGCGGCGCTGGAGCAGGCCTTCGGCATCCCGTTCCCGAGCGTGCCCACGGTTGGCCCGCCGCGCCTGCCGGCCGGCCACTGGCGCGCCTACGCCGCGCCGCTGGCGCCCGCGTTCGCGCTGCTCACCCCGGTCGCGGTGCGCCTTGGGTACGCTGAAAGCTGATTCCCCACTGGAGTTTTTCGCATGCGCCTTCGCAGTGACAGCATCCAGCCCGGCCAGCCGATCGCCGCGACCTACGCGATGGGCCAGGCCGACGGCTTCGCCGCCAATCGCAACCCGCACCTGGCGTGGGACGAGGTGCCGCCGGGCACCGCCTCGTTCGCGCTGCTGTGCATCGATCCGGACGTGCCGACCGTGGCCGAGATGGTCGGCCGCGACGACGTGCAGATCCCGGTCGAGCAGCCGCGCACCAATTTCGTGCATTGGGCTGCGGTTGAGATTCCGGCCGAGGTCCGCGAGATCGCCGAAGGCAGCGCCAGCGACGGCGTCGTCGCCAAGGGCAAGCGGCAACCGCCCGGCCTGCCCGGCGCGCGGCAGGGCCTGAACAGCTACACCGACTGGTTCGCCGGCCATGCCGAGATGGGCGGGGACTACTACGGCTACGACGGCCCGTACCCGCCGGCCAACGACCTGCGCGTGCACCGCTACTTCTTCCGCCTGTTCGCGCTGGACGTGGCCACGCTGGACCTGCCGCCGCGCTTCACCGCCGGCGACGCGCTGCGCGCGATGCAAGGCCATGTGCTGGCCGAGGCCAGCCTCTACGGCACGTACAGCCTGAATCCCAAGCTTTAAGCCCCTCTCCCCTCGGGAGAGGGGTTGGGGTGAGGGTCGGCGCGAAAGCGTCTCGTGAAGTTTGAGTGCACGAGGCTTCGCCCGTACCCTCATCCGGCGCTACGCGCCACCTTCCCCCGAAAAGGGGGCCATGGTCCCGATGGGAGAAGGAACAGCCTGGCCCCTCTCCCCTCGGGAGAGGGGTTGGGGTGAGGGTCCGGCGCGAAGCGTCTCGTGAAGTTTGAGTGCACGAGGCTTCGCCCGTACCCTCATCCGGCGCTGCGCGCCACCTTCTCCCGATGGGAGAAGGAGCTACCTAGCCCCTCTCCCCCTCGGGAGAGGGGTTGGGGTGAGGGTCCGGCGCGAAGCGTCTCGTGGAGTTTGAGTGCACGAGGCTGCGCCCATACCCTCATCCGGCCCTGCGCGCCACCTTCTCCCGATGGGAGAAGGGGACAGCCCTCAGGCCGCCGGCAACCACAGCAGCAGCGCCGCGCCCAGCACGATGCGGTATACCGCGAAGGCGGTGAAGCGGTGCGACTTGATGTAGCCCAGCAGCCACTTCACCACGACGAAGCCGGTCGCCACCGCGGCGGCGAAGGCGATGGCCACGTCGCCCCAGTCCTCGCTGCCGATCGCGCCGTCCTTGTACAGCTCCAGGAACGAATAGCCGCTGGCCGCGAACATGGTCGGGATGCCGACCAGGAACGCGAAGTCGGCCGCGGCCGAGCGCTTGCTCAGGCCCAGCAGCATCGCCAGGAAGATCGTCGCGGCCGAGCGCGAGGTGCCAGGGAACACGCCGGCCAGCACCTGCGCCAGGCCCACCGCGATGGCCACCTTCCAGGTCACCAGTTCGCGCTCGGGCATGCGTGCGGCGAAATGCTCGGCCACCAGCATCCACACCCCGCCGATCACCAGCGCCCAGGCCACCGGCTGCACGGTTTCCGGCAACTGCCAGCCGGCCTTGCGCACCGCCAGGCCGACCACCGCGGTGACCAGGAACGCGGTGCCCAGCTTGAGCACGTAGTCGCGGTTGGCGCGGTCGCCGAGCCCGGTGGCCAGCGTCCACAGCCGTTGCCGGAACACCAGGGTCGTGGCCAGGATCGCGCCGGCCTGGATCACGATGTTGAAGAAGTCGGAACGGCGGCCCAGCCATTGCTCGGCGATCAGCAGGTGGCCGGTGCTGGAGATCGGCAGGAACTCGGTCAGGCCTTCGATGATGCCCAGCAGCAGGGCGGAGAACATGTCGCTCATGGGGAAGTTCGGCTCGTGGGGGAGGGGAGCCGGGCAAGGATAGAGCATTGATCGAAGCACCATTTAAGTGCGTCAAACCGTCAATGCACACATTTGGTGCGCGATCACCGCCCTGTTGGCGTGCGCCCTTCACCAAAATCAAGGACTTGTGAATCCGTCACAGTTGGCACGGCGATTGCTGTCACTGGGCCAAGTCATTCACCAACCCGAGGTTTCATCGATGTCTGCGGAAAATATTGAGAAGCTGGTCAAGGACAACAAGGTCGAGTTCGTCGACCTGCGGTTCGTCGATATGCGCGGCGTGCAGCAGCACGTGACCTTCCCCGTGAGCATCATCGAGCCGGCGCTGTTCGAAGAAGGCAAGATGTTCGACGGCAGCTCGATCTCGGGTTGGAAGGGCATCAACGAGTCGGACATGGTCCTGCTGCCCGACGCCGACACCGCATTCATCGATCCGTTCATGGCCGATCCGACCCTGGTCCTGACCTGCGACATCCTCGACCCGGCCACCATGCAGAGCTACGACCGCGACCCGCGCGGCGTGGCCAAGCGCGCCGAGGCCTACCTGAAGTCCAGCGGCATCGCCGACCAGGCGTTCTTCGGCCCGGAGCCGGAATTCTTCATCTTCGACGGCGTGCGTTTCGGCAACGAGATGGGCCACACCTTCTTCAAGATCGATTCGGAAGAAGCGGCCTGGAGCAGCGGCAGCAAGATCGAAGGCGGCAACAGCGGCTACCGTCCGGCGGTCAAGGGCGGCTACTTCCCGGTGCCGCCGACCGACTCGCTGCAGGACCTGCGCGCGGAAATGTGCAAGACCCTGGAGCAGGTCGGCATCGAGGTCGAGGTGCACCACCACGAGGTGGCCACCGCCGGCCAGTGCGAGATCGGCACCAAGTTCAACTCGTTGGTGAAGAAGGCCGACGAGCTGATGATGATGAAGTACATCATCAAGAACGTGGCCTACCGCAACGGCAAGACCGCGACCTTCATGCCCAAGCCGATCGTCGGCGACAACGGCTCGGGCATGCACGTGCACCAGTCGCTGGCCAAGGGCGGCACCAATCTGTTCTCCGGCGACGGCTACGGCGGCCTGTCGCAGATGGCGCTGTGGTACATCGGCGGCATCTTCAAGCACGCCAAGGCGATCAACGCCTTCACCAACTCCGGCACCAACAGCTACAAGCGCCTGGTCCCGGGCTTCGAGGCGCCGGTGATGCTGGCCTATTCGGCGCGCAACCGCTCGGCCTCGTGCCGCATTCCGTGGGTGTCCAACCCGAAGGCGCGCCGCATCGAGATCCGCTTCCCGGATCCGCTGCAGTCCGGCTACCTGACCTTCGCCGCGCTGATGATGGCCGGCCTGGACGGCATCAAGAACCAGATCGACCCGGGCGCGCCCAGCGACAAGGACCTGTACGACCTGCCGCCGGAAGAAGAGAAGCAGATCCCGCAGGTGTGCTCCAGCCTCGACCAGGCGCTGGAAGCGCTCGACGCCGACCGCGAGTTCCTCAAGGCCGGCGGCGTGTTCAGCGACGACTTCATCGACGGCTACATCGCGCTGAAGATGCAGGAAGTGACCAAGTTCCGCGCCGCAACGCACCCGCTGGAATACCAGCTGTACTACGCCAACTGAGTTCCACGCGCGGCGATGGCGAAGGTTACCCCTCCCTCCTTCGTCATCGCCGCCACCTACTCGGCTGGGGAGCCGTGCCGGTGGTCCGCGCCAGAAGCAGTCGCAACAGCCGGTTTTCCGGGGGATGCACCACGAAAGACAGCGCTTGCGTGCCGTGGGCCACGCTCCCTCCCACGTCGCCGTTGCCGTCGCACTCTCGTGCGCCGCGCCACGGCGTGATCCGCGGGACGCACCGCGCAGCAGGACGGCGCCGTTCGCGGCGCCGATGACATGCAAACCGCCGGCCGGGGTTCGGCAGCCGGCTCCTTCCACCAACGGGGTATGCGCATGAAACTGATCACCGCCATCATCCGGCCGTTCAAGCTCGACGAGGTCCGCGAGGCCTTGTCACAGGCGGGCGTGTCCGGCATCACCGTCACCGAGGTCAAGGGCTTCGGCCGGCAGAAGGGACACACCGAGCTGTATCGCGGTGCCGAGTACGTCGTCGACTTCCTGCCCAAGATCAAGATCGAGACCGTGGTGACCGACGAGCGCCTGGAGGCCGTGGTCGAGGCGATCCAGACCGCCGCCGGGACCGGCAAGATCGGCGACGGCAAGATCTTCGTCACCGCGATCGAACAGGTCATCCGGATCCGTACCGGCGAGATCGGCGCAGATGCGCTCTAACCCCACTCTGGAGCCGTTCATGAAGACAGGTCTTTTCTCCGGGTGGAAGGCCCGGTTCTACGCGGTATGCATGCTGATGCTGTTCAGCGCGATGGCCATCGGCGTGCCGGGCACGGCCTTCGCCCAGGCCGAAGTGACGCCGGTGCCGACGCCGGACGTGGTCACCGAACAACTGACGCCGCCGGCGCCGCCGGCCGCCGCGGCCGCGCCTGCCGAAGCGGCGCCGACCGTGGACAAGGGCGACGTGGCCTGGATGCTGACCTCCACGCTGCTGGTGCTGCTGATGGTGGTGCCGGGCCTGGCGCTGTTCTACGGCGGCATGGTGCGCGCCAAGAACGTGCTGTCGGTGCTGATCCAGGTCGCGGTGGTGTTCTCGCTGATCGCGGTGCTGTGGGTGGTCTACGGCTACAGCCTGGCGTTCTCCGGCGAAGGCCCGTGGATCGGCAACCTCGACAAGGCGCTGCTGAAGGGCGTGACGATCGAAACGCTTGCAGCCACCTTCACCAAGGGCGTGAGCCTGCCGGAGTACGTGTTCGTCGTCTTCCAGCTGACCTTCGCCGGCATCACCGGCGCGCTGATCGTCGGCGCCTTCGCTGAGCGGGTGAAGTTCGGCGCGGTGCTGCTGTTCTCGGTGATCTGGTTCACCTTCGGCTACCTGCCGCTGGCGCACATGGTCTGGGCCACCGGCGGCTACCTGTTCGACAAGGGCGCGCTGGACTTCGCCGGCGGTACCGTGGTGCACATCAACGCCGGTATCGCCGGCCTGGTCGGCGCCTACTTCGTCGGCAAGCGCACCGGCTTCGGCCGCGAGGCGATCAAGCCGCACAACGTGACCCTGACCTTCGTCGGCGCCTCGCTGCTGTGGGTGGGCTGGTTCGGCTTCAACGCCGGCTCCAACCTGGAAGCCAACGCCGGCGCGGCGCTGGCCTTCCTCAACACGCTGCTGGCGACCGCCGCGGCGATCCTGGGCTGGTCGCTGACCGAGAAGATCATCAAGGGCAAGTCCTCGGCGCTGGGCGTGGCCTCGGGCATGGTCGCCGGCCTGGTCGGCATCACCCCGGCCTGCGGTACCGTCGGCCCGTTCGGCGCGATCGCCATCGGCCTGGCCGCCGGCGTGCTGTGCGTGTGGGGCGTCACCGGCCTCAAGCGCCTGCTCGGCGCCGACGACAGCCTGGACGTGTTCGGCGTGCATGGCCTGGGCGGCATCATCGGCGCGATCCTGACCGGCGTGTTCTCCGCCGCCTCGCTGGGCGGCCAGAAGGGCGGCGACTACAGCATCGGCCATCAGGTGCTGATCCAGGCCGAAGGCGTGCTGATCACCCTGGTGTGGATCGGCGTGGTGTCGGTGGTCGGCTTCCTGGTCGCCAAGCTGGTGTTCGGCCTGCGCGTGCCGGAAGAAGCCGAGCGCGAAGGTCTGGACATCACCTCGCACGGCGAGTCCGCGTACGAGTCCTGAGCAAGACCGGCCCGCGACCATGCGTCGCGGGCCGCTGCGGCAATCCGCCTGCGACCGGTCGCGACCGGTCCTGGCGGCCAGAGGCCATCGCCGGCGCTCCATGGGGCGGAACGACGGCAGTTCTTCCAGCGATCGAGGTATTCCGCGTGGCCGCTAGCCTCGCCAGACCCCCACTCATTTCTTTCCCCGTTGCCTGCGGCGCCACGTGCCCGCCTGCGGCGACGGCAGCGACGGCAGCGACGGCAGCGACAGGCACCGCCTCGGCGGCCCGCGTTGTCGGCCGGTTCCGGCCGGTGCCCCGGACTGCCGGGCGTTCAGCGCCTTCCGGCTGCCTTTGCACTACATTGGTGCAATGTCCATGACCGCGCCTCCACCTCCGATCGACGTGCTCGGCACCCCGGTGGTCTGGGCCGACGCCGACGGCCGCCTGCTCGGCGCCAATCCGGCCTTCGCGCGCTGGCTCGGGGTCAGTGTGCGGCGCCTGCTCGACCAGCCGCTGGCCTCGCTGGAAGTGCAGGGCGACGCGCTGGCGCGGTTCCTGCGCAACGACGAGCGCGACGTGCTGCGCCTGCACCGCATGGCGCTGGCCATTCCCGGCGAGACCCCGCGCTTCGCCGAAGGCTGGCTGGCGCGGATGGACGACGGCGGCTGGCTGCTGGAAGCGCACCCGGTCGACGAATTCCCCACCCTGGACCCGGCCCAGGCGCTGCCCAATGCGCTGGGCGCGGCGCTCAAGGGCCTGGCCCACGAATTGCGCAATCCGCTGGCCGGGCTCAAGGGCGCCGCGCAGCTGCTGGCGCGGCGCGCGCAGCACCGCGACGAGGACGAACGCGAGCTGATCGAGCTGATCGGCGCGGAGATCGAGCGCCTCAACAGCCTGCTCGACCAGCTGCTGTCGCCGGCGCCGGCACGGCCGCACGCCATGCTCAACATTCACGCGGTGCTGGAACGGGTGCTGCGCCTGGCCGAGAACGAGGGCGGCTGGTCGGTGCGCCTGCAGCGCGACTACGACCCCAGCATCCCCGAATTCCTCGGCGACGCCGACCGCCTGACCCAGGCGGTGTGGAACCTGGTCCGCAACGCGATCCAGGCCGGTGCCGCGCAGGTCACCCTGCGCACCCGCGTCGAGCACGCCCAGCGCATCCGCGACCGTGTGCATGCGCGCGGCGTGCGCCTGGAGATCGTCGACGACGGCCGCGGCGTGCCCGAAGAACTGGCCGAGCACCTGTTCCTGCCGCTGGTCAGCGGCCGCGCCGAAGGCAGCGGCCTGGGCCTGGCGCTGGCGCAGCAGGTGGCGCGCGAGCACGCCGGTTCGCTGACCTTCCGCTCCCGCCCCGGGCATACCGTCTTCACCCTGCTGCTGCCGCAGGCCGCAGCGGACCCCGAATAGGAGCAGTCCGATGACCGAATCCCTGGAAGGATCGCAACGCATCTGGGTGGTCGACGACGACCGCTCGGTCCGCTTCGTGCTGTCCACCGCGTTGCGCGACGCTGGCTACAGCGTGGACGGCTTCGACAGCGCCGCCTCGGCGCTGCAGGCGCTGGCGCAGCGGCCGTTGCCGGACCTGCTGTTCACCGACGTGCGCATGCCCGGCGACGACGGCCTGGTGCTGTTGGACAAGCTCAAGGCCGCGCACCCGCAGCTGCCGGTGATCGTGATGTCGGCCTATACCGACGTGGCCAGCACCGCCGGCGCGTTCCGCGGCGGCGCGCACGAGTTCCTGTCCAAGCCGTTCGACCTGGACGACGCGGTGGCGCTGGCAGCGCGCGCGTTGCCGGAGGCCGGCGGCGTCGCCGAGGCCGCGCTGCCGGTCCCCAGCCAGGGCAGCGCCGAACTGATCGGCGACACCCCGGCGATGCGCGCGCTGTTCCGCGCCATCGGCCGCCTGGCGCAGGCGCCGCTGTCGGTGCTGATCAACGGCGAGACCGGCACCGGCAAGGAACTGGTCGCGCACGCGCTGCACACCGAGTCGCCGCGCGCGCGCAAGCCGTTCGTCGCGCTCAACACCGCGGCGATCCCGGCCGAATTGCTGGAAAGCGAACTGTTCGGCCACGAGGCCGGCGCCTTCACCGGCGCGCAGCGGCGCCATATCGGCCGCTTCGAACAGGCCGACGGCGGCACCCTGTTCCTCGACGAGATCGGCGACATGCCGCTGCCGCTGCAGACCCGGCTGCTGCGCGTGCTGGCCGAGAACGAATTCTTCCGCGTCGGCGGCCGCGAGCTGATCCGGGTCGACGTGCGGGTGATCGCCGCCACCCACCAGGACCTGGAAGCGCTGGTCGAACAGGGCCGTTTCCGCGCCGATCTGCTGCACCGGCTGGACGTGGTGCGGCTGCAGCTGCCGCCACTGCGCGAACGCCGCGCCGACGTGCCGCAGCTGGCCGAGAACTTCCTGGCGATGGCCGCGCGCAAGCTCGACACCCCGCCCAAGCGGCTGTCGCCGGCGGCGCTGGACGCGCTGCGCGGCTACGCCTGGCCGGGCAACGTGCGCGAACTGGAGAACGTGTGCTGGCGGCTGGCCGCGCTGGCGCCGGCCGAGGTCATCGACGCGCACGACGTGGACGGCGCGCTGCTGCGCGGCAGCCGCCGCGAGCGCAGCGGCGAGGGCGGCGAATGGGACGCGCAGTTGTCGGCCTGGGCACAGCAGCGCCTGGCCGACGGCGCCGAAGGCCTGCACGCCGAAGCGCGCGACCGCTTCGACAAGGCGCTGCTGGAAGTAGCCCTGCGCTTCACCCAGGGCCGCCGCGCCGAAGCCGCCGCGCGCCTGGGCGTGGGCCGCAACACGGTGACGCGCAAGCTCGGGCCGGGGCGGCGGCGGCGCTGAGCCGGGGCGGGACTCGGGACTGGGGACTCGTAAAGCGAGATGGCTTGCTCCGATCGGGCCATGCACCTGCAGCGGCCACCGCCACGCGCTGCAGATCCTGCGTTCGTAACCGCAAAAGCACGATGCCCTGCTTTGATGCTCCGTACGCCTGTGAGCCGACAGTTGCCGCGTTCTGCTGTTTTCGAGTTCCCAATCCCGCGCAGGCCCGGACCGGCGTCGCGCTGGCTGCGTCGGGGCTGGGAACTGCGGACTCGGAAAGCAGGACGCCTTGATATCGCTCCGCACCTCGTGCACCGGCAAGCGCCACGCTCTGCCGGTAAGTCACGCGGCCGAAAAGCGCGATGCCTTGGCTCTGATCGCTCCGCAGCCTTGCGAACCCACAGCTGCCGCGCTCTTCTGTTCCGAGTTCCGAGTTCCGAGTTCCGAGTTCCGAGTTCCGGCACGCATGCAGCCCCGGTTAGACTTGCCGCGAAAGCAGCCTTCATGAGCCGTGAACGGCCCCACCTCTAGTTTCCGCTGCACACAGGAGCCAATGTCGATGCGTCACAAGTTGCATGCCATCGTGGGAAGCGCGTTGCTGATACTGGCCGGCTGCAGCAGTACGCCGCCCGCACCGCCGGCGCCGCCACCGCCGAAGGCGCCGCCGCTGCCGACCAGCGGCACCGCGCAGCAGGCGCAGGCGGTGCTCGCGCCGGCCTCGGGCAGCCTGGTCAGCGGCAAGCTGTCGCTGGTGGCGGCGCCGGGCGGGGTGCGCATCACCGGCACGCTCGGCGGCCTGCAGCCGAACCGCCCGTTCGCGTTCCACGTGCACGAGCGCGGCGATTGCAGCGCGGCAGATGCCAGCAGCGCCGGCGGCCATTTCAATCCGCTCGGCGGCCCGCACGGCCGTGCCGGCAGCGGCCCGCACCATGCCGGCGACATGGACAACCTCGGCGCCAACGCCGACGGCATCGCCCAAGTCGACGTGTTGCTGCACGGCGTGGTGCTCGGCGGCGGCGCGCCCAACGACATCGCCGGCCGCGCGCTGGTCGCGCACGCCGATGCCGACGATTACCGCAGCCAACCGGCCGGCAACGCCGGTGCGCGCGTGGCCTGCGGCGTGATCCGCGTGCTGCGCTGATCGCACACCCGCCCGGGGCCTGGCTCCGCGGCGAACGTCCGCCTTGCGCGGCCCCTTCAAGGAGAACTTCCATGCGTACCCTCCCGACCGTCCTGTTCCTGGCCACCACCCTCGCGCTCGGCGCCTGCAAGCGCGAAGCGCCCGCAACCGACGCGCCAGCCGCGGCGACGCCGCCGGCCGCCACCCCGGCACCGGCCGCGGAACCTGCGCCTGCCGCCAGCGCGCAGGCCGCCGCAAGCGCCGCGCTGAGCCCGACCCAGGGCAACCAAGTGGCCGGCGAGGTCAGCTTCAACGTGGTCGACGGCGCCGTGCACGTCACCGGCACCATCACCGGGCTCAAGCCCAACAGCGAGCACGGCTTCCACATCCACGAGTTCGGCGACTGCAGCGCGCCCGACGGCAGCAGCGCCGGCGGCCACTTCAACCCGGCCAAGTCCGAGCACGGGCAGGTCAGTGCCGACCCGCACCACGGCGGCGACATGCCGAACCTAAAGGCCGACGCCGAGGGCAAGGCCATGATCGACGCGCAGGTGTCCAACAACGTCAACATCGGCAAGGGCGACGGCTTCGACATCCTCAACCACGCGGTGATCGTCCACGCCGACCCGGACGACTACAAGACCCAGCCCACCGGCAACGCCGGCGGCCGCCTGGCCTGCGGCGTGATCAAGGGCAACGCGAACGCGGCGGCCCCGGCCGCGCAGTAAGCGCACGCAAACCGACGCACGCCCGTGGAAGCGGGCGTGCGTCGGCAGCGGGTTGCTAAGCCGGCAAGACGGCGGCTTTGGAACGGTGATGGTCGCAGTCCTCCCGTCACCACCAGCGGCATGCCGCACCTCTGTGGGAGCGACTTCAGTCGCGACGAGCGGAGCCAAAAGCTCAGCGGCTCCGGCGCCGCAGGCTTTCTGTAGGAGCGGCTTCAGCCGCGACAGACGAAGTCAGCAAGCGCCCGGCCCGGAACGAGTAGCGCGACGCAAGTCGCAAACGCCTTATGGAAGCGGGCGATCGACGGCGGCGAATTGCGAAGCGGGCAAGCGCCTTCGCAACCGGTGGCGGCCGCAGTCCTCCCGTCACCAACCCTGCTGCACGCCGCACCTCCTGTGGGAGCGACTTCAGTCGCGACGAGCGGAACCAAGGCGTTCAGCGGCTCCGGCGCCCTAGCTTTCTGTAGGAGCGGCTTCAGCCGCGACAGACGAAGTCAGCCAGCGGCCCGGAACGAGTAGTAGCGCGACGCAAGTCGCAAACGTATATGGAAGCGGGCGATCGGCGTCAGCGGGCTGCGACCCAGGCAAGGCATCCGGCTCCGTAACCGGCGGCGATCGCAGCCCTCCCGTCACCAACCCTGCTGCACGCCGCACCTCCTGTGGGAGCGACTTCAGTCGCGACGAGCAGAACCGAGACGCTCAGCGGCTCCGGCGCCCTAGCTTTCTGTAGGAGCAGCATCAGCCGCGACAAACAGAGCCGGCACGCCGCAGATCATGATCAACCGAGGATGTCATTGCCGGTCAGGCGGCCGCCTGCCGACCAAGCACACCTCACGCCGCCAGCAGCGCCTGCTTCGCGTCCTGCCCGGCCTCGCAATGCACGTACAGCACCGGCAGGCCATGCGCTTCCAGCACCGCGGCCAGCTGCCGCTGCCGGGCCAGGTAGTGTTCGTAGACCCGTTGCAGGCGTTCGCAGTCCTGGCGGTCCTGGGCATAGTGCGCGCACCAGCTGGCCGGGTCGAACAGGGCCATGCGCACTTCGCCGCCGCGGTAGCGCAGCAGCGGTTCGGGCGGGCTCGCCAGCCATTCTTCCTGGTCCGGCGCCAGCAATGCGGTCTCGATCAGCGGCCACAGCGGCGCCAGGCCCTGGTTGTCGTACTGCATCGACATCATCGCGGCCAGGTCGTTGACCGTCAGGTAGCGCGCGTGCTCGATCTGCGCGCCGAACGCCTGCTGCGCCAGCAACGCGGTGTCCGGCTGCGCCATGCCCTGCGCCAGCAGCAGGTCTTCCAGCGCCTCGGCGACCGGCTGCAGCGTCTGCGCCGGCCCGCTGAGCAGGAACGGCACCACCCGCAGCGCACCGCCGAGCAGCGCCGCATCGGCCTGGAACGGCAGCGGCACGGTGCCGTCTGCGTCGGCGCCGAACGCCAGCAGCCGCGGGCCGGTCTCGCGACCGGGGGCGCGCGCGCGCAACTCGTCCAGGCGCCGGTGCATCGGCCAGCCCGGGCGCAGCACTTCGGCCGGGTCGAAATGCGCCCCGGCCAGACTCAGCTCCAGGTCGCGCACCGCCGGCACCAGCTGCGCCAGGTCGCGGCCGACCTTCTCGGCCAGCTCGGCGGCCAGCGCGTGCGGCAGCGCGGCGTGGGCCGGGGCGAGCCCGGCGGACAGTTCCAGGGCGATCACGCCGTGGGCATTGATGCTGGCAATGGCTTGGCTCATGGCTTGGCGGTTGGCCCATCGCGGGCGCAAAGCTACACTCGCTTCATTATGCCTGCGCTAACGTGCAGGTCATGTCCCCGACTCTCCTCGCGCGAGGTAATCCCATGCCAGCAGCCCGTCCCGTCGCCATTCTCGGCGGCGTCCGTATTCCGTTTTGCCGCCAGAACACGGCATACGCGGATGTCGGGAACCTCGGCATGTCGGTACGGACGCTGGGTGCGCTGGTCGAGCGCTACGGCCTGCACGGGCAGCAGCTGGGCGAGGTGGCGATGGGGGCGGTGATCAAGCACTCCAGCGACTGGAACCTGGGCCGCGAAGCCGCGCTGTCCTCGGGCCTGTCGCCGCTCACGCCCGGCATCACCCTGCAGCGCGCCTGCGGCACCAGCCTGGACAGCATCATCACCGTGGCCAACAAGATCGCGCTGGGGCAGATCGAGTCGGGCATCGGTGGCGGTTCGGACACCACCTCCGAGGTGCCGATCGTCTATGGCAAGAAGCTGCGCGCGCGGCTGCTGGCGGCCAACCGCGCCAAGACCACCGGCGACAAGATCCGCGCGCTGACCCGCAGCTTCAAGTTCGCCGAACTCAAGCCCGAGTTCCCCGGCGTGGCCGAGCCGCGCACCGGCAAGAGCATGGGCGACCACTGCGAGGACATGGCCAAGCAGTGGAACATCGCGCGCGACTCGCAGGACGCCTGGGCGGTGTCCTCGCACCACAAGCTGGCCGCGGCCTATGAGCGCGGCTTCTTCGCCGACCTGATCGCCCCGTTCCGCGGCGTGGAGCGCGACAACATTCTGCGCGCCGACACCTCGCTGGAGAAGCTGGCTACGCTGAAGCCGGCGTTCGACAAGAGCAGCGGCCGCGGTACCCTGACCGCCGCCAATTCCACCCCGCTGACCGACGGCGCCGCTGCGGTGCTGCTGGCGTCGGAGGAATGGGCGCAGGCGCATGGCCACGTGCCGATGGCCTATCTGCGCGACGCGCAGGTCGCCGCGGTGGACTTCGTGCATGGCGAAGGCCTGCTGATGGCCCCGACCATCGCCGTGCCGGACATGCTCAAGCGCCACGGCCTGAGCCTGCAGGACTTCGACATCTACGAGATCCACGAGGCCTTCGCCGCACAGGTGCTGTGCACGCTGCGCGCCTGGGAGAGCGAGGACTACTGCCGCAATCGGCTCGGGCTGGACGCGCCGCTGGGCCAGATCGACCCGGCCAAGATCAATCCGCTGGGCTCGTCGCTGGCCACCGGCCATCCGTTCGCCGCGACCGGCGCGCGCATCGTCGCCACCGTCGCCAAGCAGTTGCAGGAACGCGGCGGCGGCCGCGCGCTGATCTCGATCTGCACCGCCGGTGGCATGGGCGTGGTGGCGATCGTCGAGCGCTGAGCGGCGATTCCGTGCGCCGGCCAGGCGCGCCGGGCGCGGGTTGCGTGCACGCTGCCGCCCTGCGCTGATGCGTGTCCCTACTGGCTTCCGGCGGCGCGCGCTTAGCGCTGTGCCGCCGTCGCGGTACCATGCGCGCCATTCGCCTGCATGACGCGGGCGAGACGGCGCGCAGGGGGCGCATGCCATGACACAGCAGGACAGCTTCAATCCGTACCAGGCGCCCGACGCCGCCATCCAGACCGCCACCATGCCGCCGCTGCCCGGGGAGACGCTGTGGCGCGACGGCGACGATCTGCTGTGCCTGCGCGATACGCCGTTCCCGGCGCACTGCGTGAAGTGCGGCGTGGCGCTGCGCAACGACGAGCTGAAGAAGCGCACGTTCTACTGGCATGCGCCGGGCTGGTACGTGCTGATCGTGGTGAGCGTGTTGATCTACGCGATCGCGGCGTTGATCGCGCGCAAGCGCAGCAGCCATGTGCTCGGGCTGTGCGCGGCGCATCGGCGCCGGCGCAACGGGTTCGTGCTGCTCACCGCCGCTGCGTTCGTCGCCGGGCCGCTGCTGGGCGTCGCCATCGGCGGCGAAGCCGGAGTCTGGCTGGGCGCGGGCCTGTTCCTGGTCATGCTGATTGCCGGCATGATCGGCGCGCGCATCCTGGTGCCGCGGCGCATGGACGAGCGCTATGCGCGCTACAAGGGCGTGGCACCGGCGTTCCTGGCGCGACTGCCGACGCTGCCGGCCGCGTTGCGGGGCTGAGCCGGGCGATTCGCCGGCGCACCTGACGGCGTTCGCGCCGTTCGCCGACGTTGCCGCCGCTCTCAGGTCTGCAATGCGCGGACGGGGGCTCCGTGCCGCCGGTCACACCGGTCAGCGGCGGCAAGAGGCCGGTACGGTGGCCGCTTGCCTCACTCCTGCAGGCGCGGAAAACCGTGGTCGTCGCGGCGTTCGGTGGCGGCCGGATCCGGATCGATCGGCAGCACGGGCGCGAGGCCGGGCAGCGGTTCGACGGGCTCACCGCGCTGCACGCGCAGTGCATTGGCGTAGCAGCGCTGGGCCATCGGCATGTCCCCGGCCTCGGCGTAGCCATCGCCGAACGCTTCCCAGGCCTCGGCACCGGCGCCCAGCGCCAGCGCGCGGTGCAGGAACTCCTCCGACTGCGGCCACTGCTGCTGGTGACGGGCCAGCCGTGCCAGGGTCAGCAGCAGGCCCGGGCTGTCCGGATGGCTCTGCAGCCAGCGCTGCGCGCTGGCGCGGCGCGAATCGTATTTCTCCACCGGCAGGCGCCCGTACAGCGCGGCCAGACCTTCGTCCCAGCGCGTCTCCAGCGCCTGTTCCACGCTGCGCAGCGCGGCATCATCCCAGTGCAGCGCGGCGGCGCGGGTCGCGTAGGCCGCGACCACGGGTGGCTCGCTGCGCAGCGACTTGGGCAGGCTTTCCCAGCGTGCGGCCAGCTCGTTGGCGTCGGCCGCCTGCTGCAGCGACGCCGCGGCCAGCCGCGCCTCCAGCGCGCCGACCGCCTCCAGCGGCAAGGCCTGCTGCTGGCGGATCGCGCCGAGCTGCCCGTAGGCCTCGCCGGCGCGGCCGATGCTGGCCAGCGCCTCGGTGCGCAGCAGCAGCCCGCGCGGCGGCAACGGCTGCGCCGCGGCCACGTCCAGCGCGTTGATCGCTTCGACCGGACGCTGCTGGGCCAGGTGGCGCTCGGCCTGCAGCAGCGCGTACGCGCTCGCGTCGCGCTCGGCCAGGCGCTGCAGGTAGCGGTTGGCCGCCTCCGCGTCGGCGCGCGCATCGGCCGCACGCACCGCCGCGACCAGAGCGACGGCGCTGACCTCCGGATCCTCCGCGGCGGCAGCGAGCTGCTTGTCGGCGCGCGTCCACTGGCCGTTGTGCAGCGCGGTCAGGCCCTCGATCAGGCGCACGCGCGACTGCTTGCGGCGATGCCGGCCCCAGGCGCGGAACGGGAAGCTGAGCAGGTTCCACAGCAGCAACAGCGCCAGGAAGGCGATCACCAGCAGCAGTGCCGCCTGCGGCAACGGCGAGATGTAGTCGTTGCCGCCGGCGCGCACGATCACTTCGCCGAGGTCGCCCAGCTTGTCCTGGGCCAGCCATTGCGCGCCGATCACGCCCAGGGCGATCACGACCAGCAGCACGATCACGGAACGTAGCGATTTCATGGTTGGCTCCTTGCGTCGCGCATGCCGCGCAACTGCTGCAGGGTGGTGCCCAGCTCGGGAATGGCCGGGCGCAGGGCGGCGTTGCGCAGGGTCTGCAGGGTCGCGCGGCGTTCGCGCAACGGTGCCGAATCGGGCCACAGGCGTTGCAACCAGGTGCCGGCGCGGGCCAGCGCGCTGCGGTAGCCGCGCGCATCGCCACGTTCCACTGCGGCGCGGGCCAGGCTCAGGTCCAGCTGCAGCGCGTCGCGCGCGGCGACCCGTTCCGAGTGCGCGGCCAGCACGCCGCCCTGCGCGGGGCGGATCTTGACCAGCGGCGACAGCAGCCGCTGCCACAGCGGCGCCTGCGCGCGTTCGGGCAACTGCGTCGGCAGCGCGTCCAGGCTGTCGGCGAAGGCGTCCAGCTGCGCCGACAGGCGCGCCTGCGGCCCGTCGCCGAGCGCGTCCAGCGCGGTGCGTTCCTGCAGCAACACCTGGCGCAGGTTGAGATAGCGCGGATCGTCCACGTCTTCCAGCACGCCGCTGGCCAGCGCATAGGCGCGGCGCGCGCCCTGCGTATCGCCCGCCACGTACAGGCGCTGCTGGCCCTGGCTCAGCAGCAGTTCCACCTCGTCCAGGCGCAGCGCCTGCGCGCCATGCCGATTGGAATCGGCGAGCTTGGCCACGTTGTCCTCGAGCAGCGCGCTGCGCTGGCTCAGGCCGAGCATTTCGTCGCGCAGCACGCGGTTGGTGCTGGCCGCGTCCTGCACCCGCTGCACGGTGGCGCGCTGGTCGCGGCGCAGCGTTTCCAGGTTCTGCTGCAGGGCCTGCAGCTGCAGCTGGATCTCCGATTGCTCGGCCAGCACGCGCGCGTTGCGCGCCTGCCACCATTCCCAGCCGCGCCAGCCGGCCAGCGCCAGCGCGGCCAGCATGGCCAGCACCAGCAGCAGCCAGATCCAGCGTGTGGAGCGGCGAGGCGTGGACGGGATTTCGGTCATCGGCAGCAATCCTTGTCGGCCTGCGTTCCGTCGCGACGATGGCGACGGCCGGACGCGCGGCACCGCGGGAGCATGGCGTGAGCGGCACCGCGGCCGCAAGCCGGCGGGCGGCGCGCGTTCAGCGAGATGGCGAGCGCGTCATGGCCACGGCGGCGGCCGTGGCCAGTTGCTGCGGCAGCGGACCGGCCGCGCGGGCGACGTCGGCGAAGCCGAGGTCGGCGGCCTGCGCGGCCAGTCGCGCGCTGGCCGCGACCAGCGGCTGCGCACGCCAGGCCGCGACCACGTCGCCGGGAAGCTGCGGCAGCACCAGCTGCAATGCCTCGCCGCTGCTCAACGCCAGCACGCCCGGCGCCGCGGCGCGCAGTCGCGCGATGCATGCCGCGGACACCGGCAACGGCAGCCGGCGGTAGACATCGGCCCGATGCAGCACGGTGCCGCGCGCCTGCAACTGCGCGGCGATCAGGCCGCGACCGCCGGGCGCGGTGACCAGGCCGACGGCACCGTCGACGGCGGCCAGCTGCGGCAGCGCGAGCAGGCCGTCGCTGTCCATCCGCGCCGGCGTGGCGACTTCGGCGATGCCGTGGCGCTGCAGCGCGCGCGCCGTCCCGGCACCCACCGCCAGCCAGCATTGCCCGGGCCGCGCCGCCAGCGGCTGCAGCGCCGCGGCCGCGCGCACCGCGGCGGGGCTGCTGAAGATCACCCGCGGCGCGGCCAGCGCCAGCGCCAGCGCGGCGCGCGCGGCATCGTCGGCACAGGCCTGCAGCCGCCATGGCGACACCGCCAGCAGCCGCGCGCCGACCCGCGCCGCCGCGCGTCGCAGCGTCGCGTGCTCGCCCTGCGGGCGCAGCGAGATCAGGGTCCAGGCCGCGGTTGCATATGCGCTCATGCCAGGCATTATGCGAGCCCCCACCGGCAGCACAAATCGCACCATGGCAGCGGATCTTCCCTTCGATGCGTTCCTGCAGCAGTTGCAGCGGCAGTTCGACGCGATGCCGCCGGTGGCGGCGCTGCAGGTCGCGCTGCAGGGCTACGCCGCGCAGCGGCTGCAGCTGACCGCGCCGCTGGCGGCCAACATCAACGACAAGGGCAACGCCTTCGGCGGCAGCCTCGGCTCGGTGATGACCCTGGCCGGCTGGGCGCTGGTCAACGTCGAACTGCATCGCGCCGGTCTGCAGGCCGACGTCTACGTCGCCGACACCCAGGTGCGCTACCTGGCGCCGCTGTACGCCGACCTGCACGCGCAGGCCAGCGCCGATGCGGACGCCGACTGGGGCGCGTTCGTGCAGACCTTCCGCCAACGCGGCCGCGCCCGGATCGGCATCCAGGCGCAGGTCGGGCCGGCCGATGCCGCCGCCGCGGCGACCCTGAGCGGACGCTTCGTCGCCATCGCGAAAGGGTAGGATGCGCGCAACCGCTCGCGCCTATCCGGGGATCCGCCATGCACTCGATGTTCCGCGCCCTGGCGCTGTTGCTGGCGCTCGGCTTCGCCGGCACCGCACTGGCCGGCAGCCGCAGCCAGCAGAACAAGCTCGACAACCTGCAGACCGCGTACGGCGGAGCGATCCGCTGGAGCGAATTCGAATCGGCGTGGGAAGTGGTGGATCCGGCCTACCGGCAGGCGCATCCGCTGACCGACCTGCAGCTGGAACGCTACCGCCAGGTGCAGGTGTCCTCCTACAAGGTCGGCCGGGTCGGCGCGCAGGATGGCGACGTGGTGCGCGACATCGAACTGGGCGTGATCAACCGCAATACCCAGGCCGAGCGCATCGTGCGCTACCGCGAACGCTGGCGCTGGGATGCGCAGGCCAAGACCTGGTGGCTGCTGGACGGCCTGCCGGACTTGTGGAACGGCCAGTAGCGCCGCCGGCCAGCTGTGCGACAATCGGCGCCCGCTTCCAGCCCCCTATTCCCGTGAACTTCGAAGAACTGCTGGCCTTCGCCGGCCGCAACCCGATGCTGGCCCTGGCCCTGGTCGGCCTGACCATCGCCCTGATCGTCACCGAAATCATGCGCCTGTTCCGCGGCTTCAAGACCCTGCGCCCGGCCGAACTGACCCTGCTGATCAACGCCGGCAACGCGGTGCTGGTCGACCTGTCGGCCGCGGCCGATTTCGAGAAGGGCCATATCGCCGGCAGCCGCAACGCCACGCCGAGCCAGTTCGGCCCCGAGCACAAGCTGGTGGCCAACGCCAAGTCCTCGCCGGTGGTGCTGGTGTGCCGCACCGGCAACACGGCCGACGCCGCCGCCAAGCAGCTGAAGAAGGCCGGTTTCGAGCAGGTCTACGTGCTCGACGGCGGCATCGCCGCCTGGCAGCAGGCCGATCTGCCGCTGGTCAAGGGCCGCTGATCGCGCTTCCCGGCCCGGCGCCGAGCGCCGCGGCCGGCATGTGATAATCCCGATTCTTTCTGTTCCCTGAATCCACCGGAGTCAAGAAATGTCCGACGTCACCAACAACGGCGCCGCGGCGCCGGCCGAAGCTGCGGCTGGCCCCGCTTTCACCATCGAGAAGATCTACGTCAAGGACGTTTCCTTCGAGTCGCCGAACTCGCCGGCGGTGTTCAACGACAACGTGCAGCCGGAGCTGCAGCTCAACCTTAACCAGCGCGTGCAGCGCCTGAACGAGCAGGCCTTCGAAGTCGTGCTCGCGGTGACCCTGACTTGCACCGCCGCCGGCAAGACCGCCTATGTGGCCGAAGTGCAGCAGGCCGGCGTGTTCGGCCTGGTCGGCCTGGACCCGCAGGCGGTGGACGTGCTGCTCGGCACGCAGTGCCCGAACATCCTGTTCCCGTACGTGCGCTCGCTGGTCAGCGACCTGATCCAGGCCGGTGGCTTCCCGCCGTTCTTCCTGCAGCCGATCAACTTCGAGGCGCTGTACGCCGAGACCCTGCGCCAGCGCGCGCAGCAGGGCGAGGGCCAGTCGCTGGCCGACTCGGAGCCGGCCGGCAACGCCTGAGCGCGTCCGCCGTCGCACATGGGCGATAACGCCGCGAAGAAGAAGATCGCCGTCCTCGGCGCCGGTTCCTGGGGCACCGCCCTGGCCGCGCTCGTCGCCCGGCACGGTTTCCCCACCGTGCTGTGGGGCCGCGATGCGGTGATCGCCGAGGCGATCGGGCAGCGCCACGAGAACCCGCGCTACCTGCCGCAGATCCCGCTGCCGGCGTCGCTGCAGGCCACCACCGACCTGGCGGCGGCCGTGCACGGCGCCGACTGGATCCTGGTGGTGGTGCCGTCGCACGCCTTCACCGAAACCTTGCACCAGCTGGCGCCGCTGCGCCCGCCGCAGGCCGGCGTGGCCTGGGCGACCAAGGGCTTCGAGCCCGGCTCCGGGCGCTTCCTGCACGAAGTCGCGCAGCAGATCCTGGGCGAGGACGTGCCGCTGGCGGTGGTGACCGGGCCCTCGTTCGCCAAGGAAGTGGCGCTGGACCTGCCGACCGCGGTGACCGTGCACGGCGATGCCGCGTTCGCGCAGCAGGTCGCCGATGCGATGCACGGCCCCACCTTCCGCGCCTACACCGGCGACGACATGGTCGGCGCCGAGCTGGGCGGGGCGATGAAGAACGTGCTGGCAGTGGCCACCGGCGTGGCCGACGGCATGGAGCTGGGCCTGAACGCCCGCGCCGGCCTGATCACCCGCGGCCTCAACGAGATGCTGCGGCTGGCCGCGGCGATCGGCGGCAAGCCGGAAACGCTGATGGGCCTGGCCGGGCTCGGCGACCTGGTGCTGACCTGCACCGGCGACCTGTCGCGCAACCGGCGCCTGGGCCTGGCACTGGGCCGCGGGCAGACCCTGCAGGACGCGGTGCGCGCGATCGGCCAGGTGGTCGAGTCGGTGCAGACCGCCGACGAGGTGATGCGCCAGGCCGAGCGCCACGGCATCGACCTGCCGATCTCCAACGCGGTGCGCGCGGTGCTGCACGGCGAACTGACCCCGGCGGTCGGCCTGCAGCAGTTGCTGGCCCGCGAGCAGAAGCCCGAGTACCCGACCACACTGTTCAGCTGATCGCGTGGCGTTCCAGAGACGAAAAAGCCCGGCTTCGGCCGGGCTTTTTTTGGTCTCTGCGGCTGCGTCGATCTGCGCGGCGCACAAAAAAAGAAGCCCGGTCCTGGGACCGGGCTTCGAACCGCGCGCAGCGGGAGAGAGAGACGCTGCGCGCAGTGCTACGCGGTGCTGCTTACCAGCTGAAACGCGGGCCGACGAACCATTCCTTGTCGCCGTCGCGGTTCATCTTCAGGTCGGCGCTCAGGCCCCAGTTCTGGTTGAGCTTGGCCTGCGCACCGAGGCGGCCGTAGAACTCGCCGTCCGGGTTGATGCCGTCCTTCTTGGTGTAGTCCTCGTAACCGCCCAGCGCATACACCTCGAGGTACGGGTTGAACGCGGTGCGGATGCCGACTTCGGCGCTGTAGCCGTTGAACTTGGTGCCGAATTCCGGATCGAAGCGGTTGTACGCCACGCGGGTCACCAGGTCGGTGCTGGTCGAGATCTCGTGGTTGTAGCCGGCGCCGATGCGCCACTGGTCGACGTCGACGTCGCCGAAATCGGTCTTCTGGCGGTTGAAGTCGCCGAACACGCTGAAGTTCGGGTTGATCGCGTAGGAGCCCTTGATGGCCCAGCCATCCGCGTCGCCGCCGTCGGCGTCGGTCTTGATGTAACCGCCTTCGACGTAGTTGTAGGACAGGCCTTCGGCCGCAGAGGCAGCGAACGGCAGGGTGGCCAGGAGGCCAAGAGCGAGCAGAGAGGTCTTCATGATCGGGATACCCTTGTTATTGGTTTAGTCGGCGCTGAGGCGTGGGGCCGTTCGCTGCCGATATGTAAATTATCCGTTAGCCACCCGAACTTGCCCTGAATATCAAACTGACAAGTACATAAATTAAACGGCGTGTTCAGGAACTTGTGTGCACGCCGCAATTGCGAATCGAAACCGCATGGCGCACTACAACGCGCGAGCTGCTCTATCGCGTTGCGGGCGTTCTTGCGGCTCATGCGTACCCACCGAGCGATGGATCGTCGCTCCTCGGTGAAAGCGTTGATGGCGCTGGATGTCGCTTGGAGAAATGGCCTCCAGCCCCGCTGGACTTTTCGCCATCACTGTTCCTTGACTGCGTCCGGGTACCGAACGGCACAGGCATCAGCTCGTAGCTCAGCAGCAGCACGCGCGGCGACGCCGCGCCCCCGAAGATGATGTTCCCAGCGCATCGCAAGCCTGTTCGCGGTCTTCGCGGCGCGGATCTCAGCGGCGAAGTCGTTGGACACGTCCTGGGAAAGCGGGTGAATGCCGCGACCGATAGTTGGCAAGGTGCCCGTGACCGCGGTGACTGCGAATGCGCCGAACGGATCGAGCCGGTGCCGGTCAGCCTGTTGTAAGCCTTCACTTCGAGATCTTAAAGGGCCAGCACGTGGCGCGCGCAGCGGGGTAGTCGATAGCCGTCTTGTTTCCGACAGCGCTGGGTCAGTGGCGTGACGATTGACAACTGTATAGCCGAGGTATATTTAGTCGACTTAGCATGGGCGCAACGTCCCTGCTATGGGGAACCGCTGCTGATCAGCGGGTCATCGCATCATCAACATATTGACGACGTCATGGATGACGCGTGCGCGGATCCATGCAAGGTAATGCACATGGATTCGGCTTGCCGCTTCACGCTCTGCCTTCTGGTCTCCCGCCGGCGCTCTGGCTCCAGTAAACGGGCCGTCTGTGAAAGGCCTCGCTATCTGCGGGTCACACTATTGGCTGCTCTGGTCTGCCTGTCAGTTGTCGAGGCTGACGCAAGAATCATCCAGAATCAGCCCAGCACAGGAGGAGGTGCAGGTCTGAGCTCCGGCCACGTAACGGATCTTGCCCGTGTGGATGTGGTTGCGGATGGGATTGCGCCAGGGCGATTGGATGGCTTCATGGCCATATGGGGTGTCCCTTCGAATCTCTTCCCACGCCCTAATCAATGGGACGATTTTGTCGAGACGAGCAAAGGGGAGCCGGATGAGGCGGGAAAGGATGCTTCCGACGAATGCCCCAAGAGTGGTAATCCCGTAGTTCTTCGCACTGGAACGAAGATCGAAACCGAAGTGGACTTTACCGGGGGCGGCGAAATGCCGTTGACACTGGAGCGTACCTTCAACTCCGCCGCCATGGATCGCTTCGACATCTTCGACAGCTGGCACAGCAATCTGGATCGGCAACTGGTCATCTACACGGATTCGAACGAGGCGCGCATGCGTCGACCAGATGGGCGATATCTGGTGTTCAAGCGCGGAGGCGATGGAGTCTACAGGGAAAGTGGCGCACAACAGGGCGCGCGCCTGACGCCCGCCGCCGGAGGAAAGTGGATCTACGTCAGTCCGGACCTGACCACGGAAACCTACGATGGCACCAAGATGGTGGAAATCCGCAATGCCAATGGCGTGCGTTGGACATTGAGCTATGGAGGCCCTGAAGGCACCCAGTTGCAGCGCGTCACCCACAGTAACGGACGCTACATGGAGTTCACCTGGGCCCAGAAAAATGCACAGACGGGCGTTGATCCGCGCGTGATCCGGGTGCGTGACCCGCAGGGAAATGTCATCGAGTACGGGTACACCCAGGACGTATACGGCTTCCTTGAGTCCGTCACCCATACAGGCAGTCCGTCGACTACCGTCAAGTATCACTATCTGTACAAGGAGCTAGGGCAGAGCCATGGGCTTCCCCTGCTGACAGGCAAGTCGATCAACGGCAGCCGTTACTCGATGTTCACTTATGACGAGCAGCATCGCGCAACTTCAACGGCGCACGCGGGGGGTGTTGAGCGCTTCGGTTTCGCATATGAGCAAGGTTCCAATGGCGAGAGTGTCACCGTAGAGACCAATCCGCTTGGAAAGGTGGCTCGCTACCGCTTCAAGGACCGGCGACTGGTCGCGATCGAAGGGCTCCCCTCGGCAAATTGCGCTGCTGGGTACAGTGAGACGCATTATGATGAAAATGGAAACAAGTCTCTCACCTCGGATTTCGAAGGAAACCTGACTCGCTATCAATACGATGGCCATGGGCATTTGCTGCTTCGAGAGGAGGCGACTGGAACACCCGTTGCACGGACAACGACGTTCGAGTGGGACGAGCAGAACAACCGCATCGCCGCCGAGACCCTGCAAGGCGTGCTGGAGACCCGCTACGACTATGATGCCAACAATCGGCTGACGTCACGCTCGCAGAAGAGCCTGGTCCCCGGGAATGCGCAGGGTGAAGTGCAGACCACGACGTTTAGCTATCAGCTGCGCTCCAATGGGCTGGTCAGCAGAATGGTCGAGGATGGGCCTGCCACGGGCAATGGCGGTGCGGTGACATTCACCTATTCGAACATGGGTGATCTGATTCGGATAGAGAACAGCATGGGCCATGCCATCGTCATGGGCGACTATACCAATTACGGTTATCCGGGCTACTCGATTGATGTAAATGGCGTGCGGACGGATTTCGTCTACGATTCGCGTGGCCGCCCGTCTGAGGTCCGTTTGGCGCTTCCCTCTGGCGTGCGCACGACCCGCTACGAATATGACGCCTTTGGAAAGCTGGCATCGGTAATTGGCCCGGACGGCGTTCGCGTCTCCAATCTCTATGATGTGGCTGGACGACTGATATCCACATCCATTCCGGAGCCGGGCGGAAGCTTTGCCGAGTCGCGATACACATACAACGCGCTGTCGCTCCCCACCAGCGAAACGATACAGCGCGTATTCGCCGATCCGGGCCGGGGGACGCAGCCATGAACGCATTCGTTCGGTTCCTCCTCCTTTCAATACTGCTCTTGGCGGTGATCGACGATGCGTCCGCCGAAGCTTGGATTCGTCTCGATGGACCTCCTGGCAACAGTTATCAGGCGCCTGCCGCATTCGATCTGAAGGTCAACTGGGGGGCTACAACCACCGGCCCAAAGGCGGAGTACATCGATGGACTTCGGTTGCTGCGTAATGGGACAGTCGTCACCATCCAGGCGGGTGGCGTTTACAGAGAGGTGGGCCTTAGCCCGGGCACCTACCACTATGAATTGCGCGCGGATGCGGTGCGCAACCTTCCTGATGGTGACCAGACGCGTCGTTCACTGGTTTCCGCGGTGGGACCAATCACCGTCAGCGCTCCTCCAGCACCGTTTGATGGCGCGGAGTTCACAGGCTTGCAGATTCCCGGGCCGCTGCAGCATCGCACACCCTATACGTTCTCTGCGACGGTACGCAATACAGGCAATACCACTTGGCCGGCGGGCTATGAGTATCAGCTGGGAGGAGCTCACGATAGCTATGCCGGGTCATGGTCCTTTGCCAACGTTCCGGTACCCCACCCGGTGGGCCCCGGTCAATCAGTCACATTCAACATCAACGTGACTGCGCCCCCGCCAGGTGAATATGGCTTCCAGTTGCAGATGATCAGAAATGGTGTCGGGCGCTTCGGTGCAGCGTCGGGCCTGGCGACGCTGTGGGTGAACGGGCCCATCAACAAGGCGCATTTCATAGACCAGAATGTGCCCTCCCAGATGGAAGCAGGAAAGACCTACAACGTATCTCTACGGATGAGAAACGCCGGCAACACGACATGGAATTCAGCTGCAGGCTATGCATTGGGTGCATTGAACGACAGCACTGTCTGGGGCAGTCATCGTCTTTCACTGCCCGGAGACATCGGACCAGGGGCCACCGCGGTGATTAGCGCCCAGGTTCGGGCGCCGACGGCACCTGGGGTATACAACTTCCAGTGGCAAATGGTGCAGGACGGGGTGGAATGGTTCGGGGTCTACACCACGAATGTACCTGTTACCGTCGTTGCGCCCCCATCCGTGGTGACCGGCAATATCGATGGACTTTCCAGCGATGGAACCGCTCTGCTGGGCTGGGCGTGCAGTACGAACCGAAACGATCCCATCGACGTCCACCTTTACGCGCGCGGCGCAGCCGGACAAGGGGTGTTTGTCGCCAGCGCTCGCGCAGATCAAGCCAGTGAGCCTGCTATCGCTGCCGCCTGCACGGCGTCGGGAACACACTACCGATTCACGCTGCCGCTGAGCCACGCAGTGCGCCGCGAACAGGTCGGTCAACCGCTCTACGTTCACGGCATTTCGCCTGTTGGCGGAGCGCACAGCCTGATTGGTGGGTCGGGTACGTTCCGCATGCCCTCGGCACCAGTCGGCAGCATCGTAGTTAATCCCAATCCGTGCACGATCGCATGGGGACAGCCCACCTGTTCCACGACGGTGCAATGGCTGGTATCCGTGGGAACCGCTCAGCTCTGGAGTGCAGTGGAAGCGGGCACCGCGACGCTGTTGGCAGAGGGGTCGGGTGGCAGTGTGGCGCTGGACACCATCCCCGCAGAGGGAATGCGCTTGTGGATCGTAAGCCAAGGGGAAGCGATTGCAGAGACGCGCGCCTCGGCTGTGGCAGGCGTGCGGCCAGGCCAGGTGCTGTCGAGGTCGGAGATCGCCTACGACGAATTGGGGCGCATCATCGCCCGAACAGACGGAGCGGGAAACACGAGCCGCAGCGGCTACGATGGCAATGGTCGAGTCATCGAGCGCAGCAGTGCGGGCAATGAAAAGACGCTGCTGAGCTACGATGCCCTGGGACGTGCGATTTCTTCTAAGGACGCGTCTGGAGCCGTCACACAAATCCGCTACGACGCCATGGACCGCGTGATTTCGGTGGTCGATCCACGCGGATTGGAGACCTCATACGAGCGGGATGGATTTGGTCGCCCGTGGCGCACCGTGAGTCCCGACGCGGGTAGCAGCACATATCAATATCAGGCCCCGAGCCGTGTGGTGCGGAGTCTCCGATCCGATGGTGTCGAAACGATCATCCAGTACGACGGACTTGGACGGATTCTCTCCAGCTCGGTTGCGGGTGATGATCGGCTGTGGACCTATGACAACTGTGCCAATGGCATTGGCAGGATGTGCTCGGCAGTCAATCACGCTTCCACTGTCGCAATGTCCTACGCTCCGGATGGGCAATTGGCAGAACGTACGGAAGACTTTGCGCTGCCTGGCATCGCAACCGCTACGGTGCAGATTGGATACGACCCTGCAGGTAGGCTGTCGAGCATTGTCTACCCCGATGGGACTGTTGCGGGATATGGATACAGCGGGGCTTGGCTGTCCGCGATGAGCCTGAAGGTGGCAGGGGTCGTACAGGGCCTTGTTTCCGATGCTCAATACAATGCAGGAGGGCGGTTGGCTCAGTTGACAATGTCCAACGGTCTGGTCTATCGCAATGCGTTCGACGCAGCGGGTCGGTTGTCTCGGCGAGATGCATATCGCATGACGGACGGAGTGTCGCTGCAGGACGTCAGCTATCATTATGATGCAGTCGGAAGAATATCTTCCATCGAGGACATGATCGATACGCAGATGACGCAGTCCATTGCCTACGACAACTCCGGTCGCCTTGCTTCCCTCGCGCGCGCGGGGATTACCCACGCGATGCAGTACGACGCCAATGGCAACTGGATGACATACACAGACGGGCAGTCCTTGCGGCAGTACATAATTGATGCAGGCAGCAATCGGTTGTCCGGCTATCAGACAGACCGTCCGGGGGATGTTGATCGTACGTATGGTTACGATGCTGCGGGGAGCCGCATCAGCGAGGACGCTCCGGGTGATCGGCGCACCTACAGCTATGATGGCTTCAATCGTCTATCAGGTACCGTGGTGAATGGGGTGGAGACCCAGTACTTCGTCAACGCACTCGGTCAGCGGACGTCCAAGATGGTGTCGGGCGCAGGGGCGACGACGCTGGCTTTTCTCGGGCAGAACCTCCTGCTTGCAGATCATGATGCCTCTGGCTGGTCCAACTATCTATGGTTCAATGGGGACCTGATCGGCGTTGCGCGAAATGGGCAAATCTATCCAGTGCGCACAGACCATCTGGGCAGGCCGGAGTTTGCGACAGATGGTTCGGCACAGGTTGTATGGAAGGCCTACAACTATGCCTACGGGCGTACCGTCACACAGGACCAGATGGGGGGCATCAGGCTGGGCCTGCCTGGGCAGTATTTCGACTCCGAATCGGGACTCTGGTACAACGGCTATCGAGACTATGATCCAGTCATCGGCCGGTATCTGCAGAGTGATCCCCTGGGCTTGGCGGGGGGGATGAATACGTATGCCTATGTGTCGGGAAATCCAATTTCGTTCGTTGATCCGCTTGGGTTAACGCAGTGCGACATCGATGCCGCATTTGCCTTCGCGAAGAAGATGAATCCAGATATCAAGTTTGGAGCGGGCGCCCCAAAGGCTGACATACCACGCGACGGTGTTGAAGGGAAGGCGGAACTGCGGGGAGGTGACGGATACATCCACCTCAACGAAAGGTACTTAAATGTGCTTGATTGGAGCGGTGTCTATAACTTGCTCGACACCATGATTCACGAAGGACTGCACTTTACTCGTCCAATAGGGTTGCAAGAGATGTCAAACAACTACGACCACCGATACATTAGCCCTGAGGCAACTCGGCGAGCGCGTGAGCAGGTCTACGACTTCAACAACGAGCGGAAGTCGCAGTGCGGGTGTGACCAATGATCTCGCTAGCTAGGATCCCGTTGCTGGTTCTCCTTGCGGTCTCTTGCTCAACTCAAAGGAGCGTCAAGGCGAGTGAGATTCATGAATGCATCATCGTAGATGACGCAGAGATTGTGGCGTCGCCCCCTAGCGGGTTGAACGAACTCGAGTCGAATCTGTGGGCAGCGAATAGCGGTCACCAGCTCCGGTCCGGCTCAAGCTCTGTTCTGTCCTTAAGAATATTCTCTGAGAAGGACGGCGTTGCTGACTCGCAATACTTTACAAAGATAACGGGGTTTCTAAATGACGGCGGGACGCTAGGGGCAAAAAAGCTTGAGCACGGCTATTTTTCTAGTGGTTGGTCTGGCTTTGCGTACAAAGCCGACTTCTGGGCGTCCGACGAAATATCAGTGGACATAAATCCGCTACCTGGGCGTGAAGGGCTCGTTGAGGTTGTCGGCCTAATTAGTGCGGAAAATGCCTACAGGCGGGAGAAGAAGGAGTTTGAACTTCATTTCACCTGCAAGCTATCCAGGCGCGCGTTGACAGAGCTAAGTCCGTGGCAAGGCGGTGCTGGCGATATCTGGAGTTCTTTTTACCCGTAGGCAAGGTCGAGTACCTGATTGGTTCGGCGGGCAGGCCCAGCACATACAGCTATGTTGACGGGAATCCGGTCTCCGCATTGACCTACTTGGATTGAAAGACCACGACGCATGCGAAAATCGAGACGAACTGGACAAAGTTCTCATGCAGTACGTACAAGGGTGTACGGATGGGCTTTCCGACTATCGGGCGTATGCCGCTATCGGATTTGAGCAGCAGGGGCACAATGCAGAGAACCAGATGTCGGATGAAATTCTATCAGAGGGAATCTCTGTGATTAGGCATGTGCTCAATCTTGCGGCTATCGTGCTGTTGACGTCCTGCGCTCTGAGCGAGTCTGATGAGCGATATGTTGACACGTACTACAAGTACCCACGTCTCTGCTCGGCGGCCGACTATGTAAAGTCGATTGATGATCCCGAGCGGATTGACTACTTCCTCGGTTCAATGAGGGTCAAGCCGCGACCGGCCTGCGTGGCAGAGCTCATTTCCCTGCAAGACGCGCAGTTCCTTTTCAAACTGCAGAAGGCCATCACGGATGTTGGAACGCCCAACGACAGAGTGCTTCTGATAGATGGCATCCTGCGAAAAGCGGAGCGCGGGGAAATGGAACGAAAAACGCTGGAAGCCCTGGATGTCGGTCGCTACTGCGTGGATCTGCCTCACGAACCCGGGGTATGCAGGAGAATGCAGAATCGGCTGCACGCGATCACCGGTGGCTGACAAGAGCCACCCGCCAGTGAGCGATCTGGCTCAGGCCCCGCCCTGGATGTCGGCCTTCACCGCCGGCTGCATCAGCTTCGGTTCGGCCAGGGTGGCATCGCGGGCCTCGCGCACTCTGAGAAACTCGGCTTCGGCCACGCCATCGTGCATATGGATGTTGTGCGCGTGCTGCTCGCCGATGGTGGTTTCGTTGGCGAACGCCTCGGTCGCGCCATGGTTGCCAAGGCGATGCAGACCGGCACGCCGCTCCGCCGCATACGCTAGCTCCTTCTGGCTTGCTCACCAAGTGATCAGCGGCGAACGATGCGTCCAGTCGCTGGAGGCCACCTGGTCCAGGACGAACGTCGCGACATCTGCCCGCGAGATGGATCCGCCATGGAAGCCGGTGAGATCGGTGAGTGCGCGGATATCGCCGCGGCCAGGCTTATCGTTGAGGACGGATGGGCGAACGAGTACCCAGTCGAGGCCGCTGTCGCGGATCAGCGCTTCCTGCCGATTCTTGTCGGCATACACGTGGCGCAGAAGCAGCGGAAAGATCAGCTTGTCGAACACGAATCCGCCATGGCCTGCGCTGTCGCCGGCACCGATGCCGGTGATGCCGATCAAGCGCGTGACCTGCTGCGCCTTCATCGCACTCACGAGCGCCCGCGTCGCGGTCGAGAGAAGGGTGACTTCACGTAGCGGGCTGGCAGGTGTGCCCAGCGCGCTGATGACGGCATCGCGGTCGTGGAGCGCCTGACGCAGGACCTTCTCGTCGCGGGCGTCGCCCACGATGAGCTGCGCGCCAGCCAGATGACGCGCTGCGTCGGCCGAGCGCACGAGCGCCGCGACGTCATATCCTCGGGCCACCGCTTGGCGGACGATGTGCCGGCCGGTGCCGCCGGTCGCGCCGAGGACCAGGATCTTTGGTCGGTCGCTAGTTTCAATGTCGTGTGTTTGCATGATGGCTGCCTCGGAAGACGGGACGCCTGTTGAGAGGTCGCCCGAGATGGAATCCCACGGATCAGCCAGGGATCACCCCTGGCTGGCAGGTTGCGGAGCGCTGTTGCCGGATCGCTGTGCGCAATGTGCCGTCCGCCATGCCCGAGGGCGGCAAGAACTTCAAGCGGCGCCGATTGCCGGGTAGTCGATGTAGCTTCCCGCCCTGTTGTGAAGCTGACGACCAACCCTGCGGCGCGCCGCTCAGCGCGGTGCGCCGAAGGGTTGGTGGGCGCAAGGTCAGGAGGAGGTCGCGACCCGGGTGGCGAACTCGCGGTAGGAGTACAGCGGGCGACCCAGCAGCGCGGTCAGCCGTTCGACGTCGCCGGTCTCGGGGATCATGCCGTCGCTGAGGAAGCGCTCGCTCATCAGGCGCATGTCGTAGGCCATCCAGCTCGGCATGAACTGGCGCAGGTTCTGCTCGAACCCGGCGGTGTCGTCGCCCGGGTAGGCGATCGGGCGGCCCAGCGCGTCGGTCCAGATCGCCGCGACGTCCGCACCGTTCAGGGTGTCGGGGCCGACCACGTTGATCCGGTCCAGCGGCAGCGGCGCGGCCGACTGCTCGCGGCGGATCAGTTCGATGGCCGCCACCTCGGCGATGTCGCGCGTGTCGACCATGGCCAGGCCTTTGTTGCCGATCGGCATCGGATAGATGCCGTATCCGCTCACCACATCCTTGATCGACAGATCGTTGTCGATGAAATAGGCCGGGCGCAGGATCGTGGCGTGCAGGCCCATCTGCTCGATCATGCGTTCCACGCCGTACTTGCCGGCGAAGTGCGGCACGTTGACGTACACGTCGCTGTGGATTACCGACAGGTAGACGATGCGCTCGATGCCGGCGCTGCGGGCGACGTTCAGTGTGATCAGCGCCTGGGTGTACTCGTCGGCCACCACGGCATTGAGCAGAAACAGGGTGGAGACGCCGGAGAAGGCGCCGCGCAGCGAGTCGACATCGAGCAAGTCGCCCTGGACGATATCGACGCTCGCCGGCAGCTTGGCCTTGGCGGGGTCGCGGACCAGCGCGCGGACATCGGCGCCGCGCTTGACGAGCTGTTCGACGACCTGGCGGCCGACAGTGCCGGTGGCACCGGTAACGAGAATGGTCATGATGATTCCTTGGTTGGGGTGGGTTTGCTGCAACTGGTTGGGGACGGTGTTTCGCTGGTTCGGTCTGCGTGTGGCCAAACGATAGGCGGTCCCACATTCAAAACAAAGCCACAAGAAATAGACAAGTTGTATCGAATTTGAGACGCTCAGGCCGTGGTACCTGAAGGTCGCGGCTCTGGAACAACCAGCTCCGCCAGACCGTCGACCCAGCGGCTCGTCGCCCCGGGTCGCCGGGGGCGGGATTGGGGATTCGGGATTCGCAAAAGCGGCGCGTCGATTCGGTCTCGAAGCATCTCTATGCGCTGCGCTTGATCGATCGAAACGACCGCAGTGCCGGCTCGGCTGACGGCTTGCCGGTATCGATCCGCGCAAGACAGGGTTCTGGCCTGCAGGCTGTTTCGCCAGAGGCCCGCCGCAGCCGACTGGGAGTCCTCTTGCTATAAGGCAACCCGGTTTTCGCGGGCGTGGCCGATGACGGGCAGACATCGCCGCCGTCCTGGAACCGAGAGGTCACGATCGTCGAGGCCATGATGCGGCTCTCCTAGCGACGCCCGGAGAGGGATCACGCAGCGGCACATGTCCGCGCCGCTGCACGCTGCTTCATCGATGCAGTGACAGGCCCTTGGTGGCCTTTTCGATGGCCTTCTTCGGTCCGCGCAGTCCGATTCCCACCAGATCCAGGTTGCCGGGGTCTTCGGCAGCGAATGCCTGGCGGTTGGCCTCGTCGTGCCCGGTCGAAAACATGGCGAACACATACGGCAGCACGGTGATCTCGCGTGCGAGCCCAACGCGGTGCGCGGCCTGGAGTCCGGCGAGATCGGCCTCGAACACCAGCATCGGCTGCCCGAGCATGTTGCCGTAGCGATGGCCGTTCGCATCGACGTAGGGTTCGCCCATGGCGTCGGGGGCGGCCGCGGCGATGCCGGTCGCCAGGAAGGCGACGACGTTCAACCGTTGCCAGGTCGCCAGGTCGTTGCGGACGATGAGGGCCACTTTGGTGTCGAACACGGGGAACTCCGCTGTCTGGACGTTGCGGCCATCCTCGGAGTTGCCGCGGATCGGATCTAGAACGCTTGTGCAGCGTCGCCGGCGCACAGCCGCTTGTAGGCGGCCGGGGTGAGCCGATAGGCGCGCTTGAACCAGCGGCCCAGATGGCTCTGGTCGGCGAAACCGACCTTGATCGCCACGTCTGCCGGTTCCTGCCCATTGGCCAGCAGCGCGCGGGCGACGCGCAGCCGCAGCCGGATGAGGTAGGCATGTGGCGACAGGCCGAAGCTGCGCTGGAATTGCCGGGTGAGGCGAAACCGGTCCATGCCGGCGTAGCCGGCGAGTTCGTCGAGGCCGACGTCGCGTTCCATCTGGTCGTGAAGAAATTCCCTGGCGCGCGCCATTCTCGCCGCCGAATCGCACGCGCCCTGCGCATCCGCCGACAGATGCCGGGACAGCAGGCCCATCATGCGATCCAGGCTCTGGTCCCGCGCCAGGCGGCCTTCCCCGTGGTGGACCGCGAGGAACGCCTGGCGTATCGCTGCGCTCAACCCCGCGTCTGCGGTCAAGGTGCTTCGGAACGCCGGTTGGATCGCGCAGATGTCCCATTGGCCGAGCCGCTGCAGCATCTCCGCCACCCAGGACTGCGGGAGGTAGAGCATCGCGTAGGTGAAGCCGTCCTCCGCGGGCGCATGCCCGTCGTGAACTGCCCCGGGCTCGATGAGGATGGCGCGCCCGGGCGTGCTGGTATGGAGCGATCGGTGGCAGTGGAACCGCTGCACGCCCTGCAGGGTCACGCCGACCAGCACTTCGTCGTGATCGTGGGGGTCGTAGGCGTGCCCGCGGAAATGCGCGTGCACGCTCTCGATGCCGGTTTCCTGATCGCGGCGGATCCTGACCCAGTCGTCGCTGGTGGTTTTGCGGGTGCTCGATGCCATTGGCTACTCTCGCAAGCGCGCGCCGTGCGCTTTAGTCCGCGCCGGGGAAGCCCAGCTGCCGCCAGGCTTCGAACACGACCACCGCGACCGCGTTGGACAGGTTCAGGCTGCGGTTGTGCGGGCGCATCGGTAGGCGCAGGCGTTGCGCCGGCGGCACTTGTTCCAGCACCTCGGCGGGCAGGCCGCGGGTCTCCGGGCCGAACAGGAACGCATCGCCGTCGGCGAAGGCCGGCGTGTCGTAGCGGGTGCTGCTGCGGGTACTGAGGGCGAACAGGCGGCGCGGGGCGATGGACTGCAGCGCGGCCTCCAGCGAGGCATGCACCTGCAGGCGTGCGTACTCGTGGTAGTCCAGGCCGGCGCGTTTGAGCTGCTTGTCGCCGAGGTCGAAGCCGAGCGGCTCGATCAGGTGCAGCTGCGCGCCGGTATTGGCGCAAAGGCGGATCGCATTGCCCGTGTTGGGCGGTATTTCGGGTTGGAACAGCAGGACGTGGAGCGTGGGCGTGGCGGTCATCGGCGCAGTTTACGCGCCGGCTCCGGCCTGCGCCGGCGAAGCGTGCGCAGGCTCAGCGGGTCAGGCTGGTGGTCAGGTCCTGGCTCAGGTTCTGCAGGCTCGGCTGCAACTGCAGCATCGCGCTGTCCAGGGCGCCGCTGACCGCGCTGCCGATCGCGAACATGCTCTGGGTGTCGGCGCTCGGGCGCACCTGCAGCGTCGCCAGGGTGACCACGCGCTGGCTCGCGGCCTGCTCGGCATCGCGCAGGGCGAGCTGGTCGGCGGACGGACGCACCTGCACCGAGGCCAGCGTGGCGATGCGGCTGGACAGTTCGGCATCGCGCTGCGCCAGCTGCTCGGCGGAGGGGCGGACCTGCACTGCGGCCAGGGTGGCGATGCCGCTGTTGCGCTCGAACGTGCGCTGGGCGATCTGCTCGGCGGACGGACGCACCTGCATGCTGCTCAGGGTGGTGGTGGGAGCGGCGATGGCCGGCGCGGCGAGCAGGGCGGCGATGGCAAAGGTCAGGGCGAAGGAAGCGGTTTTCATGGCGGGCCTCGTTGGTGTTGTTGAGCAGTGGTGTGGTAGTAAGGTAGTACACCTAATCAGGGGCTGCAAGCACTTTTTGCTGTTTTTTCTTTTCATTAAGCATTTGTTCATTATTTGCTTGGGCCGATCCTGGTGCAGGACTACAAAGCAGATCCTGTGCCAAGTCCAAACCTTTGTTCTTGAATGATTTTTTGAATTGCCCAGTGTCCGCGGGCGGACACACGGTCGCCTGCGTACGTCCGTCGTCCGGGGATTGCCCGCTGTAGGGCGGGCGTTGAGGCAATACGTTCAGGATCGGGCGTGCCGGCGACGGCCCGACCGGGCCGAACGGCATACGCGGGCGCCGGCGAGGCCCGTTACGATCCAGGTCTCGTCGTCTTTCCACCCATTGCTAAAAGGAACTTGCATGACCGTATCGATCCGCCCGCGTGGGGCCCTGCTGGCCATCGCCCTGTCCACCGCGCTCGGCGCGCTGAGCTATGCGCCGCCGTCGAGCGCGGCCAAGCAACCGGCCGCGGCGAAGGTGGATATCGCCTACGAGCAGTTCACCCTGCCCAATGGCCTGCGGGTGATCGTGCACACCGATCGCAAGGCGCCGATCGTGGCGGTCAACCTCTGGTACCACGTCGGCGCCAAGGACGAACCGGCCGGGCGCACCGGCTTCGCGCACCTGTTCGAGCACCTGATGTTCCAGGCCAGCGAGAACCACCGCGGCGAGTTCTTCGAACCGTTCAAGCAGGTCGGCGCGACCGACCAGAACGGCACCACCAACAGCGACCGCACCAACTATTTCGAGAACGTGCCGACCACCGCGTTGGACATGGCGCTGTGGATGGAGTCCGACCGCATGGGCCACCTGCTCGGCGCCATCGACCAGGCCGCGCTCGACGAGCAGCGCGGCGTGGTCCAGAACGAGAAGCGCCAGGGCGAGAACCAGCCCTACGGCCAGGCCTGGGACAAGCTGAGTCGCGCGCTGTATCCGAAGGGCCATCCGTATCACCATAGCGTGATCGGCTCGATGAACGACCTCAACGCCGCCTCGCTGGCCGACGTGAAGCAGTGGTTCCGCACCTGGTACGGCCCGAACAACGCGGTGCTGGTGCTGGCCGGCGACATCGACGTGGCCACCGCGAAAGAGAAGGTGGCCCGCTACTTCGGCGATATCCCGGCCGGGCCGAGCATGGCGCAGCCGCAGGTCGACGTGGCCCAGCGCCCGCAGTCCACCCGCGAGACGATGACCGACAAGGTGCCGCAGGCGCGCATCTACCGGGTGTGGAACGTGGCCCAGACCGGCACCGAGGACATCGACCGCCTGCAGCTGCTGGCGCAGGTGCTGGGCGGGGCCAAGTCGTCGCGGCTGGACCGGCGCCTGGTGCACGAGGACAAGCTGGTCGACCAGATCAGCGCCGGCGCCTGGCCGTCGCAGCTGGGGTCCGGCTTCGGCATCATCGCCACGGTGAAACAGGGCGTGGATCCGGCCAAGGTCGAGGCGGTGATCGACGAAGAGCTGCGCCGGCTGCTCGACAAGGGCCCGGACAAGGACGAACTGCTGCGCGCCAAGACCGCGTTCCGCGCCGGCTTCATCCGCGGCATCGAACGCATCGGCGGTTTCGGCGGCAAGGCCGATGCGCTGGCCGAGTGCACGGTGTTCACCGGCGATCCGGGCTGCTTCCGCACCTCACTGGCCACCATCGAGTCCACCCGCGCGCGCGACCTGAAGGCGGTGGGCCGCAAATGGCTGGGCAAGGGCGACCATACCCTGGTGGTGGAGCCGGGCGAGCGCGTGGCGCTGGCCGAGGAACCGGCGGTAGAGCCGGCGCCGCTGAACCCGCCGCCGGTCGATCCGAAGTACCGCGCGCTGCCCAGCGTCGTCGACCGCAGCGCCGGCCCGCCCAAGACCGCGCAGTTCCCGGAACTGAAGTTCCCGGCGTTGCAGCGCGCCACGTTGAAGAACGGCACCCGCCTGATCCTGGCCGAGCGCCACGACGTGCCGGTGGTGCAGTTCAGCTACGAATTCCCGGGCGGCTTCAGCGCCGACCAGGGGCGCAAGTCCGGTACCGCCAACTTCACCATGGGCATGCTCGACGAGGGCGCCGGCGACTACGACTCGCTGGGCTTCGCCGATGCCGCCGACACGCTGGGCGCATCGCTCAGCGCCGGCGCCTCGCTGGACGGCAGCAGCGCGCAGCTGTCGGCATTGAAGGAGAACCTGGCGCCGTCGCTGGCGCTGTATGCCGACATGCTGCGGCGCCCGCGTTTCGAGCCGAAGGAGATCGAGCGGATCAAGGCGACCCGGATCGCCGCCATCCGCCAGGAAAAGGCGCAGCCCAACGCAGTGGCGATGCGGGTGCTGCCGCCGCTGCTGTACGGCGACGGCCATCCGTATGCGATCCCGTTCAGCGGCAGCGGCACCGAGCCGGCGATCGCCGCGCTGCAGCGCGAGGACCTGGTCGGCTTCCAGCGCGACTGGATCCGTCCCGAGCAGGCCACCCTGGTGGTGGTCGGCGATACCGCCCTGGCCGAGATCGTGCCGCTGCTGGACGCGCAGTTCGGCGACTGGAAGGGCGAGGGCGCCGCGCCGGCGCTGCCGACGCTGGCGAAGGTGCCGCGCCCGGCCAAGCCGCGCGTGTACCTGATCGACCAGCCGGGCGCGGTGCAGGCCAACCTGTTCGCCGCCGAACTGGTGCCGCCGTCCACCGATCCGGCCTCGATCCGTTTCGACATCGCCAACGGCGTGCTCGGCGGCGACTTCACCTCGCGGTTGAACATGAACCTGCGCGAGAACAAGCACTGGTCCTACGGCGCGCGCAGCAGTGCGTCCAACGCGCTCGGCCAGCGGCCGTGGGCGGCGATGGCGCCGGTGCAGATCGACAAGACCGCGCCGGCGCTGCAGGAGATGCACAAGGAGATCAGCGCCTTCGCCAGCGGCAAGACGCCGCCGTCGACCGAGGAAGTGGCGCGCATCCGCAATATCCAGACCCTGAGCCTGCCCGGCGCCTACGAGACCGCCGGGTCGGTGCTCGGCACCATCGTCGGCATCGTCCGCAATGGGCGCCCTGACGACTATGTGTTCAAGCGCAAGGCCGAGATCGAGGCGATGACCCCGGCGCAGGTGCGCGAGGCGGCGGCGACGCTCGACGCGAACGCGCTGACCTGGGTGGTGGTGGGCGACCTGAAGCAGATCGAGCGCCCGGTGCGCGCGCTGAAGCTGGGCGAGGTGACGGTGATCGACGCCGACGGCAAGCCGCAGGGCGCGGCCGCGCCGGCGGCGCCCAAGCGCTGAGGTGGCGGCGCGAGGGCGGATGAACCGGGGGGCGGGTGAAGGTGCGTGCGAAGCTTCGCGCGGTCCATATCCGCGAGCCGCTTTGCGCCGTACCCTCACCCCAACCCCTCTCCCGGCGGGAGAGGGGCTAGGGCTGTTCCTTCTCCCATCGGGAGAAGGTGCCCCGTAGGGGCGGATGAGGGTACGGGCGAAGCCTCGTGTTCCCAATCCACGAGACGCTTCGCGCCAACCCTCACCCCAACCCCTCTCCCGGCGGGAGAGGGGCTTTGCATTGCGGCTATTCCTTCCCCCCATGGGAGAAGCTGGCGCGCAGCGCCCGATGAGTGCATGAGGAGCCCCGCGCAAGTAGGCTTCCACGCCTGGCGGGGCCGCCGGATCCGGCGGCGTCATTGCCAATTCAGCGATCTGCGGCACAATCCCGGTTCCTTCCATCTGCGGTCCCTGTCCATGCGCCTACCGATCGCGTTGTTGCTGCTCGCCAGTCTCGCCGCCTGCACCTGGGTGCCGATGGCGCCGGAAGGCAAGACCGTGCGCGTGCTGCCGCCAGGCCAGGCAGCGGCAGGCTGCGACAAGCGCGGCGAGGTGGTGGTGTCGGTGAAGAGCAACGTCGGCTTCTACCAGCGCAACCCGCTGCGGGTGCGCGAGGAACTGGAGACCCTGGCCCGCAACGAGGCGCCGGGCGTCGGTGCCAACACGGTGCAGGCGATGGGCGAGCCGGTCGAGGGCGACCAGCGCTATGCCGCCTACCAGTGCAGCGTTCGCTGAACCGGTTAAGCCATACGCTCTGTTCCAATTTGTTAAAGATGCGGTAAAACCGGGCAACCGCTAGAATTGGCGCCCCTTCGCCTTATCCCGGCGTACATCTCGATGCTCTTCAACAACGTCTCCATCGCGGGACTGGCGCATATCGATGCGCCGCACACGCTGACCTCCAAGCAGATCAACGAACGTCTGCAACCCACCTACGACCGCCTCGGCATCCGTACCGACGTGCTCGGCGACATCGCCGGCATCCATGCGCGGCGCATGTGGGACCACGACATGCAGGCGTCCGACGCGGCCACGCTGGCGGCACGCAAGGCGATGGCGGATGCGGGCATCGACGCCGGCCAGGTTGGGCTGCTGGTCAACACCTCGGTCAGCCGCGACTTCCTGGAGCCGTCCACCGCCAGCATCGTCTCCGGCAACCTGGGCGTGGGCGAGGAATGCATGACCTTCGACGTCGCCAATGCCTGCCTGGCCTTCATCAACGGCATGGACATCGCGGCGCGCATGATCGAGCGCGGCGAGATCGACTACGCGCTGGTGGTGGATGGCGAGACCGCCAACCTGGTGTATGAGAAGACCCTGGAGCGGATGACCTCCCCGGACGTGACCGCGCAGGCGTTCCGCGACGAGCTGGCCACGCTGACCCTGGGCTGCGGCGCCGCGGCGATGGTGCTGGCGCGTGCCGAGCTGGTCCCGGACGCGCCGAGCTACCGCGGCGGCGTGACCCGCTCGGCCACCGAGTGGAACACCCTGTGCCGGGGCAACCTGGACCGCATGGTCACCGATACCCGCATGCTGCTGATCGAGGGCATCAAGCTGGCGCAGAAGACCTTCATCGCCGCCAGGCAGGCGCTGGGTTGGGCGGTGGACGAGCTGGACCAGTTCGTGATCCACCAGGTCAGCCTGCCGCACACCCAGGCCTTCATCAAGAACTTCGGCATCGACCCGAAGAAGGTGATGACCATCTTCGGCGAGCACGGCAACATCGGCCCGGCCAGCGTGCCGATCGTGTTGAGCAAGCTGCGCGAACTGGGGCGCCTGAAGAAGGGCGACCGCATTGCGCTGATGGGCATCGGTTCGGGCCTGAACTGCTCGATGGCCGAGGTGGTCTGGTAGCTGGGACCGACTCTCCTGAACATGGACGTGTTAAAAAAAATGGATTTTTAGTACACGTTATTGCATCATGTTCGTTCTCCGAACATGTTTGACGCAGCCATGGAAGATGTGTCGAAGTTCAAGGCAGAGTTCCCCTACAACGATCTCCCGTTGCTACCCCCAACGGGAGATATCGAGACACGCAGCCTGCTCAAGGCCTGCATCGGCGCCAGAACCGCGTTGGCCGAGTTGAAACAGGCTACCGCGCTGTTGCCGAATCCCACGGTGCTGATCAACACGATCCCGATCCTCGAGGCTCAGGCCAGTTCGGAGATCGAGAACATCGTGACCACCACGGACGATCTGTTCCGCTACGCCGAGGATCAGGACAAGGCCCAGAAGCCTGCCACCAAGGAAGCGTTGCGCTATCGCAGCGCGCTCTACGAAGGCTTCCAGTCCTTGCGGCAGCGCCCTCTGTGCACGGACACCGCGGTGGTCGTCTGCAGCCGCATCAAGGCGGTGCAGATGCAGATCCGCCGCGTTCCCGGTACGGCACTGGCCAACGACCAGACCCAGCAGGTCATCTATACCCCGCCAGTGGGCGAGGCACTGCTGCGCGACAAGCTGTCCAACTGGGAGCGCTTCATCCACGAGCACACCGACATCGATCCATTGATCCGCATGGCGGTCGCGCACTATCAGTTCGAAGCCATCCATCCCTTCACCGACGGCAACGGCCGCACCGGACGCGTGCTGAACCTGCTGATGCTCATCGAGCAGGGGCTGCTCGACCTGCCTGTGCTGTATCTGTCGCGCTACATCATCCGCCACCGCAGCGACTATTACCGTCTGCTGCTGGACGTGACCCGGCACGGTCACTGGGCCGAGTGGATCCACTACATGCTCAGTGCCGTGGCCGAGACGGCTGCATGGACCACGGCCAAGATCCAGGCGATCCGTGGACTGGAGGCACAGGCGCGCGACTACATCCGCAATCATGCGCCAAAAGCCTACAGCCGAGAGCTGGTGGAGGTGATTTTCAACCAGCCCTACTGTCGTATCCAGAACGTCGTGGACATGGTGAGCGTGACCAGGCAGACCGCTGCGCGTCAGCTGAAAGAGTTGGTGGAGATTGGCGTGTTGCAGGAGCAGCGTCTGGGCAAGGAAAAACTGTTCCTACACCCTGCATTCCTGCGCCTGCTTTCCAACGACGACAATCAACTGCCTGCCTACCGCAGATCTGCGTGACATGAAATCCATTGGTGACCAGCAAATAGGCGACGTCTCGCTGAGACGATGGCGCAGCATTCATCGTAGGACTTGAGCTCGACGAGTGCGATTCTTCTACCTGCGGGAGTTGGGCGGATGCCTACGACGCAGGCTCCTTAGATATCTGATCGGATGCGATTCACATGAACTACCCCGGCTACCCCTTCACCCCGCAGCGCTTCCAGGTGCGTCCCGGGCTGACGATGTCCTATCTCGACGAAGGCTCGCGCGATGGCGAGGTGGTGGTGATGCTGCACGGCAATCCGTCGTGGAGCTATCTGTGGCGCACGCTGGTGGCGGGCCTGTCGGACCGCTACCGCTGCATCGTGCCCGACCATATCGGCATGGGCCTGTCGGACAAGCCGGACGATGCGCCAGGCGCGCAGCCGGGCTACGACTACACGTTGCAGTCGCGCGTGGACGATCTCGACGCGCTGCTGCGCCACCTGGGCATCGATGGGCCGGTGACGCTGGCGGTGCACGACTGGGGCGGCATGATCGGCTTCGGCTGGGCGCTGTCGCACCATGCCCAGGTCAAGCGGTTGGTGATCACCAACACCGCCGCATTCCCGTTGCCGGCGGCCAAGCCGATGCCGTGGCAGATCGCGATGGGCCGGCACTGGCGTCCCGGCGAGTGGTTCATCCGCACCTTCAACGCGTTCTCGGCCGGCGCCTCGTGGCTGGGGGTGTCGCGGCGCATGTCTGCCGACGTACGCCGCGCCTATGTGGCTCCCTACGACAGCTGGGCCAACCGCATCTCCACGATCCGCTTCATGCAGGACATCCCGCTGTCGCCCGCTGACAAGGCGTGGTCGCTGCTGGAACGTTCGGCGCAGGCGCTGCCATCGTTCGCCGACCGCCCGGCCTTCATCGCCTGGGGCCTGCGCGACATCTGTTTCGACCACCACTTCCTCGCCGGTTTCCGCCAGGCGCTGCCGCAGGCCGAGGTCATGGCGTTCGAGGATGCCAACCATTACGTGCTCGAAGACAAGCACGAGGTGCTGGTGCCGGCGATCCGCCGGTTCCTGGACACGCATCCGCTCTAGACGGCCGCGGCGGCATGCCGGCGGCTCAGGCGTCGTCCGGTAGCGGATTGCGCTCGGCGTCGCCGACGCCGCTCCAGTCGCTTGCAGTCAGCATGTGCAGCCCATGCGCCAGTCGCGACTTGTCGCACTGCGCGCTGCGTTCGCCGAACTCCAGCGACGCCGGTACCGCGGCGCAGACCGACGGCCGCCGGTCGTGGATCGTGCAGCGGCTGTAGCGGCCGATTTCCGCGTCCAGCGCCACGCAGCGCGGCTGCGCTTGCGAGGTGCCGCGCATCACCCGTTCGTGGGTGCGCAGGGGCTCGGTGAGATCGAACGGGACCCTGCCGCCCAGCTCGGGATCGGCTTCGCTCCAGTGGAAACTGACGCGGAAGTAGGCGCAGCAAGCGCCGCAGGTGAGGCAGGGGTGTGCCATGGGAGGCCGGGCCTTGCGCGGCAAAGAGCGTGGGGGGGCGCGGCATTCTGACCGAACCGCCGCGCGCTGCAAGCGCGGTGGCGTTCAGCCGTGCGCTGTCGCCGCGCGAGCGGCGAGCCGACGCCCGACGCCGATCCGCTCGCAGGATGCGGCGCGTTGGACCAACGCTGGCCTGCCACGGCAGGCGCCGGCGCATCGGCGATAATCCAACGATGACCACGACCACCCCCTGCAACATCGCCGCGACGCTGCCGCCGTTGGCGCGCGAGCGCCCCGACCAGATCGCCATCCGCTGCCCGGGCCGCCGGGGCGCCAACGGCCTGGCCGCCTACGACGTGACCCTGAGCTACGCGCAGCTGGATGCGCGCAGCGACGCGATCGCCGCCGGGCTGGGCGGCTACGGCATCGGCCGCGGGACGCGCACGGTGGTGATGGTGCGGCCGTCGCCGGAGTTCTTCCTGCTGATGTTCGCGCTGTTCAAGGCCGGCGCGGTGCCGGTGCTGGTGGATCCGGGCATCGACAAGCGCGCGCTCAAGCAGTGCCTGGACGAGGCGCAGCCGGAGGCGTTCATCGGCATCCCGCTGGCGCAGCTGGCGCGGCGCTTGCTGGGCTGGGCGCGCTCGGCGCGGCGCATCGTCACCGTGGGGCGGCGCTGGGCCTGGGGCGGCACCACGCTGGCGCAGATCGAACATGCCGGTCGCGGCGCCGGCAGCCAGCTGGCCGACACCGCGGGCGACGACGTGGCCGCGATCCTGTTCACCAGCGGCTCCACCGGCGTGCCCAAGGGCGTGGTCTACCGGCATCGCCATTTCGTCGGCCAGATCGAACTGATGCGCAACGCGTTCGGCATGCAGCCCGGCGGCATCGACCTGCCGACCTTCCCGCCGTTCGCCCTGTTCGACCCGGCGCTGGGGCTGACCTCGGTGATCCCGGACATGGACCCGACGCGGCCAGCCAGCGCCGATCCGCGCAAGCTGCACGACGCGATCGATCGCTTCGGGGTGACCCAGCTGTTCGGTTCGCCGGCGCTGATGCGGGTGCTGGCCGACTACGGCCGGCCGCTGCCGAGCGTGCGCTGCGCGACCTCGGCCGGCGCGCCGGTGCCGCCGGAGATCGTCGCCAGGATCTGCAGCCTGCTGCCGGAGGACGGCAAGCTGTGGACGCCGTACGGCGCCACCGAATGCCTGCCGGTGGCGGCGATCGAGGGCCGCGAGCTGCAGGACACGCGCGCGGCCACCGAAACCGGCGCCGGCACCTGCGTCGGTGCGGTGGTGGCGCCGAACGTGGTGCGCATCATCGCCATCGACGACGCGGCGATCCCCGACTGGTCGGGCGTGCGCGAGCTGCCGGCGGGCACGGTCGGCGAGATCACCGTGGCCGGGCCGACCACCACCGATACCTATTTCAACCGCGACGCGGCCACCCGCATCGCCAAGATCCGCGAGCGCCTGGACGACGGCAGCGAGCGCATCGTGCACCGCATGGGCGACGTCGGCTACTTCGACGCGCAGGGCCGGCTGTGGTTCTGCGGGCGCAAGACCCAGCGCGTGGAGACCGCGCACGGGCCGCTGTACACCGAGCAGGCCGAGCCGATCTTCAACACCTTGCCGTGGCTGCGCCGCAGCGCGCTGGTCGGGATCGGCGCGGCGGGCGCGCAGCGGCCGGTGCTGTGCTACGAACTACAGCCGGGCGTGGCGCCGCCGGCGCAGCCGCAGGCCGAGTTGCGCGCGCTGGCGCAGGCGCATCCGCACACCGCCGGCATCGCCGATTTCCTGTGCCATCCGGGCTTCCCGGTGGACATCCGCCACAACGCCAAGATCGGCCGCGAGAAACTGGCGCTGTGGGCCAAGGACCGCGTGCGCTGAGGCCGCGGCGATGGGCGAGCGCTATCGGCTGGACGACCTGCGCATCGACGTAGCGCGACAGCGAGTCGAGCGCGACGGCGTGGCGCTGGAGCTGGGCGGGCTGAGTTTCCGCCTGCTGCATTACCTGCTGCGGCAGGGCCAGCGCGTGATCGGGTTCGACGAGCTGATCGCGCAGGTGTGGGCGCCGGCGCTGGTCAACGAGGAGACCGTGACCCAGCGCGTGCGCCTGCTGCGGCAGGCGCTGGGCGATGCCTCGCGGCAGCCGCGCTACCTGCGTTCGGTGCGCGGCCAGGGCTACCAGCTGTGCGCGCCGGTACGCATCGAAGACGAAGGCGACAGCGAAGCGGCACAGCCAAGACGGCGTTGGCGCCGTGTGGCGATCGCGGCGGCCGTCGTGCTCGGCATCGGTACGCTGGCGGCGCTGGCCTGGCCGTGGCGGGCGCCGCCGCAGAAAGCCGAAGCGTCGCCGCTGCTGCAACGCGCCGACTACTACGCCGGCATCGGCCAGCGCGACGACAACGAACGCGCGATCGCGCTGTACCGGCAGCGCCTGCAGCAGGCGCCGGACGAGCCGCGCGCGCTGCTCGGACTCAGCCGCGGCTACAGCGCGCGGGTCTGCCAGTACGGCGGCGACGCGCAGTACGCCGCGCTCGCGCAGCGCCTGGCCACGCAGGTGATCGCCGCGCAACCGCAACTGGCGGCCGCGCATGCCGCGCTCGGTTACGCGCACGATTGCCGCGGCGACTATGCGGCGGCCCTGGCCGCCTACGAACGCGCGCTGCAGCTGGATCCGGGCGCCGATGCGGTGCGCGGCTCGGCCGCCTATCTGTACGAACGCAAGGGTCACCTTGCGCAGGCGCTGGCCGCCAATCTGCAGGTGCGCGATGCGGCGCGGGTGCGCTTCCTGCCGATCCAGATCGCCAGCAACCTCAACCTGCTCGGCTACGTCAGCGCCGCCGAAGCGCGCTATCGCGACAGCTTCCAACTGTATCCGGACAGCGCCTTCTCCAACCTGGCCTGGCCGGGGTTCCTGTTCGCGCATGGCCGCAGCGCCGAAGCGCAGGCGGCATTGGACGAGGCGCTGGGGCGCGGCACCGACTACGCCGGCCTGTACCTGCTGCAGGCGGAACTGGCGCTGGCGCAGGGCGATGTGGCGCGTGCGCGCCAGGCCAGCCTGCAGGCGCTGCGGCTGCGCCCGCACGGCAGCCTGGCGCAGACCGTGGCGTGGACGCTGGACGCACAGCCACGGCCTGCCGCGGCGGCGCTGCGCGCACGGGCGCAGGACCTGCTGCAGGGCGTCGCGCACGGCGCCGATCCGCTGGATGGGCTGGACGCGGCGCTGCTGCTGCAACTGGCCGGCGACCTGCCTGCGGCGCTGGACGCGTTGCGCCGCGCCCAGGCCGCCGGCTATCGCGATGCGGCCTATCTGCGGGTGTCGCCGCTGCTGGCGCCGCTGCGCGCGCAGGCCGGTTTCGCCGCGTTGCTGGTGCGCAACCAGGCCGACATCGCCGCCGAGCGCGCGCAGGTGCGCCGCGCCGGCCTGCTGCCGCAGGAGACCGGCGCGGCTACGGCAGCGCCTTGAGCACGTAGTCGGCGAGCAGCGCCTGCGACTGCGGATGCATCTTCGGCGTGTTGTAGGCGCTGCGGGTGATCACCACCACCAGGCGTTCCTCGGGCAGCACGAACACGTAGTTGCCGCCGTTGCCGGACATCGCCCACACCCCGCGTTCGGTGCCGCGCACCGGGAAGCGGAAGCGCCACAGCAGGTAGCCGTAGTCGGCGTCCTCGCGCGCCTGCGCGTGCACCGTGGTCATCGCCCGCACCCAGTCCGCCGACAGCACCTGGCGGCCGCGCCAGCGGCCCTGGTCGAGCAGCAGCTGGCCGAACTTGGCCAGGTCGCGGCTGCGGTAGCGGGTGCCGCCGCCGCCCATGCCCACGCCCTCGGCGGAGCGGCCCCAGCGGACATTGGTGATGCCGAGCGGCCGCTCCAGTGCCTGCGCGGCGAAGTCCTCCAGGCGCTGGCCGGTGGCCTTTTCCACCAGCGCGCCGAGCAGGAAGCTGCCGGCGGTGCAGTAGGAAAAGGCGCGGCCGTGCGGGCTGTCCTCGGGGCGGCGCATCCACGGCGCATAGCCCTTGATCGGCAGGTCCAGCGCGAACTGGGTCCAGTCGGCGCTCACGTACATGCGTTCCTCGTTGCCGCTGGAGAACGCGTTGTCGTCGTCGCATTCCAGTTGCGAACTCATCGTCAGCAGATCCTCGACGGTGGTCGCGCGCTTGCGCGGATCCGGCTGCTGCCAACGGCGATCGCCGAAGTAATCGTAGACCTTGGCCTGTGCGCTGGGCAGGCGGCCGCGATCGATCGCCGCGCCGACCAGCAGCGCGGTGATGCTCTTGGTCGCCGAACGGGTGTCTTGCAGGGTCTGGCGGTCGGCGTCGCCGAAGTAGCGCTCGTAGACCAGCGCGCCGTCGCGCACGATCAGCACACTGCTGGTGTGCGGCGCCTTGCCGTCGGCGATGGCCTGCTCCAGCGTCGCGAGTGTGGCCATGTTCCAGCCGGCGCTCCTGGCATCGGCGACCCGCCAGCCGTCGTCCAGCGCCGGCGGCGCGGTGGCGGGTGCGGTCGGGGACGGGGAGGTGGGAGCGGCGTGGGCGAGAGGCACGGCGAGGGCGAGCAGGACGCACGGCAGGAACGAAAGGCGCGACATGTGGAACTCCGGAAGGATGCGGTCCGCGCACTGCGCCAGCGCCGTGCCTGAAGTGCCTGATGTCCTCATGAAGAATTATGAAGTTCCGGCGGATCAATGACTTGGCGTGCGCCGCGGTGCCGTCCGCGCACGTCCGGATCGCCTTCCCGCGCGCCCCCGGCTATCGTGTGCGCCCTGGTGCGATCGGTGCGGCGCGATGAAGATTGTGGTGACGGGCGGTGGTGGATTCCTGGGCCAGGCGTTATGCCGCGGCCTGGTCGCGCGCGGGCACGAGGTGATCAGCTACAACCGCGGCCACTATCCGGAGCTGCAGGCGTTAGGCGTGGCCCAGGTGCGTGGCGACCTGACCGACGCGCAGGCGCTGCACCATGCGGTCGCGGGCGCCGATGCGGTGTTCCACAACGCGGCCAAGGCCGGCGCCTGGGGCAGCTACGACAGCTATTACCAGCCCAACGTGGTCGGCACCGAGAACGTGCTGGCCGCCTGTCGCGCGCACGGCGTGGGGCGCCTGGTCTATACCTCCACGCCGAGCGTGACCCACCGCGCCACCCATCCGGTCGAAGGCCTGGGCGCGGACCAGGTGCCGTACGGCGAAAACTTCCAAGCGCCGTACGCGGCGACCAAGACCATCGCCGAACGCGCCGTGCTGGCCGCCAACGATGCGCGGCTGGCGGTGGTGGCGCTGCGACCGCGGCTGATCTGGGGCCCGGGCGACAACCAGATCCTGCCCAAGCTGGTCGCGCGTGCGCAGGCCGGGCGCGTGCGCCTGGTCGGCCACGGCGACAACCTGGTCGATTCGACCTTCATCGACAACGCCGCGCAGGCGCACTTCGATGCGTTCGAGCACCTGCGCGTCGGCGCGGCCTGCGCCGGCAAGGCGTACTTCATTTCCAACGGCGAGCCACTGCCGATGCGCGAACTGTTGAACAAGCTGCTCGCCGCGGTCGGCGCGCCGCCGGTGACCAAGACCCTGTCGTTCAAGGCGGCCTACCGCATCGGCGCCGCCTGCGAAACGCTGTGGCCGCTGCTGCGCCTGCGCGGCGAGCCGCCGCTGACCCGCTTCCTGGCCGAGCAGCTGTGCACGCCGCACTGGTACAGCATGGAACCGGCGCGGCGCGATTTCGGCTATGTGCCGCAGGTCTCGATCGAGCAGGGCCTGCAGCGGCTGGCGTCATCATGGCGCCGCGACACTTCCGTCACTTCCTGACGACCGGCAGTTTCCGAAGATGGCGGCGCGCCAATTCGGCACGACAACTTTCGGACCTTGCCATGCTGCATTACGCCATCATCTTCTTCGTCATCGCCATCATCGCCGCCGTACTGGGTTTCAGCGGCATCGCCGGTGCGGCGACCAACATCGCCTGGATCCTGTTCGTGGTGTTCCTGATCCTGGCGGTGATCTCGATGTTCCGTCGCGGCAAGGTCTAGTCCTTCCGCTGCACCTGCGAACGGCCCGCGGTCACGGAGCGATGCTCCGCGACTGCGGGCCGTTTTGCATTGCGGGTAAGCGATTGCCGCCTTGGCAAATAGGCTATGCAATCGCGTGCCGCTTTTTGTTTGATTCAGGCATCGACGCATGTGTCGATGCGTGCGGTACGTGCAAATGTGCGCCGCGCCAGCATCGCCGCGGCAGCGCTTCGGCGCCTGTTCCGTGTTCCCCCGCGATGTGTCCACCGCGTGCACAGTGCCGCATCCTGCGCGTGGCGCGATCCGTGCCGGATCGTCGGCATATAGCAGGAACCCCTCGCGCTCGCTGGCATGCCGGCGGCCCTGCTTGTCGATGCCGATCAGGTGGCCTCGACGCGCTGCGGGTCCAGCGCATCGACGATGGTGCGCGCCGACTGCAGCCAGATCTCGTGCGCGGCCGACTTGCCGCCGAAGATGGTGCCGACCCGGGTCCTGCGCATCGCCGCCGCTCCCGCCATTGCCCGATGAAGGGCCGCTAGCCTGGGCCATCGCCCGCGCGGCGGGGGAAGGGCGCCGGATCGCGCGGTGACGGAGCGGGCGGCGGCAGGGATGGACGCCGTTCGCGCGGCTTGCCACCATAGGCGACTCAGGGGATAGGGGAAATGCGATGCGACATTGGACGTTCGTGGCCGGCCTTGCGCTGGCCTGCATGGCATGCGCGCAGGCCGAGCCGGCGCCGCTGGATCTGACCCCCTATCTGAAGCGCGACCAGTTCGAGCGGGTCAAGATCTCGCCGACAGGTGCCTACTACGCCGTCACCCAGCCGATGGAGGACCGGACCGGCCTGGTGGTGGTGCGCCGCAGCGACAAGCAGCTGTCCGCCAGGGTCATCGGCGGCGCCGACTCGGTGGTCGACGATTTCTGGTGGGCCAACGACGAGCGGATCGTGGTGTCGATGGCCGAGCGTCTCGGCGCGCGCGACGAACCGGTGGCGATCGGCCAGCTGCACGCCATCGACGCCGACGGCAAGAATCCGCGCCTGCTCGCCAGCCCCTATGGGATGAACGACGCGGTCAACGCGACCACGCTCAAGGCGGGCCTGGATCCGTCGGTGTACATGCTCGACACGCTGCCGCAGGATCCGCGCTACGTGCTGGTGTCGGTGGTGGCGCCCAGCAGCGATCCCACCATCCGCATCGACAAGCTGGATATCTACAACCACCGGCGCGTGCCGGTGGCGACCGCGCCGGTGTCGCGCGCGAGCTTCGTCGCCGACCACAGCGGACGCGTGCGTTTCGCCAATGGTGCCGATAGCGCCAATGCCGGCAAGCTCTTCTACCGCGACGACAGCAGCACGCCGTGGCGGCTGATCAACGACGAAACCAGCAGTTTCCAGCGCACCTATCCGTTGGGGTTCTCCGCCGACGACAAGCTCGCCTATCTGCAGGTGGAGCAGGCCAGCGGCCCGGACGCGGTGGTGTCGTGGGATCCGGCCACCGATCGCTATTCGCCCTTGCTACGCGACCCGCAGGTCGACCCCTACCGGGTGTTGCGCGACCTCGACGGCAAGACGCCGATCGGCGTGTCGTTCATGACCGATCGGGTGCGCAACCGTTTCTTCGACGACAACGCGCCGACTTCGCGGCTGTATCGCTCGCTGGAAAAGGCGTTCGATGGCGATGCGGTGTTCATCACCTCGGCAACCACCGATCGCCGGCTGCTGCTGCTCTACGTCTGGAGCGACCGCAACAACGGCGACTACTTCCTGTTCGATACCGCCGACAAGTCGGCCAAGCGCGTGTTCAGCCGGCGCGAATGGTTCCAGCCAAGCCAGGTGCCGCCCAGCCGCGCGGTGAGCTTCAAGGCCAGGGACGGGGTGTCGCTGCACGGATACCTCACCGTGCCGCTGCAGGCCCCGGCCGGCAAGCCCTTGCCGATGGTGTTGTTGCCGCACGGCGGGCCGTTCGGCGTGTTCGACGCCTGGGATTTCGACGACGACGCGCAACTGCTCGCTGCGGCCGGCTACGCGGTGCTGCGGGTCAATTACCGCGGTTCGGGCAACTACGGCCGTGCCTTCACCCAGGCCGGCGCGAAGGAATGGGGCGGACGCATGCAGGACGACCTGACCGACGCCACGCGCTGGGCCGCCGCACAGGGCATCGCCGATGCCTCGCGCATCTGCATCTATGGCGCCAGCTACGGCGCCTACGCGGCCCTGATGGGCGCAGCCAGGGAGCCGGACCTGTACCGCTGCGCCGCCGGCTATGTCGGCGTGTACGACCTGGAGACGATGTACCGCGACCAGTCGCGGCGTGCGCGCTGGGCCAGGAACTGGGCGGGCGACTGGCTCGGCGAACGCGGCACTCTGGCCGCGCGCTCACCGGTCAATCTCGCCGATCGCATCCGCGCACCGGTGTTCCTGGCCGCGGGCGGCAAGGACGAGCGGGCGCCGGTGCAGCACACCGAACGCATGGAAAAGGCGCTGAAGAACGCCGGCGTGCCGGTGGAGTCGCTGTACTTCCCCAACGAGGGCCATGGCTTCTACACCGAACCGCACCGCCGCGCGTACTACACCCAGCTGCTGGCGTTCCTGAGCAAGCACCTCGGCGGCGCGCAGGCGCAGTAGCGCGTCGCGCGTCGCCGTCCGCCGCGCGTACGGTCCTGCGACGTGTCTGCCGCTAGAATGCGCGGCATGCCTGGATCTCCCTTCGATGCCCTCAAGCCCCTGGCCGGCCGCGCGCTGGAAGCGGCGCTCAACCGCGCGCTGGCGCTGGACCCGGACACCCGCGAGGCGCTGCGCGGCCTCGACGGCCAACGCGTGGCGCTGACCCTGGAGGCGCCGGCGCTGGCGCTGCAGATTCGCGTGGACGGCACGCGCCTGCAGGTCGGCCCCGTGGATACGGCGCAGGAACCCGACCTGGCGGTGCGCAGCACCCTCGGCGGGCTGTTCGCGCAACTGCCGTTCCTGGCCCAGGCGCGGCGCGGCGCCAGCCCCGGCGGACGGGTGCGGGTGTCCGGCGACGCCGAACTGGCGCGGCGCCTGCAGCAGCTGGCGGGGCGTTTCGATCCGGACTGGCAGCGGCCGTTCACCCAGGTGTTCGGCGACGTGCTCGGCGTGCAGTTCGCCAACGCGGCGCGCGCGGCGTTGCAGCAGGCCCAGCGCGGCGCGCAGGACCTGGCGCAGAGCGCGGCCGAGTTCGTCACCGAGGAATCGCGCGACGTGGTCGCGCGCGCCGAGCTGGAGGCGTTCTACGACGACGTCGATGCGGTGCGCGACGACATCGAGCGCCTGGCCGCGCGCGTGGCCAGACTGTCGCCGGAGCGCGGCGCATGAAGGCGATGTTCCGCGCCAGCCGCATCGGCCGGGTGATCCTGCGCTACCGCCTGGACGACCTGCTCGACGGCACGCCGGCCGAGCGCTGGCTGCGCCTGGCCAAACCGTTCGTGCCGCGCGCCAGCCCGGACATCGCCGCGCAGTCGCGCGGCGCGCGGCTGCGCCTGGCGCTGCAGGACCTGGGCCCGATCTTCGTCAAGTTCGGGCAGATCCTGTCCACCCGCCGCGACCTGATGCCGCCGGACGTGGCCGAGGAACTGACCCTGCTGCAGGACCGGGTGCGCCCGTTCGACGGCGAGGCGGCGCGGCGCATCGTCGAGCAGGCGCTGGGGCAGCCGATCGCGGTGGCCTTCGCCAGCTTCGACACCACGCCGCTGGCCTCGGCCTCGATCGCGCAGGTGCATGCGGCGACGCTGCACGACGGCCGCGAAGTGGTGGTCAAGGTGCTGCGCCCGGACATCGAGCGGCAGATCGGCGCGGATATCGCGCTGCTCAAGTCCGCCGCGGCGCTGGTCGACCGCGCGCATCCGCGCGCCGACAAGATCCGCCCGCGCGAGGTGGTCGCCGAGATCGAGACCACCCTGGCCGCGGAACTGGACCTGCAGCGCGAAGGCGCCAACGCCAGCGTGCTGCGCCGCTTCTGGCTGCATTCGGACGACCTGTACGTGCCGGAGGTGATCTGGAGCCACACCGCCGAGCGCGCGCTGACCCTGGAACGGGTGCGCGGCATCCCGTCGGACGACATCGCCTCGCTCGACGCCGCCGGCATCGACCGCAAGGCGCTGGCGGCCAAGGGCGTGCGCGTGTTCTACACGCAGGTGTTCCGCGACAATTTCTTCCACGCCGATGCGCACGCCGGCAACATCTGGGTCGACAGCGATCCGGCGCGGCGGATCAACCCGCGCTTCATCGCGCTGGACTTCGGCATCATGGGCCAGCTGTCGCAGGAAGATCAGTACTACCTGGCCGAGAACTTCATGGCCATCTTCAACAAGGATTACCGGCGCATGGCCGAGCTGCACGTGGAGGCGGGCTGGATGCCGGCCAACGTGCGCATCGACGAACTGGAAGCGGCGGCGCGTTCGGTGTGCGAACCGTACTTCACCCGGCCGCTGTCGCAGATCTCGCTGGCCGAGGTGCTGATCAAGCTGTTCCGCGTCGCCCAGCGCTACCAGCTGACCCTGCAGCCGCAGCTGATCCTGCTGCAGAAGACCCTGCTCAACATCGAAGGCGTGGGTCGCCAGCTGGATCCGGAACTGGACATCTGGGCGGTGGCGCGGCCGGTGCTTGAGCGCATCCTGATCGAGCGCTACAGCCCGCAGCGCGCGCTGCACGAACTGCGCAAGCGGCTGCCGGAAATCATGACCCACGCGCCGGACATGCCGCGCCTGATCCACGGCTGGCTGCGCCAGCAGGTGGAAGGCCGCCACGAACTGTCGATGCGCTCGCGCGACCTGTTCGAACTCAACGTGATCCTGCTGCGCATGCAGCGCCGCGTGGTCACCGCGATCAGCGGCGTGGGCCTGCTCACCGTCGCGGCGCTGCTGTACGCGCTCGACGCCGGCGGCCCGCAGCTCGGCGGGGCCTCGATCTGGGCGTGGATCGCCGGCGGCCTCGGCGCGGCCAGCCTGCTTTCGGCGTGGCTGCGGCGCTAGCGACGTCGGCCGCGCCAAGGCGACCGGGCTGACAGGCGGCCTGATCGCCTCCCTGCGGCCGCGAGGCTCAGTGCCCTGCCGGCACCCCGGCCGCTTTGGCGAAGAAGTCGTAGATGCCCTGATCGCTCATCTTGCGCGCATTGGCCAGTTCGCCGGCCTTGGTGGTGTAGACCGGTTTGCCGTCGGCGCCGATCACCACCGCGGCCGGGATCCCTTTCTGGATCGGATCGCCGTAGGCCTGGCTCAGCTCCAGGTTGTGGTCGAAGTTGCCGACATCGATCTTGACCACTTCGAAGTGCGCGTTGACCAGGGCCGCGTTCCTGGCCGTGTGCAGCGAGGCGTCGAGCGCGCGGCAGTCGCCGCACCAGTTGGCGCCGAAGATCAGCAGGGTCGGCTTGTGCGCCTTCTTGCCGGCGGCCAGCGCCTGTCGCACCTGCGCCTTGGCGTCGGCGGCGGCGTCGTAGGGCAATTCCAGCGCATGCGCCAGTGGAACGACGGTCAGCAGCGAGACCAGCAGCCAGCGTTTCATGGAGGCACTCCGCAACGTGGGGGAAGGCCATCGTCGAACCGCGGCACGGCGGCGTCAACGGCCCGGCATGGGACGCAGCGTGACGCATGCGTTGTGGTCGGGGCCGCCGGGCACGGATAATCCGGTAGTGAGCACCTCCCCCGATTCCCTGCAGATCCTCTATCTGGACCCCTTCCTGGCCGTGGTCGACAAGCCGGCCAGGCTGATGGTCCACGACAGCAAGCTCGCCCGCGGCGAGGACGATTTCCTTGCCGATCGCCTGCGCGCGCAACTGGGGCGGCCGATCTTTCTGGTGCACCGGCTCGACCGCGCCACCAGCGGTTGCCTGCTGCTGGCGTTCGACCGCGACACCGCCAGCGCGCTGGGCAAGGCGCTGATGGGCGGGGAGGTGGACAAGGACTATCTGGCGATCTGCCGCGGCTGGCCGGCCGAGGAGCGCTTCGACGTCGACCACGACCTCGACGGCGGTCCCGGCAAGCCGCTGAAGAAACCGGCACAGACCCGTTTCCAGCGCCTGGCCTGCGGCGAGCTGCAGGTGCCGTCGGGCGAGTTCGGCACCTCGCGCTACGCGCTGCTGCGCTGCAGCCCGGTGACCGGACGGTTCCGCCAGATCCGCCGCCATCTCAAGCACCTGTCGCACCACCTGATCGGCGACACCAGCCATGGCGACGGCCGCCACAACCGCATCTTCCGCATGCAGGGCGTGCACCGCATGCTGCTGCACGCCGAGCGCCTGGCGTTCCCGCATCCGGACGGGCGCCGGATCGAGGTGAACGCACCGCTGGATGCGGAGTTCGTGCGCGCGTTCGGGTTGTTCGGCTGGTCGGCGGCACCGTGGCAGGGTGGTGCGGAACGAGTGGCGGACGCGTCGGGCGGCGTTGTCGGCTAGCGCGTTCCTACAGTTGCGGAGCCTACCTGTAGGAGCGGCGTCAGCCGCGACATGGTGGATGCGCGGAGTGGCACTACCGACTTAGCTGGTTTCCAGAGCCGTTGAAGCGTCCCATGGGAGCGACTTCAGTCGCGACGGGCTCTACCGGCAATGCCCGTCGCGACTGAAGTCGCTCCCACAGGGTGTCCATGCGGCCTAGGCTGTCACGTGCGGGCGGCGCATCTTTCGCTCCGGATTTGCTGCAAGCGGAACGCGCGCCGCTGCATTCGTCGCGGCTGAAGCCGCTCCTACAGGACCGCGTCGTCTGCGATGCCAGCGTGGCCTGGCGCAGGCGCTGCCTGCGCCACCTTGCGCAGCAGCACGCTCCTACCGCAACCGCAGCGCCGGCCGGCGAGATAGGCCGGCGCCGGTGCGCCGCAGGCTAGGGCTTCGCCGCCGGCGGCGGCGCGCCGACCGTCTGCTCCAGGTCCTTCTGCAGGTCGGCGAACAGCGGGGTGATCTTCTGCTGGATCGCGCCCATCAGGTTCTGCATCAGCTGCGGGGTCTTGTCGAGCATGCTCTGGCCGGCCGGGCTCTCGTAGAACTCGGCCATCGCCAGCACGTCCTGCTTGGAGAACGACTGCTTGTACAGGCTCACGTACAGCGGGCGCATTTCCTGCCACGACAGCGCCTTGCGCACGGTGGCCTGGGTGCGCTCCTGGATCTGCTGCACTTTCTGCTGCTGCGCCGCATCGAGCGGGCGCTGCGCGGTCAGCTGCGCGAACTGCTGGCGCTGCATCGCCTCGATCTGCGGCAGCATGCTGTCGAGCATGTTCTGCGCGCGCGAGGCGGACAGCAGGCGGTTGACGTCGCCGTCGCTGGGCGGCTCGGCCAGCGCGGGCGACGCGGCCAGGGCCAGCAGCGCGGCCAGCAGCAGGCGCTGCGGCCAGGAACGGGAAAGCGACGGGGTCGGGTTCATCGAGCGTCCTGCAGGGCTATGACCGGCGGCCAGGATACGGGAATCGCCGTGGCCTCGGCGTCTGCGCGCTTGCGGCAAACCGGCCTTCCGGCTCTTCGACGGGTCCTGCGGGCGACGCGCGAGGGGACCTGCTCGAGATGGCGCGGCAGCTCGGCGACCTCGTGCGGGAACGGGTCGGCGCTGTCGAAAGCGGCGCAAGGCCCGCGCCAGGGACTGCTTGTGCCCGGCGAATGGCGGCGTGTTCGCCTGCGTGCCATGGGTCGGCGTTGATGCTTGTCGCCGATCTGCTGCATGGGCGCGCCAAGCTGCACAGGACCTGGCTGTGAGACGGCGGCAGGCGGCACGTTCGGGTAGGCGCGCGCCCGCTTGAAGCGAACCAGGCGATGGTTGCCGTCGCCGATGCTGCCTGCGCCCGGCCATTCAGGCCGTGGGCCGCCGGAAATCAAGCCGTCTGGCGGATGCCCTACAATTCGCCGATGGGTAACGGGGCCATCCACATCTCGAGCAGCCTGGCGATTCCGGAAAGCGAAATCGTCGAGCGCTTCGTGCGCGCCAGCGGCGCCGGCGGGCAGAACGTCAACAAGGTCTCCACCGCGGTGGAGCTGCGTTTCGACCTGGCCGGCTCGCCGTCGTTGCCCGAGCCGCTGCGCGCACGCTTGCTGGCGCGGCGCGATCGCCGCATCACCGCCGAGGGCGTGCTGGTGATCGACGCGCAGCGCTTCCGCACCCAGGACCGCAACCGCGACGATGCGCGCCAGCGCTTGGCCGAGTTCATCGCCGCCGGGCTGTCGGTGCCGAAGCGGCGCATCGCCACCAAACCCTCGCACGGCGCCAAGCTGCGGCGCCTGGACGCCAAGCGCGAGCGCAGCCAGATCAAACGCGGCCGCTCGCCCGGCCGCTGGGAGTGACTTTTGACCGAACGCGATTTTCCGTTGCCGCCCGCGACCCCGAACATGCCGATGGTCAAGCCCAGCCGGTTCGGCCGCTGGCTCGGCCGCACCGCGCTGCGCCTGACCGGCTGGCGGGTGGTGGGCGAGTTCCCGGACGTGCCGAAGCTGGTGATGATCGTCGCCCCGCACTCATCCAACTGGGACGGGTTCCTGGGCTTCGCGGTCAAGTTCGCGGTCGGTTTCGAGGTGCGCGTGCTCGGCAAGACCCAGCTGTTCTGGTGGCCGCTGGGGCCGCTGCTGCGCAAGCTCGGCGGCATCCCGCTGGACCGCAAGTCGCCGCGCGGCGTGGTCGAGCAGGCGGTGGCGCTGATCCGCGAGGCGCCGCGCATGTGGTACGTGATCACCCCCGAAGGCACGCGCAAGCGCGTGGAGAAGTGGAAGGTCGGCTTCTGGAAGATCGCCCACGGCGCGGAGATCCCGATCTTCCCGGTGTACTTCGACTATCCCAGCCGCACCGTCGGCCTCGGCCCGCTGTTCCACACCAGCGCCGACATGCACGCCGACATCGCCGCGATCCGCACCTGGTACCGGCCGTGGCGCGGGAAGCATCGCGACACGTTGTGAGGCTGGCCGTCGATGCGGATGCGGTTCCTGTAGGAGCGGCTTCAGCCGCGACAGGGCGTTGCCGGTAACACTCCTGTCGCGGCTGAAGCCGCTCCTACAGGATCGCGCCTGCGGCCGCTGTTCCACACCTGCGACGACATGCAGGATCTCGGTTTCTTACAGTTCGCGAAGTGTTGTGGGAGCGACTTCAGTCGCGACGGGCTCTACCGGTAAGGCCCGTCGCGACTGAAGTCGCTCCCACAAGATCGCTGCGGCCTGCAAACGATCGAAAAAAAACCCTTGCCGCGTCGCCAGCCGCAGCGCCGCTACAGCGCGCTGCCGCCGAACTTGTGCGTGTACTGCAGGTACACGCTGCGGCCTACGGTGTCGAACCAGGACACGTCGTAGTACGGATACGAGGTGTAGGTGCGGTCGTGCGGCGGCATCTTGTCGAACAGGTTGGTCACCGCCAGCGACAGTTGCGCGTGGTCGCCGATGCGGTACTGCACCGAGGCGTTGTAGCGGTAGGTGGCGCCGATCCACGGGCTGTCGCCGCTCTCCGGGTCGAACACCTGGTCGTAGGAATCGGAGCTGGGCAGGCGGCCCAGGCGTTCGCCGTGCAGTGTCGCCGACCAGGCCTTGCGTTCCCACGACACGCTGGCGCTGGCCTTGGTCCGCGGGATGTCGTAGCCGCTGTTGACCGCGAACTCGTCCACCATCGCCTCGCCGGCGTACACCTGGATGTCGTGGCGGCGCACCCAGGTGTAGCTGCCGCCGAAACGGAAGGTGCCGATCGCGGTGTCCAGCCGGTAGTGGGTGCTGAAGTCGATGCCGCTGGTGCTCTCGCGGGCGATGTTGATCGGGTTGACGAAGACCCCGTACAGGTCGCCGTCGGCGCTGCGGGTGACCCGCGACAGCGCTTGCTGGCAGGTGGTCGAGGCCGCATCCAGATTGCCCAGCCGGCACTCGGATTCGTCGCGCAGCACCTGGTCCACGCGCAGGTCCTGCACCTGGTCGCGCATGTCGATGTCGAAGTAGTCCACCGACACGTCCAGTTCCGGGCGCGGCGACCAGACGAAGCCGGCGGTCCACGAGGTGCTGGTCTCCGGGTCCAGATTCCGGTTGCCGCTGCGGCCGCGGATGATGCCCTCGTCGTTGTAGCTGCAGTCCTCGATCGCCACCCCGGGCTCTTCGTCGGCGCAGCGGTAGTAGTCCACGCCGGAGGTCTCGTCGTTGCCGGGGCCGGAATAGACGTAGTGCAGGTCCGGCGCGCGGAACGCGGTGCCGTAGGAGCCGCGCAGCAGCAACGTGTCCAGCGGGCGCCATTCCAGCCCGCCGCTGTAGGTGAACTTGCCCAGGGTACGGCCGGAGAAGCGGTACTGGTCGTAGCGTCCGGCCAGGCTCAGCGACACCGTCGACAGCACCGGCAGGCGCAGCTCGCTGGCCAGCGCCCAGCGGTTGCGGCTGCCGTGGCCGTCGGAGTCCTTCCAGCTGTAGTAGTAGTACTGGGTGGCCAGCGGATCCGGGCGCAGGTCGTAACCCTGGTTGCCGAACTCGGCGGTGGCCGACAGCCCCGCATCGCCGCCGGGCAGCGCGAACAGGCTGGGGTTGGTCACGGTGAAGGCGGCGGTGTCGGTGCGCGAGCGCGGCTGGTAGACGCTGCGCTGGGCGATGCCGTCGTACTCGGCGCGGCTCAGCGGCGTGTACAGGCGCTCGGGGTCGGCGTTGAAGATCGGCAGGCCCGAATCGTCGTCCACGCCCAGCTGCGGGCCGAGGAACAGCGCGTTGGCGCGTTCGGCGACGATCTGCGGCCAGCTGATCGTGGCCTGGTACTGCGAATGGCTGAGGCTGGCCTCGTAGTCCCAGTCGCTGCCCAGCTTGCCCTTGAAGCCGGTGGTCAGGCTGAGGGTCTTCTGCCGCGTGCGGATGGTGCCGGTGTTGAGTCCGCCCATTTCCTCGGGGCTGAACTGGCGGCCCCAGGCTTCGATCTGGTCGGTGGCCTGGTTGTAGAAATAGCCCTCTTCGTTGCCATCCGGGGCCATGTAGCCCCACTGGGTCACGTCGCGGAACAGCGACAGCTCGTGGTAGCCCAGCTGCAGGTCGGCGAACCACTGTGTGCCGCCGTCGAAGGCATAGTTCAGCGACGCGTAGGCGTTGACGCCGCGGCGCTTGTTGCCGATGGTGCCGTAGCCGATCGAGGCGCTGCTGCCGCAGAACTCGCCGTAGCCCGGGCGCGAGGCGTAGCCGGTGCTGCCGCGGTTGAGGCCGGACACTGCCTCGCAGGTGGCTTCGCCCGGATCCAGGTAGTTGTCGTCGTAGTCGGTGCGCAGGAAGGTGCGCCGCGGCACCTGCGAACGTTCGGTCGGGCCGTCCAGCGTGCTGTCCTGGCGGCTGCGCTGGTAGGCCCACAGCGGCGTCTGGGTCACCGCTTCGGCGCCGAACACCGCATCGAACGCGCCGCGCGAGAAACCGCTGCTGATGCTGAGGTTGAAGCTGTCGCCGCCACCGCCGCTGGTGTCGCCGAAGCGGTAGTCCAGGGTGGTGCCGTCGGCCTGCTTCTTGAGGATGAAGTTGACCACGCCGGAGATCGCGTCCGAGCCGTAGATCGCCGAGGCGCTGCCGGTCAGGATCTCGATGCGGTCGATCATGCCCAGCGGGATGTTGGAGATGTCGGTGAAGTTGCTGCGGCCCTTGAACGGCATCGGGAAGTCGGCGATGCGGCGGCCGTTGACCAGCACCAGGGTGTGGTTGGGGCCGAGCCCGCGCAGGTCCACCTGCTGCGCGCCGGGCGAGAAATCCGCGCCGCTGGCCGACTGCGGGCTCTGCGTCTCGCCGCCGTTCTGGGTCATCGCGCGCAGCACGTCCGGCACCGAGGTGAAGCCGTTGGCCTTGATCTGCTCGGCGCTGATCACGCTGATCGGCGCCGGCCCTTCCAGCTGCGCGCGCGGGATGCGCGAGCCGGTGACCTGCAGCGTCTGCAGATCGGCGATCGCTTGCTCGGGCGCGGCAGCGGGCAGCACGGCGCGCACCGGTTGCGCGCGTGGCGCCGCCGGCTCCTGGCGCCGCACCAGCCAGGCGCCGGAGGCGTCGCGCTGGGCGACGAAACCGCTGCCGTGCAGTATCCGTTGCAGCGCCTGCGCGGTGTCCAGCCGGCCCTGCGCGCCGGCGCTGCGCGCGCCGTCGAGTTGGTCGGCGCGGTAGATCAGCTGCGCGCCGGATTGCCGCGCCAGCGCCTCCAGCGCCGCGCGCAGCGGGCCGGCGGGAATGTTCAGTTGGCTGTCGGCGGCTTGGCCGCCGGCAACCGTTTGCGCCTGCGCCGCGCAGGCGGTCGCACAGGCCATGCTCAGCAGCAGCACACGCATCGGATATCGCATCGAGTCTTCTCCCCTGACACAGGCGCAAGGCCACGCCCCCGTTAGTCAGGACGAACGAGCTGCGCAAATCCCCCCTGTCATGCTGCACGGCCGCCGCGGGCGGCGCCTCAGCGGCTGTGCAGCAGCACCTGGTCGCCGCGGCGCTCGGCGCGGATCGGGAAGCCCTGCTCGAGCAGACGCACGAACGCCTCGGTGTTGGACCAGCGGAAATTGCCGCCGACCCGCAGCGCGCCGGCGCCGGCGTCGGCCACGCGCAGCTTGACCGTGTTGTAGCGGTTGAACTCGGCCACCGCGGCCTGCAGCGGGGTGTCGTCGAAGGTCAGGTAGCCGTTGCGCCAGTCCAGGGCGCGCTCGGCCTCGGCCAGGGGGACCCGGCGCACCAGCACCCCGTGCGGGCCGGCCAGGGCGATGCTGCCGGCCGCCAGCAGGGTCGGCGGCGCCTGCGGATGCGCCGCCGATTCCAGCCGCACCGTGCCTTCGGTGACCACCACGCGCAGCGCGTCGGCATCGCGGCGCACGGCGAAGCGCGTGCCCACCGCGATCACCCGGCGCGCGCCGCTGGCGACCACGAACGGCCGCGCCGGGTCCTTGCTCACCTCGAAGAACGCTTCGCCGCGTTGCAGGTCGATCTGCCGCCGCGCGCGCGACAGCGCTACGTCGATGCGGCTGTCGCTGCTCAGCGTGGCGCGCGAGCCGTCCGCCAGCGCCAGCGGGCGCAGGCTGCCGGTGGCGCTGGCGTAGGCGACCGGCGCCACCGTCGTGGACTGGTTCCAGCCCAGGCCGAGCGCGGCGCCGAACAGCAGCGTCGCGGCCAGCGCCAGCGGCCAGCGCCGGCGCGTGCGCGGTGGCGGGCGCGGCGCGAAGCGCAGCCGGCCCAGGTCGGTCGGTGCGCCGGGCGCGGCCGCTGCCGGCGTGCTGTCGCCCGCTTCGATGTCGTTCGTCGCGGTGTCGCTCACCGCCAGCCCGCGCCAGCTGCCGCGCGGCGGAACGCTGCCGTCGCGCCGGCCCGCGCCCAGCGCCTGCAGCCGCCCGCTCTGCTGCCACGCCGCCTGCAGGCGCACGAACGCCACCCGGTGCGCGGTGGCCGCCGACAGCCAGGCGTCCAACCGCGCCTGCTGCCGCGGCGACCAGTCGCCGCGGTCGCGCCGCGCCAGCCAGGCCGCCGCACGCAGCTCAATCCGCCTGCTGTCCATCCTGCGCCCGTGCCCGCCGCGGCGCCGCCGGCGCACGCGCGCCGTCGTCGCCATGAAAATGATCGGCCAGCAGGCGCATGCCCTTGGCCACGTGCTTTTCCACGGTCTTCTCGCTGATGCCCAGACGCACGGCCACCTCCCTTTGCGACAGTTCCTCGACCCGCCGCAGCCAGATCACGCTGCGGCAGCGGTCGGGCAGGCGGTCGAAGGCGGCCGCCAGCCGTCCCAGTACCTGCCGTCCGCCGCACCAGCGTTCCGGCGACAGCTCGTCTACCAAGACGTGCATCGACTCCAAATCACCCACTGCCTCGATCGAGACTACCCGGCTGCGGCGCAGCCGGTCGGTGATCAGGTGCCGTGCGGTGGCGAACAGGAACGATTTGGGCAGGCTCGGCCGCGCTTTGCCGGCGGCCTCGTAGACGCGCACGTAGATTTCCTGGCGCAGATCGTGCCACTCGTCGCGGTGCGGCCAGCAGCGCCGCAGGTAGCCGCTCAGCGCCTGCTCGTGGACGAGGATCTCGTGGACGAACCAATCGTCGAGGGAAGCGGGCATGCATTCCACATTAGCCGATCGTCCGCCCGCGTGGCAGCGCCCGCGCGTCGCCACGAACCGGTACAACTGCGAGGGGGGAAACCGCGCCGCCGTTCGTCCCCTGTCTGCAACGAACCACCCGTTCGGTTCCCGTCCGCCCCTCGAGGAGATCCGCATGACCCGTTTCGTCGGCCCGTTCCGGCCCTGGATGGTGGCGCTGCTGGGCCTGTGCCTGGCCGCGCCCGCCGCTGCGCGCGACTACCGCCAATACCTGGTCGGCGACCCGGCCCTGCCCACGCCCGGCCCGGTCGCGCCGGGGCTGCTGCTGATGGGCGGCGGCGATCGCAACTACGACGCGCTGCGCTGGTTCCTGGCCAAGGCCGGGCATGGCCATGTGGTGGTGCTGCGCGCCTCGCAGGGCAACGAAGTGGCCGAGGAGTTCTACCGCGACGTCGGCGGCGTGGCGTCGGTGGAGACCTTCGTGTTCAAGGGCCGCGGCGCGTCCAGCGATCCGGCGCTGCTGCGCAGCCTGGCCCGCGCCGACGGCATCTTCATCGCCGGCGGCGACCAGTCGCGCTACGTGCGCTACTGGAAGGGCACGCCGGTGGCCGCGGCGCTGGACGCGCATGTGCGCGCCGGCAAGCCGCTCGGCGGCACCAGCGCCGGCCTGGCGATGCTCGGCGAGTACCTCTACGGCGCGATGGACGGCGGCAGCCTGACCAGCGCACCGGCGCTGGCCGATCCGCTGGGGCCGGCCACCACCATCGAGACCGACTTCCTGCACCTGGACCTGCTCAAGCGGATCATCACCGACACCCATTTCAAGGAGCGCGACCGGCTCGGCCGGCTGTTCGCGTTCCGCGCCAAGGCGGCGACGCTGGCCCCGGCCGGGCAGCCGCTGATCGGCCTGGGCGTGGACGAGAGCGCCGCGCTGGCGGTGGAAGGCGACGGCAGCGCACGGGTCTATGCCACCGATCCGCAGGCCGGCGCCACCGTGGTCGCCGGCCCGCTGCAGCCGGCCACGCCGGCGGGGCAGCCGCTGCAGGCCGCGCGCATCGAGACCGTCGGCGTCGGACCCGGCTCGACCCTGCACCTGCCCGACGGCCGGGTCGATGCGCCGGTGTTCCACCGTTACTACGCGGTGCGCGACGGGCGCATGCGCGAGATTCCCGCCACCACTCTGGTGATCCATGGCGGCGCCGGGGTCGAGCGCGCCAGCAGCAGCGCCGCCGACCTGGCTGAGGCGCGCACAGCGATGGAGTCGGCCCTGCGCACCGGGCAGGCGCTGCTGGCGCAGGGCAAGCCGGCGGTGGACGCGGTCGCCGCGGCGATCGCGGTGCTGGAGGATTCGCCGCAGTTCAACGCCGGCAAGGGCGCCGTGTTCACCCACGACGGCCGCAACGAACTGGACGCGGCGATCATGGACGGCGCCAGCGGCAAGGCCGGCGCGGTGGCCGGCGTGCACCGGGTGAAGAACCCGATCCGGCTGGCGCGCGCGGTGATGGAGCAGTCCGAGCACGTGATGCTGGTCGGCGACGGCGCCGAGACGTTCGCGCGCCAGCACGGCGTGACCCTGGTCGCTCCGTCCTACTTCCGCACCGACAAGCGTTGGAAGCAGCTGCAGCAGGCGCTGAAGGAAGAGGCCAACAAGCAGGCGCACGCCGACCTGGAAACCGCCAAGCATTTCGGCACGGTCGGCGCGTTGGCGCTGGACACGCAGGGCCGGCTGGCGGCGGGCACCTCCACCGGCGGCATGACCAACAAGCGCTACGGCCGCGTCGGCGACTCGCCGATCATCGGCGCCGGCACCTATGCCGACAGCCGCTGCGCGGTGTCCGGCACCGGCTGGGGCGAGTACTACATTCGCGCGGTGGCGGCCTACGACATCTGTGCGCGGGTCAAGTACGCCGGGCAGAGCCTGGCGCAGGCGGCCGAGGCAGTGATCGACCAGCAGATCCCGAAGGCCGGCGGCGACGGCGGCGCGATCGCGCTGGGCGCCGACGGCAGCGTCGCCTTCCCGTTCAACACCGAAGGCATGTACCGCGGCTGGATCGGCGCCGACGGCGTGCCGCACGTGGCGATCTTCAAGGACGAGGCGTTGCCGCTGCCGGGGGCGCTGTAACCCGTTGCGGTCCGGGTAGGGCCCGGTCGCGGCTGAAGCCGCTCCTACAACGTTTTTCGCCAGGCTGGCGGGGTGCACTGTAGGAGCGGCTTCAGCCGCGACACAACCTTTCCGCAAAGCGCCCGCTGCGCCGATGCGCCAGGGCGATCGGCGCTGTTTACGCGCCGCGCGCGCCGCGCTCCCAGATCCAATGGCACATGCCGCCCCCGCGCAAACCGCGTAGCGTGCGCGGCTGCCTCGCCATCATGTCCCTGTCAGGAGTTCCACCCCATGTCGCGTACTGTCGTTCTGGCCGCCGCCATCAGCTTGGCGCTGGCGGCCTGTTCCGGTAAGGAGTCCACCCCCGTGCCCGCCGCCCCCGCCGCCTCGCAAAGCCCCGCCCCCGCCGCCGCCAACCCGCTGTTGAGCGCCAGCACGCTGCCGTTCCAGGCGCCGCCGTTCGACAAGATCAAGGACGCCGACTACCTGCCCGCGTTCGAAGAGGGCATGAAGCAGCACCTGGCCGAGATCCGCACGATCGCCGACAACGCCGAGCCGGCCACCTTCGCCAACACCATCGAGGCGATGGAGCGCAGCGGCGAGACCCTGAACCGGGTCAACCGCATCTTCTTCGGCCTGGTCCAGGCCGACACCAACGACGAGCGCCAGAAGATCCAGGAAGCGGTGGCGCCGAAGCTGGCCGAACACCAGGACGAGATCAGCCTGGACCCGAAGCTGTTCGCGCGGATCAAGGCGATCTACGACCAGCGCGACACGCTGAACCTGGAGCCGGAACAGAAGCGCCTGGTCGAGCGCGACTACGAGGAATTCGTGCGCGCCGGCGCGCAGCTGTCCGATGCCGACAAGGCGACGCTGCGCAAGCTCAACGTCGAGGAAACCACGCTGGCCACCCAGTTCCACACCAAGCTGGTCGCGGCCACCGCCGCCGGTGCGGTGGTGGTGGACGACAAGGCCAAGCTCGATGGCCTGTCCGAAGGCGACATCGCCTCGGCCGCGCAGGACGCCACCGCGCGCAAGCTCGACGGCAAGTACCTGCTCGCGCTGCAGAACACCACCCAGCAGCCGGTGCTGGCCTCGCTGAAGGACCGCGAGCTGCGCACCCAGGTGATGGCCGCCTCGCAGTCGCGCGCCGAGAAGGGCGACGCCAACGACACACGCCAGACCATCCAGCGCCTGGCCCAGCTGCGCGCGCAGAAGGCCAAGCTGCTCGGCTTCGACAGCTACGCCGCCTACAGCCTGGGCGACCAGATGGCCAAGACCCCGGCCGCGGCGCTGAAGCTGCTCACCGACACCGTGCCGGCGGCCACCGCCAAGGCGCGCAGCGAGATCGCCGAGATGCAGAAGGTGATCGACGCTCAGAACGGCGGCTTCAAGCTCGCCGCGTCGGATTGGGACTTCTACGCCGAGCAGGTGCGCAAGGCCAAGTACGACCTGGACGAATCGCAGATCAAGCCGTACTTCGAGATGGACAACGTGCTCAAGAACGGCGTGTTCTACGCCGCCACCGAGCTGTACGGCATCACCTTCAAGGAACGCACCGACATTCCGACCTACCACCCGGACATGAAGGTGTACGAAGTGTTCGACCAGGACGGCACCTCGATGGCGCTGTTCTACACCGACTACTACAAGCGCGACAGCAAGTCCGGCGGCGCGTGGATGGACGTGTTCGTCGAGCAGGACGGTCTCACCGGCGCCAAGCCGGTGGTCTACAACGTCTGCAACTTCACCAAGCCCGCGCCCGGCCAGCCGGCGCTGCTCAGCTTCGACGACGTCACCACCATGTTCCATGAGTTCGGCCACGCGCTGCACGGCATGTTCTCCAAGGTGAAGTACCCGTCGATCGCCGGCACCAGCACCTCGCGCGACTTCGTCGAGTTCCCGTCGCAGTTCAACGAGCACTGGGCCTCGGATCCGAAGGTGTTCGCGCACTACGCCAAGCACTACCAGACCGGCGCAGCGATGCCGGCCGAACTGGTGGAGAAGATCAAGAAGGCGCGCACCTTCAACCAGGGCTACGCGACCACCGAGTACCTGTCGGCGGCGCTGCTCGACCTGGCCTGGCACACCCAGCCGGCCGACGCGCCGCTGCAGGATGTGGACAAGTTCGAAGCCGACGCGCTGAAGAAGTTCAAGGTGGACGTGGCCGAAGTGCCGCCGCGCTACCGCACCACCTATTTCGATCACATCTGGGGCGGCGGCTACTCGGCCGGCTACTACGCCTACTTCTGGTCGGAAGTGCTCGACGACGACGCGTTCGAGTGGTTCAAGGAGAACGGCGGCCTGTCGCGCAAGAACGGCGACGTCTTCCGCGCCAAGATCCTCTCGCGCGGCAACACCGTCGACCTGGCCACCCTGTACCGCGATTTCCGCGGCAAGGACCCCAGCGTCGAACCGCTGCTGGAGAGCCGCGGCCTGAAGGACTGAGGTTCGCCTCGCGCCATGCGCTGATCGAGAACGGGATGGCCAGCGGCCATCCCGTTTCTCGTTGCGACGCAGGCCGGCGCCGGCGGCTCCTGTAGGAGGGGCTTCAGCCCCGACAGCATCCTGCGCCGGCAGGCGCGTTTCGAGCGGCATGGTTTCCGAGCCGACCGCCGACTTCGTGCCGCACCGATAGCCTTGGCCACTTAACGCCGCGCTCTCATGGAGAGCATCCACTGCCTGCTGGGTGCACTGTGGGAGGGGCTTCAGCCCCGACAGCATCCGAAGCCGAGGACGCATCCGCGCCCGGCTACCGATGGTGCAAGCGCGCCCATGCCTTCCGTCACTGGCACGCCGTGCCGCGTCGCGCGCACTGTCGCAATGGCAATGCCGCGATGTCCTCCCGCCCGAATCCCACAGGTGCCCCATGACTTCGACCGACCCGCAAGCCTCCCGCCTGCACCGCGCCGCGCGCTGGACGCGCAAGGAACTGCTGCCGATCGCGGTGATGCTGCTGTTGCTGACCGCCGCGCGCTCCTCGTTCGCCAACCACTACACGGTGCCCAGCGGCTCGATGCAGCCGACCCTGCAACCTGGCGACCGCGTCGCGGTGGACATGAGCGCCTACGGCCTGCGCGTGCCGTTCACCGAGTGGCGCGTGCTCGAGCGCGGCCGACCGCAGCGCGGCGACGTGGCCATATTCGACTCGCCGCGCGACGGCACCCGCCTGATCAAGCGCGTGGTGGCGGTGGCCGGCGATCGCGTGGACCTGCGCGACGGCCACCTGAGCATCAACGGCCAGCCGCTGCAGACCGGCAGCGCCGGCGACGAGGAACGGTTCGGCGATCGCATCGCGCAGCTGGACCTGGATGTCGGCGGCGGTCCGGACCTGTACGACGTGCGCGTGCCGCCCGGCAAGCTGCTGGCGATCGGCGACCACCGCGGCAACAGCCTGGACGGCCGCTACTTCGGCTTCGTCGATGCCGATCGCGTCTACGGCAAGGCGCTGGCGGTGTACTACCGCCGCGGCGAAGGGCTGGAGTGGACGCGGCTGTAAATGATCATGCGCGCGTGTCGGCCGCGTTGTGCGACCGGCGCGCACAGTCTGCGCATGGTGGGCCGGCGCAGATCGCGGACCCGCGCCGGCGTGCGTGATGTTTCCGCTTCAGCGCTTCAGCGCGCCGCCGCAGGAACCTCGGCCAACGTGCGCCACCAGCGCGTGCCGGCGACCGGCACGTCCAGGTCCACCCGCTCGCCCATGCGCGGCGTCGCCAGCGGCACGCCGGCGGCCGCGGCCAGTGCGACGATGCGCTCGAACGGTTCGTGCCAGGCGTGCAGGGCCAGGTCGAAGGTGCCGTTGTGGATCGGCAGCAACGTGCGCCCGCCCACGTCCAGATGCGCCTGCAGGCTCTGCTCCGGCTGCATGTGCACGTGCGGCCATTGCGCGTCGTAGGCGCCGGTTTCCATCAAGGTCAGGTCGAACGGGCCCAGCCGCTGGCCGATCGCCTTGAAGCCGTCGAAGTAGCCGCTGTCGCCGCTGAAGAAGATCTTCAGCGCGCGCTCCTGGATCGCCCACGAGCACCATAGCGAGCGCCCACTGTCGAACAGCCCGCGCCCGGAGAAGTGCTGCGACGGTGTCGCGGTCAGCGTCACCCCGTCCACGGTGGTCGATTGCCACCAGTCCAGTTGCCGCACCTTGGCCGGGTCCACGCCCCAGCGCAGCAGCAGGTCGCCCACGCCCAGCGGCGTGACGAACACGCCGACGCGGTCGGCCAGGCGGCGGACGGTCGCGCGGTCCAGATGGTCGTAGTGGTTGTGCGACAGGATCACCCCGGCGATCGGCGGCAGGTCGTCCAGCGCGATTGGCGGCGCATGGAAGCGCTTGGGGCCGGCGAACGCGAACGGCGAGGCACGCTCGGAGAACACCGGATCGGTCAGCCAGAAACCGCCGCGCAGCTTCATCAGCACCGTGGAGTGGCCGAGCCGGAACAGGCTGTGGTCCGGCGCGTCCAGCAGCTGCGCGCGCGTCAGCGGCAGCACCGGCAGCGGCAACGCCGGCACCGTATGCGCCGGCTTGTTGAACAGGAAGTCCCACATCAGGCGCAGCGTCGGGAAAAAGCCCAGGGCGCTGGTCGCGGTGGGGACGGTATTGCGGAAGCGCCCGTGGCGGTACTGCGGCGAGGCCGCATGCGACGGCGAACGGGACATCTGGCAGGCGGAGGCGAGCACGGCGGGGACTCCATCAAGGGAAGGTCGGCACTTTGGGAGACGTCGAAAAGAAATTACACTACACAGTGTAGTTTCCTTTTCGGAAAAGTAAACCGCCCGGTGTAAAATGCCCGCATGCCCAGTTCACCCGCCCCCGCGCCGCCCCCGGCGCGCCTGACCGAGCGCAAGCGCCAGGCCATCCTGGAGGCGGCGATCGCCGAGTTCCGCAGCCAGGGCTTCGACGCGACCAGCATGGACCGCGTCGCCGCCAGCGCCGGCGTGTCCAAGCGCACCGTCTACAACCACTTCCCCAGCAAGGACGCCTTGTTCGCCGAGATCCTGCGCGGGCTGTGGCAGCGCAGCGCAGACATGCTCAGCGTGCCGTATCGGCCGGACCAGCCGCTGCGCGAGCAGCTGTTGCAGTTGCTGCAGCAGAAGCTACGGCTGCTCGACGACCCGGCCTTCATCGACCTGTCGCGCGTGGCCATCGCCCACGGCGTGCACTCGCCCGAGCGCGCCCGCGACCTGATCGCGCAACTGGGCAGCAAGGAAGAGGGCGCCACGCGCTGGATCCGCGCGGCCCTGGACGACGGCCGCCTGCAGCCGCTGGATCCGCAGTTCGCGTCGCAACAACTGGAAGCCCTGGTCAAGGGCTTCGCGTTCTGGCCGCAGATCGCCATGGGCCAGCCGGCGCTGAGCGCCGAGCAGCAGGCGCAGGTGGCGGAGTCGGCGGTGGACATGTTTTTGCGGCATTACGCGGGTGGGTGAGTGCGGGTGGATGCTGAGCTGCCTATGTGGCAGGGAGCTGCTAGCACTGATCGCTCTCGGGGTTCACGCCTTTTGAGCTGCCTATGCGGCAGTGAACGTTGCTCGCCGGCTGCGCTGCCAGCAGCTCGGTTCCTGAGCTATCTACGCGGCAGTGTGAACCTACGCGAAGCTGAAGGGTCGGAAAGACCCCATTTCTGGGCTGCCTACGCGGCAGTGAACGTTAGCAGGCAGATGTTCGAGTGGGCGCAGATTTTCTGAGCTGCCTACACGGCAGTGAACTCGCCGCCGCGCCGGCGCCGGAGGTGTCGGGTTTTCTGAGCTGCCTACACGGCAGTGAACGGCTGCTGGGCCGCCGCCGCGGCCTTTCCCTTTTCTAAGTTGCCTACGCGGCAGTGAACGCAGGGGCAGGCTATGCGTCCTTCGATAGCAATTTCTGAGCTGCCTACGCGGCAGTGAACGATCGACGTGGGTATCCCCGACGAGCTGCGATGTTCCTGAGCTGCCTACGCGCAGTGAACTCTGTGCCGGGCCGCCAGGACTCACGACCTGTTTTCTGAGCTGCCTACGCGGCAGTGAACAAATGCGCTGCTGGAAGTCCTCGATGGACTCTTTCTGAGCTGCCTACGCGGCAGTGAACCTGTGCAATCTGCCACTTCTCGCCGCGCTCCATTTCTGAGCTGCCTACGCGGCAGTGAACTTTTAGGAGCAGCACATGAGCAGCGAACCGAATTTCTGAGCTGCCTACGCGGCAGTGAACCCGCAAAGATCCAACTGGACCCGTTGTCGGAGTTTCTGAGCTGCCTACGCGGCAGTGAACGCGGATCAGCTCCCCAGCGCCCAGGCACGTCGTTTCTGAGCTGCCTACGCGGCAGTGAACCGGGCTCGGCACGAAGATGCTGCAGCTGGCGTTTTCTGAGCTGCCTACGCGGCAGTGAACGCTGCCCTTATCCGCCGAGAGCGATCCGCTCTTTTCTGAGCTGCCCACGCGGCAGTGAACACCAATCGGTGCTGTTCGAGAGCATCCAGGCCTTTCTGAGCTGCCTACGCGGCAGTGAACTTAGCCGCTAAACGGCGTTCCTCCTGCCCTTATGTTTCTGAGCTGCCTACGCGGCAGTGAACAAGGTAGAGCTGCAGCAGGCCGAGCGGGACGTTTTCTGAGCTTCCTACGCGGCAGTGAACCCACTTCTCCACCGGTCCTTTCTGAGCTGCCTACGCGGCAGTGAACGCCGGCACGTTCCAGCTGTTCAACCTGCTGAATTTCTGAGCTGCCTACGCGGCAGTGAACCCGGTCAAGGACATTGACCGGCGCCGGTTCGATTTCTGAGCTGCCTACGTGGCAGTGAACACATCGCCGCGCGTGGCCTTGCTCGGCTCGTATTTCTGAGCTGCCTACGCGGCAGTGAACTACCTCGCCTTTCGATTTGCCTGGTTCCACTCTTTCTGAGCTGCCTACGCGGCAGTGAACGGCGCGATTTGTCCGGGTCTTAGCGCCCGTAGTTTCTGAGCTGCCTACGCGGCAGTGAACTACCGAGTTCTTCCCGGGCTGCCCGTCGGACTTTTCTGAGCTGCCTACGCGGCAGTGAACGGAGATTTCCCCAGTTCCCGTGGCGGACAGAGTTTCTGAGCTGCCTACGCGGCAGTGAACGCAGGTGCAGGCACTGCGGAACTTCTACGACTTTTCTGAGCTGCCTACGCGGCAGTGAACGGCATGACGCGCCTGGAAGCCGTGCAGCGGATTTTCTGAGCTGCCTACGCGGCAGTGAACTACAACCGGGAGAAGCGCGAGGTGCGCGCGCATTTCTGAGCTGCCTACGCGGCAGTGAACGCATTGACGTACGAAGGCCGCAACATCGCCATTTTCTGAGCTGCCTACGCGGCAGTGAACGTTCGGAAACCAATGTGCAGGCCCAGCCTAACTTTCTGAGCTGCCTACGCGGCAGTGAACACGCAGTCACCGCAGGTCTTGCCCTCGGGCATTTCTGAGCTGCCTACGCGGCAGTAAACGGCACGCCAGCCTGCACAAGCCACGAGGCGCATCTCTGAGCTGCCTACGCGGCAGTGAACGCTCGCACCATGCGCAAGGTGCCTGAGGTGATTTTCTGAGCTGCCTACGCGGCAGTGAACCTCAGCGATGAATTTTTTACGCTGCCATCCTGTTTCTGAGCTGCCTACGCGGCAGTGAACCATGTGTTCTACACCGCAGAGCAGGGAACCGATTTCTGAGCTGCCTACGCGGCAGTGAACACCGGAACATTCTTGGCCTGGAATGCACAGATCTTCTGAGCTGCCTACGCGGCAGTGAACGTGATGCGATCCTTGCGATCGCCAAGTTTGCTTTTCTGAGCTGCCTACGCGGCAGTGAACTCGCCGATGATCTTTAGCGGAATACCGTGCAATTTCTGAGCTGCCTACGCGGCAGTGAACCCGAAGATGAGGCCCACGATGAAGGTGTCCATTTTCTGAGCTGCCTACGCGGCAGTGAACCAGTAGCGGTTCACCGATGGCGGCCACGGGAGTTTATGAGCTGCCTACGCGGCAGTGAACTGACCTCCACTCGCAGCGTGCCGTCGCTCGTTTTTCTGAGCTGCCTACGCGGCAGTGAACATGACCGAAGATCATCAGCCGCAGTAGGACCAGTTTCTGAGCTGCCTACGCGGCAGTGAACATGTACGTGCGCCGCCACAGGAACCGGTAATGTTTCTGAGCTGCCTACGCGGCAGTGAACTACGCGCACTGGCTCGTGTTCGGCACCTCCCTTTTCTGAGCTGCCTACGCGGCAGTGAACATGACGGCGCAGACCAAGGGCATAAATTTGCTTTTATGAGCTGCCTACGCGGCAGTGAACACAAGGTGGACGTGATCGACCTGGCCGCCATGTTTCTGAGCTGCCTACGCGGCAGTGAACCGGCACGGACGCCTGCCACAGCAGGTTAGCTTTTTCTGAGCTGCCTACGCGGCAGTGAACTGGGTGACCTCGATCGCCAGTTGCTGGCGGAATTTCTGAGCTGCCTACGCGGCAGTGAACACGCTGGTACTTCGTGGACATCGGCCGCATCCTTTCTGAGCTGCCTACGCGGCAGTGAACCATTGCATCGGCGATCAGCGCGCCTTGGTACTTTTCTGAGCTGCCTACGCGGCAGTGAACCGGTCACGGTCACGGTCCCGAGCCTCGCGGCCCTGGTCTTTCTGAGCCGCCTACGCGGCAGTGAACTCCACGGCCTGCTGTTTCTCGAATCGGCTCATTTTCTGAGCTGCCTACGCGGCAGTGAACGAGATGTTCTGGGTCGTCCACGGGCGGGCCATTTTCTGAGCTGCCTACGCGGCAGTGAACACGCAGCCGCCTCCATGGCGACGAGCTTGGTATTTCTGAGCTGCCTACGCGGCAGTGAACAACCGGATGATGGTCAACGAGCTGTACGTGACTTTCTGAGCTGCCTACGCGGCAGTGAACCTGACTGGCGACCCGCAGTTCGGGACGAAAGATTTCTGAGCTGCCTACGCGGCAGTGAACTCCGCAACGACCGGTGACTACAAGGCCGATCATTTCTGAGCTGCCTACGCGGCAGTGAACTGCCCATCATTGATGTTTGCGGCACTGACGATTTTCTGAGCTGCCTACGCGGCAGTGAACCTGCACCAGCTGCTTGACGTTCGCGTTGACCTTTTTCTGAGCTGCCTACGCGGCAGTGAACGAAGTGAAGTTGCGTTTCAACGATGACGAACTTTTCTGAGCTGCCTACGCGGCAGTGAACGTGTACGCGATCAGCTCGCCGTTGACGCGGGTTTTCTGAGCTGCCTACGCGGCAGTGAACCTGACTGTGCTCGCTCCGTCGGTTGCCGGCGATTTCTGAGCTGCCTACGCGGCAGTGAACACGCAGTTGCGCAACTCTTTCCTGGACTACGTTTTCTGAGCTGCCTACGCGGCAGTGAACCTGCCGATAGTGGTGGATCGGCGGCGGTAGTATTTCTGAGCTGCCTACGCGGCAGTGAACATTCCCGGCGATGGCCTGGGCGAACTCGGTCGTTTCTGAGCTGCCTACGCGGCAGTGAACGATGGTCAGGTTCTTGGCGTACTCTGCGGCACTTTCTGAGCTGCCTACGCGGCAGTGAACGCTTCCGACCGGCGGCGCGAGCAGGGTCTGATTTTCTGAGCTGCCTACGCGGCAGTGAACGCAGTGGTGTGCTCGCGCTCCTGCACACTGGTTTTCTGAGCTGCCTACGCGGCAGTGAACCCCAACATGGGCGGTTGGACCGGCGGTCTGAATTTCTGAGCTGCCTACGCGGCAGTGAACTAGCGCGGCAGGTCCGTGGCGATCTTCCGGATTTTCTGAGCTGCCTACGCGGCAGTGAACGTGCTCAACGAGTCCCGGCTGGTGGACACGAATTTCTGAGCTGCCTACGCGGCAGTGAACACCTTCATGCACGAAATGGGGCATGTGTACCTTTTCTGAGCTGCCTACGCGGCAGTGAACGTCGACCTTGCCCCCGAACGACAGCTTCTGCATTTCTGAGCTGCCTACGCGGCAGTGAACGTGTAGGCCTTTTCGGTCGGCCACGGCTTGCCTTTCTGAGCTGCCTACGCGGCAGTGAACCCGGCTACCCGCCCGAACTGTTCCTGGAGACATTTCTGAGCTGCCTACGCGGCAGTGAACCGCTGGTGATCGGATTCGACCCGGCACGGTTTTTTCTGAGCTGCCTACGCGGCAGTGAACAACTGCCCTCACCTTCGCCTGCGGCCGGTTCTTTTCTGAGCTGCCTACGCGGCAGTGAACCTTCGCCTTTGCATCCGCCAGTGCCGCATCGCTTTCTGAGCTGCCTACGCGGCAGTGAACCGGACGTGATCGCCAGCGACTGGGCCGCCCATTTTCTGAGCTGCCTACGCGGCAGTGAACGGTGACGCGCGCCTGCTGCCTCACCACTTCCATTTCTGAGCTGCCTACGCGGCAGTGAACTTCCAAGAACGCATCAATCGGACCAATGCCGAGTTTCTGAGCTGCCTACGCGGCAGTGAACCCGATGTGGATCCCGTCCTGGACGGTCGACCTTTTCTGAGCTGCCTACGCGGCAGTGAACGTATTACAACGCGATCTACCGGGCCGATCTCAATTTCTGAGCTGCCTACGCGGCAGTGAACTGCGACCTGGCCTTTGAACGGCTGGCCTTGATTTTCTGAGCTGCCTACGCGGCAGTGAACATCGGGGTCATCTTGATCTTGACGGCGCTGGTTTTCTGAGCTGCCTACGCGGCAGTGAACAAACCGCGCGGGCTGGCCGCGCGCGTTCGGCTTTTCTGAGCTGCCTACGCGGCAGTGAACAGGAACTTCATCGCGGCCAACTTCTGCTCGTATTTCTGAGCTGCCTACGCGGCAGTGAACTGCTCAAGTTCCTGGCCGCGGCGCATGGCAAATTTCTGAGCTGCCTACGCGGCAGTGAACAGTGGGATGCATGGATGACGAATACCCGCAAGTTTCTGAGCTGCCTACGCGGCAGTGAACAGTCGAACGACGACCAGACAGCCACGCGTGCATTTCTGAGCTGCCTACGCGGCAGTGAACTCGCAGGTGGCCAGGTGCGCGGTGATCTGTTCTTTCTGAGCTGCCTACGCGGCAGTGAACATCGTGCCCCCGCTGGAAGTGCGGCCGCGCCCTTTCTGAGCTGCCTACGCGGCAGTGAACGTGTAAAGCTGCGCCTGCGCGTCGTTCTTCTTTTTCTGAGCTGCCTACGCGGCAGTGAACAAGACAAAAATTTACCCAAGTGCTTGAAAGCTATAGTAACCAAGCGCAAAAAAGCCATCCTCCCTTCCGAGAGGATGGCGTCTAAGTGGTTGATTGTTTGAGTATTTTACTGGTGCGCTAAAAAAGGGTCAGAACCAGGGAACGGTGGCCTCATGGCTAAGGCCATAGCTGTTGAACAGACCTTGCCTGGCTTCTTGCAGCATTGGCCCATGCCGAATGAACAACGGAAAAGCCGCCTGGCCAGTGCTTCGGCTACCAAGTGTGACGAAGGGAAGCCGGAGGCGCTCGGCTGCCGCGTCGGGGAGGCGTTCGATTGCGGTATCGGCGTCCCAGCCGTGCCGTCGCATAGCGCGGCGTCGGAGGCGTGCGGGGCTGCTCTTGGCCTGGACGCGCGTCACCTGCCGGTGCGAGGTTCCGCCAGGTACTAGGGCAATGCCGGAAATCGACAGATGGTCGCCCATGCCCTTGAGCCAGGACGTCGCCATCAGCCCCTGCAATGCAGATTCTGTACCGTGCAGGCGCAGGTGCGAACCCAGGCTTGGCGCCTTGTCGTCGTAGCCGGGGAAGCTGACGCCTATATGCGAGGTGCCCAGTTCCACCAAGCCACGGTGCAGGCGTGCGTACAAGGCTCCCAACAGGTGATGGGGCGCGATGTCCGGGTCGGGCCTGAGCTGGAGGTCGAGATAGTGCTGCATCGTGCCACCTCAGCCTGCGTCGCCGAATACGCCGCCACGGATCAGCGTGGCGATGACGAAATGCTGCTGTTCCAGGCCCGGCGTCTTGTCCTTGATCACCCAGGCGTCGAGCAGGTTGTAGAAGTCCAGCTTCTCCTTCGGCTGACGGTAGGCCTTGCCTTGCGTGGTGACCGAGCCGTACGGTTCCACCGCAATCGCGCCATTTTCCTCCGCCTCCGGGTACCAGGTGTCGATGGTGCGCAGCGCATTGCCGATCTTCTGCGAATGAATGGCGGCCACCGCCTTGTCGCCTTCGCCGACCGCGTAGAGGGTCTTGCTCTTCTTGCTTGTGGCCTTGTCCAGGATCAGCTCCTGCGACGGGAACACCTCCTGGCCTGCGCCGAGGCGAACGAAGGCCGTGACTTGCAACAGCACGTGCGAGCGGCCGGCCAGTCCGGCGGCGATCAATTCGGCCAGCGTCCGCAGGTCGTCGGTTTCGCCTGCCGGTGGGGTCAGGGTGCGCAGCGCGTGGTCGTGTGCCTGGAAGCTCCATTGCGCGGCAGCGCTGCCGTCGCGCAGGTGGATCACCTGTACTTCGACCTGCTCAGCGCCGATCCGGTTGCGCCACAGGAAACGGCCATTGGCCAGGTTGGCGGCGTAGCGCCGGGCCAGCTCGTCGAAGCCGTGTTGCTGCGCATAGCCGCCGACGGTGGCGAGGAGCTTCTTGCGGTAGTCGGCGTCGTTGCAGGCCGAGGGTTCGCCGGCACCGCCCAGGATGCGCAGGGTGAACTGCACTTTCAGCGTATCGGCATCCAGCGGCAGCGCGGCCACGTCCACGGTCTGCAGGTTGGGGTTCTGGATGGCGGCATCGAGCTTGGCCGGGTCGGTCTGCTCCTTGCTCTTGTCCTTGAGCCGGTTGGAGATGGTGCCGCGCACGGATTTCTCGCGCACCTTCACTGGCTGCCAGTTGCCGGCATCGCTGCGGCCGTTCCAGCTGCCGGCGAAAAACAACGCGTCGGAGGGATCGAGCTTGCGCTCGAAGGCGAGGACGGAAGCGGTCTTGAGGGTGTCGTTGGCCATGATGGAATTCCTTGTCGTGATGGACGATCAATCGAAGTTGGTGTCGGTGGCGGGGCGGTAGTCGTTGCGGCAGCGATACAGCCCGGCATCGGGCTGGCTGTCGGCGTACCAGAGCAATTGTTGCGGGGAGTGCAGTCGGTGCGGGCTGAGCCATTCGCCGGCCGAGTACAGGCTCTCGACGAAGCGGAACGGCGTGCTGGCGTCGCGTGCGTTGGCGATGCTGCCGGGCGCATGCAGGTCGCCTAGCGCGCCATAGCCCACCGGGATCGGCACGATCCAGCCTCGGCCGGTACGGTCGTTGCGCCATTCGCCTTTGCCGTCATCTGGGTCCTGCGTGTAGCGCCAGTTGATGCGTGCCAGCGACAGCCATGCGTCCAGTCGGGTGCTGCCGGGCGCGTGTGCCTGAAGCTCGGCCAGCCGCATGTCGAGCAGGTCGTCGCGGGCCACCAGCGTGAAGCCGGGCAGCAGGCGTAGGCGCAGTTTGCGGAAGACTGCGTGCCGGTCGTCTTCGGTGCCGGTCAGGGCGATAGCTTGCGGCTGTTGGCGATGGCGGCCGACTTGCAGCGGTGGCAGCACGCTGCCTCCGGCCACGCGCATGCCTGCCAGAAGGTTGGCAACGGTGGCGAGGTCCAAGGCCTGGGTGGCCGGATCGCGTACCCAGCGTTCGCCTTGCACCGCGAACACCAAACTCAGCTCCAAGTGGATGCGGCCTTCCTCGACGATGGCGGCGGTGCCGCCGTCCTTGCTCACCGGGTTGCGGGTGAGCCGGAATGCCTTGACGAAGCCGCCCTCGGTGACCTGCTCCTGGTGGTCGTGGCAGACCACGCCGACGGCATGGAAGGCGATGTCCAGTCCGGCGGCCCGTGTCTTACGCTCCAGCGCCCACATCAGGCCCAGGAAGGCGGTCATCGATGGAAAGCCGTGGGTGAGTGGGCTGGAGACGGCGTTGGCGTTCTGTACCCGCAGGCGCGGCAGCACCAGCAGATGATCGAATGCCGGGCAGGCGCTCATGCTGCACCTCCTGCCGACGCACGGCGGCGCATCGGCACAGGCCACGCCGCATCGACGATGGCTTGGGCGGCCCAATGCTGGAACTGGTCGTCGCCGAGGCCCGCAATCCCCGCCTCGCGTAATTGGTCGTTGAGCCAGTTGGCGAAGCGCCCAGCGATCTCATCGGGCCAGTCGCCGAAGTCGTAGGCTTCTCTGAAATCGCGATCGTCTTGCTGCCATTCTGGGCGTTGCGGGTCTTCGCGGTCCGGCAGATCGATCCGAGCCGGGTCTAGCCACAGTCGCTCGCACAACGGCAGTTGGCAGTTGGGATCGCGCGTCCAGCCAGGCTCGAAACGGGCGTGGATGGTACTGGCGAAGTAGGCCAGTTGCAGGCCTAGTGCTTGCTCGATCGCTTCTCGCGTTTTCCTGATGGCGTCGTTCTTGGGAGGATTAGTCAACAGGAAGTCGCTCAGCGTCTTGATCAGTTGCCGCACGCCCTCGAACCAGGCGAAGCGTTCCAGCGCCGAGTCCAGATCAAGCAGGCTGCGCGGACGCTCCTGGGTCCAGCGCGGCGGCAGTGAGGCCAGCAGATAGTTCACGCCGCCGCGATCGCTGTTGAGCTGGCTGATGTTCTGTGGCTTGGTGCCGCCCAGCTTGCGTGCGACCAGGTGGCGGTAGTCGCGATAGATCTCGTCGAACGGCTGCTTGTCGCGATAGGCCTGTCGTGCCGCTTTGTTGTCCTCGCCGAAGCGCGCCTCCCGGATCTCGGCATGTACGGCATGTGTCAGGCTGCTGGAGAACAGCGGCTGCAGCAGGTGGTACTGGGTGTCGTCGGCCGGCTCCTCACCGGCCAGCCAGTAAACCTGCTTAGCTGCCTCGTGCGAGCTGGGCTGCGGGTCGCTGCGCACCAGGCTGCCAAATGCTCGCATCCAGTCGGTCGCCACTGCGGCATCGGCGTTCAGCGCGTCGCGCAGGTCGTCGTCGCCGGCCTGCATCCAGTCGAGCAGGCGCCGCCCCTCGATGTCCAGTTTGAGGAACTTGAACACGTCCAGCGCAGCGGCATTGCCGACCACGTCCTCGGCGTAGTCGTCGCCAAGGACGTGGCTACCGATTTCGACGTGTCGCGGTAGTGCGGCAGGCGCGACATGCAGGCTACTGCCACGTGCATCTGGGTGTGTGGCCTTGAGCACATGGGTCACCGCCTGGATCTGTCCGACCCGGCGCGCCGCATCGGCCAGCCAGATGCCATATTCGTACTTGGATGCCGTGTCGGCACCGTCGTCCTTGCCCTTCAGCTTGGCCTCGCGCCGGGTGTCGATGAATGTGGCGATGGCGGAGCGGAAATTTTTGCCTCTATCGGTCAGTTCTTTCATTCCCTCTATTCCCCTAAGATCGTGTTCCATTGATCCAAAGTGCTGTCGATCTTTACTACCCTGCTGTCTGTCCTCTTCTAGTGGATATTTACTTCTGCTTGGCGAATCCTAGCCATGGGTGGAACCTCCATCCTTGCTTGCTCTCCGGAACCTCCACCGTCGCCAGCCGTTCGGCGCAATGCTGCAGGGAGAGGTTGAGGTGCTCAGCCTGCTCGGCGAGCAATGCTATGAGGTCGAACTCGCCCCACGGCGCGATACGCGGGCCGGGATCGAGTTGGATGTCATGGCGCTGGCTGCGCTCGACGGCGGTATAGAGCTTCTCGTCGCGGCGGATGTTGCTTTCCTCGATGCGGTGCAGGACAAGCTGTTCTTCTTCATCGTCGGGTAGCAGGACCAGCGTGATCGAGGGCAGCGGATCGTCGCGGAATGGCTGTTGTTGCGGCAGTACGCCGGTCAGTGCGGCCCTTGGGTATTGCCAGGCGCACGCGGCATCCAATGGAAATGTGACGGCACTGCGGACCGAAGTGGATACGCTGGTGCGGGGCTTGGGTAGCATGCTGTCGGCCATGCGCGCGTGTTCCAGGTCTACCAGATTGTGCTGGGGCTGCTGCTTGGCGTGAGGCAATGGCTGGATACGTGGCAGCGCGGTCAGCGTGGTGTACTCGTCGGCCCGCAACAACTTGCCGAGCCGGTGGGTCTGCAGCCGGAAGCGTTCCGTGCGTGCGCCGTGGGCCTGCTCGAATCCAGGATGCACGAACGCTGGTGCGTCCTGTCCTATCTGTCGAAAATGGCGCAGATTGGTGTCGAAGATCAGCACGTTCGGCGCGGTGCCCGGCGTCCCGCGATGGCGCTGCACGCGCCCGGCAAGCTGGATCAGCGAGCGCATTGACGACGGTTCGGCCACCGCCCAGTCCGCATCCCAGTCGCGGCCGACTTCGCACACCGGGCTGGCGAGCACGATGAACACCTGTTGCTGCTCGGGGCCGGCGTCCAGCGCGGCGCGGATCGCGGGCAGGCGATAGACCGTCAAGCCGTCGCCACGACGATCAAACGCCGCGTCGAGCTGCTGCTCGATCGCCGAGCGTTGCAGCAACGGGAAGCGCGCATGGTAGACGCACAGGTGGATGCGCGTGCCCTCTGGGGCGCCAAGCCGGAACAGCGCCTGTGCCACGTCGAACAGCGGATCGATATTGGCCATGCGCACCAAGCCGAAGCTGACGCGCTTGCCGCTGACCGGATCGGCTTGCGCGTGAGCGGCGTGCAGGTCCAAGCAGGCGGTGCGGACGTGCCCCGCGAATTCGGCATGGATCTGCTCGCGCTGGCGCGACTGAAGTTGCAGCGGCAGCAGCGCGCCCCGCCGCAGCGGCTCGGCCTTCTGCAGCCGCGTGGAACGCCGGCCGACGAATTGCAGGTGCTGCTGCGCGAAGGACGCCGCGTCTGGACAGGCGGCCGTCTGCACACCGAATTCATCGGCCCACAGGCATTGCACCATCACCGCCGCATCCGCGTTGCCGCCGTCGGCGCCGCGGTTGCGTTGGTAGTGCATGCGCCCGGCGCGATAGGCCGCATACATTCCTTCGAGCAACGCTGGCGGCAACGTTGCCGAGGACAGCAGCACACGCGTGCCCAGCATCCCGGCCCAATGCACCAGTCTGGTTAACGCGGGCAGGTCGTCCAGATCGTAGTCATCCAGTTCGTCGAGGATCAGGTCGGCGCTCATCAGCCGCAGCATCGGCGCGATTTGGCGTCCTGCGCGCAGCGATTCGGTGGCCGGAACCATATGATCCACGGTGCAGACCAGCATCGGCGCGGACAGCAGCTTGCGAATTTCCGGGTCGTGCAGCGCGCGGGATAGTAGCGGGTGGTCGGCGGTGGTGCCGTCGTACAGGATGTGGCTGTCCTCCTCCAGCAGCGACTGAACCGAAGCCGATCCGTGGGACTCGGCTTTCTGTTGGTAGTAGTCGAACAGCGCTTGGCTGGCCGAGCCGCCTACGCGAATGGCCAGTTCGTCGTCGCTCAAGTGCAGGTCGGTGCGGTAGCTACGGCCGGTCTGCAAGGTCAGCGAGCGCAATCCGAGTGCATAGGTCGCGCGCATGCCGTGTTGCGGATCGGCCAATGCATAGAGGATGCGTGCATTGCCCAAGGTCTTGCCGCAGCCGGTGGATGCCATGTTGACAATGAACGCACCCTGCGCACGTGCCGCTTCGCGCAACGCGGTCGCCGCATCGGCCGCCTTGTCCTGCCAGGCGAAGCGGGGATCGGCACTGCGCTTGCGCAGGCCGCGGTGCTGAGCCAACCGAGGCAGGTGGCGCTCGAAACCGGGCAGGGCATGGGCGATCAGGCCGGTGGTATGGGTCACGCCCAGCAAGTGTTCCACCAAGGACTGGTTGGGCACCGTGGTACCGGCCTGGTTGCGGGTCGTATTGGCCATCAGCCATGTATCCGCTTGCAGATGCGGCCTGCGCTCGGGGACAGGCTGGTCGTTCTTGTCCAGTCCCAGTCTGGAGTAGGCATGATCAGCCAGCATCAGGCTGAGTCGCGCCAGGTGCATCACGTATGGATTGCCCAGCCAGTCGTCGTCGCGACGCCCGCGCAGTTCAGCCAGGCGCTTTGCCAGGCGCGCAGCCTTTGCACGCCACGCCGGCGTGGCGACCGGCAGTGGACCTGCGGGATTCCAATACGGCTCTATCCTGGTGCGTTCGAAGGGCTGGTGGATCTCGTTCCAGTCGTGCCCGACCAGCGATAGCGGCGCCTCCAGCCACATGGGATTGAAGGTGCGGGCACGGCGCCCTAGCCAGCCCTGAGTGCCGTCCTCGTTAGCGACCGGTATCAACGGCAGGCGGTGGTGCGTCAAGACCAACCAGGCTATCGCCGCAGCGAGGGGCGGCAACTGTTCGAATGGACGCCCAGGGTCGGTATCCAGGCCATCGCGGCGGTAGCGTCCGTCCGCTGTCCAGCTGAGCGCGTCGCTGCCATCCGGATCGGACAGGCGGCGTAGCCAGCCTGCATCGTCGTCCTGGCCGACGAAGGCCTGAAACATGCGCAGCGACACCCATTCGTGGCGATAGAGGTTGCGTTCCTGCAAGTGCCCGCGCAGCCGCGCCTGGAAGGCAACACTTACCTTGCCCAGGTCATGCAGCAATGCGGCTAGTTGCGCCAGCAGCTGGATGTCTTCCGCGCGATGCCAATCGTTCTCGTCGCCGCGACGCAGCACATTGCGCGTGGTGGTGCCTGTCGGCACTGCACCCTGCGCGTTGAAGCGGCCAGCGTCCCCAACGATCCACAAGAGTTCGCTGTGGTCCAGGCCGCGGATCCAATGGCAAGCGACGGCGGTATTCTTGCGCGCGGTGCGGCGCAGGAGCTTGCGCAGGGTATCCAGGCCCGTTTGGGTAATCGGCGTCTGCCAGGTGCGGTCGCCGCGGCGCTCGGCGAACTGGTCGAGGATGCGCCGGGTCTCGGTCAGTGCGCGCTTGTCGCACTGGGACACCAGCAAGATGTTCATGCTGCACCGTCGCGCTTCAGCGAGGCCGTCGCCAGCGCCACCTCCTTGAGTGTCTCGATCATGAAATCCAGCGATTCGCTGCGGGCAAGCGCTTCGATGCAGTTTTGCCGAAACGCTTGTTCGTCGTCCCCGCGCATGGCCGACAAGAACGCCTGCGGGAGGATGCTGGCATCTTTGACTAGGTCGGCGGCATCGAACACCAGCCCGCCGCGCCGGGTTTTCCCGTGCAGGACTGCCAAGCCATGCGGCAGCCCCAGCACCCATGTCGCGGTCGCCCCCAGCCCATAGGCGAGATAGTTGCCGTGATCGAGAAAACGGTTGGCCGGATCGTTGCCGGCGCCGCGTTTGGCGCGGGTGAACTCGCCGTAGCCGACGGTGTCCACGGCCAGCTTGAACAATGCCTTGGTCAGGCGTGCCTCTTCGGTCAGCAGGGCCGTGTTGTCCTGCGCCAGTTCGATGTTCCTGGAACTTCTTTCCAACAACTCCTGCAGGCGGGCGGCGGGAGGGGCGAAACCAGCATCCTTTAGTGGGCGCAACAGCCATTGCTCGCCGATGCGCCGGTTGCGTGCTTGTTGGAATGCTTTGGCCGCGCATAACCGCAGGTCGTCATCGAACCAGAACCTGACCCAGGCCTGTAGATATTCGGTAGGCCGGTATTCGCTCTGGGGAGAGAACCAAGTGACCTCGACGTCCATTTCGTTCGCCGTGAACAGCGGCGTACCGCCACCGCCGCAGAAGCCCACCAGCACGCCTGCCTTGGCCAGCTCGCGCATGGCGGCCTGGGTAATCGACGTGCCCGTTCCTAGTAACAGCGTTGTGGTGTTCGCGATCGGAATGTTCCAGTACAGCGAACGCTTTCCCGCGTCGGTCACATACTCGACGCGCCCGCCGTTGACCAGCACACGGCAATGCTGGAGATAGTAGAGATTCGCCCGTTTGGAATGCAGGATCGTTTTCAGATCCGAAGCTGGCAGTGCGTCCATGTACCCCTTGTGGGCCGGCAGCCGTTGCGCTCGCATCGGATCCGCGGCCTGTTCAGGCTTGGATATTAGACCCAAGTTGTCGTGTTCTTGGGTCTAGGTTGTGGACAAATTTTTTGGCGAGCATGGACCACTGCAACAGATGGCCGACATCGGTCGTGATCGCTCCGCCCCGTGCGCAGGTGTGGTGCTTGTGGCTCAGTCCTCCGACCACACCGCCAGCTCGTAGCCGTCCTGGTCAGCGAAATGGAAGCGGCGGCCGCCGGGGAATTCGAACAGCGGGCGGACGATGCGGCCGCCGGCGGCTTCGATGCGCGCCTGGGTGTCGGCCAGGTCGTTGGAGTACAGCACCACCAGCGCGCCGCCGGGCTGCGCGGTGCCGTGGAAGAAGCCGCCGCTGAGGCGGCCGTCGCGGAATTCGCAGTAGTCCGGGCCGTAGTCCTGGAAGGTCCAGTCGAACGCCTGGCCGTAGAACGCCTTGGCCGCGGCGATCGAGGCGACGGCGAATTCCAGGTAATCGATGCGGTGCTGCTGGTCGGCGCGGCTCATGGCGGGCTCCGTGAAAAGGGAGGCCAGTATCCATCGCCACGCCGTCGCCGGCTTGGCGAAAACGGCCAGCTCAACGCGCGTGCCGCCGCACCAGCTCGCGTGGGCTGAGCCCGGTCAGCTGGCGGCTGTCGCGAACCAGGTGCGGCGCGTCGCCGTAGCCGGCCTCCAGCGCCGCCGCGGTCAGGGTGGCGTGGCCCGATGCCAGGCGCAGGAAGCGTTGCAGGCGCAGGATGCGCTCCAGGGTCTTGGCGCCGTAACCGAACGCGTCCTGGCAGCGGCGCCGCAGCGAGCGTTCGCTGATGCCCAGGCTGCGGGTCAGTTCGGCCATCCGCGGCGCGGTGTCGCCGGCCAGCTGCGCGAACACCCAGGCCATCGGCAGGTCCGCCGCGAGCGGGCGGCTGGCGCACAGCGCGTGCAGCAATGGCAGCGGATCGGCGCCGTCCTCCAGCCGCGTCTGCCAGTCGCGGCCGCGTCCGTCCCACAGCGCCTCCAGGGCGATGCGTTGGTCGGCGATGGCATGCAGCGGGACGCCGAGCAGGCTCGCGCCCGCGCCGGCGGCCAGGCGCACGCCGCTCAGCACGCTGCCCGGTGCCAGCGCCACGCTGCTGGCGCCGCGGTCCGGCCCGGCCACGAACAGCGCGCACCCGTCCCAGATCAGGTCCACGCAGCCGTCGGGCAACACTTGTGTCGGCAGCGGATCGGCATCGCCCTGGCGGAAACGCCAGCTGCAGCGCAGGCGGTCGCGCAATGCCGGCGGTGCATCAATTTCGGCGTAACGGGAGGGCGTGGGCAAGGCGATGGTCATCGGGGCGATCGGCGTTGTGTGCACGGTACGGCCTGCGCGCGGAAGACACGAGCAGCATTCGCCAGCCGCGCGCGCTGCCGGTTCGCCGAGGGCACTGCGGCGCCGCTCGGCCGCCGGCGCTCAGCGATGGGAGCGGCCAGCGCCGAGCGCGTCGCTGCCGGCCTGCCGCTGCCGGTGGAACCAGGCCACCATCGGGGAGGCCATCAGCGTGGTCACCAGGGTCATCCCGAACAGCAGGGTGAACAGGTCCGGGCCGATCAGGCCGCTGTCCAGGCCGATCTTGATCACCACCAGTTCCATCAGGCCGCGCGCGTTCATCAGCGAGCCCACGGTCAGGCTGTCGCGCCAGTCGTGGCCGCTCAGGCGCGCGCCCAGCGTACAGCCGAGCAGCTTGCCGAGCACCGCCACGCCGATCACCAGGACGAAGCCGGCGATGCCCGCGCCGGCGAGCGCGCTGGGGCTGGTGGCCTGGCCGGCGACCGCGAACAGCACCGGCATCAGCAGGGTGATCGCCAATGGCTCGATGCGTCCGGCCAGATGTTCCAGCAGGCGGTCCTCGCGCGGCAGGCAGATGCCGAACAGGAACGCGCCGAAGATCGCATGCAGGCCGATCCACTCGGCCGCCGCCGCGCACGCCAGCAGGCCGATCAGCACCCACACCAGCGCGGTGGGCGCGTAGCCGCCGTCGCCCACGCGCGGCCTCAGCAGGCGCGCATAGAGCGGGCGCAGGACGCCGAAGACCACGGCGACCAGCACCAGCACGCCCACCGCGGTGAAGCCGACGCCGCCGTGCGTGTTGCCGCCGGTCAGGGCCAGCACGATCGCCAGGAAGATCCACACGGTGGCGTCGTCGATCACCGCCGCGCCCAGCGCCAGGCGGCCGGCTGGCGTGCGCGTCATGTTGCGGTCCTTGAGGATCCGCGCCAGCACCGGAAACGCGGTGACCGACATCGCCGCGGCGATGAACAGCGCGAACGGCCAGAAGCCGATGCCGTGCGGCGCGAAGCGCGGATACAGCCATGGCGCGGCGGCCAGGCCGAGCAGCAACGGCAGCACGATGCCTGCCAAACCGACCGTCATCGACGCGCGCACCTGCGCCTTGGTGCCGTCCGGCGCGCGCAGTTCCACGCCGACGACGAACATGAAAAGCACCACGCCGATGTTGGCCAGGCCGGACAGCGGCGGCAGGCTGGCGTGTGCGAACAGCGCGCCGTGCAGCTCCGGCAGCCAGGCGCCGAACGCGATCGGCCCGAGCAGCAATCCGGCGGCCATCTCGCCGATCACCGGCGGCTGGCCGACGCGTTGCAGCAACGCTCCGCACAGGCGCGCCACGCCGAGGATCACCGCCAGTTGCACCAGCAACAGCGTCGTTGGATTCATCGCATCAGCCCTTCCACTGGATCGGAGCGGCGCGTACCTGCAGGCGGTCCGCGGTGTGCATGGTCATCGGTCCTGTCCCCCGGCGCCACCCGCCGAATGCGCCGCGCGGACGGTGCAGCGTCCTGGCTAGTCTATGCCGACCAAGGCGCGCGAGGCAGTCGCCGCCGGTGCGGGCATCCAGCTCGCCGGCCATTGGTCTGGCCCGCCTTAGGCCGGCGTGCGGCGGCGGCCGATCCGCCACCGTTGCGACCACGCGATCCGCACGCACCGCCATGCAGGCGTGGCGGCAGCTTGGCTCAACGCTCAGACGGTCCGCTCTCGTCATAGCCGCGCGGGGTGAACAGGTCCGGCTGGATCAGCTCGATGAAGGCGCGCGCCTGCGGCGACAGGAACTTGCCCTTGCGCACCACCACGCCATAGCTGCGGGTGGGGAAATAGTCGCCGAGCGAGCGCGTGGCCAGTTTGCCGCGGTCGGCCTCGGTGACGCAGATCGAGCTGACGATGGAGATGCCCATGCCCATCGCCACGTACTGCTTGATCACTTCCCAGCCGCCCACTTCCAGCGCCACCGTGTACGGCACCCGCGCCTGCTGGAACACCAGGTCGACCAGGCGGTAGGTCACCTGGCGCTTGGGCGGCAGGATCAGTGGATACGGCGACAGGTCGTCCAGGGTGAGCTTGGGCTTGTTCGCCAGCGGGTGGTCGCGCGGGGCGATCAGCAGTTGCTCGAAGCGGTACACCGGCGCGTAGCTGAGGTCGGCCGGCACGTCGAGCATCGAGCCCACCGCCAGGTCCACCGCGTCCTCGCGCAGCAGGTCGGTGCCGTCGGCGCTGATCGCGTTGTGCAGGGTCAGACGCACGTCCGGGTGGCGGGCGCGGAAGTTCTCCACGATCTTCGGCAGCAGGTACAGGATGGTGGAACTGTTGGCGGCGATGTTCAGTTCGCCGGCGTCCAGCCCGCGCGCCTTCTCGCGGAAATCGGCCTCCAGCCGGTCCAGGCTCTCCACCAGCGGCTGCGCCATTTCGTACAGCAGCTGGCCCTCGCGGCTGGGGATCAGGCGCCGCCCGCTGCGCTCGAACAGCACCACGCCCAGCTCCCGTTCCAATGCCTGCAATTGCAGGGTCACCGCCGGCTGGCTGACGAACAGCGCCTCGGCGGCGCGTGAGACCGAGCCCAGCCGCACCGTCTGGCAGAACGCGCGCAGCGGCTTCAGCCGGTCGGATTTGTAAGGAAAACGAGGGGTTGCGGTGCCGCGCGTAGGCATGGCGTGATAGATATAAGGTGAGCTTATTTAATGCATTGATAAAACTGTATTGTCAAATACTTGCGGCGGACGCACGGTGGCAGCCCGGAAACATCGAGGAACCCCACCATGTCCGCCGCCGCCTTCGCCGCTTCATCCCCCTCCGCCGACCGCTCCACTCCGGGCATCACCCTGACCGCCTCGCTGGCCGGCCAGGACGCCTTGCTGCCACCGGCGGCGCTGGCCCTGCTGGTGTCGCTGCACCGGGCGATCGAGCCCGAGCGCCAGGCGCGGCTGGCGGCGCGGCACGAGCGCCAGGCCTGGTTCGACGGCGGCGGCCTGCCGGACTTCCGCGCCGACACCCAGGCGATCCGCGACGGCGACTGGCGCGTGGCGCCGCTGCCGGCGGCGCTGCAGGACCGCCGCGTCGAGATCACCGGCCCGACCGATCCGAAGATGGTCATCAACGCGCTGAACTCCGGCGCCAAGGTGTACATGGCCGACTTCGAGGACTCGACCGCCCCGACCTGGCGCAACCTGGTCGCCGGGCAACGCGCGCTGGCCGAAGCGGTGGCCGGTACGTTGACCTTCACCGCGCCGCCGGCGCGCGACGGCAGCCAGGGCAAGCGCTACACGCTCAAGCCCTACGACGAGCAGGCGGTGCTGATCGTGCGCCCGCGCGGCTGGCACCTGGACGAGAAGCACGTGCTGGTCGATGGCCAGCCGCTGGCCGGCGGCCTGTTCGACGCGGCGCTGTTCGCCTTCCACAACGGCCGCGCGCTGCTGGCCAAGGACCGCGGCCCGTACCTGTACCTGCCCAAGCTGCAGTCGATGGAAGAGGCCGCGCTGTGGGAGGCCGCGCTGTCGCACATCGAGGCGATGCTGGGCCTGCCGCAGGGCCAGATCAAGGTCACCGTGCTGATCGAGACGCTGCCGGCGGTGTTCGAGATGGACGAGATCCTGCATGCGCTGCGCGAGCGCATCGTCGGCCTGAACTGCGGCCGCTGGGACTACATCTTCTCCTACCTGAAGACCTTCCGCCGCCACCCCGACCGGGTGCTGCCCGAGCGCGGCCAGGTGACCATGACCCAGCCGTTCCTGAAGGCGTATTCGGAACTGCTGATCCGCACCTGCCACCGCCGCGGCGCGCATGCGATGGGCGGCATGGCCGCGCAGATCCCGATCGGCCACGACGAGGCGGCCAACGAGCAGGCGATGGCACGGGTGCGGGCGGACAAGCTGCGCGAAGTCAGCGCCGGCCACGACGGCACCTGGGTCGCGCATCCGGCGCTGATCCCGATCGCCCGCGCCATCTTTGACGAGCACATGCGCGCGCCGAACCAGCACGCGGTGCGCCGTGAGGACGTGCAGGCCGACCGCGACACGCTGATCGCGCCGTCCACCGGCACCATCACCCGCGCCGGCTTCGAGGGCAACATCGAGGTCTGCGTGCGCTACCTGGCGGCGTGGCTGGACGGCAACGGCTGCGTGCCGATCCACCACCTGATGGAGGACGCCGCCACCGCCGAGATCAGCCGCAGCCAGCTGTGGCAGTGGTTGCACGTCGGCGGCCTGCACCTGGACGACGGTACCGCGATCGACTTCGCGCTGTTCGACGCGTGCATGCGCCAGCTGCCGGCGCGCCTGGGCGAGCGCGCGCTGCTGCCCGGCGGCAATCGCCTCGACGACGCCATCGCGCTGCTGGACGGGCTGACCCGCAGCGACGATCTGGCCGAGTTCCTGACGTTGCCGGCGTACCAGATGATCGATTGATTGGACGGCAGGGATTGGAGAGTGGGGATTCGCAAATGCGGATCCGGCGTCTTTCGAACCCTGCGCCACGTCCTCGTCTCCACCGCACCACCGTTTCATCGCCGTATCCATTCCGAGGAGAACGCAAGATGAGCACCACGCTGCAGAACGCCGAACAGATCCAGCACGACTGGGACACCAATCCGCGCTGGGCCGGGATCACCCGCAACTACACCGCCGCCGACGTGGTGCGCCTGCGCGGCACCGTGCACGTGGAGCACTCGCTGGCCCGGCTCGGCGCCGAGAAGTTGTGGAAGTACCTGCACGAAAAGGACTTCGTCAACGCACTGGGCGCACTGACCGGCAACCAGGCGATGCAGCAGGTCAAGGCCGGGCTCAACGCGATCTACCTGTCCGGCTGGCAGGTCGCCGCCGACGCCAACCTGGCCGGGCAGATGTATCCCGACCAGTCGCTGTACCCGGCCGACTCGGTGCCGGCGGTGGTCAAGCGCATCAACAACACGCTGCTGCGCGCCGACCAGCTGCACCACGCCGAGGGCAAGGACGAGATCGACTTCCTGCAGCCGATCGTGGCCGATGCCGAGGCCGGCTTCGGCGGCGTGCTCAACGCCTTCGAACTGATGAAGGCGATGATCGAGGCCGGCGCGGCCGGCGTGCATTTCGAGGACCAACTGGCCTCGGTGAAGAAGTGCGGGCACATGGGCGGCAAGGTGCTGGTGCCGACCCGCGAGGCGGTCGAGAAGTTGAACGCCGCGCGCCTGGCTGCCGACGTGCTGGGCGTGCCGACGCTGCTGGTCGCGCGCACCGATGCCGAGGCCGCCGACCTGGTGACCAGCGACATCGACCCCAACGACCGCCCGTTCACCACCGGCGAGCGTACCGTCGAAGGCTTCTTCAAGACCAACAAGGGCCTGGACCAGGCGATCTGCCGCGGCCTGGCCTACGCCCCGTACGCCGACCTGATCTGGTGCGAGACCGGCAAGCCGGACCTGGAGTTCGCGCGCCAGTTCGCCGAGGCGATCCACGCCAAGTTCCCGGGCAAGCTGCTGGCCTACAACTGCTCGCCGAGCTTCAACTGGAAGAAGAACCTGGACGACGCGACGATCGCCAAATTCCAGAAGGAGATCGCGCGCTACGGCTACAAGTTCCAGTTCATCACCCTGGCCGGGTTCCATGCGCTGAACTACTCGATGTTCAATCTGGCGCACGGCTATGCGCGCCGGCAGATGAGCGCCTTCGTCGAGTTGCAGGAAGCCGAGTTCGCCGCCGCCGATCGCGGCTTCACCGCGGTCAAGCACCAGCGCGAGGTCGGCACCGGCTACTTCGATGCGGTGGCCCAGGCGATCCAGCAGGGCCAGTCCTCCACCACCGCACTGAAGGGCTCGACGGAGGAAGAGCAGTTCCACGGCGAAAAGGCCGCCTGACCTGCAGCCGGGCGTTCGTTGTCGCCGATCCCCACGGGAGGGGAGAGCCCGGGTTCGCCCGGGCTTTTTTTGTGCCGGCCGCGGTGCGTGCCGCCCTCTGTGTGGTGTCTACGAGATGCGCCAGCTCGCATCCGGCCAAGGCGCGCTCGCCAGCCTGGCGTGCGTTCTTTTGCCATCTCCGCTGCCGCGAGATCGGCTGTGACCTGGCCGTCGGTGCGTCGTGCAGATGCTATGCTTTGTGCACGATGGCGAGCGACGCCAGGAGCCAGTGGGGGCCCGGATGAGTTGCGACAGCGCCGCATCCAACGTACGCGAGACAATTCCGACGGTTGGTGTGGTCGCCCCCAAGCCTAGCGAGCTGGCGGTGCTGACTGCGGCGGAGCTGCGCCTGTTCTCCGAGTTCGGCCGCACGCGGACGGTGCGTGCCGGCGACGTGCTGTTCCGGCGCGGCGACGGCGGCAGCGCCATGTTCGTGATCAGCAGCGGCGTGATCGACCTGGATTTCGGCGAGGACCTGGTGGTCAAGCATCTCGGACATGGCGAGTTCTTCGGCGAACTCGGACTGTTGATCGGCAGCCACATGCGCAGTGCCGATGCGATCGCCGCCAGCGACGGCGTGCTGGTGGAACTGGACCACGACGACTTCCAGCGCCTGGTGGAGCGCGACCCGGGCCTGGTCGCCTACTTCCTGCGCCGTACCATCATGCGCGTGGTGATGAACGAGCAGACCCTGATCCGCCAGTTGCGCCGCCGCAACCACGATCTGGAAGCGGCGCTGGACAATCTCTACGCCACCACCCACCAGCTCAGCCAGACCGAAGAACTGGTGCGCACCGACGAGCTGACCGGCCTGCACAACCGCCGCGGCCTGATCCTGCGTCTGCAGGAGTGCCGCCGCGACGGCCGCTCGCCGGGACCGGGCCTGCTGCTGATCGACTGCGACCGCTTCAAGCACATCAACGACGAACACGGTCACCTGGTCGGCGACCGCGTGCTGCAGAACGTCGCCAACATCCTGCGTTCCGTCGCCGGCGAGGACGACATCGCCTGCCGCCTGGGCGGCGACGAGTTCTGCCTGCTGGTGGCGACCGGCAACGCGGAAGACCTGCGCCGCATCGGCGAGTTCGTGATCGCCACGGTGCAGAACCTGCTCGGCGTGCCGCATCCCTCGCCGCATATCTGTCCGGTCAGCATCGGCATCAGCCGGGTCGATCCGCAGTCCGACTGGAACGACTGGTACGCCAATGCCGACGCCGCGTTGTACGAGGCCAAGCGCCTCGGCGGCAACCGGCTGTACTGGCACGACGTCGCCTCCGCCCCCTACTGACGCGCGCGCGTCCTCGAGCCGCCATGAACGACGCCCACCAGCCCCAGCCCGAGGTCCCGCAGCTCCGCACCCTGCTGCTGACCGACCTGTGCGATTCGGTGGCGCTGGTGGAACGGCTCGGCGACGCCAACGCCGCCGAACTGTTCAAGCTGCACGACTCGCTGGTGCTGGAACTGCAGCAGCGTTGGCGCGGGCGCCTGATCGACCGCTCCGACGGCCTGCTGCTGCTGTTCGAACGCCCTATCGACGGCCTCGGCTTCGCCCTGGACTACAGCCGCGGCCTGCACGCGCTGGGCGCGCAGCGCAAGCTGGAGCTGAAGGTGCGCGCCGGCCTGCACGTCGGCGAAGTGCTGACCTGGCGCAACAGCGATGCCGCCGTGCAGGTCGGCGCCAAGCCGCTGGAAGTGGAGGGCCTGGCCAAGCCGACCGCGGCGCGGCTGATGACCCTGGCGCGGCCCGGGCAGATCCTGCTGTCGGCGGTGGCCGAGTCGCTGACCCACCGCGCCGCGCGCGAACTGGGCGAGCGCGGCGAACGCCTGCTGTGGAAATCGCACGGCCGCTGGCGCTTCAAGGGCGTGCCGACGCCGCAGGAGATCTACGAAGTTGGCGAAATCGGCAACACCCCTCTGCGCGCGCCGAAGCCGACGCCGAAGGCGTGGCGCGACATCCCGCTGTGGCGCCGCCCGGCGGCGCTGGTGGCGGAGGCGATGCTGACCCTGACGGTGGTCGCCGCGCTGCTGTTCTTCGGCCGTCCGGAGCCGGCGATCGCGTTCGCCGAACGCGACTGGATCGTGGTCGGCGACCTGCGCAACCTCACCGGCAACGCGACGCTCGACGCCTCGCTCGACCAGGCGTTCCGGATCAGCCTGGAGCAATCGCGCTACGTCAACCTGCTCAGCGACCTCAAGGTGCGCGACACCCTGGGCCGGATGAAGCGCAGCCCCGACAGCAAGATCGATCGCGCGCTCGCCTCGGAGATCGCGCTGCGCGACGGCGCGCGCGCGGTGATCCTGCCGACCGTCGCCGAAGTGGGCGGGCGCATCCGCGTCACCGTGGAAGTGGTCGATCCGGCGACGCAGGCAACGGTGTATACCGAGACCCAGACCGGGCGCGGGCTCGAATCGGTGCTGGCGTCGGTGGACACGGTCAGCGGCCAGTTGCGGCGCCAACTCGGAGAAGCCATCCAGTCGGTCGATCAGGCGTCCAAGCCGTTGCCGCAGGTGACGACGTCCAACCTGGACGCGTTGCGTGCGTATGCGCTTGGCATCGATGCCACGGGCAACGCCAACTGGAAGCAGGCCGAACAGAATTTCCGTGCGGCGCTCAACCTCGATCCGCAGTTCGCGCTGGCCTATGTCGGCATTGCCCGGGTGCTGATGGCGACCTCCGACCGTGCCGCGGCGGTACCGTACTTCCAGAAGGCGCTGGCGTACAAGGCGCGTCTGCCAGCGCGCGACCAGCTCTATCTCGATGCCTATTCGGCCGAACTCAGCGACAGCCCGGCCGCACTGGGCGGGTGGCAGCAGTTGGTGCATCTGTATCCCGACAGCTTCGCCGGACACGGCAATGCGTTCTGGCACCTGTTCCAGGCCAACCGCTTCGCCGACGCGTTGCCGCATGCCGTTGCCGCCGACACCGCGCAGGATCCGTATCGGTCGATCGCCATCGACGACATCGGCCGCATCTACCTGGTGCAGGGAAAGCTGGAGCAGGCCAAGGCCCAGTTCACCCAGATCGCACTGCAGGACAAGAGCGGTCCCGGCCGGCGCCTGGCCAACGTGCTGGCGCTGCAGGGCAACTACGCCGAGGCCGAGGCGCGGTTGCGCGCCATTCCCAAGAGCGACTATGCCAACGACGACATGGTGCCGCGCCTGGACCTGATCGCGCTGAAGGTGGACCAGGGCAAGTGGGACGAGGTCGCCGTCGAGCTGGACGATGCGCTCAAGGCGAGCCGCGCGGGCAACGATTTCACCCAGGCCCAGTTCGGCTTCTTGCAGCTATCGATCCAGGCGTTGACGCAGCAGTCCGGCAAGGTGCTGCCACGGCTGCGGCAATGGCAGCACGCCCAACTGCAAAGACAGGAGCGGGCGCTTCCTGGCGAACCGTATGCCAGCGATCGCGCCGCGCTGATTCTCGCCGCCGTCTATCTGGCGCAGCGCCTCGGCGACGACGCATTGTCGGCGCGTGCGCTGAAGGTCGTGGGTCCGTGGGTGGAGGTCTCGGCGGATCCGACCCTGGGCAAGCTGCTGCGCATCGTGCAGGCCGGGCAGTACCGCTTGCGCGGCGACTACGCGCAGGCGCTCGCCTTGCTGGCGCCGCGCGAGGACGACCTGCTGCAGGCACGGGTGGCGCTGTATCATACCCTTCAGGCGGCTGGCGAGCATCGCCAGGCGCTTGCGCAGGCGGATTGGATCGGCGCGCATCGAGGCCTTGCCTATGGCGAGGCTTCGGTGTCGCAGTCGTTGCAGACCTTGAATGTCGCCGATACGCGCATGGCCGATCGCTGGGCGGCGCAAGCCCTGTCGGATCTGGACAGGGCCCCGGATGCGCGGCGGCGACTCGACGCGCTGTTCGCCGCCTGGCCCAGCGCCGCGATGCCGGCTTACTTGAGGGAGACGGTCGAGGCGACCTTGCCGGCTTCGAAACAGAACACGACGTGATGGTTGCCGTCCACCGTCAGGTGGCTGACCAGCTCCTTGCGCGCCTTGGCGATTTCTTCCTTCGACGCCAGTTCCTGCGAGGTCATGCAGAAGAACGGCGCGCCCTGCTTGGGCGGCGCCGGGTCGGCGGCCAAGGCATGGTCGGCCGGCTTGTAGCCGAGGCTGGCCAGCGCGGCGACCGGATTGTCCTGAAAGCTGGCGCGGAAAGCGTCGTCGGTGCTGAGCAGCTCCAGCAGGCGATCGGCGATGTCAGCGGGCAACGGGTCGTGAGGGGCGCTAGTCATGGCAATGTCATCTCGCAGGGAAGGGTGGTGTTCGGCGTGGCGTGTAAGGCGCAGCCACTATATCTCTATCGGCATATTCCCCTGCCAGGTTGAGTAGGTCTTTCCGTATGCGCGTGCGCCGTTGTTTTCATCTGTTCCTCGAGCCGCGCGAGGTCAGCCGCTTCGATATGGCTTCGTTGCTGGCCGGAGGCAATGGCCTGGCGCGCGAGCGCCAATGGGTGGCGCTGGCCCCGCATCTGGAACAGGAACTGGAAGTCGATGCACTGGAGCGCGAGCTGCTGGGTGCGCTCAGTGCGGGCGATTGGACCGACGCGCAGGCCTTGCCGGCGCAGTGCGCCGCCGCCAGTGCGCGCCTGCTCGAGGTCGGCCTGCTGCTGCGCGATGACGACGTGGCGCCTGGCGGTTTCGGCGAGCGCGATGCCGCCATGCGCGACGCCTATTGGTGGGGTCCCGCCGCGCTGGCGCACCGGTTCGGGCGTTGGCAGGGCAGCGACAGCGTCGTGGCGATGGAGGCCAATGGGCTGACCACGGTCGCCGGCCTGTGCGAAAAGCTCGGCCCGCCGCCTGCAGAGGTGGGCGCGCGCTGCGCGCCTTCCGCGCGCCTGCCGCTGCCGCGCGAGCAGGAAGACGACTTCGATGCGCTGCTCGCGCGGCGCGCCACCTGCCGCAATTTCGATACCGCACGGCCGTTGCCGCTGGCCGCGTTCGCGCAGCTGATGCAGCGCGTGTTCGCGGCAAGCGCCAGGGTCGAGGCCGACGGCATGGCCGCGTTCCTGAAGAAGAACGCACCCTCCGGCGGCGGCCTGCATGCCACCGAGGCCTATCTGATCGTGCAGCGCGTGGAGGGTCTCGCACCGGGCCTGTATCACTACCATCCGGTCGATCATGCCCTGGAGCCGTTGCCCCCCCCGGATACCGCATTGGATGCATTGGCACGGACCGCAGTAGCCGGTCAGCACTGGTTCGCCGATGCGCCGGTGCTGGTGGTGATGGCGCCGCGTTACGCGCGCATGAACTGGAAGTACCGCCACCATCCCAAGGCCTACCGCGCCTTGCTGCTGGATATCGGGCACCTGTCGCAGTTGCTGTACCTGTGCGCGACGCAGGCGCAGTGGGGCGCGTTCGTGACCTCGGCGATCAACGAGGTGGATATCGAACGCGCGTTCGGCATGGACCCGTTGCGCGAAGGGCCGCTTGCGGTCTGCGGCTTCGGTTGGCGCGCGCCGGAGTTGACCACCGCCGAGTTCGATCCGGCCGGCGCGGTCTGGCAGGCGAGCGCCTGATGCGGGTCCGCGTGTGGCGGACGGCGACATGGGGATGTTGCTGCGAGTGCGAATGACGTGGCGGCCGCACTGCTGCCGCCGTGCCTAGGCGACTCTTGCCCGTCGCCCGTCGCCCGTCGCCCGTCCCCGTCCCCGTCCCCGTCCCCGTCCCCGTCGCCTCGCGTCAGTGCGCCTCGCTGCGCGGCGCTCCGGTCGCGGCCACCGTCGCCTCGTCGGGCGCGGTCGACGTTGCCGGCTTGTCGCGATGTTCCAGCAACTCCAGCCGCTTGCCGCCGGGCAGCCGGTAGTCCAGCTGCTGCTGCAACGCATCCAGCGCCGCGACCTGCACGCAGAGCGCGTCGGCCCTGGCCTCCAGCGCCTTGCCGCGGGCGTCCATGCGCCGCTCCAGGTCCTTCTCCATCGCGGCGGTGCGTTTTTCGATGGCGTCGGCGCGACCGGTGAACACCGCGAACATCACCCCGCGGGTCAGCGCGCTGGCCATTTCCTCGGCGGCGGCACTGACGTCGGCTTCGAACGCCTTGTCGAACAGCTCCTGCTGCCATCGGCCCTGACCGAGGGTGCGGTCCAGATGGGCGAGGGCGGCGTCGCGGTGCACCTCCAGCTTGCGCGCCTTGCTGCGGCTGCCGGTGATGGCTTCGACCACGCCGCCGAAGGCATCGAAGGTGATGCCGACCGTCTCGCGGGCGATGCCGGCGACCTCGGGCATCAGCGCCTGCGCGCCGCGTTCCATCTGCCGCAGGCGTTGCGCATCGGCGTTGCCGAGCGCTTGCGCGACGCCGTCCACCTGCAGCCGTCCGTCGTGCAGGAACACCGTCTTCGGCATGCCGTCGCTACGGGTCAGCATGACGCCGGTACGGTCGACGATGACGTCGTAGGGCGTGGAGAAGCCGCATTGCTGGGAGGAGAACTGCGGGCCGGCGGCGGCGCTCACGGCGGCGCCGAGCAGGCAGAGCGTGCACACGGAGGGCAATAGACGCATGGCGGCGGTTCCTTTGAACGTGGCTGCAGCATCGGCGCTGGGCCGTGCCGTGTCGTCTGCGGGAAGTCAGGGTGCGGGAAGTCATACCTGCCCGGCGCCGCGCCTGCAAGGAGCGCGTGGAATCAGCCCGATGCTGTGGGCATCCGCCATTGCGCGTGCAGCGGACCATCCCGGCCGGCGACCGGATCGCGAGGCGGCAATGGCAGCTGCGCGATGCGGCGGATCATCGCGGGCGTGGGCGGCTGCCGGCAGATGTCCCAGTCCTGGCCGTCGGGATACGCGCCGACCACCAGGAAATCGGCACTGGAGGCGATGCAGCAATGGCCGGTGCCGGCCGGGAGCAGCAAGGCGTCGCCGACCGCCAGCGTAGTCTCCGGCCCGCCCGGGCCGCCGATGACCAACCGTGCGCTGCCGCGGGCGACGCCCAGGACCTCATGCGCGGTGGAGTGGTAGTGGTGATAGTCGTAGATGCCGTCGCGCCATTGCGGCGGCCAGCCGTGCTCGGCGAAGCGGCGTTCGAAGCCTTCGGCACCGCCGTCGGGATCGACTGCGCGGTACAGCAGCACCGGCAGAAACGGATGATTGGGTACCCAGTCGTGCGGCGGCAGAAGCCAGTGTTCCAGGTGCATCGTCGGATCCTCGCGGCATGCAACAACGGCGCAGCGGCGCTGAACGCCACGAGCATGCTAACCAGGCCGTGTCGCGGTCGTGTCATCGCCCGGCGCGGCGATGGCGCGGCTCACAATCTCCTCACTATTTGCGCGCAGAATGTGGCAATCGGATTGCATGACGTGGAGCGCCGGCGGATGAACGATTTACGCATCGACCAGATCGACGGTGCCTTGTCCGCGCTGGACCAGGCCGACCCGCACCTCAAGGCGGCCCTGTGGCAGTGGGCGTATCTGGAGATGCTGCACGAAACCCTGAGCGCGATGCATCAGTTGTCGCACCGGGTCGGCGTGGCCGAACTGGTCGCCGACGCCTGGTTGGCGCCGGTGGACGTGATCGCGCTGGAACAGCCGTTCCTGGATCGCGCCACGCTGGCCGACCCGCGCGTGCAGGCGTTCGCGTTGGCGCTGGGCGAGGCGTCCTCGCGGCAGTCGCGCGCCGCGTTGTGGCGCAGCGGCTACGCCAGCGCGGTGCAGGCCACGCTGCAGGGCATGCAGGCGTTGGCGGGCAAGCATCGGATCGATGCGCAGGTCGCGGCGCAGTTGTCGCCAGCCTAGTGGTGCCGCGCGCCGACGCGGCGCACAGCCAGTCGTGGTCGCCACCAGCGGGTTGCACCATCAGCCGCTCCCAACCCGTGCTCGATGCATCGCTAACGCACTGGACACGTCGCGTTCACCCTGCGGCAACGCCGCCGCCGACAGCCTTGTGCGCATGGCCGACCCCCACCGCCATCCGTCTCCGCAATCGCATCCCGCGCAGCAGACGCCGCAGGCGCCAGGCGCCATTCCCGCCGATGCGCCAGGCATCTCCGAGGCAGGAGCCTGGTGGCGGCAATTGCGCGCCAGCAGGGCATTGCGCGTGTTGGGCGCCCTGCTGCTGGCGACATTGCTGGTCGCCGCCCTGCTGGTCTGGCATGCGCATGCTTGATCGCGCCCTTTCCTGCTCCCGCGGAGTGTCGCCCATGGCCTTTTTCGTCGTCCGTGACCACGTGCGCCTCCACAGTGTGCGGACGCATCCGCCAGGCGGGCACGAGGCCGCGACGCATGCCTGGGTCGCCGCCGAGGTCGCGCGGCTGATGCGCCTGCCGCTAGGCGAGGCAACGATGGGCAGCGGCTTCTACGTGCCCGACGACACCTTGACCGCCGAACAGGCGCTGCAACTGGGCGTGCGCGATGCCAGCGGCCTGCTCGGCGGCGTGGTGCCGCATGCGTTCGTCGCCACCAAGGCGATCAGCCATCCGCTGGTCGCGCCCGACGCGGCCGCGCCGCAGGGCTGGAGCCGCGCGCTCGGCGCCGCACTGGGCGAGGCGACGGTGCCCGGCTATACCGCGTTCGCCGTTGCCGACGCGCGCGAGGCGTATGCGCGCCTGCGCCGCGGCGGCCAGGTGCGCTTGAAGCTGCCCCATGGCATCGGCGGACAGGGCCAATCGCTGCTGCACGATGCGCACGCGCTGGATACGGCCCTGGAGGCGGTGGCGCCCGCGGATCTGGCGCAGCAGGGCGTCGTGCTGGAGCGGCAACTGGACCGCTCGACCACCTTCAGCGTCGGCGAGGTGGAGTGCGCCGGAATGACCATCGCCTACTACGGCACCCAGTCCGTCACCCGCGACGGTGCCGGTCGCGAGACCTATGGCGGTTCGCAGCTGTTCGTGATCCGCGGCACGCTGGACGCCCTGCTCGAACGCGAGCTGCCGCCACCGCAGCGCGAGGCGGTCTTGAAGGCGCGCCACTACGACCGCTGCGTTGCCGAGGCCTATCCCGATTTCTACGCATCGCGCCGCAACTACGACGTGATCGATGGCGTCGCGCAGGACGGCACCCGCATGTGCGGCGTGCTCGAGCAGTCCTGGCGCATCGGCGGCGCGACGCCGGCGGAACTGGCCGCGGTCGATGCATTCCAGCGCGAACCGGCGCTGCACGCGGTGATTGCGGCCACCGTCGAACGCTATGGCGACGCCGCGCTGCCGGCCGGCGCGCAGGCGTATTACGTGGGCGAGGATCCGCGCGTCGGCCGCCTGACCAAGTACCGCTACGTGAACGTTGCAGACTGACGATGGAAACCAAACTCTCCAGCATCGATATCGCGGTGGATGGCGATGCATTGAGCGGCACGCTGCTGACCCCGACCAACGGCATGCCCGGGGTGCTGTTCGTGCACGGCTGGGGCGGCAACCAGCATCACAACCTGGTACGCGCACGCGAAGCGGTCGGCCTGGGTTGCGTGTGCCTGACCTTCGATCTGCGCGGCCACGAAGGCATGGCATCGATGCGCGAGACGGTGACGCGCGCGCAGAATCTGGACGACATCAAGGCCGCCTACGACCGCCTGGTGGCGTCGCCGCAGGTGGACCCGGAGTCGATCGCGGTGGTGGGCCTGAGCTACGGCGGCTACCTCGCCTCGCTGCTGACCCTGGAGCGGCCAGTGGAGTGGCTGGCGCTGCGGTCGCCGGCGCTGTACAAGGACGCGCACTGGGACGGACCGAAGGTGGCGCTGAACCAGGATCCGGACCTGATGCCGTACCGGCGCCGCACGGTGGCGCCGGCGGACAACATCGCCCTGGCCGCGTGCCAGCGCTTCCGCGGCGACGTGCTGCTGGTGGAGGCCGAGCAGGACGTGATCGTGCCCGGCCAGGTGCTCAAGAACTACGCCGCGGCGTTTTCCAATGCGCGTTCGCTGACCTCGCGGGTGATCAAGGGCGCCGATCACGCGCTGACCCAAAAGGAACACCAACTCGAATACACCCGTTACCTGATCGACTGGCTGACCGAGATGGTGGTCGGGCGCCGCGTGGCGCTGGCCAAGAACGTGGTCGAGCGGCGCAAGCAGAGCCTCAAGAACACCCAGGGCGATGCGGCGACCTCGCCCGGACAGGGCTCGAAGGAGTTCCACGGCCAGATCGAGGCCAAGGAGCGCACGTCCGACGCGACGCCATCGCGATAACGAGCGCAGGCGCGGCGCAGTGGCGCCGCAGCGGATACGCGACAGCAACTGCTGCGTTGCTGTCGGCAGCGTGCCTTAAGGCACGTTCGCGCCTGTCAATGACTGCTGGCGGATTGCTCCAGATGGTGCCAGGCGTGGCGTACCAGCCAGCGCGCTTCGTCCCACGGCACCGACAGCGACGGCGCCAACAGGTGGTAGGACTCCTGCAGTACGCGATACAGCTGCGCCTCGGTGGCGCGCGGATACGCCAGATAGACGTCGTAGCCCATCTTCAGCAGCAACGAATAATCGGAAAAGCCATGCTGGCCGAGACGTCCACTGGCATGGGCATCCTGCCAGTAGGCCATTTCGGCGTTCAGATCGATGGCGGGACGCGTGCGGGCAGGACGAGCGAGAGCGGAAGCGGTCTGCATGGGTAGGGCTCCTCTCGAGTGCTACCCCCTGTCGGTCCGATCCTAGCGGATATTTCCGGCGGATTCCGCAACACGGCGGCAGATTGCGGACGAATCGCTGAATCGATCAGGCTAGTGAGCGCCAGCAACGCTTTGGAAGCGTTTGCAGCGCAGCGATACGCAGTGCGCGGCCACCGTCCTGGCGCATTGCGCTGTGGCTTCCATGCCGGATGCGACGCGCACTGCGCCGCGCGCCCTGCATATATCCGATTCGCCGCCATGCGCTGGCTGGCCAGGCGCTGCGGAGGCGTGCGCCTGGAACTGCGCGCTGCACCGCCGCGGTGATTCCGGCAACGATGCAGCGCCCGGGTTGCGACGGCAGCACACGCTGGACATGCGCCAGCCGGTCCACGGCGTCTACTACCGCAACACCGCGGTCCCGGCGCATCGCATCGTTCCTGGACCATCTGGCCGACGCGCTGGGGCCGACGCCGTTCGCTGCGTGACGCATGCGTGCGCGCGCGCGCATCGGTGAGCGGGGCGAGACGATCGCCGATGCGGGGTTCGTTGGCAGCGTGTGCCACGATGCCGTGAAGATGCGCAGCCGGAATCGGTCACGCATGCACGTCGTGCAGACGCCGCCGCCAATAGCCTGACTACATCCGAACGACGCCGTGTGCCGCGCCCATGCGCGAAACCGCGGCCGTGGTTCGCCGCCGTGCCGAGCACCGGCACTGGACATCCGTTTGTATATGTAACTATGATTGTTACATGAAACGAAACACACAGCTTTCCGATGTACTGCACCTGCTGGTCCACATGGCCCAGCACGGCGAGCCGATGACGTCCGAGCAGATGGCGGCCTGCCTGCAAAGCCATGCGGTGGTGGTGCGGCGCTTGCTGGCGCGGCTGCGCGACGCGCAACTGGTCGACTCCAGCCGCGGCCATGGCGGCGGCTGGCAGCTGGCGCGCACGCCGGAGGCGATCAGCCTGTACGACGTGTATGTCGCCCTTGGCGAGCCGCTCTTGCTCGGCCACGGCGTGCGCGGCCCGCATCCGGGGTGCGCGATCGAGCGCGCGGTCAACGACGCGCTCGACGACGGCTATCGGCAGGCACAGGCGGCGCTGGCCGCGCAGCTGCAGGCATTGACGCTGCGCAAGCTGGGCCAGCGCGTGCAACGCAAACTCAAACAGGAGCAGAAGACCCATGCAGCATGATGCCGTGATCGTCGGGGGCAGTTTCGCCGGCCTGTCTGCCGCACTGATGCTGGCGCGTGGGCATCGCAAGGTGCTGGTGGTCGATGCGGGCTTGCCGCGCAACCGCTACGCCCCGCACTCGCATGGCCTGCTGGCGCTGGACGGCATGCCGGGCAGCGCCGTGCTGGCGCAGGCCAGGGCGCAGCTGCTGGCCTATCCGACCGTCGAATGGTGGGAAGGCCAGGTCGAAGATGCGAAGGCGCTGCCCGGCGGCTGGGAGGTGGCCTTGGCAGATGGCCGGCAGGCGCACGCGCGCGGTCTGGTGCTGGCGACCGGCGTCGCCGATCAGTTGCCGGAACTGCCTGGCGTGGCGGAGCGCTGGGGGCATAGCGTCATGCACTGCCCGTACTGCCACGGCTACGAACTGGGCCGGCAGGCGCGCATCGGCGTGCTCGGCAACGGCACCACGGGCTCGGCGGAGCGGGCGCTGATGCTGGCCGACTGGGGCCAGGTGACGCTGTTCGCGCAGGGCATGCCGCTGGACGACGCCGAGCTGATGGCCAAGCTGGCCAAGCGTGGCGTGCAGGTGGAGACGCGCCAGGCGGTCGCACTGGAAGGCGAGGGCACCGCGATCGACGGCATGCGCGTGGCCGATGGCGAGCGCGTGGCGATCCAGGCGCTGTTCCTGGCCGCACCGATGGCCATGGCCACGCCGCTGGCCGAGCGCCTGGGTTGCGCCTTCGACGACGGCCCGCTCGGGCCGTATCTGCGCGTGGACGAGAAAAAATCGACCAGCCTGCCGCGGGTGTATGCGGCCGGCGACGCCGCGCGCATGTTCGGCAACGCGACCCTGGCTTCGGCCGACGGCGTACTCGCCGGCATCGGCCTGCATCACACGCTGATCGCCGAAGACAGCCAGCTGGATACGGCGAGCGGCGGATAAAAAAAGGCCGTCCGCGAACGGACGGCCTGCGCCTGCCGGTGCCGCCGCGATCGCCGCGACAGCCTCAGCCCTTCACGCACAGCACCTGGCGCAGCGTATGCACCACTTCCACCAGGTCGCTTTGCGCGGCCATCACCGCGTCGATCGACTTGTACGCCGCCGGCGATTCGTCGATCACCGCCGCATCCTTGCGGCACTCCACGTGCGCGGTGGCCTCGCGGTGCTGGGCCAGGGTGATCTGCTGGCGTGCGGCGGTACGGCTCAGCACCCGGCCGGCGCCGTGGCTGCAGCTGTGGAAGCTGTCGTCATTGCCCAGCCCGCGCACGATGAAGCTCTTCGCGCCCATGCTGCCCGGAATGATGCCCAGTTCGCCGGCACGTGCGCTGACCGCGCCCTTGCGGGTCACCAGCAGTTCCTCGCCGGCGTGCGTTTCCTTCTGCACGTAGTTGTGGTGACAGTTCACCGCCAGCTTCTCCAACTGGAACTTCGGCAAGCGGTGGCGCATCTCCGCCAGCACCCGCGCCATCATCGCCTCGCGGTTCTCGCGGGCGTAGTCCTGCGCCCACGACACTGCCTCGACGTAGTCGTCGAACAACGGCTCGCCTTCCATGAAGAACGCCAGGTCCTTGTCCGGCAGGTGGAAGCCGAGCACGCGGTGCGCCAGCTGCTCGCGCGCCTGTTCGATGAAATAGCTGCCGATCAGGTTGCCGGTGCCGCGCGAGCCGCTGTGCAGCATCACCCACACCGCATCGCTTTCGTCCAGGCACACCTCGATGAAGTGGTTGCCGCCGCCGAGCGTGCCGATCTGGCAATCCAGCTTGTCGGTACGGATCCGGCGGTGCCTGGCCTTGATCGTGTCCAGGCGCTCGACCAACCCCGACTGCGCGATGCGCGTGGCGATGCTGTCGGGCAGCTTGCGGTGCTCGCCGCCACGGCCGTTGCCGACCGGCACGCTGCGCTCGATGCTCGAGCGCAACTGCGCCAGGTTGTCGGGCAGGTCGGATGCGCGCAGCGTGGTACGCACTGCGGCCATGCCGCAGCCGATGTCCACGCCGACCGCCGCCGGGATGATCGCGCCGCGGGTCGGGATCACCGAGCCCACGGTCGCGCCCTTGCCCAGGTGCACGTCGGGCATCACCGCCACCCACGGCCCGACGAAGGGGATCGCGGCGATGTTGCGCAGCTGTTCGTGGGCCTGCGCTTCCAGCGGCACGCCGCGCACCCAGCCCTTGATCGGGGTGGTGCCCTCGGCATGCAGCAATTCGTAATGTTGCGTACTCATGGTGTCCTTCCTTCGAAGCCATGCGCGGCGATTCCCTCCGCCGCGCAAGGCGGTATCACTTCATCGTCACCAACTGCTTCAGCACGCCATCCAGGCCGCCGAACACGGTGAGCTTGTCGATCTTCTCGGTGACCTTCTCCAGCGCCTCCAGCTCCTTCAGCCGCATCAGCACCGGGTTGTCCTCGATCAGCTTGGCGGTGTTGAGCAGCGAACGCGTGGCGTTGGCCTCCTCGCGCCGGCGGATCACGTTGGCCTGCGCCGACTTCTCCGCCTGCACCACTGCGTTGAGGATCTCCTTCATCTCGCCGGGCAGGATCACGTCCTTGACGCCCACGCCCAGCACCTCGATGCCGAAGCCGGCGACCTGCTCGCGCACGTAGCCGAAGATGTCCGCGTCCAGCGAGGCCTTGTCGCCAAGCAGCTCGTCCAGCGTCTTGGCCGAAACCGCACGGCGCAAACCGTACTGCAGCTCGCGATACAGCTGGTCGCCGTACTTGGCCACCCGCGTCCGCGCCGCAACCGGGTCGGCGACGCGCATGCTCGCGGCAAGGTTGACGCGCAGGCTGACCTTGTCGCGGGTCAACAGCTCCTGCCCGGAAACCTCCACCGACTGGATTCGCAGCTCGATCACCTCCGCAACGATGTTCTTGCGGAAGTTCCAGAACGCGTAGTGGCCCGGCGTCAAAGTCTGCTGCAGGCGTCCATCGACGAACACCAGTCCCGCCGACTCGGCCGGAACGTCCAGCGCGACCGCGAAGCGCGACAGCACGCCAAGCTGGCGCAGGCGCTGGGCGACATCCGGCGGCACCGCCAGGCTCTCGCCCAGCGGCAGGCGCATCACGTCCACCGAAACCAGCCCACGCCAGTACAGCCGGCGCGTGCCGGGCGGCAGCACGTCCTCGAGCTTGCCCTGCTTGAACACCAGGCCCACCTCGTCGCTGCCCAGGTCGGCCAGCACGAACAGTTCGTGCAACTGTGCGCCCAGGCGCGCGATCAGCGCGTCGACGTCGTTGCCGGCGTAGTCGGGTACGGCGATATTGAAGGTCTTCACCTCGATACGCCGCGCCGGGTCGAACAGGCGGTAGACGCCGGGCGCGAGCACGCGCTCGAAACGCCGGTTGCGATACATCAGGCCGCGCTCGCTATCGCCGATCACGACCCGCTTGGTCCAGAACATGGCACGTTCTCCTTGTGTGTGGCTCTGGTGATCCGGTCCTGTGAATGAAGTCGCCGCGCCGGACCGACGAGCGCGAGGACGTCGCGTTGCGCACGCCGTCGGCGACGCAACGCTGGAATGGATGCAAGTGCGCGCACGGCGTCGCTGCGGCGGCCGACGGGCGCTGTCGGTACGGAGGCAGGCGCAGGCGAGCGCATCGCGTTGCATTGCGATGCGATCGTTTGCTCCGGCACGCACGTCCAGGGCGGCGCGGCGGCGGCAGCGACGCTGCGGTGCACGCGTGACGCAGCGCCGGTGGCGATGCGTGCGGCGTGTCCCGCGCGGCGCGACTTGCTGGGCTTGCGCCCGGTATTGCACATGACGTGAAAGGTCATGGTTCTCGGAGCGGGAATCGAACCCGCGACAGTCGGATTAAGGTTCCGATGCTCTACCAGCTGAGCTATCCAAAGCGACGTGCCGGAGTCGAACCGGCGACCAGTAGACGCGCCACCGCTCTACCTCTGAGCTAACGTCTGGTGGAAACTGCACATCCCGGCCGCAGGCATACGCGACGGCAGTGCCGTGCGCACCGGACGGGAATCGCATCCCGTACCGCTAGCGACCATTAAGTACAGTTTCCCGATTGACGCCTCCTTCGAAGCGGCAATTCCTGCGTCGATCCTTTCCCCGCCGCCCGCGTCCGGCACCTGGACGCAGCGCTTGCGCGCCTCGCGAGCGAAACTTCCCTGTTTCCGGGCATTCCATGCCCGGGTGCCTGGGTTTGGGATCGACAAAATACGTTGCGAACGCACAAAGCAAAACGCCCCCGGTGCGGTGTCCGAGGGCGTCGCGTTCCTCGGAGATCGATGCAACCGATCTCCGCGAGGAAGATCAGTCGATCAGGGGGTGTGACCCAGCCGCAGCGCGTCGCCGCACAGCGCACGTGGCGACGCTGCGCGCGTTTCGCGCTGCAGGTTGGGCACAAGGGCGTTGAAGTGGCGGGGATTCATGGTCGTCGGCTGCGTTGTCGCCGAACAAAGTCGGCTGATGGGCGCGCACATTACCTGCCTTATTTTCATTGCGCAAGAGGTTTCTGCAATTATTTTTATTATCTAGGCATCGCCGGCGTGCACGCCGAACACGGCGCGCTATCGCGATCGATCAATGTCGTGGCAGATATGCAGGCACCGTGCGCAACAGACGTTCCACCAACGCCGGTGCCATGAATGCGTAGTCGTCGGGAATCCCGAGACACACCACGCGCTTGCCGCGCAGGTGGCGCTTGAACGTCGCCGACAGCTTGCTGCGGTGCCGGCGCTCCATCACGAAGATCAGATCGGCCCAGGCGAGCAGTTCGGGCGTCAGCGGCGTGTCGGCGTCGGCCTGGATGCCGGCCGATGCGGTCTCGATGCCCGGCCAATCGGCGAACACCTGCTCGGCGGTGGGGCTGCGCAGCCGGTTGCGGGCGCACACGAACAGGACGTTGCGGATGGACGACATGGCCTGCGCCGCGATGCTGGGATACGCGATGGTAAACGTCCAATGACGCAAGCGGCGGCACGTGCCGCTTGCGCGCATCGTCAGCGTGGGCTCTGCACGCGGGAGGCTGCGTGGCATGGCCGGCGTCCAGACTGGCTGGATCGGTCGACTTGGGTCGTTGTGGCGTGCGCCGTCGCGTCGCCGCGCTTGCGGGACGAGGCTCACTCGGAAATGCGCCCGACCATGGCGAATCGCTCGCTGCGATGCGCTCGCCCTGCCGATGGAAGATGTCGCTCGAAAGACAACGCGGCGGTCGCGAACCGCCGCATGCTCACTCCACGCCGGCCTGCTCCTCGAGCATCGCGCGCAGCGCCGCTTCGATGCCAATCTCGCCCTTGCGCGACTCCGCATGCGTATCGCCGCCCTGCGCGAAATCGATCCAGCCTGCGTTGAAGCCGTCCAGCATCTGCATGCGCGGCAACGGATGCTGCATGCCCTGGGCACGGAACAGGTCTTCCCAGGTGTCGCGCGGCACGGTCTGGGCGGTCACGTCGCGGCCGAGCAAGCGGCCGAATGCGGCGGCGATGTCGTCCGGGCTGGTTCGTTGCGGGCCTTCCAGTTGCACGATGCGGTGCCCTTCCCATTGCTCCTGCAGCATGTCGGCGGCGGTGCGGCCCACGTCATGGATCGACACCATCGCGATGGCGCGCGATGCCGGCTGCAGATAGCTGGCGATGGCGCCGCTGCGGGCGGCGTCGATGTCCCAGCGTGCGTTCTCCATGAACCAGGCCGCGCGCAGGAAGGCCGTCGGCATCTGCAGCGTGGCGAACTGTTGCTCCATGATGCGCAGCTGGTTGAGCAGGTTGGGGCGCTCTGCGTCGGCACCGACGGTGGACAGTGCCACCACCTTTTCCGGTCGTGCCTGTTCCAGCGCTTCGCGCAGCGCGGCGATGATGCGGCGCGCGGCCGGAAACCCCGGTTCGGGGTCGAAGGCCGGCGGCAGCAGGATGAAGACGCCTTCGGTGCCGCTGAAGGCGCGGACCAGGGCCGGCACGTCGGTCAGTTCGGCCAGTGCCACCGTGCAGCCTTGTGCGGCCCATCGCTCGCTCTTTGCGGCATCGCGCAACACGGCGCGCACTTGGTGGCCCGCCGCCAACAAGCGGCGGGCCAGCGTGGCACCGACCTGCCCGGTGATTCCGGTGATTGCGTACATGTGCGTTCCTTTCGTGGGTGCCCGCCGCGGCAGCAGGCGTGGCACGCATTCTGGGCGTCGTCGTCGCCGCTTCCGATATCATCGGTGTCAGTTCATTGATGACGCAGGGTCAGTAATCCCATGAGCGGAATCTGATATGACCTTTGACGAACGCCTGGCCAGCGGCATCGGCGTGCTGTGCGCCATCGTCGACAGCGGCAGCTTCGCCGCCGCATCCGAGCGGCTGGACATGACGCCTTCCGGGGTCAGTCGTGCGGTTGCGCGACTGGAAGCGCGGCTGGGCATCCGCCTGTTCGATCGCACCACGCGCGCGATCGCGCTCACCGACGAGGGTCGTCGCTTCCACGGCGAAGTGGCGCCCTTGCTGGCGGCGCTGGAAGAGGCGGCCGCCTCGGCGCAGCAAGGAGCGAACGTCGTGCGCGGCCGATTGCGGGTCAACGTCGATCCATTCTTCTCGCGCCTGGTACTGGGCCCGCGGCTCGGCGCCTTCCTGCAAGCGCATCCGGACCTGAAACTGGAGCTGATCACGCGCGACGAACCCGGCGACATGGTGGCCGACGGCTACGACCTGGTGCTGCGCTTCGGCCATCCGCCGCCGTCGACGCTGGTGGCGCGCAAGCTGATGGACTGCCGCGTCGTCACCATCGCCGCACCCGCTTATATTCAGCGCCATGGCCGGCCGGCATCGCCGCAGGAACTGCAGGATCGGCGCCACACCTGCATCCTGTTCCGCGACGCGCACACCGGGCGGCCCTTCACCTGGGAGTTCGTGCGCGGCAGGAAACGCATCGAACTGGACATGGCGGGGCAGCTGACCGTCAACGATGCCGGCTCGCTCTACAGCGTGTGCCTTGCCGGCTACGGCGTGGCGCAGGTGTTCGATCTGGGCCTGCGGCCGATGCTCGACGACGGCCGGCTGATCGACCTGTTCCCCGACTGGCCCGACGAGCGATTCCCGCTGTATGCGCTGTACGCATCGCGCCAGCACCTGCCGGCGAAGGTACGCGCCTTCCTCGATTTCGTGCTGGCGCTGCTGCACTAGGCAACGGCGCTTGGCGATGTTGGCCGTGCGTCGGCGCGGCGACGTGCCGGCCCGACGCGAAACCCGTGCAATGCGCTCACGCCGCACGCCCCGTTGTGGTGGAGGTTGCATGCTGCGGGCCTTGCGCATTCCCCCTGCGGCAAGAGCGCTAGACTCCGCTGGCGGCCGACAGGCGCGCCCCCTCATTCGACATCGCCGCCATGCCCTTCCTCGAACTTCCCACGCACCGCCTGCACTACCGCGTCGACGGCAGCGAAGGCCGTCCCTGGCTGACCTTCTGCAACTCGCTGGGCACCGATCTGCACATGTGGGACGGGCAGATCGATGCGTTGGCGCCGTACTACCGGGTGCTGCGCTACGACCGCCGCGGCCATGGCGCCTCGAGCGCGGTGCCGGGACCGTACCGGGTCGAGGACCTGGCCGGGGATGTGCTGGCGTTGCTCGATGCGCTGTCGGTCGAGCGCACGCACTTCTGCGGCCTGTCGATCGGCGGGTTGACCGGGCAATGGCTGGGATTGCATGCCGGCGAGCGCCTGCAGACGCTGACCGTATGCGCGACCGCGGCCAGGATCGGTACCGAGGACAGCTGGCGGGCGCGCATCGCGCAAGTTCGCGCCGAGGGACTGGCGGGGCTGCTGGACGGCACCCGCGAGCGCTGGTTCACGCCGGCCTTCGCCGCCATGCAGCCGGCGGCGGTCGAGGCGATCCTGGCGACGTTCCTGGGTACCGATGCGCAGGCCTACCTGGCCTGCTGCGAGGCGGTGGCCGGCGCCGATTTCCGCGGTGCGCTGGGCGGGATCGCCACGCCGCTGCTGGCGCTGGCCGGGCACGACGATCCGGTGTGCCCGCCCGACGGCCTGCAGGCGATCGCCACGCAGGCGATGCGCGGAAGCCTCGCCCAGGTGCACGGCCGGCACCTGTGCAACCTGGAGTCGCCGCACGCCTTCAACGACGCGTTGCTGCGCTTCCTGCTGCAATAACGGGCTCGGGCTGCAGAGACAGTCGCCGCATGGTCGTGACCCCGCAGCACAGCTTCTCAAATCCCTAATCCCGAATCCCTAATCCCTAATCCCTAATCCCTAATCCCTAATCCCTAATCCCGGCTCTCGTCCAGCTGCACCACCAGCTTGCCGAAGTTGCCGCCGCCGAGCATGTCGATGAAGGCCTGCGGCGCGTTCTCCAGCCCATGCACGACGTGTTCGCGGTAGCGCACGCGGCCGTCGGCCAGCCACGCGCCCATCTCGCGCAGGAACTCCGGGTAGAGCTTGACGAAATCGCCGACGATGAAGCCGCGCACGGTCAGCCGCTGGCGCAGCACCTGGTTCATCAGCGCCGGCACGCGGTCCGGTGCCGCCGGCAATTCGCCGCGCGTGTTGTAGGTGGCGATGGTGCCGCACACCGGCACCCGCGCGAAGTCGTTGAGCAACGGCAGCACCGCATCGAACACGTGCCCGCCGACGTTCTCGAAGTAGACGTCGATGCCATCCTTCGCGGCGCCACGCAGCTGCTCGGCGAAATCCGGGGCGCGATGGTCCAACGCTACGTCCAGGCCCAGTTCCTCGCGCAGGTAGCGGCATTTTTCGGCGCCGCCGGCGATGGCGATCACCTTCGCGCCGCGCAACCTGGCGATCTGCGCCACGGTGGCGCCGACCGGGCCGGTGGCGGCGGCGACCGCCACGGTCTCGCCGCTCTGCGGCTTGCCGATCTCGTGCAGGCCGGCGTAGGCGGTGAAGCCGGGCATGCCGTAGACACCGAGCGCGGTGCTCGGCGGCAGCGGCGACTGCGGATCGAGCTTGCGCCTCAGACCGGCGCCGTCGGCCACCAGGTGCGTCTGCCAGCCGCCGCTCTGCACCAGCACCAGGTCGCCGGGCTTGAGGTCGGGATGGTGCGATTCCAGCACTTCGGCGACGGTGCTGCCGACCATCACCTGGTCCAGCTGCACGGGCGGCGCGTAGGACGGCGCATCGCTCATGCGCCCGCGCATGTACGGATCCAGCGACAGCCAGCGGTTGCGCAGCAGCACCTGGCCAGGGCCGGGCACGGCCAGCGGCGCCTGTTCGAGACGGAAATTCTGCGCGCTCGGCGCACCCTGCGGACGCGAGGCGAGCACTACGCGGGTGGTGTGGGAAACGGAACTCATGGGGTTTCCTTGCTGGCGGCATCCAGTTGCGCGACGTCGTCGGCCGACAGCTGCAGGCGGGCGGCGGCCAGCAGTTGCTGCAACTGCTCGACACTGGTCGCGCTGGCGATCGGCGCGGTGATGCCGGGACGTGCGATCAGCCACGCCAGGGCCACCTGGGTCGGCGTGGCCGAATGCTTGCCGGCGATGTCGTCGAGCGCGGCCAGGATGCGCAGGCCGCGTGCGTTGAGGTAGCGCGCGATCACGCTGTCGCCGCGCGCCGGGCTCTTGGCAGCATCGGCGGAACTGCGGTACTTGCCGCTGAGGAAGCCGCGGGCCAGCGCGTAGTAGCAGATCACGCCCAAGCCCTGGTCGCGCACCAGCGGCTCCAGGCCGTTTTCGTAGCCGCCGCGGTCGTACAGGTTGTACTCGGGCTGCAGCGTCTCGTAGCGCGGCAGCCCGTATTGCGCCGAGACCTTCAGCGCCTCGGCCAGGCGTTCGGCGCTGTAGTTGGAGGCGCCGATCGCGCGCACCTTGCCTTGCTCGATCAGCCGCCCGAACGCGGCCAGCGAGGCTTCAAGCGGCACCGATTCGTCGTCCTCGTGCGCCTGGTACAGGTCGATCACATCGGTCTGCAGGCGTTGCAGCGACTCCTCCACCGCCGCGGCGATGTTGTCGGCGGCCAGGCCCGGGCGCTCGGCCCACTTGCCGACCTTGGTCGCGATCAGCACCTTGTCGCGCTTGCCGCTGCGCTTGAGCCACTGGCCGATGATGGTTTCCGATTCGCCGCCGCGGTTGCCGGGCACCCACGCCGCATACGCATCGGCGGTGTCGATCAGGTTGCAGCCCGCCTCGACGAAGGCGTCGAGCAGCGCGAAGGAGGTCTTGGCGTCGGCGCTCCAGCCGAACACATTGCCGCCGAAGGCGAGCGGTGCCGCGTGCAGGCCGGAACGGCCGAGTTCGCGCGTGTGCAGCATGGGGGATGCTCCGCTGTGAGGAAGAGCGACAGGATAGTCGCCCAAGGTTTCGGGATCGGGGCGATGGTGGCGAAAACAGCGTTCCGCCGGCGTGATTCGCGCTAACGCGAAGGCAACATTCAGGCGTGCGCGCATGCGTGCTAGGCTCGCGCCACATCTCCAGCGGACGCACGCCCATGACTCTTCGAACGACGCTTGCCTGTGCTTGTACCCTGGCCATTGCCGCGGCGCTGGCGATCCCGGCCGCGCAGGCGATCAAGCCTGCCGACAGCGCCACCCTGCCGGCGCCGGATGCCGCGCTGCAGGCGGCCATCAACGGCAGCTGGCGCGACCGCACCTATGTCGCGCGCGACGCCTACCGGCATCCGGGGCAGACCCTGGCGTTCTTCGGCATCAAGCCGACGCAGACGGTGATCGAGATCACTCCCGGCGGCGGCTGGTATTCGGAAATCCTGGCCCCTTACCTGCGCGAACGCGGCCAGTACATCGCCGCGGTGGTGGATCCGGCGGCGGTGCCCGAAGGCCGCGGCCGCGACTACCAGCAGAAGGCGCGCACGGGGCTGGAACAGAAGTTCGCCGCCGCGCCGGCGCAGTACGGCAAGGCCAAGCTGGTCGGCTATTCGCCGACCGCGCCGGTGTTCGGCCCGGCCGCCTCGGCCGATCTGGTGCTGACCTTCCGCAACGTGCACAACTGGCGCACCTCCGGGCAGGCGGAAGGCATGTTCAAGGGCTTCTACCAGGTGCTCAAGCCGGGCGGCGTGCTCGGCGTGGTCGAACACCGCGCCAAGGCCGACGTGCCGGCTGACGACAAGAGCGGCTACGTCGGCCAGGCGCAGGTGATCGCGATGGCCGAGGCGGCCGGCTTCAAGCTGGCCGGCAAGAGCGAGGTCAACGCCAACCCGCGCGACACCAAGGACTATCCGGGCGGCGTGTGGACGCTGCCGCCGAGCAACAGCCACGAGGCCGCCGACGAGGCCAAGTACAAGGCGATCGGCGAGAGCGACCGGATGACGCTGAAGTTCGTCAAGTCCTGAGCGACGGCCGCGGTCGGCGGGAAAAGGGATCCGGCGTGGGAGAATGTCCCCGCGCCGCATGTGCCGTCGATGTGCGGCAAATCCCGAATCCCTTCATCCCCAATCCGCGCTTTAATGCTGATCGCGTTCAACAAGCCGTTCAATGTGCTGTGCCAGTTCACCGACCGCAGCGAACCGCCGCGGCGCACGCTGGCCGGGTTCGGCCTGCCCGCCGACGTGTACGCGGCGGGCAGGCTGGACTACGACAGCGAAGGCCTGCTGCTGCTGACCGACGACGGCGCACTGGCGCACCGCTACACCGACCCGCGGCACAAGCAACCGAAAACGTATTGGGTGCAGGTGGAAGGCATGCCGCAGCCCGAGCAGCTGCAGCGCCTGCGCGACGGCGTGGTGTTGAACGACGGGCCGACCGCGGCGGCCCAGGCCAGCGTGCTGGAGACGGCACCGGAACTGTGGCCGCGCGACCCGCCGGTACGGTTCCGCAAGACGGTGCCCGACGCATGGCTGCAGATCGTGCTGCGCGAAGGGCGCAACCGCCAGGTCCGGCGCATGACCGCCGCCGTCGGCTTGCCGACCTTGCGCCTGGTGCGCGCAGCGATCGGCACGCACGGGCTGGATGGGTTGGCGCCGGGTGCATGGCGCAGGCTGTAGCGCTACGGGTTACCGCGGACTTTCGGGTGAACGCCATGGCGGCCTGCCGCATGCGCAATGCACGCGGAATGTTGGCGTAGCAGCCGCTCTGGATGGCGTTGGACTATCGGTTGCGACGGGCGAAGCGCTTTGTCCGGATCGACGAGCGGTGCCGTGACCGGCGGAGTCGACGCATCGGCTGCGCCGGTGTTGCGCGGTTGTGGGTGGCTCGGCCATCGGCCGCGACCGACGACGCAATGGGGCTGCCGGACGGAACTGGTCGCGGCTGAAGCCGCTCCTACAGGTCAACGGCGCACTCTGCTGTACGAGGCATTCGGCAGGCCGCTCGCATGCTCGACAGCCTGCGAAACGCGCATAAAAAAAGCGACCGGGTTTCGCCCGGTCGCCATGTTCGTTATCGCACTACGGCGATACCGCAGAATCTAGTCTTCGCTGCCTTCCTGTGCGGCCGCGGCGCGACGCGACACCCGGCTCGCCGCCGTACGGCGTGCGCCGGCATTGCCGCGCTTGCTGGCTTCGATGCGCTGCGAATCGCCTTCGATCGCGCCGTTGCGGTCGCGCTGGCGCTTGCGGTAGATCGCGTAGCCGAGCAGGCCGGCGCCCAGCGCCGCGGCGGCGATCGCGATGACCGGGTTGCGCCGCACCACGGTGCGCGCGACCTTGGTGCCGGTCTTCACCGCACCCATCGCCGCGCCGGTCTTGAGCGCGCCCATCGCGGCGCCGGACTGCAGCCACCTGTTCGCCTGCGGGCCGATGTGGCGCAGGCTGTCGCCGGCATGGCTGGCGAGATCGAGTGCGCGGTCGGTAATGATGGTCAGCTTGCTCATGGGCGTCCCTACTGGCAGGAATAAGGACTGCAGTGTCCCTTGCGCCCCGTATAGATGGCGTTAGCGCATCGCCGCGGAATCGTCTGGCGGCTGAACATGGGCGGTGCAGGGGGCGGGAGCGGACGCGCCGCGCTGGCGGGCGGCGTCCGAAGTGGCCAGCCCGGGCAGGTGCCGAGGGCGGCCGGTGACGGGCACGATGATGCTGGTCGCGCGTCACGCACCCCGTCTGGATGACGCGCGTGTTCGCCCGCCGTAGGCCAGGCGCGCCGGTCCGGCCGTCGTCCACGTTCGGCGCAGCCGCCAATCCCGTGCGCAGCGCCGCCTCAGGTGCCGCGTGGTTTGGCGCGATGGCTGGCGGTGGCGGTCCATGGGTCGTCCGGCCACGGATGGCGCGGGTAGCGGCCCTTCATCTCCTTCTTCACTTCCGGATAGGTGCTGGACCAGAAGTTGCGCAGGTCCTGGGTGACCTGCAGCGGGCGCCCGCCGGGCGAGAGCAGGTGCAGCACCAGCGGCACGCGGCCGTCGGCGATGCGCGGGGTGTCGGCCAGGCCGAACAGTTCCTGCAGCTTCACCGCCAGCACCGGCGGCAACGGCTGGCCGTCGTGGTCGAGCGCGTAGTCGATGCGCCGTTCCATGCCCGAGGGCACCGTGATCCGGGTCGGCGCATGCCGATCGAGCGCCTGCCGCCGGTCCCATGGCAGCAGCGATTTGAGCGCTTCGCCCAGCTCGTCCTCGCCGAGCGCGTCGAGCCGGGTCTTGCCGGCGAAGGCCGGGCGCAGCCAACGGTCCAGGTCGTCCAGCAGCGCCGCGTCGCCGAGATCGGGCAGGGCCAGCTCGGGCATCCACACGCGCAGTCCGGTTGCGCGTGCGCGCCACTGGGTCAGCGCCTCGCTCCAGGGCAGCGCCGCCAGCCCGAGTTCGCGCACCGCCTCGGTCAGCGCCGCCGCCGCATGCGCCGGATCGACGCGGCCGGCCGGGCGGCTGTCGAGCACGATGCGGTCGAAACGGGTTTCGCGCAGCGCGCTCAGCGCGCGCCGTTCGGCGTCCCAGCGCACCACGTCCTGCTGCACGAAGCGCTGCGGGAAATCGGCGCGCAGCCGCGTCTCGTCCACCGGCGCGGCGCGCAGCAGCAGCGCGTCCTTGGCCTCGTAGCGCAGTTCGGTGGCGACCAGCCACGGCTCGCCGCGCAGGTCGCTGTTGTCGAACAGGCGCGCGCTGCGGCCGTTGGCCAGCAGGTAGCGCAACGGATCGGCGGGATGACGGGTGGCGATGCGGTCGGGGAAGGCGTGGGCGAGCAGGTCGCCGAGCGCGTGCGCTTCGACGCTGTCCGGCGGCGCGGCGTCGTTGCGCAGGCGCCGCCGCCATTGCTTGGCGGCCGCGTCGATCGCGGCCAGGCCGCCGCGGTTGGCGTCGTGCGGGGCGCGGCCGCGGCGGAACGCGGCCAGTGCGCGCCAGCGCGCGGCCAGCGCATCGCCGCCCTGGCGCAGCGGATCGCGCGCCTCGACCAGCGCGGCCAGGTCGCAGGCCAGCGCCTGCGCGCGCGCATCCGGCGCGGCCAGCAGCATCGCCGCCAGCCGCGGATGCGTGCCCAGCGCGAGCATGCGCCGGCCGCTCGCGGTGATCGCGTGGTTTTCGCTCAAGGCGCCGAGCCGTTGCAGCAGTTCGCGCGCGGCGGCCAGCGCGCCGGCCGGCGGCGGATCGACGAAGCGCAGCGCGTCGCTGCCCCAGGCCGCCAGTTCCAGCGCCAGTCCGGCCAGTTCCACCTGCAGGATTTCCGCGCGGCGCTGCGCCTCCAGGCGCTGCGACTGCGGCCACAGCCGGTACGCCCAGCCCGAAGCGACGCGGCCGGCGCGGCCGGCACGCTGGTCGGCCGAGGCCTGGGCGATGGCGGTCACGTCCAGCCGCGAGAAACCGCTGTTGGGGTCGTAGTGCGGCTCGCGCGCCAGCCCGGCGTCGATCACCACGCGCACGCCGGGCAGGGTGACCGAGGATTCGGCCACGTTGGTGGCCAGCACCACGCGGCGGCGGCCATGCGGATCGGGCTGCAGCACCTTGGCCTGCTGCTCGACCGGCAACTCGCCATGCAACGGCAAGATGTCGACGCCGCCACCACTCCCTTCTCCCCCCGGGAGAAGGTGGCGCGCAGCGCCGGATGAGGGTACGCCCGAGGCGGTGCCTGATGAGACGACTTCCGAAGCCGCATCGGGCGAGAGCCCCGACACCACCGCAGACCCCTCCAGCGCCGCCTGCACCCGCGCGATCTCGCGCTGCCCGGGCAGAAACACCAGCACGTCGCCGGGATGCTGCTGCAGCGCGTGTTCCACCGCGCGGCGGCTCTGCGCCTCCAGCGATTCCTCGCGCCGCGCCGGGAAATGCGCGATCTCCACCGGATAGCTGCGGCCGGCGCTGGACAACCTGGGCGCCTCCAGAAACTGCGCCAGGCGTTCGCCGTCCAGCGTCGCCGACATCACCACGATGCGCAGGTCCTCGCGCACCTGCGCCTGCACGTCCAGCGCCAGCGCCAGGCCCAGGTCGGCGGCCAGGTGGCGTTCGTGGAATTCGTCGAACAGCAGCGCGCCGACGCCGTCGAGCATCGGGTCGTCCTGGAGCATCCGGGTCAGGATGCCTTCGGTGACCACCTCGATGCGGGTGCGCGCGGACACCTTGTTCTCGAAGCGGATGCGGTAGCCCACGGTCTCGCCCGGCGCCTCGCCGCGCTGCCGCGCCATGAAGGTGGCGGCGCTGCGCGCGGCGACCCGGCGCGGCTCCAGCATCACGATGCGGCGGCCCTGCAGCCACGGCGCCTCCAGCAGCGCCGGCGGCACCTGGGTGGTCTTGCCGGCGCCGGGCGGGGCCTCCAGCACCAGCCGCGGATGCGCGGCGAGGCTGTCGCGGATCTGCGGCAGCAGCGGATCGATCGGAAATGCAACGTGCGTCATGCGCGGCAAGGATACGTGGAATGCGCCGTGGCGGCGTGCGCGGCGGCGCTTGACGCGCCGTCAACCGCGGCGTCGCCCGCTTGACGCTTTGGTACTGCAACGCGCCGGCGGCCGTCGCCAGACTGCGCTGCATCCGGTGGCGCGCATGCCGCCGGCAACCACCACGTTCTCCAGGGGCCCACCAATGATCAGCATTCCCGTTTCCGAAAAATCCCATGCCGTGCTGCGCACGCTGTCCAAGTGGCTGTGCGTGGCGGCGTTCGGCGTCGTCGCCGCGTTCTTCGGCCTGTCCGGTTTCGCCGGCTATCGCCAGGCCAACGCGATCCTGAAGGATCACAGCGTGGTCGACGCGCCGGTGCACCTGGACGACATCCAGGAGACGCGCGGCCGCAAGGGTCGCGTCTCGCTCACCTACCATTTCGGCTATGCGTTCGAGGCCGGCGGCAACACCTACGAAGGCACGTTCGAGACCTCCGAGGACAACGCGACGCCGTATACGAAGGAGGGCGCCAGCGTGCGCGTGGCCTACGCCAATGCCGAGCCGTCCCGGTTCGAGCGGCTGGAAAAGCTGGAGCGCAGCAAGAGCTTGGGCGCCACGCTGCGGCGGCTGGCGGTCGCCCTGGCGCTGCTCGGCGTGCTGATCTTCGTCGCGCACCTGCTGATCACCCGCCGCCTGTTCGTGGCGCAGGCGCTGCCGGCGCCGCCCGCGGCCTGAGCGCGGCCGGGGAGCGCGGGCATGCCGCCGATTGACAGCCGCGATGCGGCCGGTAGGGTGGCCTGCCGCCTGCTGATTCGAATCCACTGCATGCCCGTCTCGGAGTTCCCCGACCTGCTGACCCGCCACATGCGCCGGATCCGGGCCAGCGCCGCCGGCGTGGCCAGCGAGATCGGCATCAGCCGCGAGGCGGTCAACAACTGGCGGCACGGCTATTCGCTGCCCAACCGCAAGCACCGCGACAAGGTGCTGGCCTGCGCCAACTACCTGCGCTTGACCGAAGCGGAAGCCAACCGCTTGCTGGCCGCGGCCGGGTTCGAAGCCGAATTCCCGGCCGAGGCGGAGGCCGCGGCGGCCGCCGGCGCGGCGCCGGCGTGGCCGGCGTCGGTCGCCGAGACGGTCGCCGGGTTGTTCGAGCGGCTGCAGCAGCAGCGCCCGTATCCGGTCCTGCTGCTGCTCACCCAGGCGCACTGGGGGCAGCCGCCGGAGCGGGCCGCGATCCTGGCCCAGGCGGACGCGCGCTACGGTCGCGAGCGGGTCCTGCACCTGCAGCCGTCGTTCAGTGCCGGCGAGGACGCCGACGCCTACTTCGCCGCGCTGGGCCGGCAATGCGGCATGGCCGGGGTGGCATCGGACTACGACTTCGAGACCGGTCTGGCGGGCCTGCTGCAGGCACCGGCGCCGCTGTTCTGCCTGGTCAGCCGCTTCGAGCAGGGCGCACCCGCGCAGCGCCACCTGCTGGCCGGGATCCTGCGCAGCCTCAGCGAGATGTACAGCGGACAGCTGCACCTGCTGATCTGCGGCGGCGCGGCGCTGGCCGACCTCAAGTACCAAGGCGGCGACCTGTCGCTGCTCAACATCGCCGCCACGGAGACCTGGCCGGAACTGACCGTGGCCGACCTGCAGCGCATGGCCACGGATTCCGCCCCGACGCTGCAGGCGGCCGCACGCGCGCTGCGCCTGTCCGGCGGCCATCCGCTGCTGGCCAGTGCCGCGATCGCGCTGCTGGCGCAGGACGATCCCAGCGACGAGGCGGCGACCGAGCACCTGGCCGGTCACCCGCCGCTGTGGCAGGCACTGCTTCCGCTGCTGCGCGACCCGGCGCAGCGCGGCATCGTGCAGGGCTGGCTGGAGCAGCCGCGGCTCGCACCGGCACGCCCATACCTGCTCGATCCGCTGCTGCGCCATCTGTACTGGAGCAACCTGCTGGTGGCGCGCAGGCATGCCGACGGCAACTGGCTGGAATGGCGGTGCGAGGCGATCCGCCGCGCGGCCCGGACCATCGTCGAGCAGCTCGACGGCACCGCCGCGTGAGGACCGCCGCTGCGCGCCCGCGCTGGCGCTGGCTGCGGCCGCTGCTGATCGCGCTGGCGACCTGGTTCCTGGCCAGCCTGCTGTTCGCGCCCTGGCTCAATCCCTGGGCGGCGTGGCGCGCGCAGCGCGATGGCCAGACCCTGATGCTGCTGCAGCGCAGCCGCATCGACATGCTGCTGATCCGCGAGGAGGCGCTGTCGCATTGGCTGATCCATCGGCAGTGGCCCGCGGCGCCGGCCTTGCCCGGCGTGCACGATGCGGCCCAGGCGGTGGTGACGGTGGAAGCGCCGGCCGAGTTCGAACTGCGTTTCCGCTACACCGAACTGTTCCCGCCGCACTCCGGCCTGCGCGGACGGGTGCTGGTCTATCGGCTGGATCCTGCATCGCAGGCATGGCACTGCCGCCCCGGGATTCCGGCCCCCTCATCGGCGCTGATACCGCAGGAATGCCGCAGCTCGGCGCCATGGAGCATCGCCGAATGGCTGGCGCTGTTGCTCGGCGTGGCGATCGCACTGCTGCTGGCGCTGGCGGTGATGTGGGTGCGCGTGCGCCCGGCGGTGCTGGACATCGTGCGCGTGCCGCGCCGCGTGTTCCGGCATCCGGTCGGCGCACTGCCGGTGCTGCATCGGCAACTTGGCTGGATCCGGGCGCGCGCCGGGGTACTGCTGGCCGTCGGCATCCCAGAGGTGCGCTGGCGCGAGGCGATGGCCTATGCGCACGGCGCTGCGGACATGCGTGCGGCGGCGCTGGCGGCGCGCGTGGACGCCGTGGCCACCCGCGCGACCGACTGGACGCTGCCCGGCCAGGTCTGGCTGTGGACGTTGCCGCAGACGCTCCCCGTCGCGCTGGAGCGCCTGTGGCTATACCAGCCCGATCCGGGCCTGCCAGGCGCGGCGATCGTCGAGCAGTTGCGCGCGATGCCCAGCGGCCAGGACGTGGTGCTGGTGATCAGCCCTGGCGCGCAGGCCGACGCGCACCTGCTGGCTTTCGCCAGCGATCCGGCCAACCTGTGCGCGTACCTGGATCAGGCCGGCCAGAGCGAATGGCTGCTGCGCCCCAAGGCCGCCGAGGTGCTGGTCGCACTGCTGGCCCGGCAGCTGAAAGCGACCCGCATCTCGCCCTACCAGACCCATGGCGGCATCACCCGCCCGGCCGCGTTCTTCGGCCGCGAAGCGCTGCTGGCGCGCGTGCTCAATCGCGAGCCCGGCAACTACCTGCTGGTCGGCGGCCGGCAGTTGGGCAAGACCAGCCTGATGAAGGCGATCGAGCGGCGCTTCGCCGGACATCCGCGGGTGCACTGCACCTACCTGTCGCTGCGCGATCACCGCCTGTCGGCGCGCTTGGCCGCCGAGTTGCGGATGCCAGGCGACAGCGGCATCGACGCGCTGGTCGATGCGCTGGCGCAGCGCGCCAGCGGGCGCCGCCTGTTGCTGCTGGTGGACGAGACCGACCTGTTCCTGCGCGAGGAGGCGACGAGCGGCTACACGCAGCTCGCCGCGCTGCGCGCGCTGAGCGAGGAGGGCCGCTGCCACTTCATGCTTGCCGGGTTCTGGGACCTGTACGAAGCCGCAGTGCTGGACCACGCCTCGCCGATCCGCAACTTCGGCGAGGTCATCCACCTGGCCGGCCTGGAGCGCGAAGCCTGCGTGGCGCTGGCAACCGAGCCGCTGGCGCGCCTGGGCATCCACTATGGCGACGGCGGCCTGCCCGCGGCGCTGGCCACGGCCTGCGGGCAGCGCGCGAACCTGGTCGCCATCGCCTGCCAGCAGGTGCTGGAGCGACTGCCGCGCGCGCATCGCCTGATCGATGCGCAGGCCGTGCACGCGGCGACGCACTCGGACGCGATGGCCGATGCGCTCGCCGGCTGGGCGCGGCTGAGCCCCGACCCGGTGGCGTGCCGGATCGACCGGATCCTGGTCTACCGCGTGGCCCAGGCGCACCATGCCGGGCCGGCGGCGCAACCGGCGACGGCACTGGAGCGGATGCTGGCCGATTTCGACGCGGCCGGCGTCGCGATGGACGCGGAACTGCTGCGCCGCGCGCTGGCCCGCCTGCAGCTGGCCCATGTGCTGTGCCGCGCCGAGGATGGCGCGCACTACCGATTCGCGGTGCCGCTGTTCGCCGCGCAGTTCCAGCCCGGCGAAGTGGACGCGCTGCTGGCGCGCGAACTGCGCTCGCTACGCGCGGAGATGCCGCCGCTGGCCTAGGAGCGTGGGCGGCAGAAGCCGTCCGGGCTGCGAAGCCCGCTGTGCGGTCCGTTTTTGCGCCGCTTCTTGGCCTGTAGCGCGGCTACAGGCCGGCGAATCGTCACAAAAGCGGTCTCGCACAGCGAACTTCTCGCCTCGAACGTTTCTGCCGCCCACGCTCCTAGCGGCGCACGCGGCCAGCGGCGGCGTCCCTGGGCCGCGCCGTGGACCGCTACAATCCGCGCCACTTCATTCTTGCAGCCGCCCGCCCCATGCAGTTGATCGATATCGGCGCCAACCTCACCCACGATTCCTTCGATCGCGACCGCGACGCGGTGCTGCAGCGCGCCCGCGATGCCGGCGTGACGCAGATGGTGGTCACCGGTGCCAGCCGCGAGCACTCGCCGCTGGCGCTGCAGCTGGCGCAGCGGCACCCCGGCTTCCTGTACGCCACCGCCGGCGTGCACCCGCACCATGCGCTGGAATACACCGCCGAATGCGATGCGGAGATGCGCGCGCTGCATGCGCATCCGCAGGTGGTGGCGGTGGGCGAATGCGGCCTGGACTACTTCCGCGATCTCGCTCCGCGCCCGGCGCAGCACCGCGCGTTCGAACGCCAGCTGCAGCTGGCCGCCGAGACCGGCAAGCCGCTGTTCCTGCACCAGCGCGACGCGCACGCCGACTTCCTGGCGCTGATGCGCCAGTTCGACGGCAAGCTCGGCCCGGCGGTGGTGCACTGCTTCACCGGCACCCGCGAGGAGCTGTTCGACTACCTGGACCGCGACTGGCACATCGGCATCACCGGCTGGCTGTGCGACGAGCGCCGCGGCGCGCACCTGCGCGAGCTGGTCGGCAACATCCCGGCCTCGCGGCTGATGATCGAGACCGACGCGCCGTATCTGCTGCCGCGCACGCTCAAGCCGCTGCCCAAGGACCGACGCAACGAGCCGGCGTTCCTGGCCCACATCGTCGAGGAACTGGCGCGCGACCGCGGCGAGGACCTGGCCACGACTGCCGCGGCCAGCACCGCGGCGGCGCGCGGGTTCTTCCGGTTGCCCGACGTCGCGTGAGCGCCGCCTGGCGCCTGGCGGCCACGCTTGCGCTTGCGCTGGCGTGGGCATGCCTGGCGCGGGCCGCCGAAGCGGCGCCGTCGTGCGAATACCTGTCGGCACAGGCGGCACTGCACGGTACGCCGCTGCTGCCGCCGTGGCAGGCGCAGGTGGCGGCGAAGGGCCGCAGCGCCTTCCATCGCGGTCCGGACCTGCGTTGCCGCGAGCGCGCCATCTTCGTGGTGCAGGGCGACACGCTGACCGCGTACGTGCGCTGGAACGACTGGCTGCAGGTGCGCTACCTCGCGCGCGATGGCCGCGACTACTTGATCTGGCTGCCTGTGGCGCGGGTGCGGCTATTGCAGCCCTATCCGGCGGCGCGCTAGCGCGATCCCTATTCGACCTGCTTGTCCTCGCGCTTGGCCTCGGCCATCGCTTCGGGCTCCAGCTCCTCGGCGCTGCGGTTGAGCTTGACGAACACGCCCCAGGCGATCAGCAGCAACGCCGCGCACAGGCCGACCGCGGTGGCATAGGGCAGCTTGGCCGGGTCGTCGTGCATCAGTTCGAAGATCGATACCAGCGTCTCGATCGCCAGGGCGATGACGATGACCACGAAGAACCGCGACAGATAGCGGCGCACGCGCGTGGGTCCGCTGACCTTGACGTCGCGCTGCACCTCTTCCTCGAAGATGGTCTGGCCCAGTTCCAGCGTCACCAGCGCCACGGTCAGTAGGCCGATCGCCTCCAGCACCACGTTGAAGCGGTCGCGCACCACCAGGTCGCCGCCGGGGGTGAGGCCGTGCCACAGTTCCAGCACCGCCATCGACACCAGTCCGGTGGCGCACAGCAGGAACAGCAGGATGATCACGATGTGGCCGCCGCGGAATATCTTTTCCATGAATTTCATGCGCTAGGCCGTGGTGAGGTCGCCGAGCATAGGCGGGCCGGGCGTCAGCGGCGCGCGAAGATGTTGCGGCGGGGATGGCGTCTTGGGCGCGCTGGTAGCGCCGTGCAGGAGGTTCTGGCTGGCCGGAGCCATCGGTGCCGACGCGGTCTGGTGGCGGGAGGTTCGTCGCTTCGTTCATCGCGACTGAAGTCGCTCCCATAAGGGAGCGGTCACCCGAGGCGCATCAGCGCTCCGCCAGCCCGGCCTGGTAGGCCTGCAGATGGCAGTATGCGGCCGTCAGCCACGGCGCCGCATGGCCGGCGGCGCGAGCGCGCGCCAGCATGTCGCCGACGATGTGCTGCGCTTCCACCTGCTGCCCGGCTTCCAGGTCGCGCAGCATCGAGGCCTTCGTCGGCGAGCCGGGTTGGGTCAGCAACTGCAGCGCGTTGGCCTGGGCCGTGTCGGGAATCGGCTCGCCCGCCGCGGCCGCCACCGCCAGGCATTCGGCGTACAGCCCGCGCATCAGCGCCTGGCCGTCGTCGCCGGCGACGATCCTGCCGACCGGCGCGCGCATCAGGCAGGTGCCGGCGGCCAGCGCAGTCAGGAAGGTGTACTTGATCCATTGCTCCTGCGCGATCCGCGGCGCGGCGACATGGTCGATGCCGGCCGCCGCGCAGGCAGCGGCGAGCGCGCGCACCCGCGCGCTGTCTGCGCCGCGTCCGTCGCGTTCGCCGAAGGTCAGCGAGGCCGGCTTGCCCAGGTGCTGGACCACGCCGTCCGCGTCCAGCGTGGCGCTGATGAAGCACAACCCGCCGAGCACGCGTTCGCCACCGAAGCGCGCGTCCAGCACCGGGTAATGGCGCAGCCCGTTGAGGATCGGCAGCAGCGTGGTGGCCGCGCCCATCGCCGGCGCCACCGCGTCCAGCGCGCTGTCCAGGTCGTAGGCCTTGCAGCTGAGCACCACCAGGTCGAACGGCTGCGCGGCGGGCAGCGTGTCGGCGGTCAGGGTGGCCACCGCGATGTCTGCGTCGCCACGCGGGCTGCGGATGCGCAGTCCGTCGCGCCGCAGGCGCTCGGCGCGCGCCGGGCGCACCAGGAAACTTACATCGACGCCGGCCTGGGCCAGGCGTCCGCCGAAGTAACCGCCGGTCGCACCGGCGCCGAGGATCAGGATGCGCATCTGGAAATGCCTTCTGCTGGAGGGGAATCGCCCGTCAGGGCGGGCGTCAATCCTTGGCTGCCTGCTTGGGCGACGGACCGATCAACGCCTCGATCTCCACGCGCACTTCGGCGCATTGCGCGAGGTAGTGCGCCTGGCGTTGTGCCAGGTCCTGCGCGTCGCCCCGCGCGTCGAGGTTGGCCATCAGCTGGCGGAAATCGTCGAAGCCTGTCTGCATCGCGGCCTCGTGCCGGGCCGCGTCGAAGTCCACGCCGGCCGCCAGCGCGCGCTCGCGCGCGGCGCGTTGCAGGGCATCGACGAGGCGCACGATTCCGTCCTGTGGCAGTTCGCAATACAGCGACTGTGCGAGTTGCGCGCCGTCCGCCTGGCCCTGCTGGTACAGCGCAGTGACCGCTGGCAGCGCCGGTTCCTCGCTGGCATCGGCGGGCGCCACCATCGCGGTCGCGCTGTACAGCAGCCACAGCAGCACGAGGGCGCGGCGCATGCTCAACTGCGCAATCCCACCCCGCGCTTCAGCAGCCACAGCGCCAGCGCGCTGAGCACCGCGACGAAGCCGAGCATCAGCGCGTACGCCACCCACACCGGCACATCGCTGCTGCCGAGCAGGCCGTAGCGGAAGGCGTTGACCATGTAGAAGATCGGGTTGGCGTGGGTGGCGGCCTCGGCCCAGCCGGGCAGCAGCTTCACCGAATAGAACACGCCGCCCAGGTAGGTCAGCGGGGTCAGGATGAAGGTCGGCACGATGGCGACGTCGTCGAACTTCTTCGCGTACACGGCGTTGATGAAGCCGGCCAGCGAGAAGATCGTGGCGCCCAGCAGGACCGTGGTCAGCGTCACCAGCGGGTGCGGGATGCGCACCGGGGTGAAGAACATGGCGATGATCAGCACCAGCACGCCGACCATCAGCCCGCGCAGCACCGCGCCGGCGACGTAGCCCCACAGGATCACCCAGTTCGGCATCGGGCTGACCAGCAGTTCCTCGACGTGGCGGCCGAACTTGGCGCCGAAGAAGCTGGAACTGATGTTGCCGTAGCTGTTCTGGATCACGCTCATCATCACCAGGCCGGGGACGATGAACTGCATGTAGCTGTAGCCGCCCATGTCGCCCACGCGCGAGCCGATCAGCCCGCCGAAGATCAGGAAGTACAGGGTCATGGTGATCGCCGGCGGCACCAGGGTCTGGCCCCAGATGCGCAGGATGCGCTTGACCTCGCGGCGCACGACGGTGCCCAGCGCGACCCAGTTGCGCTGGGTCGGCGTGGCCTCGGGGAGGAGCGGTTGCGGAGTGCTTGTGGTGTTCATCGTCGTCCAGCGAAAGAGGGGTCAGGCGGCGGGGGGCTGCTTCGGCGAATCTGCATCCGCCGGGCTCGCAGGGCGTGCGGCCGCCGCAGGCTGGCCGTCCCGGTTGTCGCCGGTGAGGCGCACGAACAGTTCCTCCAGGCGATTGCTCTTGGTGCGCATCGAACGCACGCGGATACCGGCGGCGCCGAGCGCGGCGAACACGCGGTTGAGGTCCATCGCCCGCGGCATGTCCAGGTCCAGCGTGTGCGCGTCCTGCGCCAGCAGGATGGTGCCCTCGATCGCCGGCAGCTGCGCCGGCAATGCGCCGTCGATGTCCAGCAGGAAGCCTTCCACGTCGAGCTTGGCCAGCAGCTCGCGCATCGGGCCCTGCTCGACGATGCGGCCGCGGTCGATGATCGCCAGGTTGCGGCACAGGCTCTCCGCTTCCTCCAGGTAGTGCGTGGTGAGGATGATGGTGGTGCCGGCGGCGTTGATCTCGCGCAGCACGCGCCACATGTCGCGGCGGATCTCGATGTCCACGCCGGCGGTGGGCTCGTCCAGGATCAGCAGGCGCGGCTGGGTCATCATCGCGCGGGCGATCATCAGCCGCCGCTTCATGCCGCCGGACAGGGTGCGGCTCATCACCTGCGCCTTCTCCCACAGGTGCGCACGCTTGAGCTCCACTTCGGCCTGGCGCTCGGCCTGGGCGCGCGGCATGCCGTAGAAGCCGGCGTAGTTGACCAGGATGTCGAACGGCTTCTCGAACAGGTTGAAGTTGATCTCCTGCGGGACCAGGCCGAGCAGCCGCATCGCCGCGCTGCGCTGGGTGCTCAGGTCGGTGCCGAACACCTCGACCTGGCCGGCGCTGAGGTTCACCAGCGAGCTGATGATGCCGATCAGGGTGGACTTGCCGGCGCCGTTGGGCCCGAGCAGGGCGAAGAAGTCGCCGGGCAGCACGTCCAGCGACACGCCGTGCAGCGCCTGCACGCCGTTGTCGTAGGTCTTGCGCAGTTCGCGCACGCGCAGCGCGGGCACCGGCATGGGGGAAGGGAGCGGGGAGGCGGGATTCAAGGCGGACCTTTCGCGCCCTGTCGACGGCGCTGGAGAAATGCAGCCGCTATTATAGGAGACCTCGTGGGCCCGGCCCCGGCCATAGACTGTTGCATCTTCGTGCCTGTCCAATTCCCGCTGAAACTGGTCGACCGCTACATGCTGGCCCCGGCCGTGGGCCACTACCGCTTCGTCCGCGACGACGGCCAGCCGCTGCCGTTCGTGCCCGGCCAGTTCGTGCAGGTGCATTTCCACTACGCCGACGGCACCGCGACCAAGCGCAGCTACTCGCTGGCCACCCGCCACGACCCGGCGCAGCCGGCCGACGCGACGGTCGAGATCGCGGTCAGCTTCGTCGCCGGCGGCGCGGCCACGGCGCTGTTCGAAGGCCTGGAGATCGGCGGGCAGGTCTGCGCCAGCGGCCCGTACGGCCGCTTCTGTCTGAACCACGGCGACAGCAACCGCCGCTACCTGCTGATCGCCACCGGCACCGGCGTCACCCCATACCGGTCGATGCTGCCGTTGCTGGAAGCGGCGATGGCCGAGCGCGGCGTGGAAGTGGTGCTGCTGCTGGGCGCGCGCACGCCGGCCGAGCTGCTGTACGGCGACGAGTTCCGCGCCTTCGCCGACGCGCATCCGGGGTTCCGCTTCGTGCCGTGCTTCTCGCGCGAGCTGCCGGAGGCGCCGCATGCGGACGTGCGCCATGGCTACGTGCAGCAGTTCCTGGGCGAGTTCGCGCCGCAGGCCGACGGCGACGTCGCCTACCTGTGCGGCAACCCGAACATGGTCGACGCCTGCTTCGATGCGCTGAAGGAGGCCGGCCTGCCGGTACAGCACATCCGCCGCGAGAAGTACGTCAGCAGCAAGTAGCGCCGAACGCGGCGTCGCCGGCCATGCGCCGGCGCTCGGCTGCTCGCTTCAGCCCACGCCCGGCATCGCCCCGGGCGCTGCACCGCTCGCCCGGCACGGGGCCTACCCCGGCTACGCGGCCGAGGTCAGGCGCTGCCGGGTCTCCTTCAGGTCCTTGCCCGGCGGCATGCCGAACATGCGGCCGTATTCGCGGGTGAACTGGGGAACGCTTTCGTATCCCACCGCCGAGGCCGCCCGGCCGATCGTCGCGCCTTCCGCCAACAGCAGGCGCCTGGCCTCGATCAGGCGCAGCTGTTTCTGGAACTGCAGCGGGGTCAGCGAGGTGATCGCGCGGAAGTGCACATGGAACGTCGAAAGGCTCATCCCCGCCGCGTCCGCCAGCTGCTCGACGCGCAACGGCCTGGCGAAGTCCGAGCGGATCCTGGCCACCGCGCGGCCCACCCGCCGGGCATGGCTGTCGGTGACGCCCAGCGCGCGCATCGCGCCGCCGTGCCGGCCTGACAGCAGCCAGTAGTGCAGCTCGCGCAGCAGCTGCGGGCCCAGCACGGGAACCGACATGGGGCGGTCCAGCAGGCGGATGAGCCGGTCCGCGGTATCGGCGACTTCCGTCTCGGTCGGGTCGACGCGCACCGGCGCGCCCATCGCGAAGGGGGCCGTGCCCATCTCGGCCACCAGCGAGGCGATCGTGGCCGGATCCAGCTCCACCACGCAGGCGTAGTAGGGCGCGGCGAGCGAGGCACGGGTGATCTGGCTGACCGTGGGCACTTCCGCGGTGATCAGCAGGGATTCGCCGGCACCGAAGTCGTAGCTGCTGCTGCCCATCGCGACCTGCTTCCTGCCCTGCAGCACCAGCGCCACCAGCGGCCTGCAGATGGCGTACTGCAATGGCGTCGGCCGGGTCTCGCGCAGGATCGCAAGCCCAGGCAGGGGCGTGCGCGCGACCCCGGCCGCGTCGACGTGCGCATCGGCGTAGCGACGCGCGGTTTCCAAAAGGTTCGCAGGCATGCGCAGATCCTAGCGCTTGGCCACAGTGACCACAGTCGTGTTGGATGATTGGGCAAGAAATCCGGAAGAATAGGCAGGGTTGTTTCATAAAAAATCAGATAAAGAACGAGCGGCGCGGAATGCGCCGGGCCAAGATCGGGATTAATAGGCAAAAAAAGGGCAGGATCGGGAAACCGCGCGAACGCGTCTGGGGCGATCGTTTCTCCACCCCGCAACATCCATCCCGCTGGAGACTCCCATGCCCTCGATCTCGCTCATCACCGGTGCCAACCGCGGCCTCGGCCGCAATACCGCCCTCAGCGTCGCCCGCCGTGGCGGCGATGTCCTGCTCACCTACCGCAATGGCGCCGACCAGGCCAAGGCCGTCGTCGCCGAGATCGAAGCGATGGGCCGCAAGGCGGTCGCCTTGCCGCTGGACGTGAGCGACGTGGCGTCCTTCGGCGCCTTCGCCGACGCCGTGCGCAGCGCCCTGTCCGGCACCTGGTCCCGCACCGGCTTCGACCACCTGCTCAACAATGCCGGTCATGGCGAGATGGCCATGCTCGCAGAGACGACCGAAGCCCAGTTCGACGCGCTGTTCGCGACCCACGTCAAGGGCGTGTACTTCCTGACCCAGGCGCTGCTGCCGTTGATCGCCGATGGCGGCCGCATCGTGAACTTCTCCTCCGGCCTGACCCGTGTATCGATGCCGGGCTTCTCCGCCTATGCCGCCGCCAAGGGCGCCGTCGAGATCCTGTCGGTCTACATGGCCAAGGAACTCGGTGGCCGCGGCATCGCGGTGAACACCGTGGCCCCGGGCGCGATCGAAACCGACTTCCTGGGCGGCGCCGTGCGCGACCTGCCCGATCTGAACAAGCAGTTCGCCGCCATGACCGCCCTGGGGCGCGTGGGCGTGCCCGACGATATCGGCCCCATGGTCGCCAGCCTGCTGGGCCCGGACAACCGCTGGGTCAATGCGCAACGGATCGAGGTCTCCGGCGGGCAGGCCATCTGACCTGCGGAGTCGACCTAGACGGCAGCAACTAGTCACGTCGGGCAGTGGCGCAGCTGGTGGCGGGCGAACGAACCGCTGGTACGCCAGGGATGGTTCGTCGCGCGGCGCGCAGCTCGGCACGGCGGCGCCACCGTGCCGACGATCCGGACGCGCTGCCTAGTCCGGAACGCTTATGGAGGAAAGCATTCCCAGAACCTCGTCGTAGCTGCCGTTCGCCTCGGCCTGCCGAAGAAACTTCGCGCGCTCCACGATGATCTCCTTGGGCGTGGGTTCTGCATGCAGAAGCGCCAGGGCCTCATCGAGGAATTCGTCCAGGGGCATGGCGTGCTCGTCGTTGCCCTGGCCGAACAGCTTGGTGCGCACGCCGGGAGGCGCCAGCTCGACGACCTGCACCTTGGTGCCGGCCAATTGAACACGCAGGCTCTCGGTAAACGAATGCACGGCGGCTTTGGTGGCGCTGTAGGTCATGGCTGCCGGGAACGGAACGAACGCCAGTGCGGAGCTGACGTTGATGATGACGCTGTCGTTGTTGCTGGCAAGTTGCGGCAAGAACGCATAGGTCATGCGGATGGTGCCGAGAAGGTTGATGGCGATCGCCTCTTCGGCGGCCTCCAGGGACTCCGGCTTGAAGACGTTCTCGCTCGGCATGATGCCGGCATTGTTGATGACGACATTGAGGCCGGGATAGCGTTCGGCCGCCAGGCGGCTCGCTGCCACGACGGACGCCGCGTCCGCAACGTCGAGTTCGATCGCCTCGATGCCCGGATGCTCGGCGGTGATCTGGTCCAGCAGCGCCTTCTTGCGCCCCGAGACGATGACGGTGTTGCCGGCCTGCTGCAGCCGCAGTGCCAGCCCGAGCCCGATCCCAGAGGTGGAGCCGGTGATGAGAATCGTATTGCCTGTGTTCTTCACGGATGTGTCCTGGTTGCGGAAGGGGTAGAATCAAACGGACAACGATCCGTTTCCAGACAACATTGGCGGACAGTTGTCCGTTTGTCAACGAAATCGTGAAGGGAAACAGGTGTGGAAAAGCCAAAGCGGTCTGATGCAATGCAGAATCGGGAGCGCATCCTGTCGGTCGCGCTCGCGGAATTGGTCGGTTCGGCCGATGTTCCCCTCAGCACGATCGCCAAGAAGGCGGGCGTCGGGCAGGGGACCTTCTACCGCCACTTCCCCACGCGGGAGGCGCTGGTGATTGAGGTCTATCGCCATGAAATGCTGCAGGTCACCGAGTTCGCCGAGCACTTGCTGAAGACGCTGCCCCCAGAGCGGGCGCTACGCGAGTGGATGAAGCGCCTGGCCGAGTACGCGATCACCAAAGCCGGCCTGGCTGGCGCATTGCGCGCCGTTGCGAACACGAGGGAGTGCGCGGGCAACGAGGGCTATGCTCCCGTGATCGCTGCCGCTCAGATGCTGCTCGATGCGAACGAGGAGGCTGGAACGATCCGGCCAGGAATCACCGCGGACAAGTTTTTCCTGGCGATCGCGGGTATCTGGCAGATCGACCCTGCCGAGGACTGGCAGCCACGTCTGACCTGGCTCATGGATACGGTCATGGAGGGACTGTGCGCAGGCGCGCCAAGGCGGGCGTCGGCCGGCAAGGCATAGCGGCTTCAGCGCAGCGCGCGCACAGCGCGCGCTATGACGTCTCCGCTGTTCTTCAGCTGCCTTGCTTGGGCTGCCCGAATTTCTTCGGCTTGTCGAGCAGTGAGCCGGTGTGCCGCATGAGGCAGGTGCGCACGCGGTATCTCGTTCGTTGCGCTTGGGCGCCGCATGAGCCGCCGCCCCACCACCGTCGTCTACCGGCGCACGCGGCGTGACCAGCAAGATCGCCCCAAGTCGGAGGTCGGTGTGGGGACCAGGCCGCGTCTCCACTGGCCACCCATGAGCGCGCGCCATCCTCTTGCGTAGACCTGGCGTGCACCTGCGAATATTCCCGCGCCTTCGCCTGTAAAGGACGCTTGACAGCCGCTGCGGACGCGCGCATCCTCCTGTAAAGCGTGCTTGACAGGAGGGTGCATGCGGAACGTCGTGGCGGCATTCGATCACTATCGGCTGGGGGTGGCCGGCGCTGCGGTCGGGGTACGGGCATGAACCGCTGCAAGCGCAGCGCGATCATCGTGCTGTGCGTGAGCGTGGTGATGCTCGCGGCCACGTCGTCGCTGCGGCTGTTGCGCGGCGACGATTACTTTCGCGGGCTGTGGCTCGGTCTGTGCATCGGCGGCATCTTCCTGGCGCTGATGCTGTGGTGGTCGTCGGGCAGCATGCGCGACAGCGCGGTGCCGGCGCTGGCGCGCCGCTACTACCGTGAACTGGGTCCGCCGATGCTGATCTACGTCGCGGTGATGCTGTGCTGGAGGCGCCTGCTCAGCAGCGTGGAGGCCGACTGGGCGCGGGTGTTGATCGCGCTGCTGCCGGCGCTGCTGGTGGCGCTGGTGATCCGTGCGGTGGCGCGCTTCGTGCGCGACTCCGACGAGATGCAGCGGCGCATCGAGCTGGAGTCCATTGCCATCGCCGCCGCGCTGGTCAGTGGCGGCTACATGACCGCCGGATTCCTGCAGGCGGCGGGCACGATCGCGGTGCCGGCAACGGTGGCGATGATGTGGGTGTTCCCGCTGCTGTGCGCGACCTACGGCATCGCCAAAGGCGTGAATGCGCGCCGCTACCAATGAACAGCCGCATCCGCGAGTTGCGCGAAGCCCAGGGATGGTCGCAAGGCGAACTGGGCGAGCGGCTGGGCGTGTCGCGGCAGACCATCAACGCGCTGGAAACCGGCAAGTACGATCCGAGCCTGCCGCTGGCGTTCCGTATCGCGCGGTTGTTCGCGCACAGCATCGAGCAGGTGTTCCTGTTCGACGATCCCGAGTAGTCCTTACGCCCTGCCATCGGTCACCTACGACGCCATGCTCCGGCATGGCATCCTGCACCCCATGAACTCAAGGATGCGAACCATGCCACACCCATGCAGAGCGCTTGCCGTCGTTGCGACGACCTTGCTGCTCGCCGCCTGCCAGGCCGGACAAGGACCGGCGCCACAGAATGCGGGGCGCAGCTACGGCACGTTGCGCTTCCATCCCTGCACGCTGACCAGTCCGGTCGCGGCCAACAATGTCGAAGCGCAATGCACGCGCATGCCGGTGCCGGAGAATCCGGCGGCGCCCGGCGGGCGCAAGATCGAACTCAACATTGCCTGGCTGCCGGTCGGCGGCCAGGGCAGCAGCGAGCCGGACCCGGTGTTCTTCCTCGCCGGCGGCCCGGGCCAGGCGGCGACCGACGTGGCCAGCATCGTCGACCTGGCCTTGCGCGATACCCGCAAGCGCCGCGACGTGTTCCTGATCGACCAGCGCGGCACCGGCCAATCCAATCCGCTGACCTGCCTGGGCGCGGACGGCAAGGAAATGCAGCTGGCCGACCCGACCAGTGTGCCCACCGCGGCGGAGCTGGCCGATTACGCCAGGCGTTGCGCGCAGTCGCTGCAGGGCCGCGCCGATCCGCGCTACTACACCACCACCCAGGCCATCGCCGACCTGGATGCGGTGCGCGCCGCGCTCGGCGCGGACAAGCTCAACCTGATCGGCGGCTCCTACGGCACCCGCGTGGCCCAGCAGTATGCGGCGCGCTACGCGGCGCACACCCGCAGCGTGGTGATCGACGGCGTGGCGCCGAACGATCTGGTGGTCGGCGGCGAGTTCGCCACCACCTTCGAGGACGCGATCAAGCTGCAGTCCGAGCAGTGCAAGGCCACTCCGGCCTGCGCCAAGCGCTTTCCCGCCGATACCCGCGCGCAGTTGCGCACGGTGGTGGAACGGCTGCGGCAGGCGCCGGTGGAGGTGGACTATCGCGACCCGGCCAGCGGCGAGAGCAAGCACGACCGGGTCACCGCCGACACCGTCACCAGCCTCGCGTTCTCGTTCTCGTATGCGCCGCAGACCGCCTCGCTGCTGCCGCTGGTGCTGGACGAGGCCGCGCACGAACGCTACGCGCCGCTGATGTCGCTGGCGCAGATGATGGGCAAGCAGATGGACGGGCAGATGAATCGCGGTATGCAATGGTCGGTGATCTGCGCCGAGGACGCCGACCGCTACCGCGCGCCTGCCGCCGGCGGCGATACCCTGCTCGGCCCGGAGGTGGCGCAGATGTTCTTCGCCGCCTGCCCGGTGTGGCCGACCGGCACGCGTCCGGCCGATTTCACCGCGCCGTTCAAGTCCAGCTTGCCGGTGCTGCTGACCTCCGGGGAACTGGATCCGGTGACCCCGCCGCGCTACGCCGCGCGCGTGCTGCAGGGGCTGCCCAACGGCCGCCACCTGGTGGTGCGCGGGCAGGGCCACGGCACCATGACCCTGGGCTGCATGCCCAAGCTGCTCGGCCAGTTCTTCGAGAACGCCGACGCTAAGCAACTCGATGCCACCTGCCTGGACGCGATGAGCGGCGTGCCGGCCTTCACTTCATTCAACGGATGGGAACCATGAGCCGCGCAGCGTTTCGCAGGGAGGACCGCGCATGATCGTCGCCGACAATCTGCACAAGGCGTTCAAGACCAAGACCGGCACCGTGCAGGCGGTGCAAGGGGTCAGCTTCGAAGCGGCCGACGGCCAGATCACTGGCCTGCTCGGCCCCAACGGCGCCGGCAAGACCACCACCTTGCGCATGCTGTACACGCTGATGACGCCCGACCAGGGCCAGGTGCGGGTGGACGGCATCGACGTCGGCGCCGATCCGTTGGCGGTGCGCCGCGCGCTGGGCGTGCTGCCCGACGCGCGCGGCGTGTACAAGCGGCTGACCGCGCGCGAGAACATCGCCTACTTCGGCGAACTGCACGGGCTGTCGGCGGCGCGCATCGCCGAACGCACCCGGGTGCTGGCCACGGCGCTGGACATGGACGACATTCTCGATCGCCAGACCGAGGGCTTCAGCCAGGGCCAGCGCACCAAGACCGCGATCGCGCGCGCGCTGGTCCACGACCCGCGCAACGTGATCCTCGACGAGCCGACCAACGGCCTGGACGTGATGACCACCCGCGCGATGCGCGGCTTCCTGCGCGGGCTGCGCGCCGAAGGGCGCTGCGTGATCTTCTCCAGCCACATCATGCAGGAGGTGGCGGCGCTGTGCGATCGCATCGTCATCGTCGCCAAGGGCACGGTGGTGGCGGCCGGCACCGCCGACGAACTGCGCGCCCTGACCGGCGAAGACAATCTGGAAGACGCCTTCGTCAAGGCGATCGGCAGCGACGAGGGACTGCACGCATGAGCCTGTTTCGAACCGTTTTCACCGTGATGCGCAAGGAATTGCGCGACCTCGGGCGCGACCGCCGCACCCTGGCGCTGGCCTTGCTGCTCGGCCCGCTGCTGTACCCGGCGCTGATCCTGGGCATGGGCGCGCTGGCCGAGAGCCGGGTCAGGACCCAGATCGACAAGCCGCTGGACATTCCGATGATCGGCCGCGAGCGCGCGCCGAACCTGGTCGCGTTCCTCGCCGCGCAGGGGCTCAACGCGGTCGCCCCGCCCAAGGACCTGACCGCGGCGATCCGCAGCCAGGACGTGGATCTGGCCCTGAAGATCGACGAGGACTACGCCAGCGCCTGGCGCGAAGGGCGCCCGGCGCTGGTGGAGATCATCAAGGACAGCACCCGCCGCGATGCCGACATCCCGACCGCGCGGGTGCAGGCGGCGCTGAGCGTGTACAGCCAGCAGGTCGGCGCGTTGCGGCTGTTGGCACGCGGCGTCGATGCGCAGGTTTCGCGGCCGCTGGACATCGCCACCCAGGACCTGGCCACGGCCGAGGCCAAGCGTGGTGCGCTGCTGTCGATCCTGCTGCCGGTGCTGCTGACCATCACCTCGTTCATCGGCGGCGCCTACCTGATCCTCGACGCCACCGCCGGCGAACGCGAGCGGCAATCGCTGGAGCCGCTGCTGGCCACGCCGGCGTCGCGCGGGGCCATCGTCAGCGGCAAGATCGCCGCCGCCTGCGTGGTCGGACTGGCCTCGCTGCTGCTGACCCTGCTCGCGTTCAAGCTCAGCGCGCAGTTCGCCAGCGGCATCGGCCGCCAGCTCAACGTCAGCTTCGTGGCGATGCTGCAGATGCTGTTCGTGCTGCTGCCGATGCTGTTCATCGGCACCTCGCTGCTGACCGTGCTGGCGGCGGCGGCCAAGAGCATGAAGGAGGCGCAGAGCCACATGACCTGGCTGATGCTGCTGCCGATGCTGCCCGGCTACGCGTTGATGGTGTATCCGCTGAAGACCGCGCTGTGGCAGTTCGCGGTGCCGTTCCTGGCGCAGAACCAGATGCTGCTGAAGATCATCCGTCGCGAACCGATCGACCTGCAGATCTGGGCGGTGTACCTGGCCGCAGGCTTCGGCCTGGCCGCGGTGTTGTGGCTGGCCGCGGTGCGCCGCTACCGGCAGGAACGCCTGGCGATCTCGGGCTGAGATCGCCGCGTGTCCGCGCCCGCGGCGTGCGGGAGCGCAATGCCGATCGGCTGGCCGGGGCGCATGCTGGTCCGAACCCGCGCGGCGCTGCACAAGCTGCCATCGAACGCCGCAGCGCATGCCGTGCAGGCCGGCTAGCGCGGTGCCGATTCGGCCAGCGGCAGCGCCTCGGTGAGCAGGGCCTGCAGCACGCGGCCGGGCTCTTCCACCATCGGCAGGTGCGCCGAGTGCTCGAGCCAGACCGCACGCTTGCGCGGTGCCTGCACCTGCTGCAACCAGCGCGCGGTCAACGACGACGGGGTGGTGTAGTCCTGCCGCCCGAGCAGCATGATCACCGGCACCTGCAGCGTGTGCAGCGAGGCGAAGCTGACGTCGGACAACTGCGGGAACAGCGTGGCGATGGTGAACGCGCTGCCCTGGTCCCACGCCTGGATGTCGGCCGGGGTGTATTCGGGCGACAGGCGCGGGGCGCGGAAATAGAAATCCGCATCCCGGCGTCCGGCCGCCAGGCCGCCGTAGTGGATCGACCACTTGCGTTGCGTGCTCATCTTGTCGATGTCGAACGCGCCGTCGCCGGGGTAGGGATGCAGCGCTTCCAGTTCGGCCACCGCGGCGGCGTTGCCGTCGCGGCGCGCCTGCTCCAGCACCCAGTCGTAGCCGGCGCGTTCGTTGGCGCGGAAGTCGATCACCTGGCCCATGCCGATGTAGGCGTACAGCAGGTCCGGGCGCTGCGCCGCCACCTCCAGCCCGACGATCGAGCCCCAGCTGTGGCCGAGCACGAACACCTTCGCCTTGCCGTAGCGCCGGCGCAGCTGTTCGATCAGCGCGATCGCATCGTCGCGGTAGCGCGCCGGGGTCAGGGTCGGCGCCAGCGTCTTGGGATCGTTCAGCGGATAGGAGCGCCCGGCGCCGCGCTGGTCCCACTGCACGACGGTGAAGAAATCCTCCCACGGCCGCTGGAACGACCATGCCACCGGCATCTCGACCGCGCCCGGGCCGCCATGGATGAACAGCAGCAGCGGGTTGGCCCGATCGGCGCCGCGCACGTTGACCACCTGGCGGGTGCCGCCGAGCTCGACTTCGAAGGTTTCCTGCACGCCGTCCGGGGTCACGATCCTGCCGATGTCGGCGACGATCTCGCGCGCCGGCGCATAGCGGTCCTGCGGCGGCGGCGTGCCCGCCTGGGCGGCGGCGGCGACAAGCAGGCACAACGGCAACAGGGCGCGCAGGCGCATGGCGATCTCCGATTGGCGATGGAAGGCCGATCCTAGAAGGCGGCCGCGCGCCTGTCATAGGCCACTCGGCCTACTGACCGACGTCGCCCGCGGCAGCCGTGTCCGCGCCCACAAAAAAGCCCGGATCGCGCCGGGCTTTCCTGGTGCCGCATGCGTGTCCGTCAGCCGCCCGGATTGAACGCCAGCGTCCGCCGCGTGGTGACCGGCGCGCTGACCGGTTCGAAGCGCCAGCGCTTGGTCGCGTTCAACGCTTCGCGGTCGAACACCCGCGGCGGAGTGGCGCGCAGCACGCGCGCGTTGGTGACCGAGCCGTCGGTGCCCACGGTGATCTCCACCAGCACTTCGCCGGCGGTGCCCGAGCGCAAGGCTTCCGGCGGGTAGCGCGGCGCCGGCGTGCTGATCGCGCGCAACGATTGCGTGCTGGCCGCGGCGGCCGGTGGCGTCGCGGCAGGTTGCGCGGCCGCGGCGGGCGCCGGCGTCGGCGCACTGCGCGCCGCAGCGGCCTGGCGCTCGGCCTCCTGGCGCGCCGTCTCGCGGCGCGCGGCTTCCTGTTGCGCGGCGATCTGCTGCGCGGCCTGCGCCTCGCTGGCCTGCTGCTGCGCCTGCTTCTGCTGCTCGGCCAGGAGCTTGGCCTTCTGCTCGGCGTCCTTCTTGACCTTGTCGGTCTCTTCCTGGGTGCGCTGCGCCACCGACTGCACGCCGTTGCTCACGCCCTGCTTCAGCCGCGGCAATGCCGGCGCCTGGCTGTCCATCTTCTCGATCAGCGCGACCAGCCGCTGCGCTTCCGGGAAGTCCTCGCGGTTGATGCTCTGCTCGGCGGCGATCAGCGTGTACGGCATCAGGTCGGTCAGCGCGCTCTTCACCCCGGCGTCGTCCGGCTGCTTGTCGCGCAGCGCCAGGTAGTACTCGACGGCATTGTTGCCGGCCGGCGCGTACATGCGGTTCTCGCGCAGCGCCTGGCTGGCCGACTCGTGCAGCTGCTCGGTGCCCATCGACTGCACCTTGGCCGAGACCGGCGGCGCGGCCGGCGCCACCGCGGCGGGTGCGGCCGGCGCCACCGCGGCGGGTGCGGCCGCCGGCGCGGCGGTCGGGGTGGTCTCTTCCTGCTTGGAACAGGCCGCCGCCAGTGCGGCAAGCAGCAGGACCGGCGCCACGCGGCGCGCCTTTGCGAATGTCGTTACATGCAACATGCTTCCCCCTAGTCCCCGGTGATGGCAATGAATACGCAGCGATGGTGCTTCCCGCGCGGCCGGACCGGCTCCCCCCGTCCCTGCCAGTGCACCCATCCTCCAATCTAGCATCCACGTCCGCCGCGTGCTTGACGGCCCCGTGCCGGCGGCCGGACCGGCGTGCGTCAGTGCGCCGGTTTCGCCGGCGCCGACATCAGCCGGTCGGTCCAGGCGATGCCGATCGCCGACAGGATGAAGATGCCGTGGATGATGGTCTGCCACAGCACGCCGGTCGCGGTCAGCGTGGCGCAGGTCTTCAGGCCCACGGTGGCGGTGGCGGCGCTGGCCAGCTGCTCCGGCGAGCACATCGGCATGCCGTCGAGCGCGCCGACCGCGATGAAGGTCTTGAGCAGGTGGATCGAGGAAATGCCGATGATCGACAGTGCCAGCTTCACCTTCAGCACACTGGCGTTGACGTGGCTCAGCCACTCCGGCTGGTCCGGATGGCCCTCCAGGCCCAGTCGCGAGACGAAGGTCTCGTAGCCGCCGACGATCACCATCACCAGCAGGTTGGAGATCATCACCACGTCGATCAGGCCGAGCACGATCAGCATGATCTGCTGCTCGCCCAGGCTCGGCGCCTCGTGGATCAGGTGCCACAGCTCCTTGCCGAACAGGAACACGTACACGCCCTGGGCGACGATCAGGCCCAGGTACAGCGGCAGCTGCAGCCAGCGCGAGGCGAAGATTAGGCTGGACAGCGGATTGAGACGGCGAGGCGGGCTCATGGCGTGATACCGGATGCTGCGTTGCAGGAAGGGCGCAGGGTACCGGCCCGCCGGGATGCTGCCAAGCGCAGGGCGCGGCTACACTGGGCGCCCCCGTTCCCGGACCGCCGCCATGATCGATCTGTACTACTGGCCCACGCCCAACGGCCACAAGGTCGCCCTGTTGCTCGAGGAAGCCGGGCTGGACTACACCGTCAAGCCGGTCAACATCGGCGCCGGCGACCAGTTCAAGCCGGAGTTCCTGGCGATCTCGCCGAACAACAAGATGCCGGCCATCGTCGACCATGCGCCGGCCGACGGCGGTGCGCCGCAGAGCGTGTTCGAGTCCGGCGCGATCCTGCTGTACCTGGCCGAGAAGACCGGGCGTTTCCTGCCGACCGATCCGCGCGGGCGCATCGTCGCGCTGGAATGGCTGTTCTGGCAGATGGCCGGGCTCGGCCCGATGAGCGGGCAGATGGGCCATTTCAGCGTCTATGCGCCGGAGAAGATCGGCTATGCCATCGACCGCTACAGCAACGAAGTGCGGCGCCTGCACGGCGTGCTCGACAAGCGCCTGGCGCGCAGCGAATACCTGGCCGGCGCCGACTACGGCATCGCCGACATGGCCAGCTATCCGTGGATCGAGGTGTACAACGGGCTCAAGCCCGACTACGCCGCGTTCCCGCACCTCAAGCGCTGGCACGACGCGATCGGCGCGCGCCCGGCCACGCAGCGCGCCTACGCGCTGAAGGACCAGGTCAATCCGGACGCCGGCAAGCCGCTCAGCGATGAAGAGCGCAAGCAGCTGTTCGGGCAGCGCTGAGCCGGCCCGCGTCACGTCTCTCCACCCCCGGGCGCGCGCGCATCCTCCTGCGCCCGGTGCTCCGCCAGGAACCTTCATGCGCTCTCTGTTCGCCGCTCTCGCCCTCATGCTCGCCACTCCCCTCGTTCCCGCGCACGCCGAAAAACTGACCCTGGAGGCCATCACCGGCAGCAAGCCGTTGTCCGGCCCTACCTTGATGAAGCCGAAGGTCGCGCCCGACGGCTCGCGGGTGACCTTCCTGCGCGGCAAGGACAGCGACCGCAACCAGCTGGACCTGTGGGAATACGACATCGCCAGCGGCCAGACCCGGCTGCTGGTGGATTCGAAGGTGGTGCTGCCCGGCACCGAGACGCTGAGCGACGAGGAGAAGGCGCGGCGCGAACGCCAGCGCATTTCCGCCTATTCGGGCATCGTCGACTATCAGTGGGCGCCGGATGCGCAGGCGTTGCTGTTCCCGCTCGGCGGCGAGCTGTACCTGTACGACCTGCGCAAGAGCGGCCGCGCCGCGGTGCGCAAGCTGACCGACGGCGAGGGCTTCGCCACCGACCCGAAGATCTCGCCGAAGGGCGGTTACCTGAGCTTCGTGCGCGCGCGCAACCTGTGGGTGATCGAGCTGGCCAGCGGCCAGCAGCATCAGCTGACCCGCGACGGCAGCGACACCATCGGCAACGGCGTGGCCGAGTTCGTCGCCGACGAGGAGATGGACCGCCACACCGGCTACTGGTGGGCGCCGGACGATTCGGCGATCGCCTTCGCCCGCATCGACGAGTCCGGCGTGCCGGTGCAGAAGCGCCCGGAGGTCTACGCCGACCACACCGAGGTGATCGACCAGCGCTATCCGCAGGCCGGGCAGCCCAACGTCAGGATCCAGCTGGGCACGATCGCGCCGCGCGCCGACGCGCAACCGCAGTGGATCGACCTGGGCAAGAATCCGGACATCTACCTGGCGCGGGTGGACTGGCGCGATGCGCAGCGGCTGACCTTTCAGCGCCAGTCGCGCGACCAGAAGCGGCTCGAACTGGTCGAAGCGACGCTGGCCGGCGGCAAGCAGCGCGTGCTGGTCACCGAAACCAGCAAGACCTGGGTGCCGCTCAACAACGACCTGCATTTCCTCAAGGACGGCCGCTTCGTCTGGGGTTCGGAGCGCAGCGGCTACGAGCACCTGTACCTGGCCTCGGAAGACGGCCGCAAGCTGCTCCCGCTGACCCACGGCGACTGGATCGTCGACGAACTGCTGGCGGTGGACGAGGGCGCCGGCAAGGTCTACTTCTCCGCGACCAAGGAGTCGCCGACCCAGACCCACATCTACGCGGTGCCGCTGTCCGGCGGCGCGATCGAGAGGCTGTCCAAGCCCAACGGCACGCATGCGGCCAGCTTCGCCAAGAACGCCAGCGTCTACGTCGACAGCTGGTCCAACACCGCCACCCCGCCGCAGATCGAGCTGTTCCGCGCCAATGGCGAAAAGATCGCCACGCTGCTGGCCAACGACCTGGCCGATCCGCAGCATCCCTACGCGAAATACCGCGATGCGCAGCGCCCGGTGGAATTCGGCAGCCTGACCGCGGCCGACGGCAAGACGCCGCTGCACTACCGGCTGACCAAGCCCGCCGGGTTCGACCCGGGCAAGCGCTATCCGGTGGTGGTCTACGTCTACGGCGGCCCGGCCGCGCAGACCGTGGTCGATGGCTGGCCCAACCGCGGCGATGCGCTGTTCGACCAGTACCTGGCCCAGCACGGCTACGTCGTGTTCTCGGTCGACAACCGCGGCACCCCGCGCCGCGGCCGCGACTTCGGCGGCGCGCTGTACCAGCGCCAGGGCACGGTGGAAGTGGACGACCAGCTGCGCGGCGTCGCCTGGCTGAAGGCGCAGCCGTGGGTGGATGGCGCGCGCATCGGCGTGTACGGCTGGTCCAACGGCGGCTACATGACCCTGATGCTGCTGGCCAAGCACAGCGAGGCCTATGCCTGCGGCGTGGCCGGCGCACCGGTCACCGACTGGGGCCTGTACGACAGCCACTACACCGAGCGCTACATGAACCTGCCCGCGGCCAATCCCGTCGGCTACCGCGACGGCCGCGTGGCCGCGCACCTGGACGGCCTGAACTCGCCTCTGCTGCTGGTCCACGGCATGGCCGACGACAACGTGCTGTTCACCAACTCCACCTCGCTGATGAGCGAGCTGCAGAAGCGCGGCAAGCTGTTCGAACTGATGACCTATCCTGGGGCCAAGCACAGCCTGTCCGGCAGCAATGCGCTGCACCGCTACCGCACCACCGAAGCGTTCCTGGCGCGTTGCCTGAAGCCCTGATCGCACACCTCACGTCGCCTCTCTCCGAAAAGGAATTCCCCGCATGTCCACGCCTCCGCCGCTTCCCGAGACGTCCTCCGCGCCGCCACCGCCACCGTCGCAGCCGCAGCCGCAGCCGCAGCAGCTACCGGCCAAGCGCGGTTGGTGGGCGCGGCACTGGAAATGGGCGGTGCCCTTGCTGGCGTTGCTGCTCGGCGCGATGCTGCTGGGCTCGATCGCCATGTTCGTGGCCGGCATCGCGAGCGTCACCAAATCGTCCGAGCCCTACCAGGTCGGCCTGAAGGCGGCGCAGCACGATCCGCGGGTGATCGAGGCGTTGGGCGCGCCGGTCGAGGACGGCATCATGCCCAGCGGCAGCATTTCCACCAGCAACGGCACCGGCAGCGCCAACTTCAGCGTCTCGCTGCACGGCGCACGCGGCAACGGCACTCTGTACATCGAGGCCGAGCGCCATGCCGGCGAATGGCACTACACCACGCTGCAGGTGCTGCCCGATGCCGGCGAAGCCATTCCGCTGCTCGACGAGTCGGACATGGACGAGCCCGGCGAGACCGACGTCGAGTCCGACCCGGAGATGGACGCCGCCGACGAAACGCAGGCCGAGGCCGACCCGGTTGTCCCGGCGGACGCCGACAGCACGCAGTAGGCATGCGGGGCATGCACCGCTAATTGCCGGCAGTCTGGCTGATGGCGGTGGTGTATTGCACGGTGTCGCCCACTTCGGTGCGTGCAGCGGCAGGCGCCGCGAAGTCGCCTGCCGAAGCGGTTGGACAATAGCGCTAGGTACCAGCACGAACCTTGGCGCATTGCTGCGTCGCAGTAGCGCAAGCGGCGCATCGAACCGCGGCGCTGCGGTGCTCATCGACCAGGCCGCCCAGTTCGGGAGCGGAGTCGGCCACCGAGCTGGCGCCGGTCTCGATGTCCTGGAACGGCGCCCGCCGCGTCCGTTTGCGAGTGCCTCGTCCCGGATCGGCACCGCCATGACCTACGGCAGGTTGCTGGCCGAGCGTGCGCCGCGTACGGTCGCCGCATCGTCCCGTTGGAGAAGCACCCGATGAAGCCACTCGTCCTCGCCATCGCGCTGGCCCTGGCCGCGCCGCTGCCCGCGCTGGCGCAGACCGCCCCGGCAAAGGCCCAGGCCGCCAGCCCGGCATGGGTGACGCGCAGCAACGACTTCGCGCAGATCCTGCTGCAGGCGCAGGCGCCGTTCCAGCCGGAGGAAGTGAGCTTCTTCGGCGTGCCCGGCTACGACGACAAGGTCGCCGACCTCGGTCCGGACAACGCCCGCCGCTATCGCGACGCGATCGCCCAGGCCCGGCGCGCGCTGCAGGAGAAACTGGAGCTGGAGCGCGATCCCAACGTGCGCCAGGACCTGGCGATCATGCTCCACGCCGCCGACCAGGCCATCGAGGGCAGCGCGTTGAACGAGCGGCTGCTGCTGCCATGGAACGATGCGCCGCAGATGGTGTTCGGCGGGATCAACAACCTGCTGTCCGAGCAGGTGCCGGCGGCGCGCCGGGCCAAGGCCCTGGACCGGCTGCAGCGCTACGTCGGCCTGCTGCCCGGCAGTACCTCCTCGCTGCTGCTGGCGCGCCAGCGCTACGAGGAAAAGCGCGCCGACGGCGCGCTGTTGCCGCCGACCCGGCGCGAGGTCGAGCAGGCGCTGAGCAACGTGGACACCTACGCCAAGGGCATCCGCGAATTGTTCGCGAACTACAAGATCGCCGGTGCCGAACCGGCGCTCGCGGCGATGGACAAACAGTTCAAGGACTACGCCGCGTGGACGCGCAAGGTGGTGCTGCCGAAGGCCCGCGAGGACGCGCGCCTGCCGCCGGAGCTGTATGCCTTCCAGCTCAAGCAGGTCGGCATCGACATCGCGCCGCAGCTGCTGATGCAGCGCGCGCAGCTGGAATTCATGGAGACCCGCGCGGCGATGCAGCAGTTGGCGCCGCTGGTGGCCAAGGCCAAGGGCCTGAAGGTCGACGATGCCAGCGACTACCGCGCGGTGATTCGCGCGCTCAAGCGCGACACCATCGCCAACGACGAGCTGGAGACCCACTACCGCGGCGTCATCGAAAAGATCGACCCGATCATCCGCCAGCAGCGCATCGTCGACGTGCCACAGCGGCCGATGCAGATGCGGCTGGGTTCGGCCGCCGAGAGCGCGGCGCAGCCGGCGCCGCATTTCCGCCCGGCGCCGCTGGTCGGCAACACCGGCGAGCAGGGCACCTTCGTGCTACCGCTGGGCAATCCGGATAGCGCCGGCAAGGGCGAGCACTACGACGACTTCAACTTCGGCTCGGCGGCGTGGACGCTGAGCGCGCACGAAGGCCGGCCCGGCCACGAACTGCAGTTCACCGCGATGGTCGAGCGCGGCGTGTCGCTGGCGCGCAGCATGTTCGCGTTCAATTCGGTCAACGTCGAAGGTTGGGCGCTGTACGCCGAGGCCGAACTGGTGCCGTACGAACCGCTGGACGGCCAGCTGATCGCCCTGCAGTTCCGCCTGCTGCGCGCCGCCCGCGCGATGCTCGATCCGATGCTCAACCTGGGCCTGATCGACCGCGAGCGCGCGCGCCTGGTGCTGGAGAACGACGTCGGCCTGTCGCCGGCGATGGCGCGGCAGGAACTGGACCGCTACATGATGCGCGCGCCCGGCCAGGCCGGCAGCTACTTCTACGGCTACAGCCGCATCATGGAACTGCGCATGCGCACCGAACTGGCGCTGGGCGCGAAGTTCGACCGGCTCAAGTTCAACAACTTCCTGCTCGACCAGGGCTTGCTGCCGCCGGACCAACTGGCGACGGCGGTGGACGAGGTGTTCGTGCCGGCGCAGCGGAAGTGATCACGTGATCAGGGCGTGCCGCTGCGGCGACCGCAGCGGCACGCATGATGCAAGCGGATCAGTGATCGTACGGGGTGCTTTCCGGGCGCCCGTTCCCCATCCAGTCGCTCGCCTTGCCGCCGCCAATGGGGCAGATGCGCATGTACTCGCCGACGGCGTCGACGGCAGTCTGTGTCCATACTTGGAAACACACATTGCCAACGCAGCACGGGCCGGTCGAGGTTGGCCAGGGGCAATACCCAGGCACAGCCATCCATATCCCAGCCCTTGGAGTGACAGGAATCCAGTTCTTGTCCCTGCCCTTGCAGCCCTGCGTGCAGAACACGAACGGGTCGTTGTCCCGGCACGACAGCTCTTCGTATACAGGGACTGCGCTGGCAACGCCCTGCAGCCCGAAGAATGCGACCAATATCCATATCCAGCGCTTCATAACGAGTCCTTCTGTCAAAGACGGTCCAATCCGGGCGCTCAGACTAATGACGTGGCATTACCCTTGCGGGTCCGCCGCCAAGGCAGACCCGGTCCCTCAACTCCCCGGAGTCGGAATACTATAACCCGGCCAATGGCTTGCAAGGTCCCGGTGGCCACCGTTGGTCGTTTGGTGCCCGCTGGCTCGGCCAGAGCGCGATCAGGCCGCTCGCCGGCCTTGCCGGAGGGTGGTCGGTTTCCGGCATTGCCGACCGTGGTGGGGCCAGGCCGTAGCGACGCCGTGCCGGCGTCTGCCTGCCGGGGCGATCAGTGTTCCTGCGGGGGCAATGGCTGCTGCGGCGGCGCAGCCGGCACCTGCGCGCCCGGCGGCACCCAAATCGCCATGCCGGCGGCGCGCTTCTGGGTGGTCGGGATGCCGATGCCCAGGCCGCCACCGACGTGGCCGCCGTAGCTGCCGGCGCCGACCGACATGCCGCCGCCCGAGCGTTGCGAGGCCACGCCCATCAGCACCACGCCGTTGGCGCCGAGCTTGGCCGCTTCGCGCTTGAGCCGCGCCATGGCGGCGTCGGTCTGGCCCTGGGTGCCGAACCCGGCCGCGCTGGAGGATTCGAGCTGGGCGATGTCGACCGCGCCGACGGGCGGGGTCGAATAGATCTGGACCAGGGCCGGGTCGATCGGCGGACGCGGCGCGCCGACCATCACCTTGGAGGAACTGGCGCAGCCGGCCAGCGCGAACAGCAGCGCCAGCGGCAACAGCGGTCGGACGTTCATGGCATTACCCCCGCGGATCGGATACGAGGCGATGATAGGCGGGATCGGTGAACCGCGACGTACCCGCCATCGCCATGCCCACCGTGGCACGCCCGCCGTGAGCCCCATGCCAAGAGTTGGCTTGCGCCGGCAGGGGCGCGCGCTATGGTGCGCACTGGCATTCAGCGAAGGGCGACGGCATGGGCTTGATCAGTCTGTTGTGGGGCATCGTGGCGTTGCTGTGGATGATCCTGGCCTTCATCCCGCTGCTGGGGTGGGGCAACTGGTTCGTGATCCCGTTCGCCGCGGTCGGGGCGATCATCGCCGCGATCGGCCTGCTGTTCACCTCGGCGCCGAAGCGCGGCCGCGCCAAGACCGGGCTGATCCTCAACGGCCTGGTGATCGTGGTCGGGGTGATCCGCTTGAGCCTGGGCGGCGGGGTCATCTGAGCCAACCGGCGTGCCGGCACGCGTGCTGCCGCCGCGCGTTTTCGCATGTCCTTGACCGTGTCCTGACAGGCACCGTACCGGCGCCGTGCTCTGCTCGCCACGACCCAGTCTTGAGCAGGAGCGGAGCATGGCGCGCAACGGGGCGGACATCCTGATCGACACGCTGATCGGCTTCGGCGTGGACACGATCTTCGGCATGCCGGGCGACGGCATCAATGCACTGATGGAAGCGATCCGGGTGCGCGCGCCGCGGGTGCGTTTCGTGCAGATGCGCCATGAGGAATCGGCGGCCTTCGCGGCCACCGCCCATGCCAAGGTCAGCGGCAGGCTGGGCTGCTGCCTGGCCACCACCGGCCCGGGCGGGATACACCTGCTGAACGGACTCTACGACGCCAAGCTCGACCGCGCGCCGGTGATCGCGATCACCGGGTCGCCGTACCACGACCTGGCCGACACCTTCACCCAGCAGGACGTGGACCACAGCAAGCTGTTCATGGACGTGGCGGCGTACTCGGCTCGGGTGATGGGCGCCGGGCAGGTCGAGAATGTGGCCAGCCTGGCCTGCCGGCATGCGCTGGCGCTGCGCGGCGTCGCCCACCTGGCGATGCCGATCGACGTGCAGGACGAGCCGGAATCGGCCGACATCGCCTCCAGCCGCAACCTGCCGCACCATGCCTCGTTGCTGCCGGCGGCCGGCCACGGCTGCGCAGATGCAGACGCCATCGCGCGCGCCGCGGCGCTGTTGAACGCGGCGCAACGGGTGACCATCCTCGCCGGGCAAGGCGCGCTGGGCGCGGTCGAGGCGTTGACCGAGACCGCCGAGCTGCTCGGCGCGCCGATCGTCAAGGCGCTGCTCGGCAAGGGCCTGCTGGCCGACGACCATCCGCTCACCACCGGCGGCATCGGCCTGCTCGGCACCCGTCCCAGCCAGGAGGCGATGGAGGGCTGCGATGCGCTGCTGATCGTCGGCTCGACCTTTCCCTACATCGAGTACTACCCCAAGCCCGGCCAGGCGCGCGGCGTGCAACTGGATTGCGACGCGACCCGCATCGGCCTGCGCTTCCCGGCCGAGGTGGGCCTGGTCGGCGATGCGCGCAGCACCCTGCAGGCGCTCAACGCGCACCTGCGGCGCAAGCAGGACCGCCGCTTCCTGCAGCAGGCGCAGGACGGCGCGCGGCAATGGCGGGCCCTGTTGCGCAGCAGCGTCGAACGCCAGGCGATCCCGATGCCGCCGGGCCGGATCGTGCGCGAGATGGGCGACCGCCTGGACGAGGACGCCATCGTGGTGTGGGATTGCGGCCACAACACCGGGCTGATGGCGCGCTACGTGCAGGCGAAGGCGCGCCAGACCTACATCGGTTCCGGGCTGCTGGCGTCGATGGCCTGCGCCGTGCCCTACGCGATCGCCGCGGCGCTGGCGCATCCGGGCCGGCAGGTGGTCGCCTTCACCGGCGATGGCGGCCTGAGCATGCTCATGGGCGAACTGGTCACCATCGTCCGCTACCGCCTGCCGATCAAGCTGGTGGTGATCAAGAACAACACGCTGGGCCAGATCAAATGGGAGCAGATGATGTTCCTGGGCAATCCGGAGACGGAGTGCGACCTCACCCCGATCGACTTCGCGCTGGTGGCGCAGGCCTGCGGCATCGCCAGCTGGCGGGTCGAGGATCCGGCGCAGTGCGCCGAGGTGGTGCAGGCGGCGCTGGCCGCGCCCGGGCCCGCGTTGATCGAGGCATCCGTGGATCCCAACGAGCCGCTGCTGCCACCCAAGCGCGTGGAGCAGTACGTCCAGCACCTGCAGCAGGCCTTGCAGCGGGGCACGCCGGGCGCGCAGGAACTGCGCGAAGCGCTGGCGCGCGAGCCGGCGCTCACGATGCTGCAGGACTGAGCGGCGCGACTGACGGGCTACCTGGCGGATCCGGCATCGATTCGAAGCACCTGCGCCGATTCCACCGCGCCGAGATGCCGAGATGCGGCGTGTGTTGCCGCGCCATGCCGCCTGTGCGGCTTCGCGGCCGCGCCGACCTAGTGCTGTGCTGCGATGCCGGCAACTGCGCGGCCAAATGACGACGACGTCCCGGGCGCGCTATGTGTTCGACAACGTCGAGCCACTGCGGCGCGCAAGCGGTTCCGTCGGACGCTGCGTCCCGTGCCGCCGGCTACCGGGCGTCGGCACCGGGCGTAGAATGACGCGCTGTCGATGTGGCGCACGACAGCGCCGAAAGGCGGCCGCCAGCGTCCGTCCCGGCCGAGGCGGCGCATCCGGTCGCCGGCTGGCCGCGGCGCCTGTCTCCTTGCAGAGGAACCGTTATGCCCCATCCCCACTACCGCCCCCGGCGCATGCGCCGCGACGACTTCTCGCGCCGGCTGATGCGCGAGAACACCCTGACCGCCGACGACCTGATCTGGCCGGTGTTCGTGCACGAGCTGTCCGGGCGCGCGCCGATCGCGTCGATGCCCGGGGTGGAGCGGCTATCGCTGGACGAGTTGCTGAAGGAAGCCGAGAGCGCGCTGGAACTGGGCATTCCGGTGATCGACCTGTTCCCGGTGATCGACCCGTCCGGCAAGAGCCTGGACGCGGCCGAGGCCTGGAACGAGGACGGCCTGGCGCAACGCGCGGTGCGCGCGCTGAAGGCGCGCTTCCCCGAGCTGGGGGTGATGACCGACGTGGCGCTGGACCCGTACACCACCCACGGCCAGGACGGCATCATCGACGCGCACGGCTACGTGCTCAACGACATCACCGTCGAGGCGCTGGTCAAGCAGTCGCTGTCGCATGCGCAGGCCGGCGTGGACATCGTCTCGCCTTCGGACATGATGGATGGGCGCATCGGCGCGATCCGCCGCGCGCTGGATGCCGACGAGCACCTGCACGTGCGCATCATGGCCTACTCGGCCAAGTACGCCTCCGCCTTCTATGGCCCGTTCCGCGACGCGGTCGGCAGCGCCGGCAATCTGGGCAAGGCCGACAAGAGCACCTACCAGATGGACCCGGCCAACGGCGAGGAGGCCCTGCGCGAGATCGCGCTGGACTTGGAGGAAGGCGCGGACATGGTCATGGTCAAGCCCGGCATGCCGTACCTGGACGTGGTGCGGCGGGTGAAGGACGAGTTCCGCGTGCCGACCTTCGCCTACCAGGTCAGCGGCGAGTACGCGATGCTCAAGGCCGCCGCCGCCAATGGCTGGCTGGACGAGCGCAAGTGCGTGCTGGAATCGCTGATGGCGTTCAAGCGCGCCGGCGCCGACGGCGTGCTGACCTATTTCGCGCCGCAGGTGGCGCGCTGGCTGCGCGAGGCGCGCTGAAGCGGTCGCGTCTTGCGATTCAGAGGATGCCGCTTTGTTGTAGGAGCGGCTTCAGCCGCGACAGGACGCTACCGGTAGCATTCTGTCGCGGCTGAAGCCGCTCCTACAAAGGCAGGATGCGCGCAGGGAAAGACCTGCAGGCATAGGCGCTGCACTTATGACGTGGACGCTGACTGCGCCAGCGGCATGGATGTCGCTGCCGGCAGGCAGCCCAAACCGATCAGCGTCGCTTCCATCGCTTCGTCCAGCGGCGTATGCGGCTCTTCGCCGAGCGCCTGCAGCAGGCGCGCGTTGCGCATGCGCAGCGGATGGCGCCACAGTGGGCGCATTTCGCGCAGTTCGCGCGCCAGCGGCCAAAAGGGTACGGCCAGGGTCAGCAGCCACCACGGAAAGCGGCGGGTTTTCGGTTGCGGCATGCCGTGGCGGCGCACCGCGCGCGCGATCGCCGCGGCCATCTGGGTGCCATCGGCGTCCCAGTGTCCGTCCATGTGCAGGCGCGCGAATGCCGGAAGCGCATCGCGCTGCTGCAACAGCCGGAGCATGGTCCTCGCCACGTCCGGCACGTAGGCCCATTGGTGGCCGACACCGGGATCTCCCGGCAGCGTCACCGTGGCGATCGGGCGGCCCGGTTTCACCAGCCCCTGCGCGAGCCAGCTGTTGCCCACGCGCGGGCCGAAGAAGTCGCCCGCGCGCACCACGATGACCCGCGCGCCGTGCGCGGTCGCGGCCTGCAGGCGCCGCTCCAGCTCGACCCGGATCGCGCCCTTGCGCGTGGCCGGCGTCTGCGGCGCGTCTTCGTCTGGCGCCGGATAGGCATCCGGGCCGTAGTTGTAGACCGTGCCCGGCAGCACGATGGTCGCGCCTTCGGCGCAGGCCGCGACGATGGTGTTGTCGATCATCGGCAACACCAGTTCGGCCCAGCGCCGATAGCCGGGCGGATTGACCGCGTGCACGATCACGGCGCAGCCGCGTGCGGCCTGCAGCACGTCCTCGCGGCACATCGCGTCGCCGCGCAGCCAGTGGATGCCGTCGCGGGTTTCGCCGGCGGCCGGGATCGCGCGCTGCAGTGCGCGGACCTGCCAGCCGGCGTCGCGCAGCTGGCGCGCCAGTTCGCCGCCGATGCCGCCGGTGGCGCCCAGGACCAGGGCGGTGGAGGTCGTTGTCATGCGGATGCTCCATTGCAGGGATGGCGGCCAGTCTGGCCGCGGCCGCGTTGCAAAGGAATTGGCGAACATGGTCGATCGGCTATACATTTATGTATGGATAGCGCAATCGGTTGGGAGTTGTATCGGACGTTCCTCGCGGTGCTGGAGGAGGGGTCGCTGTCGGCGGCGGCGCGTGCGCTGGCGCTGACCCAGCCCACGGTCGGCCGGCATGTGGCGGCGCTGGAGAAGGCGTTGGCCGTGCCGTTGTTCGTGCGCTCGCAGACCGGGCTGCTGCCGACCGATGCGGCGCTGGCGCTGCGCGGCCATGCGCAGTCGATGGCCAGCATCGCCGCGTCGCTGCAGCGTGCGGCGGGCCGTCATGGCGAGGCGGTGCAGGGCACGGTGCGGATCGCCGCCAGCGAGGTGATCGGCGCGGAAGTGCTGCCGCCGGTATTGGCCGGCTTGCGCCGCGCTCATCCGCAGCTGCGGCTCGAGCTGGTGCTGAGCAACCGCGTGCAGGACCTGCTGCACCGCGAAGCCGACGTGGCGGTGCGCATGACCCGGCCGCAACAGGATCTGCTGGTCGCCCGCCGCATCGGCGAGGTGACGCTCGGCCTGTACGCCCATCGGGACTACCTGGCCCGGCACGGAACGCCGCAAGGCCTGGACGAACTCGTGCAGCACGCGCTGGTCGGCTTCGATGCGGAGACGCCGTTCCTGCGCGCCGCGCGCGCTGCGCTGCCGCTGTGGCGCCGCGAGGCGTTCGCGCTGCGCGCCGACAGCGATCTGGCGCAGCTGGCCTTGATCCGCGCCGGCTGCGGCATCGGCTTCTTCCAGATGCCCCTGGCGCGGCGCACGCCGAGCCTGGTGCCGGTGCTGCCGCAGCAGGTGCGCCTGGGCCTGGAGACCTGGATCACCATGCACCAGGACCTGCGCGGGAGCGCGGCCTGCAGTGCGGTGTTCGCGGCGCTGGCGGAAGCGATGACCGCGCACGTGGGCTGAGCCCGGACGTGGTCATCCTTGGGTGCTTCGGCTAACGGTGCCGCCGCAGCTATCTGCGGCAGCCTCGACAACCACTCAGCCGATCACGACGCTATTGCGAATCCCGAATCCCGAATCCCGAATCCCGGCTTTCAAGGCAACGTCAACGCGATCGGCGTGGACTTCATCGCCGCGGCGATCGCCGGGAACGGGTCGACGCTGGCCATCGTGATCACGTCGTCGATCGACACCACGTCGCAGGTGATGCTGTCGTCGTTCACGCACAGGTACGCGGCCGCGCCCACGCCCGGCTCGTACACCGCTTTCCATACGTAGTCCGCCACTTCCACCTTGTCGGTGCCGATCGTCGTCACGTTGTCGTCGAAGGCCGGGCCGGTCACCACGTAGATCTCGCCGCGCTGCTTGGCCAGTTGCCGCACCTGCTCCTCGATGCGCGCCCACTCGCCAGTGTTGAGCTTGTGGTCCTGCGGGACCACGTTGGCCATCGAGAAGGTCTCCTTCTCCGAACTTTCGGTCGAGGCGTCGCCGGCCGGGGTCATGTGGCCGCGGTCGAAGCCGGTATTGGTGTAGTCCGAGCTCTTGGAGCGGTCGGCGGCGGGGATGGCGGTTTCCTCGTGGAACGAGCCGACCCGGCCGATCGCCTCGGCACCGGCGACCTGCTGGTCGGTCAGGTGCTCGGCCGAGTACAGCGGCCCCTTGGTCACGCCCGAGGCCAGGATCGCGTATTCGGTATGGCAGACCTCGGTGGTGCGCGTGCTCAGCGCGGTGTCCACGCTCGGCGGCTTGCCGCCGGCGTACAGCGTGGCGCAATTGGTGGCGGCCATCGCCGTCTGGGCCGTGAACAACGCAAGCAACACCAGACAACCGCGCAGGGAGAAGGACATCGCGTACCTCGCTAGCCAGGGGGAGCGAAGAAAGTGGCGAAGGGCCATGTCGCTGCGGTGACCGCTGGATGTGGCGCGCGTGTCACCAGGGCTGGCAGTCATGTTTGTGGAGGGTCCGGCGAGGCACCGGCGCAATTCGATTCGATAAGCGTTCTCATCTACAATGCGCGGCCGCCTTCGACCGTGCCTGTGCCGTGACCAAGAAGCTGTTGTTCCAGCTGCACTGGCTGCTCGGCATCAGCGCCGGGCTGGTGCTGTCGGTGATGGGCCTGAGCGGCGCCACGCTGGCGTTCGAGGACGAGATCGTGCGCTGGGCCAACCCGCCGCTGGCCGAGGCGGCCGCGCGCCACGCCGCCGGCGAATCGCCGCTGCCGCTGGCCGAACTGGCGCGGCGGTTGGACCTGGGCGGCACGCACCGCACCACGCGCCTGCTGATCGACCCGACCGGCACGCGCCCGTCCAACGTACGCCTGGCCGGCGGCGACGGCGGGCGCCTGTATTTCGATCCCTATACCGGGCAGACCGTGGCGGAGCCGCGCTTGACCGGCTTCTTCGCCTTCGTCGAGGACCTGCATCGGCGTTTGGCCGCTGGCGAGCGCGGCAAGGCCGTCACCGGCGCGTGCGCGATCGTGCTGCTGTTCTTCTGCCTGTCCGGGCTGTACCTGCGCTGGCCGCGGCAATGGTGGAGCTGGCGCGCGTGGTGGGCGGTGGAATGGAAGCGGCAGGGACGCGGCTTCCTGTGGAGCCTGCATTCGGTGATCGGCACCTGGTGCCTGGCCATCTACCTGCTGATCGCGCTGACCGGGTTGTACTGGTCCTACGACTGGTACCGGCAAGGGCTGGTGGCGGTGCTCGGCGGCGAGCGCGCGGAAAGCGGCGGCGGCCGCGGCGGCAAGCCGCCGGCGGTGGACTATGCGCGGCTGCAGGCCGCGCTCGATGCGCTGCCCGGCGTGCGCCGCGCCTACCTGGACCTGCGCCTGCCTGGGCGTCCCGGCCAGCCGGCCATCGCGCGCTACCTGGCGGAAGATCCGGTGCACAGCCGCGCCTTCGACGGCGTGGAGATCGATCCGCGCAGCGGCCGCGTCGTGCGCCGCCTGGACTATCGGCAGCAGCCGCTGGGTCGACAGTTGCTGAGCAGCGTCTTCGCCCTGCACAGCGGCAGCTTCTTCGGCCTGCCTGGGCGCGCGCTGGTGCTGCTGGCCAGCCTGTGCATGCCGCTGTTTTTCGTCACCGGCTGGTTGCTGTACCTGGACCGGCGGCGCAAGAAGCGCGCGCTGCGCAGTGCGCGGAGCGGCCTGGGGCCGACTGCGCCGGCGGCCGCCGAGCCGTGGCTGGTCGGATTCGCCAGCCAGAGCGGATTCGCCGAGCGCCTGGCCTGGCAGGCCGCCGGGCAGCTGCAGGCGGCCGGCGTACCGGTGCAGGTGCAATCGCTGGCGCAACTGGATACGGCGCAACTGCTGCGCGCGCGGCGTGCGCTGTTCGTGGTCAGCACCTTCGGCGACGGCGAAGCGCCGGACCCGGCGCGGGCGTTCGAGAAGAAGGTGCTGCGCCAGGCGCAGGCGCTGCCCGAGCTCGGCTATGCGCTGCTGGCGCTGGGCGATCGCCAGTACGCGCGCTTCTGCGGGTTTTCGCGGCGGCTGGAGCAGTGGCTGGCCGCGCAAGGCGCGCAGGCGCTGTTCCCGGCGGTGGAGGTGGACAACGCCGATCCGCAGGCGCTGGCGCAGTGGCAGCGGCAGTTGTCCGCGGTCACCGGCGTGGCCGCGGCGGCGCCGGAACTGCAGGCGCCGCCGTCGCTGGAGTGGCGCCTGGCCGGGCGCGCGCTGCTCAATCCAGGCAGCGCCGGCGCGCCGGTGTGGCGCATCGATCTGGCGCCGCCGGCGCAGGCGCAGTGGCAGGCGGGCGACATCCTGGAAGTGCAGCCATGCCATGCCGCCGACGCCGTGCGCGCCTGGCTTGCCGCGCATGGCCTGGCCGCCGACACCCCGGTGCGTGCCGACGGCGTGCCGATGCCGCTGCAGGCGGCGCTGGCCGATCGCGTGCTGTCGCCACCCGGGGATGCGAACGATCTGCAGGCCTGGCTCGATGCGCTGCCGCAGCTGCCGCTGCGCGAATACTCGATCGCCTCGGTGCCGGCCGACGGCCTGCTGCAACTGGTGGTGCGCCTGACCCGGCGCGACGACGGCAGCGCCGGCCTGGGCTCGGGTTGGCTGTGCCTGCATGCGCCGCTGGGCACCGCGGTGCAGGCGCGGGTGCGCGCCAACCCCGGTTTCCGCCGGCACGGCGATGCGCCGCTGCTGCTGATCGGCAATGGCACCGGCATCGCCGGCCTGCGCAGCCTGCTGCGCGAAGCCGAGGTTGCCGGCGCGCATGGGCATTGGTTGCTGTTCGGCGAGCGCAATGCCGCGCACGATGCGCTGTTCGGTGCGGAGCTGCGCGCCTGGCACGACAGTGGCCATCTGCAGCGCCTGGACCTGGCGTTCTCGCGCGACCAGCCGGGCAAGGTCTACGTGCAGGATCGCCTGCGCGACGCCGCCGATGAGGTGCGCGCCTGGATCGCGCGCGGCGCCACGCTGCACGTCTGCGGCAGCCTGGACAGCATGGCCCGCGGCGTGGATACGGCCTTGCGCGACATCCTCGGCGAGGATGCGCTGGATACGCTCAGCGCGGCCGGGCGTTATCGGCGCGATGTGTATTGAGGTCTGATGCGGGTGGAGCGATTCGGGGAGAGTTATCGGCCCCGGATCGAATCCGGTGGCGTTGTCTTCATCGCTGCGTCTGTCGCGGCTGAAGCCGCTCCTACAAGGGCAGAAGGCGCAGCTCGCTTTTTTGTAGGAGCGGCTTCAGCCGCGACCAACCGCATCAGCGAGCATTGCAGCGACCGTTCCAGCAGCGCTTGCAGACGGGCACGCGTCATCGATCTTCGGCATTCGCACGTCCAGCAGCGCAGCCGTCGCCGTCAGCGCGCACCCGCACAATCGCCGCTGCCGCTCGCCGCCGGGGCCTTCATCCGGTACACGTCGCGCTGGCCGGCCTTCGGTGCGCGCGCACTGCCGACGACCAGCAGTTCGCTCGGTTTGGCGGCGTCCAGTACCGCGCCGCGCGTGTCGCCGTCGGCACCATTGAACGACAGCGCCAGCGGCTGCGGCTGCACGTAGCGCCCAGCGGCGCACTGCGCCAGCCACAACTGCGCGCTTTGCGCCTTGCGCGCCCGCGCGAACACCAGTGCGCGGCCGTCGCCCAGCCAGGCGGCATCGGTTTCGTCGTCGGCGCTGTCGATCCCGTCCAGCGCCTGCAACTGGCCGAAGACCTGGCCTTGCAGCCGCGCCACGAACAGGTCCATGCCGCCGGCACCGCCATGCCCGTCGCTGGCGAACAGCAGCCGGGTGCCGTCCAGCGACAGCGCCGGCGTGCGTTCGTCGCTGCGTGAATTCACCGCCGCGCCCAGGTTCTGCGGCGGGCCGTAGCGGCCGTCGGCCAGCACTGGCGCGCGGTACAGATCGCCGCCGCCGTGGCCGCCGGCGCGGTCGGAGGCGAAATACAGCCAGCGCCCGTCGGTGCTGAAGAACGGGTCGGTGTCGGCGCCAGGTGTGTTCAGCGGCGCCGGCAGCGGTTGCGCGTCAGCCCAGCGCCCGTCGCGCAGCGTGGCCTGCCACAGGTCGCCGCCACCGGGCCCGCCGGCGCGGTCGGGGCTGCCCCAGACGATGCGCTGGCCGTCTGCGGAAACGCTGGCACGGGTCTCGTCGGCCTTGGTCGAGACCACGCCCATGCCCTCGATGCCGAACTCGGAAAGCGCGAACGCCGACGGCGCGCAGAGTAAACTCGCGGCCAGCGCGAGCGGCAGGGCGGGGGTCCGCATGTCGGATTCCTTCGGATGTCGCGACCAGTCTAAAACAACCAACGAGCGTTCCATGCCCACATCCCGTTATGCCGTGTTCGGCCATCCCGTCACCCATTCGCTGTCGCCGCGCATCCATGCCGACTTCGCCAAGCAGGCCGGCATCGCCCTGCAGTACGACGCGATCGACGCCATGCCGGACGGCTTTGCGGCGGCGCTGGCGGCGTTTGCCGCGGAGGGCGGTGTGGGCGCCAACGTGACCTTGCCGCTGAAGGAAGCCGCCTACGCGCACAGCGTGATCCACAGCGAACGTGCGCAGCGCGCCGGGGCGGTCAACACGCTCAGCTACCGCGACGGGCAGTGGCACGGCGACAACACCGACGGCGCCGGCCTGGTGCGCGACCTGACCGGGCGCAACGGCCTGGACCTGCGCGGTCGCCGTGCGCTGCTGCTCGGCGCCGGCGGCGCCGCGCGCGGGGTGGCGCCGGCGCTGCTGGACGCCGGCGTGCAGCAGCTGATGATCGTCAACCGCTCGCCCGAACGCGCCGATGCGCTGGTCGATGCGCTGGGCGAACCGGCGCGCGCCATGTCCCGCTACTGGGAAGACCTGCGCGAACTGGGCGACTTCGAACTGATCGTCAACGCCACCGCCGCCGGCCGCGACGAGGCGGCGGGATTCTCGCTGCCGCTGTCGCTGGTCAACAGCATGACCCTGGCGGTGGACCTGAACTACGGCGAGATCGCGATCCCGTTCCTGGCGTGGGCGCGCGCGGCCAACTGCCGCGATACCGTCGACGGCCTGGGCATGCTGGTCGAGCAGGCGGCCGAGAGCTTCGAGCGCTGGCACGGCGTGCGTCCGGACACCGATCCGGTCTACGCCGCGCTGCGCGCGCGCGATGCGGTGCTGGTGAGCGCCGACTGACCCGAGCGCTCCGGCGCTTTCTTTCAGCTTCCACGGAGATCGCATGGACAATGGATTCCTGCTTCAGTTGTTGACCACGGTGGGCTTCCAGCTGCCGATCCTGATCGTGCTCGGCGTCGGAGTGGTGCTGTTGTCCACGCGCCGCCCCGGCCGTGCACGCACGCTCGGCCTGTGGGGCTTGAGCCTGCTGCTGGTCGGCGGGCTATGCGGCTCGGTGACCTCGCTGTTGCCGATATGGATCGTGTCCCAGGGCGGAACGTTCACCAGCTACGCGGCCTGGTACGGCATCCTGCAGGCCGTGTTCACCATCCTGCACGCAGTGGCGATGCTGCTGGTGGTGCTGGCGCTGCGGTTCGCTCTGCCGCGCTAGAACCTATTCCGCGCCGGCTGGCGGGTCCGGGCGCGGTGTCGTCCGGCACCCGCCGCGCCGGTGCCGACGCGGCGCAACCGAAGGAGACGGCAATGCTGGCGACTGCGATCCAGCCGCTGCTGGAGGTCAAGATGGTGACCGGCGGGATCGGCCTGCTGGCGCGCTTCCTGCTGCCGCTGATCGGCCTGCTGCTGCTCGCGCGCCTGGCGCCTGGCCGCGCACGCACGCTGGCGCAGGCCGGATTGGCGGTGCTGATGGCGAACGCGGTGCTGCCGCGCGCGCTGAACGCGGCGGTGGGCTGGACGCAACTGATGTCCGATCGGCTCACCGAGCCGTACGCATGGACCTACGCGTCGATCCGCCTGCTGGAAGATGCGCTGTACGTGCTCGGCGTGGCGCTGTTGTTGCAGGCCTTGCGGCGCGCGTTGCCGCACAAGCCTTCCGCGCCGCGTTAAGGTCCGCGCCCGCGCCGGTGTCAATCCGTGCGACCGGACGTGAGAAAATGCGCGGATGAACGACACCCCCACGCCGGCCGCGCAGTCCGCGCCCGGCAAGCCCCAGCGCGAGCTGACCGAGCCGCTGAAGCTCGCCATCCGCGACGCCTACACCAAACTGCAGGCCAACACCCCCGGGTTCCGCGTGCGCCGCGCGCAGAGCCAGATGATCGGGGTGGTGTCGCGCGCGCTGGGCACCAGCGGCGGCGTCGGCGTGGCCGAGGCGCCCACCGGCGTCGGCAAGAGCCTGGGCTACCTCACCGCCGGCGTACCGATCGCGCTGGCCAGCAAGAAGAAGCTGGTGATCAGCACCGGCACCGTGGCGCTGCAATCGCAATTGGTGGAGCGTGACATCCCCGCCTTCCTCAAGGCCACCGGCATCGAGGCGACGGTGGCGCTGGCCAAGGGCCGCACCCGCTACCTGTGCGCGCGCAACGTCGCCGAACTGCATGGCGAAGCCGCGCAGGACAGCATGTTCGAGGACGAGGCGCCGCTGTACGATCGCCCGCTGAGCCCGGCCGAGGCCGAGCAGGCGCGCGGCCTGGCCAAGGCCTACGCCGACAAGACCTGGAACGGCGACCTGGACACCGCGCCGGAGCCGATCCCGGCGTCGCTGCGCGCGCGTATCACCACCAATGCCGCCGGCTGCGCCGGGCGCCGCTGCTCGTTCGCGGTGCAATGCCCGGTGCTGAAAGCGCGCAGCGACGTGCGCGACGCGCAGATCGTGGTCACCAACCACGCCTTGCTGCTGTCGGCGCTGGCGCTGGGCGACAGCGACAACGGCCAGCCGCTGATCGCGCCGCCGGCGGACATGCTGCTGGTGCTCGACGAGGGCCACCACATCGCCGGCGTCGCCATCGACCAGGGCGCGGCCAACCTGGCGCTGGACGACATGGCGCGCCGCACCGGCCGCCTGCAGTCGCTGGTCGGCGCGGCCTACCGGCTGGCCGACAAGGACACCATCGGCAACCAGTTGCCGAACGAGGCGATCGAACTGGCGACCCAGGTCAGCAAGGGCTTGAAGGCGTTCCGCGCCGAGATCGAGCGCGCCTGGGTGCCGGATCCAAGCCAGGAAGAGCCGATGTGGCGCGCGCCCAACGGGCGCCTGCCCGAGGACTGGAAGCCGTTCATCGACGCGCAGGCGCAGGACACCGCCGCACTGCTCAACTGGGTGCAGGCCGCGCATCAGCTGGTGGCCAAGTCCAAGCAGGAGGATGCGGCCAAGGAGCGCCTGCAGCGCAGCCTGGGCATGGCCCTGGAGATGGTCGAGCAGCAATACGCGCTGTGGCTGGGCTGGCGCCGCGAGGACCAGGACGGGCAGGCGCCGATGGCGCGCTGGATCACCGCCTCGCGCGATGCCGACCTGGTCTGCCACTGCTCGCCGGTGTCGGCCGCGCAGGTGCTGCGCGCGCTGCTGTGGAGCGAAGTGGACTCGGCGGTGCTGACCTCGGCCACGCTGACTGGCGGCGGCGATTTCCAGGCGCTGGCGATCGACAACGGCCTGCCCGCGCATGCCGAGATGGTGTCGCTGTCCTCGCCGTTCGACCTGCCCAACCAGGCTGAACTGATCGTGCCGAAATTCCCGGTGGCGCCGGACGACCGCGAGGGCCATCCACGCGAGGTCGCGCGCTATCTGGTCAAGGAACTGGACTGGGGCAAGGGCTCGATCGTGCTGTTCACTTCGCGCTGGAAGATGCTCAAGGTCGCCGACCTGCTGCCGGTCGCGCAGCGCAACCGCGTGCTGGTGCAGGGCGAGGGTTCCAAGTCGCAGATGATCGGCGAGCACATGCGCCGCATCGGTGCCGGCGAGGGCTCGGTGCTGTTCGGCCTGAATTCCTTCGGCGAAGGCCTGGACCTGCCGGGCGATGCCTGCACCACCGTGGTCATCACCCAGGTGCCGTTCGCGGTGCCGACCGACCCGCAGACCGCGACGCTCGGCGAGTGGTTCGAAAGCCGCGGCCTCAACGCCTTCAACCTGATCGCGGTACCGCACGCGCTGCGCACCCTGACCCAGTTCGCCGGCCGCCTGATCCGCAGCTCCAGCGACCATGGCCGGGTCATCATCCTCGACTCGCGCTTGCTGACCAAGCGCTACGGCAAGCGCATCATCGATGCGTTGCCGCCGTTCAAGCGGGTGATCGGCTAGCGCCACGCGCTGTCTACATTTTGATGTCGATCGCGTCGCCTCGCGCCGCTCGTGCGAGGCGCAAATGGCGCGAAGTGCACGCGCAACGCCCATGTGCGAGACCGCAATCACAACAGCGTGCCGGCATCCACCCTGCCTATCGCAGCCATAGCAACTAACGAATTCTCAGCCCGCCGCGCCACCGCCATGCTTCAGCTCCCTCAACACGAGCTGACGCCATGCGCCCTGGAACACTGTTGGTGCTCGCCCTGCTGTCGCAGACCCTGATCGTTCCCGCCGGGTTCGCGCAGTCCACGCTCACGCGCGACAACGGTGCGCCGGTGGGCGACAACCAGAACTCGCAGACCGCCGGCGCCACCGGCCCGACCCTGCTCCAGGACGTGCAGCTGATCCAGAAGCTGCAGCGCTTCGACCGCGAGCGCATCCCCGAGCGCGTGGTGCATGCGCGCGGCACCGGCGTGCATGGCGCGTTCACCGCCAGTGCCGACATCTCCGACCTGACCAAGGCCAAGGTGTTCAGCGCCGGCACCAAGACCCCGGTGTTCGTGCGCTTCTCCTCGGTGGTGCACGGCAACCATTCGCCGGAGACGCTGCGCGATCCGCACGGCTTCGCCACCAAGTTCTACACCAGCGAGGGCAACTGGGACCTGGTCGGCAACAACTTCCCGACCTTCTTCATCCGCGATGCGATCAAGTTCCCCGACATGGTGCATGCGTTCAAGCCGGATCCGCGGACCAATCTCGACGACGATGCGCGCCGTTTCGATTTCTTCTCGCACGTGCCCGAGGCCACGCGCACGCTGACCCTGCTGTACTCCAACGAAGGCACGCCGGCCGGCTACCGCTTCATGGACGGCAACGGCGTGCACGCCTACAAACTGGTCAACGCGCAAGGCGAGGTGCACTACGTCAAGTTCCATTGGAAGTCGCTGCAAGGCCTGAAGAACCTGGACCCGAAGCAGGTGGCGCAGGTGCAGGGCAAGGACTATAGCCACCTGACCAACGATCTGGTCGGCGCGATCAAGCAGGGCGACTATCCGAAGTGGGACCTGTACATCCAGGTGCTGAAGCCGGAAGACCTGGCCAAGTTCGACTTCGATCCGCTGGATGCGACCAAGATCTGGCCGGACGTGCCCGAGCGCAAGATCGGACAGATGGTGCTGAACAAGAACGTGGACAACTTCTTCCAGGAGACCGAGCAGGTGGCGATGGCACCGGCCAACCTGGTGCCGGGCATCGAACCCTCGGAAGACCGCCTGCTGCAGGGGCGCATCTTCTCCTATGCCGATACCCAGTTGTACCGGGTCGGTACCAATGGCCTGAGTCTGCCGGTGAACCGGCCACTGGTGGCAGTCAACAACGGCAATCAGGACGGCGCGATGAACTCCGGCGCCACCGCCAGCGGCGTCAACTACGAGCCCAGCCGGCTCGCCCCGCGCCTGCAGGATCCGAACGCGCGCTACAGCCAGCTGCCGCTGTCCGGCACCTCGCAGCAGGCGAAGATCACCCGCGAGCAGAACTTCAAGCAGGCCGGCGAACTGTTCCGCAGCTACAGCAAGAAGGAGCAGCAGGACCTGATCCAGAGCTTCGGCGAATCGCTGGCCGGCACCGACGACGCCAGCAAGCACATCATGCTGTCGTTCCTGTACAAGGCCGATCCGTCCTACGGCAGCGGCGTCGCCCGCGTCGCCAAGGGCGACCTGGCGCGGGTCAAGCAGCTGGCCGCGCAACTGCGGGATTGACTGTTCATAGCGCAGCGCGGCGGCGCCTCCCCCACGCCGCGCTGCGTTTTCTTTGCCGGAGACCGAGCATGCTTCGCTTCCTTCTTCTCGCCCTGAGCCTGGCCGCCGCCTCGGCGACCGCCGCGCCCGCGCCCGCTGATCCGGCCAAGATCCAGGCGCAACTACGCGACTACTTCTTCGATGCCGCGCGCGAAGGCCGCCAGGACATGCTGGCCGAGTTCATCCAGGCGCACTACGACCTCAATGCCCGCGACGACAAGGGCTATACCGCGCTGATCCTGGCTGCCTACCACGGCCAGCAGCCGGCGGTGGAGCAATTGCTGCGCGCGGGCGCCGATCCGTGCGCACAGGACAAGCGCGGCAACACCGCACTGATGGGCGCGATCTTCAAGGGCGAACTGGCAATCGCCAAGCGGCTGATGCAGGCCGATTGCGCGCCCGACCAACGCAACAACGCCGGCCAGACCGCGGCGATGTACGCGGCGTTGTTCCAGCGTACCGAAGTGCTGAAAGACCTCGCCGCCAAGGGCGCCGATCTGCAGGCGAAGGACGCGCAGGGCAACGACGTGGCCAAGCTGCAACGCGGCGAATTCGCGCAGGCGCCGCTGCGCTGAGCGTGTGGCCGCACCGATGGCGCTGCAGGAGGCTGCAACGAACGCAGGTGAGCGCCAGTCGCGCCAGGCGTTACCGGCGGCATCTGTGGCAAGCGCTGGTCGAGGCCAGCCGGTGTCCTTCCCAGCCACGTCGCCAACGGCGGATGCCTGCGATGAAGCTGGCTAACGCGCGGATGCCGCCGGCATCCAGCGCAGCGTGATCGTCCAGAACAGCAGCGCCGCCGCGCTGGTCGCCGCTCCCAGGATGCACACGCCCGTCCATCCGGCATGCGCATAGATGGCGGTGGCGGCGATCGCGCCCAGGCCGCTGCCCAGCGCGTAGAACAGCATGTAGCCGGCGACGCGCCGGCTGTGCGCCGACGCGTCGCCGCGGAAGATCAGGCTCTGGTTGATGACGTGGATCGCCTGGCCGGCCATGTCCAGCACGACGATGCCGAGCACCAGCGCCGCCAGCGAACGCATGCCCAGCGCCAGCGGCAGCCACGACGCCAGCAGCAGCGCCAGCATCAGCCCGCTGCAGCGCTGCGCCCAGCCACGGTCGGCCCAGCGCCCGGCACGCGCTGCGGCGAGCGCGCCGACCGCCCCGACCAGGCCGAATGCGCCGATCGTGGCATGCGAGTAGGCATACGGCGCTGCGCTCAGCGGCAGCACCAGTGCGGTCCAGAAGATCGAGAAGCTGGCGAACATCAGCAGCGCGATGCCGCCGCGGATCTGCAGCACCCGCTCGTGCGCCAGCATGCGCAGCATCGAGCGCAGCAGGGCCGCATAGCCGGGCGGCCGTTGCGGCGCGGGCAGGGCGGGCAACACATGCCGCAACCACAACAGCAGCACCAGGGTCAGCGCGGCGGATGCGGCATAGACGCCGCGCCAGCCGGCCAGATCGGCGATCACGCCAGCCAGCACCCGCGCCAACAGCAGCCCGATCACCACGCCGGCCTGGGCGGCGCCGACCACCCGGCCACGTTCGGCCGCCGCGGCGCTGGCCGCGGCATAGGCGATCAGGCCCTGGGTCATCGCCGTGCCCAGCAAGCCCAGGGCGAGCATTCCTGCCAGCAGTGCCGGTAGCGTCGGCGCCGCGGCCACCGCCAGCAGCGCGGCCAGCAATGCGCCGCCTTGCCACAGCATCAGCGGGCGCCGCGCGTGGCGATCGCCCAGCGGCACCACCAGCAACAGCGCCAGTGCGCAACCGGCCTGGGTCGCGCCGATCACGCCGCCGGCAGCGCCTTGGCCGATGCCGAATTCCGCCGCCAGCGCATCGAGCAGCGGCTGCGCGAAATAGACGTTGGCCACGCTGGCGCCGCTGGCGCAGGCGAACAGCGCCACTTGCCCGCGGCTCAGCCTGGGCGGCTCGGGCCTGAGCTCGGAATCGGATACGGTCGGCATGGCTCGTGCGTCGCTAAGTGGTTTCGATTAAAAACCAGTAACAGCGTGGCGCCTTTGGTTTTAAAATGCAACCGATAGCGCACTCGGCGAAGGAGAGACGGCATGGCCAGACGCAGCAAGGACTCCGCCCAGCCGTGCCCGGTGGCGCGTTCGGTGGATCTGATCGGCGAGCGCTGGGCGTTGCTGATCCTGCGCGATGCCTTCGACGGGATCGGCCGCTTCGGCGATTTCCAGCGCAGTCTGGGCATGGCGCGCAACATCCTGGCCGATCGCCTGCGGCTGCTGGTCGAGGCGCAGATCCTGGCGCTGCGGCCGGCCGCCGACGGCAGCGCCTACCAGGAATACGCGCTCACCGAGAAAGGCGAGCAGCTGTTCCCGCTGCTGCTGGCGTTGCGGCAATGGGGCGAGCGGCATCTGTTTGTGCCGGGCGAGGCGCATTCGCGCCTGCTCGATCGCCGTACCGGCAAGCCGGTGCCGGCGATGCTGCCGCGCGATGCCGCCGGCCGCGCGCTCAAGCCGCGGCAGACGACGGTACGCAAGGTCGACGCGCCCGCCGACGGCGCATGAGCGCGACACCGGCGCCTGGCGCGCGGAGCGTGGGGACAGGGGTGAGGCGCGATCCGCGGCCGACATGGCGCCGGCACCCCTGATCGGCGAAAATGCCGCCTGGCCGGCCCATCCCGGTCGGTCGCAACGCCCCTAGCGATGCCGCCTCCCGTTCGCCGCAAGCGCCGGGCGCGCCGCATCGCTGCCTCTACCGCTGTCTTTCGTCGGCGTTCTGCCGCGCCTTTCGCCACGGCTCGCCGCCGCTCATCCCGGATCCGTCTTGAACACCACCGCCTCGCCCCCCGCCACCGACGACCTGCCCCTGACCGAACGCCTGCGTGTCGCCCTGGACCTGCTCGAAGCCATCGACGCCGATCGCAGCGTGCTCGATGCATTGCCCGAGGCCGACCGCGTGCGCCTGCACCAGGTGGTGGCGAAGGTCTATCACCCGGAACCCAAGGCGCGCCGGCAGTTGCTCAAGCAGCAGGCGCGCGAACGCCACCAGGAAAAGGTGCGCAAGGCCGAGGCGCTGCTCGAGCAGACCGGCATCCGCGCGCTACGGCGCAAGCCGGTGTTCAGCACGCCGAACTACTTCCCGCCGCATGCCGCCGGCTTGCACGACGCCAGCAACGCCGCGGTCGAAGAGCCTGCGGCGCCGCATTCGCCCGAGTTGCGACACTGCTACGTGTGCAAGCAGAAGTTCACCAAGTTGCACCATTTCTACGACCAGATGTGCCCGGCCTGCGCCGAGCTGAACTACTTCAAGCGTACCGAGACCGCCGATCTGCGCGGGCGCGTGGCGCTGCTGACCGGCGGCCGGGTCAAGATCGGCTATCAGGCCGGACTGAAGCTGTTGCGCGCCGGCGCCGAGTTGATCGTGACCACGCGCTTCCCGCGCGATTCGGCCGCGCGCTACGCGCAGGAGCCGGACTTCGCCGAATGGGGCCACCGCCTGCAGGTGTTCGGCCTGGACCTGCGCCACACGCCCAGCGTCGAGGCGTTCTGCAGCCAGCTGCTGGCCACGCGCGAGCGGCTGGACTTCATCGTCAACAACGCCTGCCAGACCGTGCGCCGGCCGCCGCAGTTCTACGCGCACATGATGGCCGGCGAAACCGCCGCGCTGCACGAACTGCCCGAGCACGTGCGCCGCCTGGTCGGCCACTACGAGGGCTTGCGCAGCCCGGAACTGCTGCCGGCGGCGTCGGCGACCACGCTTCAGGCAGGGCAGGGCCACGGCATCAGCGGTGCCGACGGCCTGACTCGCGCCGCCGAACTGTCGCAAGTGCCGCTGCTGGCCGACGAGCTGCTTGGCCAGCAGCATCTGTTTCCGGAGGGCCGGCTGGACCAGGACCTGCAGCAGGTGGACCTGCGCGGGCGCAACTCGTGGCGCCTGCTGATGGCCGAAGTGCCGTCGGTGGAGCTGCTGGAGACGCAACTGGTCAACGCCATCGCGCCGTTCATCATCAACGCGCGGCTCAAGCCGCTGATGCTGCGCACGCCCGAACGCGACAAGCACATCGTCAACGTGTCGGCGATGGAAGGGCAGTTCTACCGCAACTTCAAGACCACCCGGCACCCGCACACCAACATGGCCAAGGCCGCGTTGAACATGATGACCCGGACCTCGGCCGCCGATTACCAGAACGACGGCATCCACATGAACAGCGTGGACACCGGCTGGGTCACCGACGAGGATCCGGCCGAGATCGCCGCGCGCAAGGTGCAGGAAGAGCGCTTCCATCCGCCGCTGGATATCGTCGACGGCGCCGCGCGCATCGTCGACCCGATCATCCACGGTTTCAACACCGGCGAGCACGTGTGGGGGCAGTTCCTGAAGGACTACGCGCCGACGGATTGGTGAGTGGGCGGGGAGGCCATGCGTTGCCGGCCCCGCTGGAAGCCGCTGGAAACCGCTGCGCGAATCAGTCCTGCCGGCGCAGCCGGTGTGCCTTGAACAGAGTTCCAAGCCAGGTGGCCAGCCGGCCGGTCATCCAGCGCAGACCGAGAAACCAGAGGCAAGCAGGCCACACCAGCACGGTGATCGCGAGCGTCAATAGCCAGAGATCGAATGCCGTGATCGTGCCGGCCACGTAGCAATCCCCGCGAGGCGGGCAGCCCAATTCCGCGTACAAGCGCTCGATCCTGTCGGAGAGCGCCATTGGAACGTAGGCGAGTGCGAGCCACCAAAAGGATTGGACGATGCGCTTGAGAATCGCCATCTGCGCTTCAACTGGATTGGTCGGAGCCGGTCATAGAGGCGGCCTGGTCGCGTTCGCGGCCCCAGAACTCCACCATGATGGTCATGGCGGTCCACACGATCAGCGTGGGTTGGACCTTGCTGGGGATGACATCGTGTCCTCTGAGCATGAGGTCGGCCATCCCGGGGAGCGTCAGCACCAGCACGACCGTATAGATCGCATAGACCACCCTGTGCCGGCTGTTGGAGATGAAGAGAATGGAAATGACGATGCCGGCGAGCATGGTCAGCACCACGCCGAACTGCCAGTCGTTGAGCTTCTCGGTACCGGCGAGGACCAACCCCAGCACGGCCCCGAAGAACATGTTCATGCCGTTGAGGTTTGCCTGATATTCGTCCTTGGACATTTTTCCAAGGCCCATCTTGCCGAAGCTACCGCCGAACTTTTTCCACATAAGAAATCCCCCTTTTTCTGCGCGATGCACGCCGTCCATTCCCGCTGCATCGGGCGCCTTGGTAGTGCCTTGCGCCCCCGCGCGGCCTCTGCCCTGCTTCCCGTCCCCGCAGTGCCGGTCAACCCCAAGGCTCGCGACCAACTCTAGCGGAGATTGGCAATGCCGGCAGCAGCGATCGTCGCAGGCGCAGTTGGGGCGGAGTGGCGCCGTGCATCGGCCGGCGCCAGCGCGGCCGTGGAGCGAGGTGGTGCTGGGGCTCTAGGAGCCATGGCCAAGCCACGATCGGCTGCCGCATCGTGCGGATCGCGTGATCGCCGCTGAGCGCCCGATCTGGGCGCCGGGTATCCGCGAAAGTGGCGACGCGTCACCAACCACTGCGGCCGTGGCTGCCGTGTCCTCTGCGCGCTGCAGCGCGGTCCATCGCTTTACATGCCAGTTCCATGCTTGCATGACGCCTGCAGCCGTCTCACACCAAGTTCAACAGCTCGCCGCGGACGCCGTCGGCCTGCAGATGCAGATAGCCGACGCTGATCGGCAGACTGAAACGGCGCGGGCCAGCGCTGCCGGGATTGATGTACAGCACGCCGTCGCGGGTCCGCAGCAAGGGTTTGTGCGAATGCCCGCTGACCACCACGTCCACGCCCGCAGGTTCGCGCGCCAGCGTCTTCAGGTCGTGCAGCACGTGCAGGCGCACGCCTGCGATCTCGACGTCCAGGACGTCCGGCAGCGTCTGTGCCCATGGCGCGATATCGATGTTGCCGCGGATCGCGTGCAGTGGCGCGATCGCGCGCAAGGCGTCGAGGATGTCCGGCTTGCCGACGTCGCCGGCGTGCACGATCGCGTCGCAGCCCTGCATCGCCGCCAGCGCCTGTGGCCGCAGCAGGCCATGGGTGTCGGAGATCAGGCCGATCCGCAATGACTGGGTTGGATGCATGGGCGCTGTCCGTAACGGAGAGGTGCCATTAGCCTAACCGGGCAGCGCAGAAAGGCATGTCGTCAGAAGATCGCCTTCGACAGCTGCTGCTCAAGCGTAGGCGCACGGTCGAATCGTTGCGAGCGACCTTCCCATCCGCATCGGCTGGGTGGCGCGTGCGTTCAACGTCGTTGCTGCGATCCGCCCGCACCGCGGCTGCGGCGAACGACTCTTGACACGCCGGCGATGCCGAATATCAGGCCCATGCCTCCCATAACCACGGGCACGCCCCACAGCGCCCCCGGATCATCGATCACGGCGCTGCCCGACGGCCACTCGGGCAGGTAATGCACCCGCACCGTCTGACCTGGCCGATGGATGGAGATGAAGCCGCCCTGGGGATAGGATATTTTCTCGCCAGCACCTGTCGTGAAGGCGATCTCAGGATGCGCGCCGCCGGCGTTCAAGCGGCTGACGACGCCATCGGCGGTCTGTGCGCGAGCGAGGAATTCGTGCCGGTCAAGCGCGAGACCGGCCGCAATACCCAGCAAGACGAGCCCGAGCAGCGCGAACAGCAGGCCCAGCAATATGTTCCCGATACGGGACGCGGCGTCGTCGGACATTGGGTTCGGTGTTCGTCCATGAAAGGGCGGGCAGGATAACGAAGAAGCCTCGCTGGCGCATTCCCGACGCCACCTCGAGTCGTTCCTTCGACCAGCAGGCCGGAAGCGCCGTCGCTCAGACCATCGTTGCGCAACGCTGCCGAATGGCGTTCGATTGTGGAGCGAACGAAATTCAGAGAGCTGCCCGACAACCCGATCGATGCACCGATTCTCGCACTCGCTTCAAAGCGCCGCTGAGCGGTATGCCGGTGTCAGGGCGTCGAATTGAGGACGGCCTCGAGACGATGGCCGTCGGGATCGACGACGAACGCGGCGTAGTAGCTGTCCCCATAGTCCGGACGCAGCCCGGGAGCGCCATTGTCCTGGCCGCCGTTTTGCAGCGCAGCCGCATGAAAGGCGTCGACGGCAGCATGGCTGGCGGCAGCGAAGGCGAGATGGAATCCAGGGCCGGGTGCGCACGCGTTCGCGCCCCTGAGCTTGATCGCCAACCGGTCGCCGCCGCCGGGCAGGCCGTAGCCCACCGCTTGATCGTCGTCTCCCGGGGTCAGGTCTTCCCACACGCGCACGTAGCCGAGCGGCAGAAGCGCCGCGTCGTAGAAGCGCGCCGAGCGCTCGATGTCGGAAACGCCAAGGGAAATGTGGTGGAGCATAGGGATGGATGTCTCTCGAGGACTGGGCGATTGGGAGAGCCGGCCGGACTACTTGGCGCCGCGCCGGCCATGGCGCCTGCGAAGATGCCTGGATTGCGGCTCATTCCGCGCGGCCGGCCAGCGTCGTATTGAAAGCGAATTGCTCCGCGACATCGATCAGTTTACGGGAACTGGATTCGACGGACCCTTCCTCGGTCCAAAGAAACGGAAAGAAGTTGAAGCATTGGGTGCCATCGGACTGTTTCACGTCGGCTTCCCAGCCGTGCCAGCGCAAGCCTTCGTAGAACAGGTCCAGTCGGTCGCTGAGCGCCCAGCAGAGGAAGTCGCTGTAGCCGATGTCCATGGCCTCCCATCGCAGCGTATCGGGCGCAAGGTAGTACAGCGCGCCCAGATCGCTCCCCAGACTACCGCCGTTCACCGAGAAGAAGCCGCCCACGACATCGTCCGCGACCAGCAGGTGACCCGAAGACCGGCCGGCGTTCCACGCGACGATGTCGCGCGGCAATTTCGGATGCCCCGAGCCGAGGATGCGCAGCCAACCGTGATCGATCAACAGCCCGCCGGTCTCGTACGCGATGGCGCCCATGGGCGAGCGCGTGGTGACCTGGAGGCCGACCAGGACCTCGCCGTGCTGCTGCGAAGGCGGAAGGACCTCGAACGGACGGCTGGCTTCGGAAAGCCATTGCCTGAGCAGCGGCATCGCAGGGTCGTCGCCATCGAGCAGTTCTTGAAGGGTTTGCATGAATATCCGATCTGTATGGAGCCGACCCGCGAAGTGGGATCGGCTTGAATGAGTCGTTGTTCGCGAGCAAGGCGGCCATGAGCCAAGACGCTGCGACCGGGGGAAGATCCATGCGATCGTAACGTCCTCGAGGGCGATCGAAGAGCGCCCTCTGTCGCCCGGTCGGTGGCTGACTGCAACTCCCACTGCTTGGGGTGATCCAGGATCGATCAGGACTCGACCACGTAGGCGTTCAACTCGGCCATCAGGCCGTCCTCGAAGCGCCACACGTCGCAGTACGCATGCTCGACTTCTTGCCCGCTCGATCCCTTCAAGGCGATCACGCCGATCGCCGCAAGGAACTGACCTTCCGCGATCATCCGATGCACCCGGAACACGGGCGGTTGCTTGTAGGCCTCTGCCATCCATTGGCGCACGGCATCCTTGCCCCTGAGCGTCCGATCGCCGATGAAGTTCCATACGGTGTCTTCCGTGCAGTGGCGCAGGAAGCCTTCGAAATCGCCGCGGGAGATGGCTTCATTGGCCTTCTCCAGCGTCTGTTTGTGCAGGTTCGACATCGCAATTCTCTCGTCTGCCAAGTGCTCGCACAGTAGCTGTCCGGGCGTTGCGAGTTCGTCATGAAGCCTCGCCCTGTGAGGCACTCCGCGAACGGCGCCGGCTTGGCGCGGTCGAATGCCAGGTACAGGTCTTGGGCAGCCACACCTGCTCGGCAAGTTCTCGGCTGCGGGCTCTGGTCGAACGACGTGCCAGGGGCAACAAAAAGCCGCTAGTCCGGCAGGAGCGCGCCATTGCGGGCGATCTTTGCACCACAAGACGGACACGACCAGCCCCCGAGCATCGCTTCCCGGGTGCTTGAAGGCTTGCGGAAGCGAGGCAACGCCGTGTTGCATCTAGGGCAGAACTTGCGAGGTAGCAATAAGCCGAGCAGCAAGACGGCCAGTCCGCTAGCCAGGCCGGCAACAATCACTATCGCGATCAAGACTTCCATGAATCCTCCTGGCGCCAAGGCCGAATTGGCTGCACCGTGAAGCGGCGCCAGCTGGAACGAGTCGTTAGGCCTCAATCTGCAGGCCCATAGCGGTGGGTAGCTCACCAACGAACCTGCTGGATGCAACTCACCAGCCGATCGCAGACGGTTTCCTGATTAAAGCGATTTCGACTTGAACGAGTTCCTGGCCACGTCACCAAAATACGAACCAGCAGATAACTGCGACAACACACAAAGCAATTGCCCCCAACCAGCGTGGATGAAAGGACAAGGTCGTGGTAGTGGATGCAGGAAGGATCCCTGACTCGAGCTCCGAGATGATACGGGAGAGCATTTCATCTTGGAACTTCCCGTACTCCGGGTCTTTGATGCGGACGTCCGCATCGTGCAGGTAGTGCATGGCCCGGGATGGGAGCGGAATGCACAACGTCTCGGAGAACTTCCGCGCTGAAGTATCCCAGGCGCGGACTTCGGAGGCGTTGGTCGGAGAGGTTCGCTGCAGCTCCCGAAGCTGCGCTGCGACTTCCCTGAGTTGCTGGAGGTCTGCCATTGGTGGCCTAGCGCCGATTGAATGCCCGAGTCGCGAAACGGCTCGGCTTGAACGAATGGGTCAGGCTGTCGCTACGCGTCCCGGCCGCCAACCAAGGAGGCGGGCAGGCAAGAACAGGATGGCCTGTAGGAACGCGAACATGGCAGAGAACGTGATCCCCACAAGGCGGAACGGCAGGGTGAGCAACCACACGATGGGCCACAGGACCAAGGCCAGCAAGGCCAGCGGCCAGCACAGCACAAACAGAAGGCACCAGACAACGATGGCAATTAGCGCTTTCACGACGCGGCTCCTTGGCCGGTGAGCGGAATCGCAAGGATTGCAGTCCCATGGCAGTGGGGCGACTGGCGTGCGACGAACTGGCCAAAGGGGCGGGTAAAACGCCAAATATGGCGACGAACTCTCCCGGGGCCTGGCCGAGTCAAGCCGGCCCGCGAAAGGGTTCGGCTCGAACGAGTTGTTTGGGCTATGCGGCGGCATTGCTGGGCTCTGGGAAGATGCCGAGCAGCGTTTGCTCAAAGCCGACAATGCTCACGGTTTTGTAGTCGATCATGCGGATGCGGGATGCGGCAAGCTCAACAAGAGATGGGTCCGCATTGGTCAGCCGGTCTTTGACGCCGAGATTTAGGTCTAAGAGCGGAAAGGTCCAACGAGAATCGCCCACCTCCAGAAATTCGTGAAGAGGTAGCCCGCTTGGACACTCGTAAACGGTTATCCAGTCGGGTCGGAAGTTCCCGATCTCACGAAGTTCCAATCCGCAGTGGCTGCAATGTCTTGGCATAGGACTAACGCCGGAACAGAACCGGCTGCGGTCGCTGGTGCGGGTTTGGTTTGAATGGATTGTTAGGCACCGGTTGCACGCTGCACGGCCAAAAATTTGCGCGTGGCAGGAGCCAATGCGGTGAGTAATAGGAAGGAAATGGGAACCGCAATCCAGGCCAATGCGATAATTTGCGTTGTGACGGCCACCCAGATGACGTAGATGAGCGCAGCGACCATGCATGCGACCAAGTACCAGTATGCAGCCCTGGATCCACGCCATAGGAACCAGAGGGCAAGTAGAGTCACAGCCGTCCCGGCCGCTTGGCTCCAACGCAAACTGCCTGCAATCACGAACAGGGCTTTAAGCGCCAGATCGCCAACGATCAGCGTCGCGGTGAAAGCGGACAGATAGATGCGGCCCCGCGTTTCGATCGAGATCACTACCTTGCTCCGCGTGGCCTAACGCTTGAGTTAAGCCAAACACGAAGCGGGCTCGGCTTGAATGAGTTGTCAGGCATCACCTGGTGGGTCATCGGTTACAGGTCGAAGAAATCGAAGAGCGAGAAATCCAGGTCCGGGAACTCCAACCAGGATAGATCCCAATCGAACCATGCTGCTGAGTGATCGGTCGCGACCGCCCGGAGCATCTCGGATTTCATCGCTGCGTAGTCGCAGCCTTCGGCGACCCCTGAGTGCAGGCGATCAAAGTCCTCGTGCGAGTTGAACATCGCATGGGACCAGCAGGCCACGTCGATGTCGATGTTCCGTCGCCGGTTGGACTCTTTGACCTGCTCGACCGTGTAGAACTTTCGTTTCCCGTGACGCCGGACGAGATCGTCCCCGACTGCCAGAGCTTGGGCCTGCTTGTCTTGCGGGCTGATGGAGCAAGGAACTGGCTGTGCTGCTGCACTCATACACACTCCTCTGATCTGTCTGTAGCGCCTAGCCTGAGTGAAGCTATGCACAAAGTGGTGTCGCTTGGACGAATTGTTAGGTCGAGCCTACTGAAGAACGTGCCGACTCGTCTCGAACTTCGCCAAGCTCCCGCCGTGGAACGTGAAGTTCAGCTGGAGTGCGACCGGATGACCCGAAGTGCCGCCCTTGGAGCTCGGGTCATCCCCGATGCAATCGGCCAGAGGCGGTGTAAGGGACGAGCTGAAGCACTCGAGCGAGACGCCGTGGTGCGCTGCAAGCGCAGTTACGGCGCTTTTTGCGGTGCCGATGGGCGCCTCTGAGGCGACGGTCTTTTGCCAGAACGCGTCACGTTCCTCAAGGTTACCGCGGCTGAACATGCCATCGAGCAGCCCAGTAGCGTGCAACAGCAGCACACCTGCCACCACGACGATCAAGTACGCGAGTGCTTTTCCCACAAGTAACCCCCTGTTCCACCTGCGCGGACTAACGCCTGAATTAGGCCGACCCGCGAAGCGGGTTCAGCTTGAAGGAATTGTCAACGCTCAGCAAGGCTTCCCATGAGTCGCATCTCGACACCATGACAGAAAACTTCTTTAGCTTGGTTTGACCACAGTACGCGCCGCCTTCCAGCCGAGAAACACACCAAGCAGCAAGAACAAAGCCGTAAGGATCATTGCGAAGTTCACTTGGCGGCAGCGCAAGTGCTCAGCGAACAGTGAGAAGCTGTTGCCGCAGAAGCCTGAGGCCAGACTTGCGGCGGAAAATATCCACAGAAAGCAGTAGGCAGCGCCGAATCCGCATATGGCTGATCCGCTTATTAAAAAGGATCGATGTGTCAAGTTTCTCATTCTGTCGCCTAACGCCTGAATCGAGGCGAGCCGCGAAGGGGTTCAACTTGATGCATCGTTAGGGCCCGCTGCTAGAGCCTTAATCACCGGCATCATAGATGTCCAGCCCTAGTGCAACGCCGCGCTGGCCAAGGGCAAGTAAGGCCTTGGCCGAAAGGGGTAGCCCGTCATTGCTACTGCCCATGAAAAGGCCGCAGAACAAGTCCGGTTGATAGCGGGCCAGAGAATCCCAAGCACGGAGATCCTGAGTGAGTTGTCCTAGGATTTCCCAGGTTTGTGCTTCAAGGTCCTCGGGCTCACGGCGGGCCGCACTGAGTCGCCAGCTTCCAGTCTTGGCAACGCGCACCATGCCGGTGTTGCTACCAATAAGCTCTTGGCCCTTCCGATGCGACACCGTTGGGCTCGCTCCGAGCAATGCGGTGAGCTCATCAGGCACGAGGTCGTCTCCGAAGAACCGGAGTGTTGCAACGGAATGGTCGATTTCTCCCATGGGACCCTAACGCTTGAAAGTAAGCCGCGTCGTGAAGTGGCGTCGGCTTGAATGAATCGCTAGGCGGTGCCACTAGTCACTGCTCCCGGTTGCGCCAGCGTCACTACCGCCGCAGCCACAGCTCCCAATGCCTGGGCCGTCCGGCGCGCCACCATCGGATGGCAGATAGAGCGGGTCAACTGTGCTGGACGATGTGGGGCGAGTTGCCTGGGAAGAGACAAAGGCTATGCAAACGATCGCGCCAATGACTGGAATGAACCAGATAAGAGCAAGTTGCAGCAGGCGCTGTGATGGCGAGAGCACTGAGGCGCGAAGTACTGCAACCGATGCGACGATGTTGACAAGAGCAAGGGCCGCAACCAGCAGAAGTGTCAGCTCCATCGAGACCTCCAAAGCCGCTTAACGCCTGAATTAAGCCGGCCTGCAAATGGGTTCGGCTTGAATGAACCATTAGGCCCCACGTCGGGACACCTGAGCAGCGGTTGCAAGATGCGCCCCGACTGCAGAGAGAGTGGCGAAGTGTGGGTTGCCATCTATGTGAAAGATGCTGGAAAGAGACTCTGCCAGAGTGGGCTGATCCGGTGCTTGAACCAGGCGATACGCGCCGTCACCAACAGTGAGCCTGCCATGGTGATTTGGCATGATGAACTCCGCGCTTAGAGCGTTGCCGGCCTCATCCCAGAAGATCCAGCTGCCATCCTCCACATCGATACCCTCGCAGTAAGCGATTGCTTCCGCAATGGAGTCAAATACGAACAGGGTGTTCTCGTCGGTTGCTGTAGCAAAGATCATGGGGTCTTACGCCTGAAATACTCCAACTTGCGAAGAGGGTTGGGCTTGAACGGGTTGTTAGGCCTCATGCATGGCTGCTGTGTGAAAGACGCCTTGTCGCCACGAGGTGGCCGTACCGGATAAAATATTGCCGCACTTAACCGGCGAGTGACGTTGCCGCCAACAGAGGCAACCGATCTGTAGGCGTCTGCGGCCAGGCGTCGGGACTGAAGTCCCTCCTACAGTGCGATGCCAGCACGCCATGAAGACCGCGGGAACCCGCGGTCTTCATCGAAACGCCTCAGCCGTCCAGCATCGCCTTGTCGCGTACCGCGCCCTTGTCCGCGCTCGTCGCCAGCAGCGCGTACGCCTTCAGTGCGGTGGTGACCTTGCGTGGGCGGACTTCGACCGGCTTCCAGCCTTGGGCGTCCTGTGCGGCGCGGCGGGCGGCCAGTTCGGCGTCGTCGACCAGCAGGTTGATGCTGCGGTTGGGGATGTCGATCAGGATCTTGTCGCCGTCGCGGACCAGGCCGATGGCGCCGCCGGCGGCCGCTTCCGGGGAGGCGTGGCCGATCGACAGGCCGGAGGTGCCGCCGGAAAACCGGCCGTCGGTGAGCAGGGCGCATTGCTTGCCCAGGCCCTTGGATTTCAGGTACGAGGTGGGGTACAGCATCTCCTGCATGCCGGGGCCGCCCTTGGGGCCTTCATAGCGGATCACCACCACGTCGCCCGCCTTCACTTCGTCGGCGAGGATGCCCTTGACCGCCGAATCCTGGCTCTCGAACACCTTGGCGTTGCCTTCGAACACGTGGATCGATTCGTCCACGCCGGCGGTCTTGACCACGCAGCCGTCGAGGGCGATGTTGCCGTACAGCACCGCCAGCCCGCCCTCCTGCGAGTAGGCATGGGCGACGTCGCGGATGCAGCCGGCTTGGCGGTCGACATCCAGCGTCGGCCAGCGCGTGGCCTGGCTGAAGGCGATCTGGGTGGGGATGCCGGCCGGGCCGGCCTTGTAGAAGGTGTGCACGACGTCGTCGTCGGTCTGGGTGATGTCCCATTGCGCGATGGCATCGCCGAGGGTGCGGCTGTGCACGGTGGCCTGGTCGGTATGCAGCAGGCCGCCGCGCGCCAGTTCGCCGAGGATGGAGAGGATGCCGCCGGCGCGGTGCACGTCTTCGATGTGGTACTTCTGGATGTTCGGCGCGACCTTGCACAGCTGCGGCACGTGCCGCGACAGGCGGTCGATGTCGCGCAGGGTGAACGGCACTTCGCCTTCCTGTGCGGCGGCGAGCAGGTGCAGGATGGTGTTGGTGGAGCCGCCCATCGCGATGTCCAGCGTCATCGCGTTCTCGAACGCGGCGAAGGTGGCGATGCCGCGCGGCAGCGCGGTCGGGTCTTCGGCGCCGTACCAGCGGTGGCACAGTTCGACCGCGGTGCGCCCGGCCTTCAGGAACAACTGCTCGCGGTCGGCATGGGTGGCCACGACGGTGCCGTTGCCGGGCAGGGCCAGGCCCAGCGCTTCGGTCAGGCAGTTCATCGAGTTGGCGGTGAACATGCCCGAGCACGAGCCGCAGGTGGGGCAGGCGCTGCGTTCGAACGCGGCGACCTTTTCGTCGGAGGCGTTGGGATCGGCGGCGATCACCATCGCGTCGATCAGGTCCAGGTTGTGATCGGCGAGCTTGGTCTTGCCGGCCTCCATCGGCCCGCCGGACACGAACACGGTGGGGATGTTGAGGCGCAGCGCGGCCATCAGCATGCCGGGGGTGATCTTGTCGCAGTTGGAGATGCACACCAGCGCGTCGGCGCAGTGCGCGTTGACCATGTACTCCACCGAGTCGGCGATGATCTCGCGGCTGGGCAGCGAGTACAGCATGCCGTCGTGGCCCATGGCGATGCCGTCGTCCACGGCGATGGTGTCGAATTCCTTGGCCACGCCGCCGACGCGTTCGATCTCGCGCGCGACCAGCTGGCCGAGATCCTTCAGGTGCACGTGGCCGGGCACGAACTGGGTGAAGGAGTTGGCGATGGCGATGATCGGCTTGTGGAAGTCGGCATCCTGCATGCCGGTGGCGCGCCACAGCGCGCGCGCGCCGGCCATGTTGCGGCCGTGGGTGGAAGTCTTGGAGCGATAGTCGGGCATGGGGGTGTCGTGCGGTCGGAAGGCGGGCGGAATGCTGGCGGAAGTGGTCGGCCCGGCAGGGTGCAAAGGGTTGCATTCGCAACCTTTTGCGCCGGGTGCAAGGCCATTGGCCACGTTATCACGCGGCCTGCACGGCTGCCTTGCCGGCGCTGAACCGGCACCGCTGCGCCGACCGCACGGACCACCGGGCGATGCTTGAGGCGATGCGGATGAATGGGCAGGCGCGGTACCGGCGGTTTCCGTCTCCGGCCCGAACAGGCATCATCGCATTCTGAGGTCCGGGAGGGAGACGATGAAACGATCCAAGAAGGCCGCGCTGTTGCTGATGGGCACCGCGCCGCTGCTGTTCACCGCCTGCGAGCGCGAGGCCAAGACCCAGGAGGGGCTGTACACCTCGGTGGAAGCCTGCGCGGCGCAGACCCACGACATCACCACCTGCCGCGAGGCGTTCAAGCAGGCGCAGCAGCAGTCGGCCGAGCAGGGGCCCAAGTACGCCAGCCGCGAGCAGTGCGCGCAGGAGTATTCCGCCGAGCGTTGCGTGGAACAGCGCGACCATCAGGGGCATTCGTTCATCGGCCCGCTGATGACCGGCTTCTTCCTGTCGCAGATGCTCAACGGCAACCGCATGGCCGGCTTCAACGCCGCGCCCGCGTACCAGGACCGGCAGAGCCAGTGGCAGCGCCCGGCGACCGGCGCCGGTGCCGGTGCGGCGACCAGCCTGCGCGGCAACCAGACCATGACCCATATCGGCGCCACGCCGAACCGGGCGGTCACCGTCAGCCGCGGCGGCTTCGGCAGCTCCAGCGGCGCGCGCGGCAGTTTCGGCGGCTGATCGCCGCGCTCACGTCGCACCAGCCAAGGAAGCACATGCAACGCATCGCGATCGTCGAACGCGGCGACTGGCGCGCGCAGGCCGCCGAGTGCGGCTTCCGTTTCCACACCATCGGCGGCGAGCGCTATTGGGACGAACGCGCCTACTACGCGTTCACCCTGCGCCAGATCGAGCGCGATCTGGAGGATCCCAGTGCCGAGCTGCACCAGATGGCGATGGGGCTGGTGGACGAGATCGTCGCCAGCGAGGCGCTGATGCAGCGGCTGGCGATTCCGCCGGCGTTCCGCGACTGGATCGCCGAGAGCTGGCGGCGCCGCGATCCGCACCTGTACGGGCGCCTGGACCTGGCCTACGACGGCACCGGCCCGGCCAAGCTGTACGAACTGAACTACGACACGCCGACCTCGCTGTTCGAGTCGGCGTTCTTCCAGTGGCAGTGGCTGGAAGACCAGCGGGCGCAGGGCCGCCTGGCGCGCGACGCCGACCAGTTCAACTCGATCCACGAGGCCCTGGTGGCGCGTTTCGCCGAGCTGGCGGCGCGGTTGCCGCCGCCGCTGTATTTCGCCGCGGTGCGCGACTCGGAAGAAGACCAGGGCACGGTCGCCTACCTGCGCGACTGCGCGGCGCAGGCCGGGTTGTTCGGCGAGGCGATCGCGATCGAAGACATCGGCCTGTCCGAGGACGGCCGCTATACAGATCTGGACGACGCGGTGATCGGCGCGCTGTTCAAGCTGTATCCGCTGGAGGACCTGTTCGCCGAGCGCTTCGGCCAGGCCTTGCCGGGCTCGGGCCTGCGCCTGCTGGAGCCGCCGTGGAAGGCGCTGCTCAGCAACAAGGGCATCCTGCCGCTGCTGTGGGAGCGCCATCATGGCCATTCCAACCTGCTGCCGGCCGCGTTCGACGACGGTGCCGCCTTGCCGCCGGGCTGGGTGCGCAAGCCGCTGCATTCGCGCGAGGGCGCCAACATCGCCCTGCACCTGGCCGACGGCCGCATGCTGCAGAGCGACGGCCCCTACCAGGGGCCATGCATCCGCCAGCAGGCGCATCCGTTGCCGGTGTTCGACGGCCGCTATCCGATGGTCGGCAGCTGGATCGTCGGCGACACCGCGTGCGGCATCGGCATCCGCGAGGACGATGGCCCGATCACCCGCGACAGCGCGCGCTTCGTGCCGCATGCGATCGTGGAGGAAGGGCGGCCGGGCGTGTTGTACGCCTGAGCCTGGGCGCGGCCGCACAGGTGCGCGCCGGCGACTCGCATGGCCATCGCCATCGGCGAACGACGCGGCCACGCTGATGGCGATCATGGGCCTATCGTCCGCTGCGGCAGCCGGGCACGCTGGCTTACTCTAGCGATCCCATCCACGCAGGTGCCACGCCATGGATCGCAATTCGATCGCGCAACGGTTGCAGGAGTTGAAGGACGAGCGCCGCGCGGGTGGCGTGCAGCTGCAGCAGCTGGACGCCCGCAGGAACGATTTGCAGCAGACGCTGACGCGGATCGATGGTGCGATCCAGGTGCTGGAGGAGCTTTTGCGCGAGCAGGAGGAGCCGCCGGCTTCGGCGTAGCGGCCTTCGCCGCAGTCGGGTTGCGAGGGGTGCCGATCTCTCCCGGCGAGGCGTGCGGCGCTGCGCGCATGCGTGCGTGCGACGATCGCGTGTTCCGGGATGCGGATCGCGTCGCGCCGTGCCGATCGCTGCATCGAATGGGGCGTCCGGACAAAAAAAGACCGGCGGGCATCGCTGCCCGCCGGTCCGTTGCCATCCTGGCGTGAAGCCTTACTGCACGCAGTTGGTGATCGTCGACTGCACCGAGGTGCGGAACGTGGCGACGCCGTCCAGGTAAGCGAAGCCGTTCGGCAGCACCGGGCGCGTGGTGGTGTTGTAGAACTGGCCGTACAGGTCCTTCAGCGCCTGGATGTGCGCAGCGCTGCCGTTGCCATTGGTGTAGCCGGCCAGGTAGGTGATCGCGGCGATCGGGTACGCGTTGGCGATCGCTGCCGACGGGCTGACCAGACGCACGCAGTTCTTGGTCGCGGTCGAGCCGCTGCCCGGAACCAGGTTGACGGTGGCGCCGTCGAGCACGCGACCGGCCAGCAACCCGGTGGTCGGGTTGATGCTGATCGGGGTCGGCACGCCGGACGCGTTCTTGCCGAACAGCGCCGGGTCGAAGCCGTTGACCGTGGCGTAGTCGGCCGCCTGGGCGACCACTTCGCCGATATCGGCATAGCCCAGCGCATCGGCGTTGGCGGTGCTCAGTACCGCCGCGACCACGCCGGCGTTGCCGCTGGCGCTGACGCCGCGCGTGCCATAGACGGCGCTCGCGCCGCCCGGCAGGGCAGCCGTGAAGCTCTGGTTCGGGGTGAAGACGAAGCCGGACGGCACGTTGGCGGTGCCGTTGCAGCGCGCGGCCAGGAAGCTGGTGAAGGCGAAGCTGGTGCCGCTGCCATCGGTGCGGTAGACGATCTTGATCGGACCGGCGGAGCCGGTCACGCCCGGGATCGACGACCAGTTGCTGACCTGGCCGGAATAGATCTGGCAGACCTGAGCGGTGGTCAGCGCGACGTTGTCGACCGAATCGTTGTGCGGCAGGGCGATGGCGCCGGCGATGGTCGGGATCTGCACCAGGCCCACGCGCGCCGCGGCGTTGGCACCGCCCAGGAACGTGGTGTAGTCGTTGGTGCTCAGCGGCGAGTCGGTGCCGATGAAGTCCGGGGTGTTGCTGGCGCTGGTCGGCGCGCTGAAGCCCACCGGGGTGGCGCTGAAGTCGCGGCAGCTCTGGTTGGCGATCGCGCCGTTGAGCGCGGTCTTGCCCAGGCCGCTGCCGGTCTGGCAGTACGACACGTTGTTGGTGGTGTTGGTCTTGTAGGTGCCGAACACCGAGCCGGCGGCGATGCCGGAGACGGTGAAGCCGGTGCCGGGGGTGTTGCCGGCATTGGTGGACAGGCGCGCATCCGGGTTGGGGGTCAGGTAGCCGGTGCCGACGTACGGCTGCGCCGGGAAGGTGGCGCCGCCGCCGTACAGGTTCTCGGCCGCCATGGCCGAACCGCTGGACAGGGCCGCGACCGCAACGGCGATGGCGCTGAAACGGGAAATGTTGAGGTTGAGCACTTGCTTCTCTCCTTGGTGAGAAAACGACGGATAGGATCCGGGGAATTTCTTGACCTGTAGCGTGCTTGCGCCACAGTGGTGGCGCAGGAGAAAGGTTGCGCTCGAACAATGATATTGAAGAGACATTCGCAGGTACTTTTCTTTACCTGTGATGCGTAGCTTGAAACAAATTGATCTTGGTGGCCGTTGACATAATGCGTGCACGGCAAAATAACGTTCTGGCTGAATTTCCACAGGCCGTATTTTCCGTTGTCTACATAATGCGACGGAGATTATCGGTTCGGACATGGGCCGGCTGCGGATCCGGCCCATGTCGTCGCAATGTCATGGGCCGGGCTGGCAGCGCGGGTCGTCCATGGCGCAATCGCCGAGACCGATGACCTGCACGGTGATGACCGACGGCGCCTCGCGCGGCGGGGTGTTGCCGCGCGAGGCCATGTCGCCGACCGCGTCGGATACCGCGGCCGCGGCGTTGGATGCCGCGCTCAGCGCGCCGCCATCGACGCTGCGTGCGCTGCCGACGCCGACCGTATCGCCCTGCACCTGGATGTTGTCGGCATTGGCGACGAACTGCGACGCCACGATCAGGTTGCCGCTGACGCGGATGCCGGCGTCGCCCGCATCCACCGTGCCGCGTGGCGCGACCAGCACCACGTCGCCCTGCGGATCGGCCGCGTCCACGCGCAAGGTGGCGATGCCGGCGCCGCTGACCTGGCCGCGCGCGTTGAGGGTGCAGTAGCGGTCCAGGTCGCACTGATAGCTGGCGCGCGACTTCTCCGAACTGGTCTTGGCGCCCTTGCCGGCGTTGATGTCGCCGTTGGAGCTCCACATCGCCAGGTCGCCGCCGCGCTGGGTGAAGATGCGGCTCTGCGCAAGCAGCACGCTGGCATCGGTGAACACGCCGACGTCGCCCTGGCCCAGCGCCAGGATGCCCTGCTGGGCCGGGCCGATCAGCACGTTGCCCTGCGTATCGAACACCGCTGGCGGCGCCAGCGCGCTGCCCACCTGCATGCCGCCGCCCGGCCCGAGCACGCGGATATCGCCGCCGTTCCCGGTCTGCAGGGTCGAGCCGCGCATGTCCAGGGCGCCGGTGCTCACCCGCGTCGCCGCGCCGTTGGCACCGCCTTGCAGATTGTTGGCGGTATAGCCCAGTCGCCCCGGATACAGGGTTTCGATCGCCTGGTAGCCGCGTGCGTATTGCTGATAGTCGGCACTGGCGGGGTCGGCGTAGCCTTCGCCGACCTGCTTGAGCACGTCCAGGAACACGCGTTCAACCAGCAGGCGCCGATCCTCGCCAGGCAGTTGCTGGAACGCGGCCCATGCCTGTGCGACCGGCAGTTCGCTCAGGGGTGCCAGGCCGGCCCGCTCGCGTGCGTCGTTGCTCCGCTGCAGCACGAACTCCGCCAACCAGCGGCGGTAGGCGTCCTGGCTTTGCGCGCCGGCCGGATCCAGGTACAGCGCCGCGAACGCGTCGGCGGCGTCGCCAGGGGCCACGCCGAAGCGTGCGACCAGCGTGGCGCCGGTCGTGGGCAAGCCGGGATTGTTGCTGTTGCCGATGGTGCGGATGCCGCCGTCCAGGGCATCGATGTTCCTTCCTCGTGTGGCGGCCAACGCCTCGTTGGCCGAGGTCAGCGGCCCCAGGTTGCGACCGGCCTGCACTTCGAAGGTGCCTGGCCCGCCCAGTTCCAGCCATCCCCAGCGCGCGACGTAGCCGGGATCCAGCGGTGCGCCCTGGATTGGCGTGTAGTACAGGTCGCGTCCGGCCACCACCCGGGTGACGTCGCCGGCCCGGTAGTTCTGCGCACGCAGGTCGAGGTTGACGATATCGCGCCCGGCGCGGATGCGTGCCGGCTTGGGCAGATCGAGCGTCAGCGGATTGAGCCGATAGCCATCGGCGGCGAAGCCGCTGACGATGTCGCCGTCCAGGCTGTACAGCAACGCCGGTGCACTGTCGTTGCGATGCAGGTTCAACAACTGGTTGCGGTCGGGCACGCTCAGGTCGTTGCCCGCATAGGCGCCGGGTGCATCGAGCATCCACAGCGAGGTGCCGGGCAGCACGCTGTCGTTGAACAGCGCGATGTCGTCGCGTGCGAGCAACGCCAACTGCCCGCTGGCCGACGGGAACAGGCGCGCGGCGCCTTCGATCTGGACGGCGCCATGCTGCGCGATCGCTTCCAGCCGCGCCGGCAGCACGTTGTCGAACACCTGCTGGCTCAGCGAGACGCTGTCGGGCAACGGACGGTTGTTGTCGCGCTCGCCGAAACCGAACAGCAGGCCCGGCAGTTTCAGCGTCTTCAGCCGGATGTCGCCGTCCAGCGCGGCGATCTGCACACTGGAGTCGGTGCTGTAGTCCTGGCTGATGCGGTCGGTTGCCAGCAGCGCGGGAATGCCGCCTTCGTTGGGAATCACGTAGGTCGGGTTGACGATCGCGCCGATCGCCGTGTCACCGCGCGTCTGGATTGACCACTGCGCATCCTGCAACGCGAAGACCGGATCCACCGCGCTTTCGACCTGACGCAGTTGGCCGCCACCGTCGTAGCCCTGCGCCTGCAGATCGAAGGCGCTGCCGAGGCGCCCGCCGGCGCGCAGATGGCCTTCGCCGGCGGCGACGAAATAGTCGCCGCCAAGCACATCGCGGCCGGCATTCACGCTCAGGTTGCCGCCGCCGAAGACGCGGCGGCCCTGCTCGCCTTCGATGTAGTTGGTCGGCAGCGATACCGACAGTTCGCGGATGTCGCGTCCGGCATCCACGGCGACGTCGCCGCCGCTGCTCATCACGCCCTGGGCGAAGCCGCCGTAGTTGATCTGCGCGGCGATCGAGGTAAGGCCGTCGGCCCCCAGCGGATTGCCCAGCTGCATCCACGGCCACCAGTACTGGCCGACGTAGTTGCCGACCACGCCGCTGCGGCTGCCGTCGGTGTCCACGATCTGCCGATTGCCGACGATGTCGCGGTTGGCCTGCAGGCTCAGGTCGCCGCCGGCCTCGGCGTTGGCCTGGGCGCCGATCACCACGTCGGCGGCGCGGCTGCCCGCGCTGCTGCGCGCCACGTAGGTGTCGGTGCCGATCGCGCTGCCGTCCACCGGGCGCCCAGCGGTGTAGATGCTGGCCGGTGCATCGGTGTCGGCGAAGTGCAGGTCGCGGGCGGCGGCGATCTGGATGCTGCCGGTGCCGGTGCGCAGCACGGTCGGCAGCAACACGTCCTTCTGCCCTTCCTGCTGGTAGCGCTGGTGACCGTCGAGCACCACGTCGGCGTCGGCGTCCTGGCGCAGCGCGTCGGGACGGATGCTGGCGAAATCGGCGCCGGCGACGATGCGGTAGCGGCTGCTGTCGCCGCCGATCAGGCTGGCGGTGGCCAGCGGCAGCGGGTTGCTGCGGCTAGCCTGCAGCGAGGACGGGGTGTTGTGGGTGTCGGCGGGCAGCAGCGCGCCGAGCACGGGCAAAGACGGTGGAACGTAGGCCGGCAGCGCGCCGAAGCCGGACTGGCCCCAGAACGCGTACAGGTCCAGCACGTAGCGCTCGTAGCTGGCCAGGTAGCCGGGATAGTCGGCCGGCGCGGTCGGCGACGGCGGCGGCGCCGGTTGGCCGGGGAATTGTTCCACCACGCTGCCGAGCTCCGGCGCGTACTGCAACAGGAAGCCGTCGAGCATGTTGATCGGGGTTTCCGGCGTGGCGCCCATGTCCGGCTGCGTCTTCTGGAACATCGCCAGCAACTGCAGGTACTGCCCGTAGTACTGCTGGGCCTGTGCGTCGTCGCCGTTCTGCGCAGACGGCATGGGGACGAGCGTGTCGATGCTCACGCCGAATCCCAAATACAGCTCGCTCAGCCCCTGGTACTGGCCGGCGGCATCGTCGTAGCTGGCCTGCGGGCCGCCGCTGCCGAACGGATTGCGCAGCTGATAGAAGCCGTCGCTGAGGCTGGCCTTGATCGTCACTTCCTGTGCCGCACGCAGGGTCAGCACCGGCGCCGCGCCGTTGTAGCGGAAATCCAGCGCATCGCGCGTGGCGCCCGAACCCAGGTTCCAGCTGGTCAGCACGCTGATCGCGCCGCCGTTGATCGCCGGGTCCGGGTTGCGCAGCTCGATGCCCGGCCGTGCGCGGAAGTTGGCGATGCCGGCGAAGCGTCCGGCGAAGGCGAAGCCGGGTTGCTGCACGAAGCCCATCAGCGTGCCTGGGGCGGCGCTGGCGTCGTCGCGGTAACCGTAGAACTGGCGATGCGCGGCGTTGGCCGCGTCCGGTGTGAACAGGTGGCGGCTCAGATAGTCGGCCAACTGTGCCGGCGTGGACGGTGCGGCCAAGGCGTTGCCGGCGGTGTCGGTCCAGCTGCCGGGCAGCAGCTGGCCCTGCGCGTCGTACCAGCCGGCCGGATCGACGATGCCGTCGAAATGCTGGGTCGGGTCGCTGCTGGCATCGGTGGTGCTCCACACCGCATAGGCTTCCAGGCCCACTTCGCGGGCGCCGGCGATGCGCGCGCCGTCGGCGATGGTCACGTTGACCTCGCCGTCGGCCAGCAGCGGCGCACGCAATTGCACGCTGCCGCCGGACAGACCGCCGGCGCTGCCGCCGGAGACGTCGAGCAGCGCGCCGGCGCCGATCGCGATGGTGCCGGCCGCCGCAGCCTGCACGTTCTGGTAGCCGTAGTCGGCGTTGAGTGTGCCGTCCTCGCGGCCGCTGCTGCCGAGCACGATGGTGCCGCCGCGCCGATCGGCGGCGCTGCCGCGCGCCAGCAACCGGCCGTTGACCGCCACGCCGTGGCGGCCCCACAGCGCGATGTCGCCGCCCTGGGTACCGGAGGCGTCGATCAGCCCGTCGATGCGCACGTTGCCGTTGCCGGCGTCGCGCAGCAGCGCATCGGCGCCGCCATCGGCGGTCAGGCTGACGCGCTGCGCCTGCAGCGAACGGCCGGCGGACAGGGTCAGATTGCCGCTGCGCGCATGGATGTCGATGGCGCCGTCGATGCCGCTGTTGGCCAGTTGCGGCGCCAACGCGTCGAGGTCGACCGCGGCGCCCGAATCCAGCGCGAAACGGCCGCCGCGGCCGCTGCCGGCGGCGCCGTCGAGCGTGCCCAGCAGGCGCGCGGCGCCCAATGGCGTGGCGATGTCGAGCGAACCGGCATCGGCGCTGCCGGCGGCGGAGAAATCCAGCAGGGTGGACGTGGCGGCATTCACTCCGCCGCGGTCGGCCCGCAGTGCGATATCGCCGCCGGCGGTGTAGGTCGGCGTATCGAAGAAGACCTGGGTGGTGCCGGACACGTCGATGCTGGCGCCGGAATCCAGCCGCAGGTCGCCGCTGGTGGCATGCACGTCGACGCTGCCGGAGCGCGCGCGGATCGCGCCGTTGCCGTCGATGCTGCCGCCGACCAGGCCGACGCTGCCGCCAAGCGGCGTGGCCGCGCTCGCGGTGCCGCCGTTGCGCTGCAGGTGCAGCGCGCCCTGGGTGACCAGGCGATTGTCGGCACCGGCATCTGCCACCAGCACGGGCGCGCGCAGCGTCACCTCGCGCGTACCGAAGTCGAACTGGCCATGCCCGCGCACGAACAGCGCCTGCTCGGCATCGACCGCGACCGCACCGAAGCCGGCCAGCTGCTTGTCGCCGCTGCCGAACGCCACCTCGCGTCCCTGCAGTTGCAGCAGTCCGCTGCCGCTGCCGCTGTCGGCAGCGGCGCTGGTGCCGATCTCGTTGGACAGGGTCAGCTGGTCGGCGCGCAGCCGCACCGTGCTGCCGTCGCCGACGAAGCGCGCGGCGCTCAAGGTCAGCGCGTTGTCCACGCTCAATTCCAGGCCGCTGGCGAAGCTCATGTCGCCGTAGCTGCGCAGGCTGACCCGCTTGGCGTCGGCGAGCTGCGCCAGGCTGGCCGCGCCGATCACCAGGCCGCCGGCATCGGTCGCCGCCGCGCCCGCGTCCAGGCGCACCTGGCCGGCGCTGGCGGTGATCGCATCGGCTTGCAGGCGGGCGCCGGCGGCGACCTCGGTGTCGCCGGTGGAATCCAGGTTCAGCGAGGCGCCGCCGAGCAGCTGCGCCCCGTCGCCGACACGCAGCCGGCCCTGCGCCAGCGCTGCGCCGGGAACGTTGCGGCGTTGCAGGGCCGCATCGCCGTAGCTGGACAGGCGCAGCAGCGCGCCATCGCCACTGGCCCCGGCGGGAGCGCTGTCGCCGATCAGCAGCGTGCTGGAATTGCGCGTGCCGCTGCCGCCCTGGGCCTGCAGCACGCTGCCGTCGGCGACCTGCACGCCGCCATCCGCATTGGCCCCGGCCACCAGGATCAGTTCCGGCGCGCGCAGCGGATCGCGCGCATCGTTGTTCACCAGCACGTGTTCGGCGCCGACGTGCAGCAGTGTGCCGGCGGCGGTCTGCTCGCGGGTGCCGCCCAGCAGCAGGCTGCCGGCGTTGAGCGTATTGAGCGCGGCGACATCGACGCTGACGTAGCCGTCCAGCGCTGCCTGGCCCTGGCCGCGGACCTGCAGCGCGCGTGCGGTGATGTCGACCTGTGCGGCGGCGCCGCCGTTGGCCGCGGCGGTGGCGAGGGTGGCGCCCAGCTGCAGTCGCTGGTCCGCCGACAGCACCAGTTGCCCGCCGTCGCGCGGCAGCTGCGGCGTGGCGTTGCCCTGGCGCGTGGCCAGGCCGGCGAAGAAGCTGTTGGCGCCGGTCAGGGTGTATTCGGAGTACTGGCCCCAGGTCGCCCGCGATTGCACCTCGAACAGGCTGCTGCGCGCGTCGCGTGCGCCGCTGAGGGTATCGACGTAGTGGCCGGCGACCATCGCGGTGCCGTCGGGCGCGATCTGGTTCTGCGCCGCGGTCGCGTCCTGGCTGCCGCTGCGCGCCACGACGCGATAGGCGCCGGGCAGGGTGGCGTACTTGGCCGGCAGCAGCGTGTAGACGCCGTCGGCGAGGCCCGGCACGCCGCTCAGCTGCACCGCGCGTCCCAGCGCCGGCGCCGCGTCGCCCTGCTCGAACAGCGCGTCGGTCGCTGCGACCGGCGTCTGCAGGCCGGGAACGATCGCATAGACCTCGCGTGCGTCCGCATACAGCGGCACCTGCTGTGCGCTGCCGCTGGCGTAGCTGGTGTTGTAGCGCGACAGCACGTCGCGGCTGCCGCCGGTGCCGGGGACCCATTCGACCGCCTGCAGGTCGCCGCCGCCGGACAGGTCGATCTGCGCGCCCGCGCCCAGTTCCACGTCCGCGGCCTGCAGCCGGATCTGCTTCTGCGGCGGCGCGGCGAGGTCGGCGTTGCTGGCTTGTGGGTTGACGTCGTAGCGCCACTGGCTGCCGTCGACGGTGCTGCCGTAGGGCAGCACCGCGCCTTGCAGCGACACCGAGGTGACGCTGCCCGCGCCCAGGCTCACGCGGCGCGTGGGCGCCAGGGTGCGCGTGCCGAACAGCGCGCGCGCGGTGGCGTCCTCGCCGGCGGCGCCGACGCCGAGCAGCAGGCGTCCACCCGGCGCGCGCACGGTGCCGTGCTGTTCGATCTCGGTGGCGTCCAGCGCCAGCGTGCCGCCCGCCGACAGCGGCAGCGCCGCATCGCCGCCGTGGTCGGCGATGTCGATGCGGGTGTCGGCACGCACCCCGGTCTGCGGATCGAGCGCGCCCAGTGCGCGGATCAGGAAGGTCTCGCCGCTGGCCGGGTACAGCTGCGCGGCGCGGAACTCCAGGTCGCCGGCAGTGAGCAGTTCGCCGGCGCGCGGCAGTGGCGTGGTGGTGCCCTGGAAGGCGTAGGCCGCGGGCGTATGCAGGCGCAGGTCGCCCTGGCTGTGGAATTGCGCCAGGCCCACGCCATTCAGCGCGAACTGGCCGCCCAGGTCGATGTGCTGGGCCTGCACCGTCAACCTGGCGGCGCCGGGCGCCGGCGGTTCGACCAGGCTCGCATCGGCGGTGGCCGGACGCCAGCCGTTGAGGCCAACATAGGCGGCCGACAGCGTCACCTGACCGCTGTCGGCGAGCGCGCCGAAGCTGCCGGCCTGCGGCGCCAGCAGCGCATAGGAGGGGGCGTTGAACACCAGTGCGCGCGCCAGCGACAGGTCCACATCGCCGCTGAAGCCGATCGGGACCAGCGGCGGGGTGGCGTCGCTGCCGCTGGGGGTCTGCACGCCGGCGTAGAGGGTCTGGACGCCGCTGTCGGCCAGCCGGTCGGCGGCGAAGTACAGCAGCCCCGACGGCGCGGCCAACGCCGGTTCCAGCGCCTGTCCCGGCTGTGCGCCGGCCGGCAGACGGCTGTCGCTTTGGGTGAAGATCAGGCCCTTGGCGGCGAATCCGTTCGGAGTGCGACTGCCGACCTGGCTGAGGGGCAGCAGCGCGAGGGTGCCGCCCTGCGCCTGCGCGGCACCGCCGTGGGCCTGGATGCGGCCGTCGAAGAACAGCCCGGCGCTGGCCGCCAGGGTCAGGCGCCCGCCGTCGCTCCACACGGTCTGTGCTTGCAGGCTCGGCGTGGCGCCGCCGAACAGGCCGGCGCCGGTGGGCAGGTCGAACACCGCCGAGACGCCGGAAAGATCCAGTTGCGCGCCGGCCTCCACGACCACGTAGCCGCCGTCGTTGCTGAGGGTGACGGTGCCGCCGTCGAGCACGCGCCCGCCGCGCGGCACCACCGGTCCGCGTTCGCTGGGTTGCAGCGTGGGCGCTGGATCGGACAGGACGATACCGGACACGTCCACGCGGCTGTCCGCGCCCAGCCATACCGACTTGCCGGCATCGGCGTAGGCGCGGCCGTTGTCGCCGCCGGGTGGCGGGGCCAGCCCCGACTGCTGGGTGGTATCGCCGGACAGCACGACCTCGCCGCCGCGCGCGCTGATCTGGCCGAAGATGTTGACCTGCCCGCGCGAGCCCAGCCGTACCGTCGCACCCGGATCCAGGGTCAGCTGCGCGCCTTGCGCCAGTTCCAGCGTGCCCGAGGCGGCGCTGTGGACGGGATTGCCGGCAACGCGGCCGAGATAGTCGCCGGCGCGCAGGGCGAAGTCGGTGGCCGGTCGATAGAACGGATCCAGCTGGCCCAGGCGCACGTAGCCGTTGCCGCCATCGCGCAGTCCGGCCAGCACGTCGGTGCCGCTGGACGCGGCGCGCAGCGCCTGCACGTCGGGCAGCAGGTTGCGCTGGCTGACGCGCACTTGGGTACCGGCGGCGATGCCGGCGTCGCGTTCGGCGGCCAAGTCGTAGCTGCCGAATCCGTGCGCGGCGAAGAACGCCGGGTCCAGTTGCAGGATGCGCGCATCGGCCGGCGCGTCGCCGCCGATCTGCACGCCCAGCGCGCGCAGCGTCAGCGTGCCGCCGCCGGCAAAGCTGTCGGCCTGCAGGCTGGCCGGATCGAACTGAAGGCGTCCGGCGCCGTCGGCCGGCGTCAGATCCACTACGTAGGTCGGGTCGGCGGTGCTGTCATTGGATGGGCGCAGGTAGGTCTGCAGGCCGATGTCGCCACCGCGGCCCAGCGGGCGCCCGTCGCGCATCGCCAGTTCGCCGTCGGCATCGACGTAGCCGCCGCTGTTGGCGCGCAGCGACGCACCCGCTGCGATCAGGATCGAACCGGTGTTGTCGTGGCGGATGCCGTCGGCATCGGTGTCCACGCGTTGCTGCGTGCGCAGCGACAGCGTGCCGCCGTCGATGAAGGCTTGGCCTTGCGGGGTCTGGGTCAGCCGGCGGTCGTCGTTGACCCACCGTCCGCTTACGTCCAGCAGCGCGCCGCCGCCGACCAGCAGGTCGCCGCGACCGAACGCCAGCAGCGCGTCCTGGCCGGGAGCGGCTATCCGCAGGTCGCCTCCCCTGCTGTCCAACGCGATATCGCCAGCGCGCGCGATCAGCGTGCCTTGCACGTCGACGCGTCCGCCGTCGAGCGTGATGCTGCCGCCATCGGCGACCTGCAGGCGCGCGTCCGCGGCGACCTCGATGACGCCGTTGGCGGTCTTTACGCCGACCGAGGCCAGGCCGGCCTCCTGCACCCAGCGCGCGGACAACTGCGACCAGTAACCGGGATGGCGCGGATCCTGTGGCGCCAGGCCGGCGTCGGCCAATTCCTCCACCGACGTGTCCAGGTCCGGCCCGGCCGTCACCGGGGTATCGGTAACGATCTGCCAGCTGCGCCCATCGCCGCCGTCGAGGTGCAACGCGCCGCCGCGTGCCGGCGTGGCGGACAGCAACTGGTAGCGGCCGGACACCGCCTGCGCCGACAGCGCGCCGCCGAGCACCAGCGCGCCCAGCGTCTCGCGGCCCTGCACGTTGTCGTAGTGGCGGTCCAGCGTGATGTTCAGGCTGCCCGCGTCACCGCCTTCCAGGTAGTCGCTCTCGTAGTAGCGGCGGCTGCCGAGCAGGGGATTGCTGTAGCGCTCGGTCACGCCCCAGCGCGCGTGGTGGTGGGTTTGATCGCCGGCGATGCCCACGTAGGTCAGCGACGGATCGGCGCTGGCCAGGTCGTACAGGCGGCCGTTGCTGCCGAGCAGCCGCGGCGTCTCCACCATGCCGCCGCGCACGTGCAGGTAGCCGCCGTCCAGGTCCAGCCGTGCACCCGGATTGAGCACCACGTCGCTACCGCTGAGGTTGATCGTGCCGCCGTCCAGCAGCATGTCGTCGATGGTGCGCGGCACCTGGTCGACATAGCCCTGCGCGTTGAGCAGCGGGCTGCCGACCCAGGCCACGCCGTCGGCGCGGGTGCCGCTGGCGCGACGGTCGAACTGCAGCGCCTGGCGGGCCAATGCGCCGTCGCGCTGCAGCGGCGAGTCGGCCAGTTCGTTCTGGCCCACGCGCGGGATCTTGACCAGATTGCTGGACATGTCGCGCTGTACGTCGGCCAGGCCGGACACACTCAACTGCGCGCCGTTTTCCACCAGGATGCGGTCGTTGAGCAGCGTGCGGCCACGGTCGGGCGCATCGTTACGGCTCAGCCCGGTCACGTTCATCGTCGCGCCCGGCGCCAGCACCTGCGTATCGGTGCCGATCCGCACCTGCGCGCCGGCCAGGGTCAGCGATGGCGCGACGAAGGCCTGGTCGGCGCTGGCGCCGGAGGTGGTGGTCTCGCCGTCGCGTTCGGGCAGCACCGCGGTGAGCGCGCCGGCCGCCAGCTCCAGGCGCCCGCCCAGATAGGGCGTCGCGCCGTCGTTGCCGGTGTAGTTGCCGTTCTGGTCGATCGCCAGCAGCGATACGTTGCCCGGACGGCTGATGCTGGTGGTGGCGCTGACCACGCCGCGCTGGCGCACGTCGTAGCCGACCAGGGTCGCATCGCCGCGGCTTGCGGCGACCACGCCGCTGTTGTCCAGTGAGCCGATCTGGCCCATTGCCGCGCCGGGCAGCGAGAAACCGCTGAAGCCCACCGGCAGCACGTTGCCGGCGGCGCTGGGCAACGCCGTGCTCTGCCGCAGCCCCAGCACCGCCGCCAGCATCACCTGCCCGTCCTGCGCGGTCACCGTGCCGGCGTTGCCGACGTTCGGCGCGGCGATCAGGGTGTAGCCCTGGCTGCCGCTGGCGATGCGCGCGCCGCTGTCGATCCGGATGTCGCCAGGCGGTTGCCCGGCGGCCATGCCGTCCAGTCCGGTCAGCACCACGCCGCTCTGGCCGGCGACGCCGAACAGGCCGCGGGCGAGGAAGGTCTGGTCGCTGAGCGCGCGGTTGGCGTCGAACAGGTCCAGCGAGGACACCAGCAGCGAATGCGCGTTGACCTGGCTGGCGCCGCCGAACAGCACGCCGTTGCGGTTGAGCAGGTACACCTGGCCCGGCGCCTGGATGCTGCCCAGGATCTTGCTCGGCGCCGCGCTCGGGTCGTTGACCCGGTTCAGCGCGATCCACTGCGCCGCGTCGCTGCCGCCGGCGGACTGGTCGAACTGCAGGCGGGTGCGGCTGCCGACGTTGAACGTTTCCCAGTTGAGGATCGCCTTCTTCTGGGTCTGCTGGATGGTGACCTGGGTGTCGCCGCCGACCACCTGCTGGGTCGGCGCGCGTGCGCCCAGCCACACGTTGCGCTGGCCAAGGCGCGGGTCGTCGCTGCGCACCGTGCCCGGATCGATGATCGCGCCGTCAGGCAGTTGCAGGCCGCCCTTGCCGAGGCCGTCCGGCACCATGCCGGCCTGCGATGCCTGCGCCGCGGCGCGCGCGGCGGCCTGCATCGCGTCCAGGCTCTGCCGGGCCTGCGCGGCGCGCTGGAAGGCCTGCAGCGATTTCTGCGCCAGGGCGCTGGCCGCCGCCGACTGCAATCCCTGTTGCTGCGCGGCCGCCGCTGCCTGCGCGCCCGGATCGGCGCCACGGCGCACGAACGGACTGGTCTGCGCCTGGCTGCGGCCGACCAGGGCGGCCGAGATCGCCAGGCTCAGCACCAGCAGGCGAAGGGGACGGCGGAGGCGGTTGCGGCGGCGGCGACGGTTGCGGGGCATGGCGGCGATCTCGGTAGCGGCGCGTCAGCGCGCCGGAGCGAACGGAGTGGGGAGGTAGTGCGGCTGTGGGCGCTGCGGGGTCAGCGAACGGCCGTAGGCGTTGCCGTAGCGCTGGCGCAGCGCGGCCGGCGTGGGCTGTCCGCGTTGCAGCGGATCCAGCGCGGTGGCGGCCGCGGCCAGCGGCGGGGCGCTCAGGCGGGCGTTGGCGGCGGCCTCGCGCAACGTCTGGTTGAGGCAGTCCAGCTGGCCGGCGACGTCCTCGCCGATCCGCACCTGCACGCACGGCGCGGTCGCCGGCGGCGGCGCTGGCGGCGTGGCGAGCGCGGTGTCCGTGCCGACGGTCGGCGCGGCCAGCGCCAGCCACGCCAGCGCGACGCCGGCGCGGCTCATTGCGCAGCGTCCTGCGGCGTGGTGGCCACAGCCGCGGCGGTGGAGCAGGCCTGGGTCTGCGCGTGCTGCTCGGCCAGGCGGTCTTCCAGCGCGCGCACGCGGTTCTCGCGCGTCACCCTGGCCATGCCGAACAGCTCGCGGCCGTGGCTGCGCACGAAGCGCACGAAGGCCGGATCGCGGTACAGCGCGGCCAGTTCGCGCGCGGTGGCGTACAACGCGTCGCTGCCGGTGGCGCATTGCGCCATCCGCGCGCGCTGGCGCTGCAGTTCCGCGTCCAGCGTCGCCCGTGCCTGCGCCTGCTGGGTGGCGGCCTGCGCGGCGTTGACCTGCGCCTGCTGCTGTTCGCGTCGCTGCGCGAGCGCGGCGTCGCGTTCGCGCTGCGCCTGCAGCAGCTGCCGCTGCAACGCGGCCTCGCGGCCGGGGTCGGCGCTTGCGGCACGCGGCGCTGGCGCGGCACGCAGCGCGTCGCGCTCGCGTTCGGCGGCGGCGGTCGCCAGCTGCTGCTGGACCAGCGCGGCCTCGGCCTGGCGCAGCCGCGCGCCGGTGTCGCGCAGCGCTTCGCGCAGCCGCGTCTCGGTGCTGTCCTGCGCGTGCAGCGGGGCGATGGCGAGCAGCGTCGCGGCGAGCATGCCGCAGGCCAGGCGGGAGGGAAGGCGGTGCATGCTCAGAACTCCGTGCCGAGGTCGAGCTGCAGCAGGTCCACCGCGAACGGCGCGCCGGAGATCTCGTTGGCGCTGAGCCAGCGCAGGCCGACCCAGGTGTTGCGCGCCAGCGCGTAGTTGCCGCCGACGATGAAGCCGCGCGCATTGGTGCCGCCGAGATGGAAATCCGAATCGGTGAAGCCGTCCGGCACCGCATCCGATTCCAGGTACTTGTAGCCGACGCTGACGTTCCAGTCGCCCGGCTGCACCGGCTTGGGCTGGCCGACGGTGAGGTTGAGGTAGTAGCCCATGTCGCCGCCGTCGAACACGCCCTGGTCGCCGAGGTTGTTGACCGGACCCAGCGAGCGCACGCGCGTGGCGTTGTAGCGGGTGTTCTTGACCACGTCGGCCTCGAGCAGCATCGTCACCGGTGCGAACTGGTCCAGCTGCAGCTGCGCGTGCAGGTCGGCGACGCCGAACTTGCTGGCGTAGCCGTAGTACTGCAGCTGCGGGCCATTGGGATTGGCCGGATCGGCGACGATGTCGCGCAGCGCGAACAAGGTATTGCCGAACTGCTGGAACTGCGGCCGCGAACCATCGGTGTCGCAGCTGTCGGCCGAGGTCGGCGCCAGGCACGGCGACGAGCGCTTGCCCTCGAACTGGTCGTACTGGAAGTAGCCCAGGCCCACGCGCAGCGCCATGTCGTCGGCGAAGCGCCAGCGCGCGCCCAGCTGCGCGCCGTACATCCACTTGTCGCGGCTGCGGGTCTTGCTGGTGCTGGTGGAGCCGAAATCGAACTCGGTGTTGTAGACCGGGAACAGGCCGGCGCTGATCCACGGCGCGAAGTCGGCATCGTCGTCATCGGCGGCCAGGTCGTAGCGCGCGGCCACGCCGTCGAAGTTCAGGTCGTTGTCGAACACCAGTTCGCTGCTCCAGAACGGATTGGCGAAGCGGCCGAAGGTCAGGGTCAACGCGTCGATCGGGGTCAGCTGCAGCGCGGCGCGGTCCAGCCACAGCGAGTACTTGGACAGGTTGCCGCCGCCGCCCAGGGTCTGGTTGGTGGACACCGGGCTACGGTCGCTGCCGGTGGCCAGGCGCAGGTCGGCCTGCACCCAGTCGGCGATCTGCGCGCTCACCCCGAGCCGCGCACGCACGCGCATGCGGCTGCGGTTGCGCGTGGTGTTGACGAACGGCGCGTTGTTGGCGCCGACCACGTCGAACCCGGAGCCGGCGTTGATGTCGCCGAAGTCGGGGAAGAACGCGTAGTTTTCGTCGGCGTTGAACACGCCTTCGCCGCGCACGCGCAGATCGCCGTACACGCGCACGCGCTGGGTCCATTCCGGCAGCGCGCCGGGCGTGGCCCAGCCTTCGGACTTGGCCTGCGCGGTGACTTCGGCGCGCAGTTCGTCCTTGATCTGCTGGCGCACCGGCTCGGGCACGTACTGCACCACCACCGCGCCGGGCTGGGTCTGGTACGGCGCGGCGCCTGCCGCCGCCGGGGCCGGCGCCGCAGCGGCCGTGGCGGAGGCTTCGCGGATCAGGTCGTCGGCCTGGGCGCGGGTCATCACGCCCTTGGCGACCAGCAGGTCGATCAGCCGCAGCGTGACCTGCGGATTGATCTGCGCCGGATCGATCGCGGTCGCGGCGGACTGGGCCATGGCCGCGCCCGGCGCCAGCAGCAGCGCCAGCAGGGCCAGGCGCAACCGGGACGGACGGTGGAGAGGAAACGGAGTGGTCATGCTGGGGTCCTTGGTACGAAACGCGGCGTCAGCCCGGCGCCAGGGCGCCGATGCGCAATTGGATGGGTTGGGGAAGGGAGGCGGGCGGCGGTTGCGGCAGCGGCTGGTCCTGCAGCGCGCGCACGATCGCCGCGTCCAGTTCCGGCTTGCCGGCCGAGCTCAGGATCTGCAGGCGGCCGATGCTGCCGTCCGGGTTCAGCCACAGCGCCACGGTGGCGCTGTAGCGGCCCTTGCGGGTGCGCTCGTCGCGCTGCAACAGCTGCTGCACCGCGCGCTGCACGCTGGCCGCATAGCCGCCGAACGGACTGCCGCCGCCGCCCTTGCCGCCGATGCGGGTGCCGCCGCCATCGCCGGCCTGCAGGCCGAAGGCGTTGTCGCCGGGGCCGGCCGGCGCGGTCAGCGGATCGCCCGGCGGCGTCGCTTCGGCGTCCGGCTTCGGTTGCGGGGTCGGCTCGGCGGCCTGCATCGGCTGCGGCTGTTCCTGCGGCTTGGGCGGCTGCGGATCGGGCTTGGGCGGCGGCGGAGGCGGTGGCGGCGGCAGCATCACCTGGGTGATGCGCGGCGGCTGCGCGCGCGCCGGCGTCGCCTGCTGCGGGCGCAGCAGCAGCGTGGCCAGCCAGCCGAGCAACAGCAGCGCGAGCACCGCGGCGCCGGCTTTCAGCCAGCGTCGCGGCGGTTCGGCGTATTGCAGGGGATCCATCGCGTCCACTCAGCCGGCCGCCTGGCGTTGCGTGGCCAGGCCGATCGAGGCGATGCCGAGCCGGCTGCACAGGTCCAGCACCGCCATCACCTTCTCGTACTGCACGGTGCGATCGCCGCGCAGCATCACCGGCAGCTCGGCGTCGCTGGCCAGCGCGTTGCGCAGCTGCTGTTCCAGTTCGCTCATGCTCACCGGCACCGCGTCCAGGCTGACCTGGCCGTTGTTGTCGATCGCGATGACCTTGGTCTTGGGCTCGGACAACGGCTTGGCCGCGCTGGCCTTGGGCAGTTCGACCTTGATGCCCTGCACCGCGGCGGTGGTCATGATGATGAAGATCACCAGCAGCACGTACGCCAGGTCCAGCATCGGCGTGATGTTGATGTCGTCGTAGGGCTTCTTGCCTTGGACCTTCATCGGCTCAGCCTCCGCCCGCGCGCGCCGGCGCGTCGCCGGCATAGTCTTCGGCGATGCGCTTTTCCAGTTCGTCGACGAACACCTGCATGTCCGCCGAGACCGCTTCGGCCTGGCTGAGCAGGTAGTTGTAGCCGAACAGCGCCGGGATCGCGACGGCCAGGCCGGCCACCGTGGCCAGCAGCGCGGCGGCGATGCCGGGGGCGATCGCGTTGATGTTGACGTCGCCGGCGGCGGCCACCGCGGCGAAGGTGATCATGACCCCGACCACGGTGCCGAGCAGGCCCAGGAACGGGCCGCCGGAAATGGCGATGGTCAGCAGCACCATGCCTTTGTGGATGCGCTGGCCTTCGCGCACCGCGGCCGCGTCCAGCGCCGAGCGGATCGCCGCGATCGATTGCGTGCGCACCACGTTGGTCCCGCTGGCCTGCAGACGCTCGCGCAGTTCCTGCTGGCCGACCTGCAGCAGCCGCGCCAGGTTGGAACGCACGCCGGCCGAGGTGCCGAGCTGCTGCCAGTGCGGCGCGTGCAGCGGATGCGCGGCCACCTGCTGGCGGTAGGCGTGGAGGAAGCGCGCATTGGCGCCGGCGGTGGCGTTGAGGTACAGGCCCTTGCGCACCATCACCCACCAGCTGATCAGCGCCATCACCGCCAGGATCCCGATCACCGCCCACGCATCCGGGGTCAGCGCGGCGATCAGGATGCCGAAGTAGTTGTGGCCGCCATCGCCCGACTGCTGTTCGACCGGATCGAAGCGCGCCAACCGCGCGTCCACGCCCTGGCTGCGCGCCGCCGCTTCGATCGCGCCGACCGGGCGCGCGTTCTTGGCCACTTCGACCTCGTCGAGCAGGCCGATGAAGTTCGGCCGCGCCGCGCCCGGCTCGCCACCGAGCAGCAGGCCGCCGTTGCTGGCCGGCAATGCCACCGCGGTCTCGCCGGCGGGCTGGCCGTTGACGAACAACGTGGCGGTCTTGCCGTCGCTGCGCAGCGCCACATGCGCCCAGGCGTCGGCCGGCAGCGCGGTGGTGGCGGCGATCTGCGCGCTCGGCACCGCCGCGCCGAACTCGGCCAGCACGCGGCCTTCCTGCAGGCGCAGGGTCAGCGCGCCGGGCAGCGTCAGCAGCACGCCGGAGGCGTTGGCGCTGGCCGGCTTGGCCCACAGCGACACGGTGGTCGGCTGCGCCGCCGGCCAGTTCAGCGATGCCGAGGCCGGCACCGTCACCGGCGCGCGTCCGTCCAGGCGCAGGCCGGCGCCGATCAACGCGGCGTCGGCCAGGTCCAGCGGCGGCGCGGCGTTGTTGGCGTAGGCGGTGCTGTCGGCGGCGGCCGCCTGCGCGTTGGCGAAGTGGTAGACCGCGACCGTATCGGCGTCATAGCTGCCCTTGGCATCGCCGCCGCCGCTGGCCTCGGGATTGCCGAAGTAGACGTACAGCGGCGTGCTGGCGTTGGCCGGCAACTCGGGCAGGTCGACCCAGGCCAGCGCCACCTGATCGACCAGCCCGTCGTACTTCTCGAAGTGGTACTTCAGCGGCGTGCGGTCGTCGCCGGCGACGAAGCGCACGTCGCTGCCGTCGGCCTTGGCGTCGGCGAAATTGAAGTTGCCCGAATGCAGGCGCACCAGCACCTGTGCGCGCCCGGACGGCTGGCTCAGCGCCGCGCCGGTGGAGGTGGTGTCCAGGGTCAGCTTGGCTCGGTAGTTCCACTTGCCGTCCCACCAGGTCGCGGCCGAAGCCGGGAGCGCCGACAGCAGCAACGCGGCCGCCAGCATGAAGCGCAATCCATATACCGCCATCTTTCGTTCTCCGAGCGTCGACCCGAATGCATCGCTGCATCCGTCATGAGTGGTGGATTAGTTGGAACCGGTGGATCCGGCCACGCCGGCGTACTGCGTCCCGATCGGCGCGCGTCCCGGGCCGCGGTGCTTGACGTCGATGGCGGTGCCCGCATGCGGCCTGCCCATGGCGACACCGAACCGGCTGCCGAGCGTGGCGCCGTAGCGCGCGTTGCCGACGATCGAGCTGGAAATTGCGGAGGTCTTCATAACTAAATTTCCTTGGCAGAGAAGCCGGATTCAGAACTCGCCCCACACCCGGAACAGCACGTTCAAATCGTCCTGTTTCGGCGCGTTGTCACCGCCAGGCCGCGACAGCGGCGCGGCGAGATCGACCGAGCCGTTGAAGTGGTCGAAGAATTGCGCTGTCGCGCCGATGCCGACGCTGACCAGCGTCTCGCTCGGGGTCTGCTCGGGCAGCGGCTTGTGGATGCGCACGTAGCCGCCGTCGACGAAGGCGCGCGCGCGCGCCTCCTGCGCGGCGGCACCAAACCAGCTGGCGAACGAGGGGCTGCGCAGTTCCAGCTGTGCGGTCACGCCGTAGTCACCCAGCGCTTCGCTTTCCTTATAGCCGCGCACCGTGTCCATGCCGCCGATGCTCATTTCCTCGTTGCTGATCAACGGCTCGGCGGCCAGCTGCGTCTGCGCGCGGCCGAACAGCTGAACGTCCTTGCCCAGCGTGCGCGTATGCGAGCCTTCCAGGCGCACGTGGAAGAAGTTCGGGCGCGCGTTGTAGCGCTTGTAGTCGAAGCTGCCCGGCGCGGAAGGATTGCAATGGTCGTTGCCGCAGCGGTCGGCACCGGCACCGAGACCGCCGGGATTGGCGGTCAAGGTGGCGCCGAAGCTGCTGTGCGTGCGCTCGCCCGCCCAGTCGGCGTTGTAGGCGAGATTGAGCGGGTAGTACTTGATCGGCGAGGAGTCCACGCTCGCGCCGAAATTGGACTCTTCCTTGAAGTCCTTGTAGTCGATGCCCAGGCTCAGCGAGTGGAAGAACCCGGCTTGCGCCGGTAGTGCCCGGATCGCGCGCACGCCGGCCAGGGTGCCGTTGCCGATCACGTTGAAATCGCTGATCACCGCGATGTCGCTGTCGCTGCGCACCGCATAGGCGAGCAGCGACCACGGCGAATCGGTGAGGCGCGCCAGGTAGGACAGTGACAGCACCTTGGCGTCGGAGGTGCGCTCCGGCGCCGTCTGCGCCGAGAGGCTGATGCTGTGGCCGCGCTGCCACAGGTTGTCGTAGCGCAGCGTGGCGTTCAGGCGCAGGTCGCTGGTGTTGGCGCTGCTGCGATTGTTCAGTTCCACCGAGCCATGCAGGGGCAGGTTGTCGTCCACGTTCAGATCGACGTCCACCGTGTTCGGCCCGACGCCGGGCTTGATGTCCGGCGTCACCCGCCGATCGGGCAACTGGTTCAGCGCGACGATGTCGCGTTGCACGTCCTTGAAGTTGGGCACCGTGCCTTCCTTCAACGACGGCGCGCCACGCTCGACGGCGTCCGGAGAAAAATAGCTGGCGCCGTTCACGCGCAGCCGGCCGATGCGCTGCTCGCTCACCTGCAGGGTGACCAGGCCGTTGCCCGCATCCTGTTCGGGCACGCTCACCGCCACCGTGGCCAGGCCCTTGTTGGCGTACCGCGTCTGCAACGCGGCGCGCGCCGCTTCCACGTCGGCCTCGCTGCGCTGCGGGCCGAGGAACGGATACACCACGCGCTCGATGTCCGCCGCGCTCAGTTCGGTATTGCCGACGACCTGGTAGGCCATCACGTCGAAACGCGCGGTCGGCGCGTCCGCGGCGAAGGCGCACGGCGCGCCGCACACGGCCAAGCCGAGCGCTGCGAAGATTCGCAACTCCATCTGAAAATATCCCCTGACTTCGGCGCGCGGCGTGCTGCCGCTTATGAAGACCGCTGCAATGCGGCGAGGACCTTAGGAGCGATAAATGACTATCCGCGAACGCTTTTGTGACGGCGGCTGTAAAGTTTCTGCCACAACTGCCAAGAAAATGGCGACGCGTGAAATATAAATGCGTAGTGCATCAACGCGCGGACCACGCAGCGCGAAGCGCGGCACGGCCGAGCGCCTGTTTCATCCGGTCATAAACGCCTCAGCCGGCAGCGCAGCGTCGTTGCGGCGCCGCGCAGACTTGTCTACGGCATCGTCCGCGCGGCGAGCGCGGGACTACAGCAATCCGTCGCGCTTGACCGCGAGATAGCGCTCCACCAGCGCGCCCGGCAGTTCCTCGCCGGTGACGTCGAGCACCATCACGCCGTGGCTGCGCAGCGCCTCGTGGGCGTCGCCGCGTTGCTGCAGGTAGCGCGCCACCGCGCCGGCCTGCACCGCCTGCTGCAGGTCGCCGACCTCCTGCGCCAGCGCCTGGTCCAGCTCGCGCTCGCGCAGGCTGGCCACGCACACCAGGTGGCGGCGCTGCAGCAGCCGCACCGCGGCGAGCAGGTCTTCGATGTCCTCGTCGCGCACGTTGCTGACCAGCATCACCAGCGAACGCCGGCGCTGGCGCAGCGACAGTTCGGTGGCCGCGACCAGGTAGTCGGTGGCCACCGCCTGCGGCTGCAGGTCGTAGCTGGCGCGCAGCAGCGCATCGACCGTGCCCATGCCGCGCTGCGGCGCGACCCAGCGCGCGTCGCCGCCGCTGGCCATCAGCCCCACCGCATCGCCCTGGCGCAGCGCCAGGTACGACACCACCAGCGCGGCGTTGAGCACGTGGTCGAAATGCGACAGGCCGCTTTCGCTGGCCATCATCCGTCGCCCGGTATCGATCAGCATCAGCAGCTGCTGGTTCTTCTCGTCCTGGTATTCGCGCGAGATCAGCTTGCGCGCGCGCGAGGTGGCCTTCCAGTCGATCTGGCGCAGGCTGTCGCCGACGCGGTACTCGCGCATCTGGTGGAAGTCGGTGCCTTCGCCGCGGCGCCGCTTCAGGTGCGCGCCGACCAGCCGCGACGCCTGTTCGGCACTGAACAGGGCGAAGCGGGTCAGCGGCGCGAAGTTCGGGTACACGCGCACCGTCTGCACCGCGCCGGCGACGCGCCGCTGCCGCCACAGGCGCCAGGCCGAGTGCAGGCGCAGGTGCGTGCCGGGAAACTCGAAACGGCCGCGCGCGGTGGGGCGCAGCCGGTAGGTGAGGTGGGTTTCGCTGGCGGCGGGCACGCGCACCCGCCGCGGCATGCCCTGCATCCACCAGCCGCCGGGCACCAGGTCGAACACGTCCAGCGTCTGCCGTTGCGCGCTGTCGATGCGCAGCCCGGCCTCGCGCTCCACGCCCAGCGGCAAGGCCTCGGGCAGCTCGCGGCGCAGCTGCGGCGTCGGCCGGCGCCACAGCCGCCACGCATCGATTGCCGCGATCGCGCCGATCGCCGCGCCCAGCGCCTGCCACGGCCACAGCGGCAGGAACTGCAACGCCGCGGCCAGGCCGCACAGCGCCCACAGGCCGAGCAGGACCAGCAGGGGCGGGGCGGGTCTCATGGGGACGTCGGGACCAGGGACCAGGGACCGGGGACCCGGTGGTCATGGGGCGGACGCGGGGTCGGGCTGCGGTGGCTGCAAGCCAGGATCCAGGTATCCGCAGCGCCGATGCCGCGCTTGTCCGGGTCCCCGGTCCCCGGTCCCCGGTCCCGCTTCCCAAGCAGCCTCATTTCCGCGGCGCCTCCACCTTCGCCAGCAACGCGCCCAGCGCGTCGTCGGCGCTCTGGCCTTCGATCTGCAGTTCCGGGGCCAGGGCGATGCGGTGGCGCAGCGCCGGCTTGGCGATGTCGCGGATGTCGTCGGGGGTGACGAAGTCGCGGCCGGACAGCACCGCCTGCGCGCGCGCGGCGCGGATCAGGGCGATGCTGCCGCGCGGGCCGGCACCGAGCGCGATGCCCGGCCAGCTGCGGGTGGCGGCGACGATGCGCACCGCGTAGTCGATCACCTGCGGGTCCACCGCGATCGCCGCGGTGCCCAGCTGCATCGCCACCACGTCGTCGGCGCTGAGCACGCGCGGCACCTGCGACAGGTCGAAGTCGCCGGCGCTGCGCCCGGTGGTGACCGCTTCCACCATCCGCTTCTCGTCCTCCAGTTGCGGATAGTCGATCAGGATCTTCAGCAGGAAGCGGTCCAGCTGCGCTTCCGGCAGCGGATAGGTGCCTTCCTGCTCGACCGGGTTCTGCGTGGCCAGGGCCAGGAACGGCGGCGCCAGCGGGAAGGCCTTGCCCTCGATGGTGACCTGGCCTTCCTGCATCACTTCCAGCAGCGCCGACTGGGTCTTGGCCGGGGCGCGGTTGATCTCGTCGGCGAGCAGCAGGTGAGTGAACACCGGGCCGCGGCGGATCTTGAAGCTCTCGGTCTTGGGGTCGTACACGGCATGGCCGCTGACGTCGCTGGGCATCAGGTCGGGGGTGAACTGCACGCGCGCGTAGTTCAGTTCCAGCGCCTGCGCCAGCGCGCGCACCAGCAGGGTCTTGCCCAGCCCGGGCACGCCTTCGATCAGCACGTGGCCGCCGGCCAGCAGCGCGATCAGGATCTGCTCGAGCACCTCCGGCTGGCCGATGAAGGCCTGGCCGACCGCGTCGCGGATCGCCTCGACGCGTTCGATCAGGGCGGGGCCGGTGAGGGGGGCGACGGATTCGGCGGGGGCGGTGGTCATAACTGGTTTCTCATCTGGACGAGGAGGCGAATGCGATCGCGGAAGGCGGCGTGTTGTTTGGGCGCGGGCGGCTGCAACGCCTGTTCGACCTGGGCCGGCGACAGCTGCAGGCGCTCGGCGATGGCGGCGGCCTGGGCCGGGCCCTCCAGCGCGGCGGCGAGCGGCGCGCGCCGGCGCAGCCGCGCCAGGAACGCCTGGCGCATCGCCGCGTACAGCAGCGATGCCTTGCCGTAGCGGAACAGGTGCTCGCCGCTGGCGCGGACGTGTTCCAGCAGCGAGCGGCGGTCGCCGGCGGGCGCTGCCCGCAGCGGGCCGAAGCGTTGCGTGCGCGACCACAGCCAGGCCAGCAGCATCAGCAGCGCCGGCAGCCAGGCCGGCCAGCCGCGGGTGAACAGGGTGGCCCACAGCGACGGCAGTTCCGCCGCGTAGACCAGGTGCACGGTGCCCAGGCCATAGTTCGGCGCCAGGATCTGCCGGGCCAGCAGGCGATGCGGCACGTCGCGCAGGCCGCCGCGCGGCGGGGTCGGCGCCGCGTCCGCTGCGTCGTCGTCCAGGCGGTTGTCGCCATTGCTGCCGTTCTGCAGGAAATCCATTTCCGCCAGCACGTCGACGCTGCCGTCGCCGTGCGGCAGGCGCGCGTAGGCATAGTCCTCGCTGCCGCCCCACCAGTTGATCGCCGCATCCTCATCGATCTGGAAGCGCCGGCCGTTGCAGAACTCGTCGTGCTGCGGCTGGCCGGGGATGGCCAGATGCAGGCAGCCGCCCGGCTCGCCCTCTTCGAGCTCGACGCCCAGCGCGTCGAGGATCGGCGGCTTGCTCGCTTCGTCATCGGCCGACGGCGTGCGCAGGATCAGGTGCCCGCCGCGCTCGACCCAGGCCAGCAGCGCATCGCTGTCGGCCTTGCTCAAGGTGCGCGGGTCGCCGAGCAGCAGCACGCTGTCGTGCGGCTGCAGTTGCATCGCCGCCAGGTCCAGGCGCTGCCGCGACTCGGCGCGCACGCCGTCGGCGCGCAAGGTCTGGCGCAACGCGTACAGCGGGTTGTACGCGGCCTCGCCGCGCGGCGGCAGCACGAGCTGGCGCTCGGCGCGTTCGTAGCGGCCCAGGAACCAGGCGCTGAGCACCCCGACCACGATCAGGCCGAGCAGGAAGATCAGCGCATTGCGCGTGCCGCTGTTCATGCGCGCCACCGGTATTGCTGCTGCAGTTCGTCGAGCAGCGCGTCGAAGGCGGCATCGTCGGGCAGGCGGCCGGCGTAGGCGGCGTACTGCCAGGTGCGGACCATGCGCGCGAACAGGCCGCGGTCCGCTTCCTCGGGCAGGCGCCTGGATGCGCGCAGGCACTGCGCCTCGGTGGCGCCCGGCGGCAACACCAGGTTGGCGCGTTCGCACACGGTCTGCACGCTGGCCCGGTACAGCAGCGCCAGCGCGTTGCGTTGCTGGCCTTCGCGCCACAGGCGGCGCGCGCGGGTCGGCACGTCGTCGGGCAGCGGCTCCGGCGCCAGCACCGGCGCATGCGCTACCGGCGCCTCGGCCGGCGCACGCCGGCGCACGCCGCCGCGCATCCACGGCAGCCAGTGCTTGACGGTCAGCAGCAGCACCAGCACCAGGACGCCGGCCAGCAGCCACATGCCCCATTCGCCGATGAACGCGAACACCCGGCCCACGCTGGCGGCCAAGGCCGCGATCGCGCCGGGGTTGGCCTTGGCGTCGGGCTTCTTTTCCTTCTGTTCCTCGTCGCGGTCGCGCTTCTTCCAGTAACCGATGCTGCGCTTGCCGGACAGCAGCGCATCCTCGTAGGCGCGGTCGGCGGCGCGATCGAAGCGCGCGTCGGCGGCGGGGACGGTGTCGAAGATGTCGTCGAGCGCCACCGGCTCGGCGGCGTCTTCGTCTTCGTCATCGCTATCGTCCTGGGTCTTGGCCGGATCGCCCATCGCGGTGCCGTCGTCCGCGGCGTTGGCGGCGTCGTGCGGCGCTTCCGTCGCCGGGTCGGAGGACGGCGCATGCGGGTCGGCCGCTACCGGAGCGTCGCTGCCCGGCGCTGCGGTTTGCGCGCGCAGCGCGGCACCCGGCGCAGCGAGCAGGACCACGGCCAGCAGGAGCAGCGGCGCGGCGCCGCTGAGCCGCTCGCGCAGCCGGCGCAGCGCCATCTCCACGTCCCAGGCTTCAAGCTCGGTGCGGCGGTTGAGGTACAGGCCGAAGCCGGCGCCGACGAAGAACGGCTCGATCAGCGTCATCGCCAGCCAGCCGAACAGGTTCAGGCCGATATCGGCCCAGGCCGGGTTTTCCTCGCCGATCAGCGCCCAGGCCGCGCGCAGCGTCTCCGGCAGCAGGTCGACCGGCACGAACATCAGGATCGCGGCGATGCAGGCCAGGCACAGCATCAGTTCGAAATGCCAGCACACGCTGGCCAGCAGCAGCGCATGCCCGTAGACCGCGCCGCCCAGGGTGCGGCGGCGCTGCCGCTGCTGTTCGGGACTGGCTCCTTCGAGCAGTTCCAGTGGCAGGAACACGGTGCGCGCCGGACTCAGCCGGCGCCAGGTCAGGTAGCCGAACATCGGGCCCCAACCCCAGCGCCATTGCGCGCGCAGCGTGTCGCGCACGCGCGGCACGTCGCCGAACACGCCGCGCGAGATCACGAACAGCGGGATCCGGTCCAGCACCGGCTTCAGCCACCACAGCAGCAGCCCGGCCAGCCAGATCTGGTCGATCGCCCAGGCGCCGAGATTGAGCAGCGCGAACAGCGGCAGGGTGAACAGCAGCCACGGCTTCCAGATCGCGCCGGCATGGCGGCGCACCAGCGCGCTGCCCAGCTCCATCGCCTCCCAGGCCGAGCGCGCGCGCAACACCACGTCCAGGCGCTCAATCCGCATCGCCGGCCTCCGCCATGCCGCGTCCGCCGCGCCACAGCCACACCAGTACCAGCGTCCACAGCGCAGCGGACACGCTGTATTTCACCACCGCCGGCAACGACCCGATCGAGGACCAGAACGCCTCGATGAAGGCGGCGATCAGCAGCATGAACGCCACGCCCAGGCACAGCCTGGCGCCGATCACGCCGCCTTCGACCAGCGCGTCGATGCGCCGGCGCCGGCCCGGCGCCAGCAGCTTCAGGCCCAGTTGCAGGCCGGCGCCGCCCGCGATGACGATCGCGGTCAGTTCGAACGGCGCATGCCCGGCGACGAAGCGCCAGAACGTGACCCCATAGCCGATCTGGTGCAGGTGCCCGGCCACCGCGCCGATGGTGATGCCGTTGAACAGCAGCACCAGTACCGTGCCCAGCCCGGCCAGCAGGCCGCTGGCGAAGGTGCGCAGGCCGATGCTGATGTTGTTCATGATGTAGTGGCCGAACATCTGCCAGTCGTCGCCGCTGTCGCGGCCGAGCTTGTGCGCGGCCGCGGCCGGGTCGTACATCCGCTCCATCTGCGCGACCTGCATCGGATCCATCAGCCCGTGGATCAGTTCCGGCCGGTACTGCAGCAGCACAAAGATGGTGACCAGCGGCACCACGAACAGCGCGGTGGCCGCGGCCATGTAGCCGGCCTGGCTGCGCACCAGCTGCGGGAAATCGGCGAACAGGAACTCGGCCGCGCGCCGCCAGCGCGGCCGCGGCGGCCGGTACAGTTCGGTGTGGCCCTGTTGCATCAGCTGCTGCAGACGCGCGGTGACCAGCGGGCTGTAGCCGCGCTTGCGGGCCAGCGCCAACTGCTGGCACAGCCGCCGGTAGCGCGCCGGCACGTCCTCGTCGGCGAGCCGCGCCGCGTCCGCGGCGTGGTCGGGCGCATCCGCGGCGCGCTTGCGTCCATGCGTCTGCAGCCAGGTCTCGAAGGCCTCCCACTCGTGCTGGTGGCGGGCGATGAACTGCTCCTGCCTCATCGCCGCCCCAGCAACCAGTTGGCCATCGCGTACAGCCGCAGCACGCCGCCCTGGCCGGGGGTCTCGGTCAGCGGCAGCGCCAGCGTCGCCAGTTCCAGCTGCCGTGCCGGCGCCAGCCGCGGCGCGCGTTCGGCGAAGGCGATCAACGCCGCCTGCTCGGCCGGCAGCAGGCTGCGCGGCGGCGCGACCGCGCTGGCGATCGGCGGCAAGGCCGCTTCGTGGCGCGGCGGCTGGTGGATCACCAGGGTACCGGCGACCATGTCGCCCAGGCGCCGCGCGTGCACGTCGAACAGGCAGGCGATCAGGCCGATGGCGTAGCCGAACGGCAGCATGTCCACGGTGCGCAGCAGGTTGCGGGTGATCGCCGCCATCCATCCGGCCGGCGCGCCGTCGCGCGAGACCACGCGCAGGCCCAGCGCCTTCTTGCCCAGGGTCTGCCCCAGCCAGCCTTCGAGCACGATCGGGTAGGCCCAGAACACCAGGAACATCGCCACCAGGTACAGGCCCTGGCCGAAGCCGCCGAGCGCGCCGAGCAGCATGCCCATCAGGGTCAGCACGCCGAACCGCACCGCCAGGTCGATCAGCCAGGCCAGCGCGCGCGGCACCGCGCCGGCGGCCGGCAGGTGCAGCGGCACGCCTTCGGGCGTGATCACTTCACGGTAGGTGTCGAGCATGCCGCTCATCGCCGGGTCGCGGCGCGGCGCGTGTGCGCGCCTGCGATGTAGGGTGGCCGTTCTTCCGTCCGGCCGGCTGCCTGTGGCGGCATGCGTGATCTCGACTGCGTCCTGCTCCGAACCTAGACTTTAGCCGGCGCGGCGCCAATTGCCCAGCCGGTGCGCCGTTGTCGCGCTGCCGCCAGCGCGACGGCGTGGCGCCGGCGCAGGATGCGGCACCGGTCGGGCGATCGGCGCTGCGCGGCCAGCTCAGCGCACCGTGCCGCCGTCGCGCTTGCGCCCGGAGAACAGCTTGCCGATCCCGCCGGCCAGCGCGATCAGCGCCAGCGCCACCAGCTTCCAAGCCTTGGCCAGCACCAGGCCGAGCTTGGCGAACAGGCCGGCCTTGGCCGCCAGGCCGCCGCCGATCAGCGTGGCCAGGCCGTAACTGGCGATCTTGTCGGTGGACGGGTTGTGGTCGGCATAGCGCGCGCCGCTGTCGAACTCGGCCATCGGCAGCAGCTGCTGCATGCCCTCGCGCACCTGTGCCAGTTCGTCCATGCCGGCGATCGCGTTGAGGCTCAGGTAGCCGTGGCGGCCGAGCACGCGGATGTCGTAGTTGAGGGTGTGACCCTCGTTGCCCTGGAACGCCAGTTCGCGCGCCCAGTACAGTTTCTTGTTGGCCGCGTCGTAGCGCGGCGGCACCGCCCAGCCCACCAGGTCCACGGTCTCGTAGCCGGCTTCCTTGCGCTGCGTGTTCTCCTCGCGGGTTTCCTTCTGCATGTCCGCGAGCATGTCCTTGTAGTCGATCTTGCTGGCGTCCTCGTCGGACACGTAGCCGTCGTCGGCATAGGTGACCGCCACCGCCCAGCTGCCCTGCTCGTCGAGCGCGGGCTGGCGCGGCACGATCAGGCCCAGCACGGTGTCGTCGGGCGGATTGCCCCAGTACGTCTCCAGCACCCGGCGCGCGTCGTCCTTGCCGAGATAGCGGAAGTCGTGGTTCAGGTCGAAATGGACCTTGGCCTGCGGCACTTCGATGTGGCCGTCCTGGAACTGCAGCGAGGCGACGAACTGCTCGGCGGTCATGCCGTCCTCGCCGTCCTCGGCCATGGCCGGCCCGGCGCCGGCGCCGAGCGCAAGCAGGAAAGCGGCCAGCAGGCCGCGCAGCGAAAGCGTCTTGGTCATCGTCGAATCCGTTCGGTGGCGTCCCCACGCCAGAGGCGCGCAGTGTCGCGCAAAGCGCCGCGTTCGACAATCGCCCGCCGGCGGACACCCTAGCCGGCGGCGCTGCCCAGGTAGCGGTCCTTCAAGCGCACGTAGTGCTGGGCGGAGTAGTGCAGGCTTTCGACCTCCTTGTCGCTGAGCGTGCGCGCCAGCCGTGCAGGGTTGCCCAGCCACAGTTCGCGCTCGCCGACGGTCTTGCCCGGCCCGACCACTGCGCCGGCGCCGACGAAGCCGTATTTCTTCACCGTGGCGCCGTCGAGGATGCACGCGCCCATGCCGATCAGGCACAGGTCCTCGATGGTGCAGGCATGGATGATGGTGCCGTGGCCCACGGTCACGTCGGCGCCGATCAGGGTCGGATGGCCGGCCTTGTTGAACGGGCTGTGGTGGCTGACGTGGATGATGGTGCCGTCCTGGATGTTGCTGCGCGCGCCGATGCGCACGTGGTTGACGTCGCCGCGGATCACCGTGCCCGGCCACACCGACACGTCCTCGTCCAGGACCACGTCGCCGATGATGGTGCAGGCCGGATCCACGTAGACGCGGGCGCCGAGCTGCGGCGTCTTGTCCAGGAACGGACGCAAGGGGTTCACGAGGGCCTCCAGACGGAAAAAGCGACGGCGATGTCGCGCGCGCCGATGATAGCGTGCGCGGCCTCGCCGCCGCCCCGGGTGCTGCGCGACCGCCCGCAGGCGGCCGTGGCTACTTCTTCTTTTCCTTCTTGGCCGCCCGCTTTTCCTTCAGCGTCTTGGTCGGCTGCTTCTTGTCGCTCTTCTTCTGGTCCAGGCCCTTGCTCATGACACCCTCTGCCGTGTTGATACGTGGAATACGGCCGCGACGGCCGCCATCGGCGGGTGCGGCGCCGCTACTTTACTCCGCCAGCGTAGACAGCGGCGCGGCGGCGGCCGGGCGCCGAGGCGCGGTTGCGCCATAATCCGGTTTTCCCCCCAAGGTGCCCCGCGTCCGATGAAAACCCCCCAGGGCCTGCAGCCGCTGATCGAGGATGGCGTCATCGACAGCGTGCTGCGTCCGCTCAAGAGTGGCAAGGAGGCCGCCGTGTACGTGGTCCAGGCCGGCGACGAGGTGCTGTGCGCCAAGGTCTACAAGGACATGGCGCAGCGCAGCTTCCAGGCGCGCGTGCAGTACCAGGAGGGCCGCAAGGTGCGCGGCAGCCGCCAGGCGCGGGCGATGGGCAAGGCGACCAAGTTCGGCCGCCGCGAGCAGGAGGCCGCGTGGAAGGACACCGAGGCCAACACCCTGTACCAGCTGGTGGACGCCGGCGTGCACGTGCCGCAACCGCGCGGGTATTTCCACGGCGTGCTGCTGATGGACCTGGTCACCGATGCCGACGGGCAGAGCGCGCCGCGGCTAGGCGAGGTGGAGCTGGAGCCGGAGCAGGCGCGCGCGTTCCATGCGCAGCTGATCGGCGACGTGGTGAAGATGCTGTGCCTGGGCCTGGTGCACGGCGACCTGTCCGAATACAACGTGCTGGTCGCCGCCGACGGCCCGATCGTGATCGATTTCCCGCAGGTGGTCAGCGCCGCCGGCAACAACGCCGCGCGCGACATGCTGCTGCGCGACGTGCACAACCTGCGCGACTGCCTGGGCCGCTTCGCCCCCGAGCTCAACGAAACCCATTACGGTGAGGAGATGTGGGCGCTGTACGAGAAGGGCGAGCTACGCCCGGACAGCGCGCTCACCGGCCGCTTCGTGTTCGACACCCGCCGCGCCGACGTGCGTGCGGTGCGCGATTCGATCGAGGATGCGCGTCAGGAAGCGATCATCCGCCAGCAGGGCCGCGAGGCCGCGGCGGACGAGGACTGAGCGCACGCGGCGGTGCGCCGCGACAGGGCGCGCTGCAGAGAACGTGTTCTCGCCGAAGCGCGCCGCTCGCCACCGTGCGCTGCCTGGCGCAGCGGTGGCCGATGACGATGTTCATCACATGTACGCCATCTCCGGCAGCTGGATGCACGGCTGGCGTGCAAGCGGTGCGGTTGGTGGCGCGCTATTCGCCTCATGTTGCTGATCGTGATTGACAGGAGAGACTTCGGCCTTGGCGCTTTCAAGTGCGGCAACTCCTCCGCTTCGTTGGTCGTAGCTGAAGTCGTTTCCACAAGGGCTTGCGGCAACGCGTTCGGTGTAATGCGGGAGGGGTTTCAGCCCGACGCGCTTCGTTGCCGCAAATCCACCACTTCGCTCGTCGCGGCTGAAGCCGCTCCTACAGGGGCATGCGCGATGTACCCGACGCTAAGCGGAGGCATCGGCGCGGATCAGTTGGCGGAACAGCGCATCCAGCGCCCGCGGATCGCCGCTGCCAGCCGCCAGGCGCGGCGCGGCGGCGCCCATGCGCGCCAGCTCGGCGTCCAGGAAGTCGCTGATCGCCGGGACCCGCGGACCGTCCTCGATTTCCGCGGCGGCGCGTTTCTTCTCCAGCAAGGCATCGATCGCGTCGCGCAGCGGCCCCGACGGCAGCAGCGCCTCCAGCAGCAGCTCGAAGGCCATCGGCGGCATCCCGTGCCCGCGTTCGATCCATTGGCAGGCCAGCACCGGGCGCAGCACGTACAGATATTTCTTGGTGCGGATGCGTTCGCCGCGCAGATAGCCGCGGTAGTTGCTCTTGGCCATGTTGAAGTAGTGCCACCAGGTACCCAGCGGCGAGTAGAACCCGCGCGCCATCTCCAGCAGTGCGGCGCTGGCGGCAGGATCCTGGCGGTAGACCAGTGGCGATTGCAGCCATTCCAGTAGCGTCGGGTTGGACTTGGACACCAGCCGCAACGCCTTGCGCAGGTCCCAGCCGCTGACGTCCAGGTCGGCGTCGATTGGCAGTTCGATCACGTCGCGCTGCGGCTCGCCCGGTCCGGTGCGTTCGTTGACGGTCAGATACCACTCCGGCCGATGCACATAGACGAAGCGCGCGTCGTAGTCGCTGTCGGGCGAGGAAAACCCCCAGCCGCGGCTGCCGGACTCGCAGGCCAGCAGGATGCGTACATCGTGACTGCGCTCAATGCCGTCGAGGGCGTCCAGCACGGCGGCGCGCTTGTCCGGCGCGAGCGGGTGGATCTCCATGGCCTGTCGTCCTTGTAGGGGCGGGACAGGATGCCGCGCAGCCGCCGCTTACGCCACCCGGCTGCGCCGCGCGCGCTCCAGGTGCACCAGCAGCAGCGAGATCGCCGCCGGGGTCATGCCGGGGATGCGCTGCGCCTGGCCCACGCTCTGCGGGCGCACGCGCTCGAGCTTCTGCTGCACCTCGGCCGACAGCCCGCGCACCTGCGCGTAGTCGAAGGTCTCGGGGATCGGCGTGTCCTCGTGGCGTTGCTGGCGCGCGATCTCGTCGCGCTGGCGGTCCAGGTAGCCGGCGTACTTGATGCCGATCTCGACCTGTTCGGCGACCTGCGCGTCGTCCACGCCCGGGCCCAGCGACGGCACCCGCATCAACGCGGCATAGCCCAGTTCCGGGCGCTTGATCAGGTCCAGCACGGTGGTCTCGCGGCTGACCGCTACGCCCAGCGTCGCCGCGACCTCGCGGCCCAGCGCGTTGCCCGGCGTGGCCCACAGCGCGCGCAGCCGTTCGTTCTCCCGCGCCACTGCCTCCTGCTTGGCCTGGAACCGCACCCAGCGCGTCTCTCCGACCAGGCCCAGCTCGCGGCCGATGCCGGTCAGGCGCGCGTCGGCGTTGTCCTCGCGCAGCTGCAGCCGGTATTCGGCGCGGCTGGTGAACATGCGGTATGGCTCGGTGGTGCCGTGGGTGATCAGGTCGTCGATCAGCACGCCGATGTAGGCCTGGTCGCGGCGCGGCGACCACGGCTCCAGCCCGCGCACCTGGCGTGCGGCGTTGAGTCCGGCGATCAGGCCCTGCGCGGCGGCTTCCTCGTAGCCGGTGGTGCCGTTGATCTGGCCGGCGAAGAACAGCCCGGGCATCGCCTTGGTCTCCAGCGAGGCCTTCAGCCCGCGCGGGTCGAAGAAGTCGTATTCGATCGCATAGCCGGGGCGGGTGATGTGCGCACGCTCGAAGCCGCGGATCGAGCGCACCAGTTCCAGTTGCACGTCGAACGGCAGCGAGGTGGAGATGCCGTTGGGATAGATCTCGGCCACGTCCAGGCCTTCGGGTTCGACGAAGATCTGGTGGCTGGCCTTCTCGGCGAAGCGCACCACCTTGTCCTCGATCGACGGGCAGTAGCGCGGGCCGATGCCCTCGATTTGGCCGGTGTACAGCGGCGAGCGGTCCAGCGCGCCACGGATGATGGCGTGGGTGCGCTCGGTGGTGTGGGTGATCCAGCACGAGACCTGGCGCGGATGCTGGCCGACGTCGCCGACGAAGGACATCACCGGCAGCGGATCGTCGCCGGGCTGCTCCTCCATCGCCGCGTAGTCCAGGCTGCGCCCGTCGATGCGCGGCGGGGTGCCGGTCTTGAGCCGGTCCACGCCGAAGCGGCCGTCGCGCAGCGCCTGCGCCAGCGCAGTGGCCGGCGGGTCGCCGGCGCGGCCGCCGGCGTACTGGGTCTGGCCGATGTGGATCTTGCCGGCCAGGAAGGTGCCGGCGGTCAGCACCACCGCCGCCGCCTCGAAGCGCAGGCCGGTCTGGGTGACCACGCCGCGTACGCACTCGCCGGCCACGATCAGCTCGTCCACGGCGGCCTGGAACAGGGTCAGGTTCGGCTGCGCCTCGACCAGGCGCCGGATCGCGCCGCGGTACAGGTTGCGGTCGGCCTGGCAGCGGGTGGCGCGCACCGCCGGACCCTTGGAGGCATTGAGCGTGCGCCATTGGATGCCGGCCAGATCGGCGGCATGCGCCATCGCCCCGCCGAGCGCGTCGATCTCCTTGACCAGATGGCCCTTGCCGATACCGCCGATGGCCGGGTTGCAGCTCATCGCGCCCACGGTTTCCACGTTATGGGTCAGCAACAGGGTGCGCGCGCCGGCGCGCGCGGCCGCCAGCGCCGCCTCGGTGCCGGCGTGGCCGCCGCCGATCACGATGACGTCGTAGCGGTAGAAGGAATCGCTCATCAGGAACTCGTCAACCGGGCCGCGGGGGCCGGAATGGGGGCGCTCGCAGGGTCGCGAACGCCGGAAAGCGGGAATTTTAGCGGTTGCATCACAGTTTGCGGATTCGGCCCTAAAGTTGGCACGGCATCTGCAGATATCCCTACTGCACCCAACGTGGCATTGCGTCAGGGGCGTACGACTGGAATTGGAACAGGGGCCAGTCACGCGCACGTTGGGGGAGCTGGGGGCCGGTAGTCGGGGGACTGCCGGCCCTTTTTTATGTCCGCGATTCGGCCCCGAAGCCAGCAACCGCAGGGCCCGAACGCGAAAAGCCCCGGCGAACCGGGGCTTTTCGTTTTAGGCGCCGACGCCCGACAGGGCCGGAACAGGGGGGATCCAGATTTCCCTGTCGGACATCGACATAGACGGTGGGGCGATCCCTAGCGGGTCATAAAGCGACGCAGGCGGTCACCCCGTACGACGTAGAGTGCGTCTTGTGCCTGCGTGAAATCAAGCACTTTCTTAGGGCTCTAATGTGCGCCGCGTCCCATTGCTGCGACCCAGATTGCCGGGTCGCGGCGCAGCCGGGCGTGGTGCCGCGGCCGGGCGCGGCGCGGCCGCCGGGCGCGGCGCGGCCGCCGGGCGGGGCTGCATCGACTGCGGGCGCGGAGCGGCACTGGCCGCGTCCGGACGGCGCAGCCGGTCCATGTCGCGCCACGGCGCCTTGCCCCGGTCGCGCCCGCCGATGACGGGCGGCGGCGGACGGTCCGGCGGGCGGCCATTGTCGTCGGGCCGCGGGCGCGGCGGCGGACGGTGGCGCGGCGGGCCGTAGTAGTCGCGGTCGCGGTAGTAGTACGGGCCGCCATAGCCGTAGTAGCCATAGCCGTAGTAGCCGGCACCATAGCCGTAGGGAACGGCGCCGTAGGGGTAGTAACCGTTGGAATAGCCGGGCGGATAGCGGTATTCGACCGAGGGCGAGCCGCGGTAATAACCGCCCTGGTCGCTGCCGGCGTAGTCGTAGGTGGCACAGCCGCCCAGCGTGGCCAGCAGTCCAGCGGCCCAGATCAGGCGCATGTTCATGGCGATTCCTCTCCCAGAGGCTGACTGACAGGTTCTGCGCGTTGCATTGAATGCCCCCTTAACCCGCTTCGTCGTTGATTGAACGCTTAAGTCGCGCGCAACGGCTGCGCTGCGCCGGTAGCTGTGGCGGCGCGAGCCTATGCCGATACGTTAACCTTTCACGCATGTTCTCATCTTCACTGCCCGTTTTCGCCGATGTGACGGCCGCGGCCGCGCGTCTGGCGCCGCATGCCCGGGTGACCCCGGTCCTGCGCTCGCAGGCGCTGGACGCCCTGACCGGCGCGACCCTGCACTTCAAGGCCGAGCACCTGCAGCGCGGCGGCGCGTTCAAGTTCCGCGGCGCCTGCAACGCGGTATGGGCATTGAGCGAGGCGCAGGCCGCGCGCGGCGTGGTCACCCATTCCTCCGGCAATCACGGCGCGGCGCTGGCGCAGGCCGCGCGCACCCGCGGCATCGGCTGCCATGTGGTGGTGCCGGAGGGCGCGGTCGCGACCAAGCTGGCCAATATCGCCCGGCACGGCGCCACCCTGTGGCAGTGCGAGGCCACGATCGCCGCGCGCGAGGCACTGTGCGCGCAGGTGCAGCAGCAGACCGGCGCGACCCTGGTGCATCCCTATACCGACCCCGCGGTGATCGCCGGCCAGGGCACGGCGGCGCTGGAACTGCTCGGCGCCAGCGGCCCGCTGGACCTGCTGGTGGTGCCGGTCGGCGGCGGCGGCCTGGCCGCCGGTAGCCGCCTGGCGCTGTCGGCACTGGCGCCGCAGGCGCGCCTGCTATTGGCCGAGCCGGCCGGCGCCGCCGACACCGCGCGTTCGCTGGCGGCCGGCGAGCGCCGCCTGGACTTCGTCCCCGACACCCTCTGCGACGGCCTGCGCGGCACCTTGGGGGCGCCCAACTTCGCGCTGCTGCACGGCCACGCCGAGGCGATCGTGGTCGAGGACGCCGCGACGGTGGCGGCGATGCGCTTGCTGTGGCAGGTGCTCAAGCAGGTGGTGGAGCCCTCCTCGGCGATCGCGCTGGCGGCGGTGCTGGCGCAGCCGGAGCGCTTCGCCGGGCGCCGGGTCGGGGTGATCCTGTCCGGCGGCAACGTCGACCTGGACGCCTTGCCGTGGGGGACGGCTTGAAGCCGCGGCGACGGCGCGGCTGGCTGGGCTGGATCGGACGGCTCGGCGCCGTGCTGAGCCTGTGGCTGCTGGGCGTGGCGATCTACATCGTGTGGGTCGGCGACCGCGACCAGGCGGCGCCGGCCGACGCGATCATCGTGCTCGGCGCGGCGGCCTACGACGCCAAGCCCTCGCCGGTGTTCGAAGAACGCATCCGCCACGGCCTGGACCTGTACCAGCGCGGCTACGCGCCGACCCTGATCTTCACCGGCGGCTTCGGCGGCAACGGCGCGCGCTTCGCCGAATCGCAGGTGGCGCGCCGCTACGCGCTGCGCCACGACGTGCCGGACGATGCGATCCTGATCGAGACCGTCTCGCGTACTACCCGCCAGAACCTGATCCAGGCGCGCGAACTGATGCGCGCCCACGGCCTGCACCGGGCGATCGTGGTCAGCGACCCACTGCACATGGCGCGCGCGCTGCGCCTGTGCCGGGAGCTGCAGATCGACGCGCTGGCGTCCTCGACGCCGAGCACCCGCTTCCGCAGCTTCCAAACCCGCTGGCGCTTCCTGGTGCAGGAGGTCTACTTCTTCCACCGCGACCTGGTGGCGCCGGGCGCCTGAGCGCGCCCGGCCGCCGTATCATGGGCCTTCCGCATGGCAGAAGGTGGTGGCGATGAAGATCGATGGGACCCGTGAACAAGACCGCGCCATCGAACTGGTGCTGTCCTACTACGACGCGTTCAACCGCGGCGACTGGGCGGCCATGCTCGACAAGCTGACCGACGACGTCGCGCACGACCTCAACCAGGGTGCGCGCGAGATCGGCAAGGACACCTTCGCCGCGTTCCTGCAGCGGATGAACACCAGCTACCGCGAACAGCTGCGCGACATCGTGGTGCTGGGCGGGCAGGACGGCCGCCGCGCCGCCGCCGAGTACGTGGTGCACGGCGAATACCACCACACCGACGAAGGCCTGCCGCCGGCGCGCGGGCAGACCTACGTGCTGCCGGGCGGCGCGTTCTTCGACATCCGCGACGGCAAGATCGCCCGGGTCAGCAACTACTACAACCTGCAAGACTGGATCGAGCAGGTTTCGGCCTGAGCGGTCGCACGCGCGAGCGCGTGCTGCGGCCGAACTACGGCCGCCTGGCTGTCATGTAGGAGCGGCTTCAGCCGCGACAGGCGTTACGGTAACGCCCGTCGCGGCTAAAGCCGCTCCTACAGGTAGCGATCCGCTTCCTGGCTCTTACGAGTCCCTAGTCCCTAGTCCCGCAGCGAAGCGTCGCCTCAATCGCCGCGGCGGCGGATCGGGATCGCCGACACCGGCACCGCGGCGATCTCGCTGCCGCCCTCGCGGATCGGCGCGCCCGGCGGCGGCGCCCAGGCGTGGGCGTAGATCACTTCCCAACTGCTCGGCAGCTTGCCGTCGGCGTTGCGCAGCGTCTCGTAGGCGGCGCTGGCGGCGGCGAAGCGGCCGCGTCCGGTCAGCGTGTGGCGGCGCGCGTTCAGGGCGTTGGTCGCGCCGATCGCGCGCAGTTCGCGCATCAATGCGCCGAGGTCGGGATAGGTGAGGGTGAACAGGTCGCGGTCCAGCACCGGATCGCGGAAGCCGGACAGCATCAGCGCATCGCCGAACTGCGCGATCGGCGCGAAGCGGCTCACGTGCGGCGCTTCGCGGTCGGCCTGGGCGAACGCCTCGCGCAGTTCGATCAGCGTGTCCGGGCCGAAACTGGAGCACAGCAGCAGGCCGCCGGGTTTGAGCACGCGGCGGAAGCCGGCGAACACCGCGGGCAGGTCCTCGACCCACTGCAGACACAGGTTGCTGAAGATCACGTCGACGCTGTGCTCGGCCAGCGGCAGCGCGCGCGCATCGGCGCAGACCCGGCCGAACGGCTTCCACCAGCCGGCCTGGCGCTTAGCCTGGTGCAGCATCGGCAGCGCCTGGTCGAGCGCGATCACCTGCGCGCGCGGCCAGCGCTTCTTCATCGTCGCGGCGGCATGCGCCGGACCGCTGCCCACGTCCAGCACCACCTGCGGGACGCGATCGCCGAGGTAGTCCAGCGATTCCAGCAGGCGCTTCTCGACCTCGTGCTGCAGGGCCGCGGCGGCGTCGTAGCTGGCGGCGGCGCGCGAGAACGCGCGGCGGATGTGGTGGGCGTCGAACGAAGAGGAATCCATCGGCGCATTATCGCCGGCCGCAGCGCGCAGCGGCCAGCCGCATTGCCGCACCCTGCGCAGTCATCGGCGCCATGCCGGCATTGCGACCAATCCGCCGATCGCGAACGATCGAGTCCCGAGTCCCGAGTCCCGAGTCCCGAGTCCCGAGTCCGGCCCTCAGAACGTCCCCGGATAAGCGCCGCCGTCGAGCAACAGGTTCTGCCCGCTGAGGTAGCCGGCCTGCGCGCTGCACAGGAACGCGCAGGCCGCGCCGAACTCGTCCGCGGTGCCGAAGCGCCCGGCCGGGATCTGCTGGCGTTTCTGCGCGGCCAGCGTGTCCACGTCGATGCCGCTTTGCTGTGCGGCATGGGCGAAGTTGCCGCGCAGCCGGTCGGTGTCGAACTGCCCCGGCAACAGGTTGTTGATGGTGACGTTGTGCGCGACCGTGCGCCGCGCCAAGCCGGCGACGAAGCCGGTGAGCCCGGCGCGCGCGCCGTTGGACAGGCCCAGGCTGTCGATCGGCGCCTTCACCGCCGAGGACGTGATGTTGACGATGCGGCCGAAGCCGCGCGCCTGCATCGCATCGACGGTGGCGCGGATCAGCGCGATCGGCGCCAGCATGTTGGCGTCCAGCGCGCGCAGCCAGTCCTCGCGTTCCCAGTCGCGGAAATCGCCAGGCGGCGGGCCGCCGGCGTTGTTGACCAGGATGTCGACCTGCGGGCAGGTGGCGAGTGCGGCGGCGCGTCCTGGCTCGGTGGCGATGTCCGCGGCTACCGCGATCACCTCGCCAGCGCCGGGCAGCGCGCGCAGGCCGGCTGCCGCCGCATCCAGCGCGGCCTGCCCACGCGCCACGATGACCACGTTGACGCCTTCGCCAGCCAGCGCCCGCGCGCAACCCAGGCCAAGGCCTTTGCTCGCGGCGCAGACCAGCGCCCATTTGCCGGCGATGCCCAAGTCCATGCAGATGCTCCGATCGAGGGAAACCACGATGATCGGGCATCGGCGTGGCGGCGGCCAGCGCGGTGGTGTGCCTGGCCGCGTCCTGCTCTTCTGTAGGAGGGGCTTCAGCCCCGACCGGGCCTTTCCGGCAAGGCCCGGTCGGGGCTGAAGCCCCTCCTACAGAAGCAGGCATGCCCATCAGTCCGCGCACCGCGCCGCGCATCTACCAGAGCGTTGGCGTCATCGCAGACGGCCGAGGCCGTCACGGTGATCTGCGAGGACGGTTTTCACGCGTGGGAGGGACTTCAGTCCCGACGCTTTACCGATCAGGCGTCGGGGCTGAAGCCCCTCCCACAAGGGCATCACTGCAAGCCGGAGAGAAACCCGCGCAACGCCTCCACCACCTCATCGGCATGGCCGAGGAGGGGTGCGTGGTCGCCGCCTGCTGCGTAGTCGATTTTCTCCAGTGGGAGGGACTTCAGTCCCGACGCTTTACCGATCAGGCGTCGGGGCTGAAGCCCCTCCCACAAAGGGCATCACTGCAGGCCTGAGAGAAATCCCCGCAACGGCTGCGCCACATCATTGGCATGGCTGAGGAACGGTGCGTGGCCGCCGTCTACTGCGCGGTCGATTTTTCCCTTGTGGGAGGGACTTCAGTCCCGACGCATTTACCGGTACGGCGTCGGGACTGAAGCCCCTTCCACAAGGGCATCACTGCAGGACGGAGAGAAAACCGCGCAACGCCTGCGCCACCTCATCGGCGTGGCCGAGGAACGGTGCGTGGCCGCCGCCGGCGATGTGCAACGTCTGCGCATGAGGCGCCAGCGCCGCGGCGTCGTCCATGCCGGCGGGCGAGACCAGCCGGTCGCGTTGGCCGCTGATCCACAGGCTGGGCACGCGCAGGCCCGGCAGCGCGCGGCGCAGGTCGGTGCGTTCGAGCAGCGTCAGTCCGTCCTGCAATGCCTGCGCATCGGGTTCGCCGCGTGCGGCGAGCGTCTCGCGCAGCGTGCGCAGTTCGGCGCGCGCGTGCGCCGAGCCCAGCGTGTCCAGCGCCAGGAAGCGGTCCAGCGTGCCGCGGTAGTCTTCGGCCAAGTCGCGGCCGAACTGTGCGAACACCTGCGGCTCGACCGCATGCGGCCAGTCGCTGCCGCGCACGAAACGCGGCGTCGCCGCGAGCATCGCCAAGCCGCGTACCTGCGGCTGGGTGGCTGCGGCGTGCAGCGCGAACAGTCCGCCCAGCGACCAGCCCAGCCACGCCGCCGGCGGCGTCGCCGCGGCGATCGCGTTGACCACGTGCGGCAGCGCCAGCGGGGTGTCGTCGCCGCGGCTGTGGCCGTGGCCGGGCAGGTCCACCAGGTGCATGCGGAACTGCGCCGACAGGCGTTCGACCAGCGGCGCGAAGATGCCGCCGTGCAGCGCCCAGCCGTGGATCAGAACCAGATCGGGGCCTTGCCCCAGCGTTTCGATATGCATCGTCGATCGTGTGCCGAATGGAGAAGGAAATCGCGCTGCCGCGGTCAGCGTGCCGCGCGCAGCGCCAGCAGCCGCGGCAGCAGCAACCGCCACTGCTGCCGCGGATACGCGCGGGTGCGCCAGGCCGGCCAGCGTTGCACGCCTTCGCGCCGCTGGATCGCCGTGCTCAATCCGTCGCTATTGAACCCCTGCCAGACCCCGGCCACGCTGAGCAGGTTCGGCGCCAGGCGCGGATGCACGTCGTGCAGCAGCATCCGTTGCAGCGTGTCCGGCGGAAAGGGCGAGGCGGCAAGCACGGCGGCGATATGCGCGTGCCGCGCGGCGACGTCGTCGTCCAGATACAGCTCCGACAGTGCGTCCCACACCTCGCGGCGTGCCGCAAGGTCGCCGTCGCTCACGCCGGGCCGCTCACGCCGGCAGGCCGACCGGATGCACGGCCAGGCGGTCGCGGGCCAGCGCCAGCGCGTCCAGCAATGCCTGCACCTGCGCCGGCGTGTGCAGCGCCGACAGCGTCACCCGCAGCCGCGACTTGCCTTCCGGGACGGTCGGCGGACGGATCGCCGAGACCAGGAAACCGGCCTGCTCCAACGCCGCCGACAGCGCCAGCGCGCTGGCCTCGTCGCCGCACAGCAGTGGCTGGATCGGCGTGTCCGAAGCCATCAGTTCCAATCCGTGGCGGCGCGCGCCGCCGCGGAACGCCGCGATGGTCTCGGCCAGGCGCTCGCGCCGCCACTGGTCGCGCCGCGCCAGCTTCACCGCGGCCAGCGAAGCGGCGGCCTGCGCCGGCGGCAGCGCGGTGGTGTACAGATACGGCCGCGCGGTTTCGGCCAGATGCCGGATCAACGCCTCGTCGCCCACCACCAGCGCGCCGTAGCCGCCCAGCGCCTTGCCCAGGGTCACCAGCTGCAGCGGCACGTCGGCCACGCCGAGGCCGGCCTCGGCCACGCAACCGCGGCCATGCGGGCCGACCACGCCGATGCCGTGCGCATCGTCCACGTACATCAGCGCCTGCTGCATGCGTGCGACCAGGGTCAGCGAGCGCAGCGGGGCGATGTCGCCGTCCATGCTGAACACGCCGTCGGTGGCCAGCATCGCCGCGCCTTCGGCGGCGTGCTTGAGCTGGCGCATCGCGCCCTCCGCATCCAGGTGCGGATAGCGGCGCAGGCGGCAGCCGGCCAGGCGGGTGGCGTCGAGCAGGCTGGCGTGGTTGAGCCGGTCCTGCACGCACACGTCGTCCTCTTCGCTCAGCAGCGCCTGCTGCACCGCCAGGTTGGCGAGGAAGCCGCTGCCGAACAGCAGCGCGCGCGGGTAGCCGAGCCAGTCAGCGACCTCGCGCTCCAGGCTGTCGTGCAGCGCATGGTGGCCGCAGACCAGATGCGAGGCGGTGGCGCCGACGCCTTCGCGTGCGGCCGCGTCCTGCAGCGCGGCCAGTACTTCGAACTGCTGCGCCAGGCCCAGGTAGTCGTTGCTGCAGAAGCCGGTCAGCCAGCGTCCGTCGAGTTCCACGCGCACGCCGTCGCGGCGGCCGACGCTGCGGCGCACGCGGATGCGGCCCTGCGCCTCGCGCAGCTTGCGCAAGGACTGGATGCGGTCGTGCAGATCGGGACGGGCCATGGGCGGCGAGGGCATGGAGGTCTGGCCGGCTAGCGTAGCGCGTCCCCGGCCGCGCCGGGGATGCGGGCGATGGACGGCCGGATCGGCGGATGGACGCGCGGGTCGGCGCGGCGCGAGACGCTGCAGGTCGGGCCGAGCTCAGACCAGCGCCGCGGCGATCGCCGGCCTGACCGGCGCCGGTGCGGTGATGTCCGCATGCACGGTGCCGGGATGGTCGTGCGCGTTGGCGTCCACCGTCACCTGCATCGGCGACAGCCCGAGCCGCGCGAACAAGGCCTGGTCGCGCGCGGTGTCCGGGTTGCCGGTGGTCAGCAGCTTTTCGCCGTAGAAGATCGAGTTGGCGCCGGCGCAGAAGCACAGCGCCTGCAGTTCGTCGCTCATGCTCTCGCGGCCGGCCGACAGCCGCACCATCGCCTGCGGCATCGCGATGCGCGCCACGGCGATGGTGCGCACGAACTCGAACGGATCCAGTTCGACCGTGCCGTGCAGCGGGGTACCGGCGACCTGGACCAGGCGGTTGATCGGCACCGAGTCCGGGTGCACCGGCAGGTTGGCCAGCGCCTGCAGCAGGCCGGCGCGCTGCTCGCGCGATTCGCCCATGCCGACGATGCCGCCGCAGCAGGTCTTCATGCCGGCATCGCGCACGTGGGCCAGCGTGTCCAGGCGGTCCTGGTACTGGCGGGTGTGGATGATCGTGTCGTAGAAGTCCGGCGCGGTGTCCAGATTGTGGTTGTAGTAGTCCAGCCCGGCCGACTTCAGCGCCTGCGCCTGCTTGCCGTCGAGCATGCCCAGGGTGGCGCAGGTCTCCAGGCCCAGCGCCTTCACCTCGCGGATCATCGCCGCGACCTTGGGGATGTCGCGGTCCTTCGGTGAGCGCCACGCCGCGCCCATGCAGAAGCGCGACGCGCCGGCGGCCTTGGCCTGGCGCGCCTTGGCCAGCACCGCCTCGGTGCTCATCAGTTTCTGCGCGTCCACGCCGGTGTCGTAGCGCTGCGCCTGCGGGCAATAGGCGCAGTCCTCCGGGCAGCCGCCGGTCTTTACCGACAGCAGCGTGGAGACCTGCACCTGCGCCGGGTCGAAATGCTCGCGATGGACCGCGGCGGCGCGGTGCAGCAGCTCCGGGAACGGCAGATCGAACAGGGCGAGCAATTCCTGGCGTTGCCAGTCGTGTCGGACGACAGCGGACATGGGAGTTTCCTGACGGTAAGCGGCTGGGAAAGCGGGCAGTCTGGTAAGCATGGACATTGCTGTCAACTTTCATGGCGCTGACAAGGTTGACGGATGGTGGCAGCGATTGCAGCGCTGCATGCTGCCGGAGCGTTGCCTGATCTGTGCCGAGCCCGGCGTCGCCGGCCTGGACCTGTGCCCGGCCTGTCGCGACGCGCTGCCCTGGAACGCCAGCGCCTGCCAGGCCTGCGCGCTGCCGTTGCCGACGCTGGACGCCGCCCAGTTCTGCGGCGCCTGCCAACGCAAGCCGCCGCCGCTGGCCCTGGTGGCCAGCGCCTGCGTCTACGCCGCGCCGATCGACGGCCTGCTGCGCCGCTTCAAGTTTCACCAGGACCTGGCCGCCGGGCGCCTGCTGGCGGCGTTGCTGCAGGCGCGCTGCGCCGGGTTGCCGCGCCCGCAGGCGCTGTTGCCGGTGCCGCTGCATGCGGCGCGGCTGCGCCAGCGCGGCTACGACCAGGCCCTGGAACTGGCACGGCCACTGGCGCGCGCGCTGGGCCTGCCGCTGTGCGATGGCCTGCAGCGCGTGCGCGCGACGGCGCCGCAGTCCGAGCTGGATGCCCGCGCGCGCCGCCGCAACCTGCGCCATGCGTTTGCGGTGCGGGCGCCATTGCCGACGCACGTGGCGCTGATCGACGACGTGATGACCACCGGCGCGACCCTGCACGCCGCGGCACAGGCGCTGCGCCGGGCTGGCGTGACCAGGGTCGATGCGTGGGTGGTGGCGCGGGTGCCGTGAGCGCGCTGGTGGCTTGCGTGCCGCGGTGGCGATAAGCACTGCGACGGCAACGGCGTGGCAGCTCATCTGGGCATGCGTACGGACATGCGTGTCTGGCGCTGGCCGTGGTCGCGCGATCTGTAACGCATGCAGGGGCGGTTGCTGTTGTGGTTGCCCGGACCAGGCAGCGGCAGCGAGGACATGGCTGATCGGGTGTCTAGCGGGCTTTGCGCCTGGCCGTGCCGCGCAGATGCCACGACCCGACGCAATCGGCCGCTGGCGCACGGGTTCCGCAGCGCGGTGCATGGCACGTTCTTCTGCGTGACGCGGCTGGGACAGCGGTCTGCGCCAGGCCACAACGGCTTGTTCTTCTATGATGTCGCCAAACGAACTGCGGGAGATGGCGATGCGCTTGAGAACTTTGGGACTGTCGTTGGCGTTGTGCGTGTTCGGCGCGAGCGGGTGCAGCTACGCGCCTTCGCCCGATAGCGCCGACGCGAATGCGAGCGCGAGTGCGGTGAAGGCGAAGATCGAATGGCGCCTGGCCAGCCATGCGCCGCAGGCCGGCTATGCCGAGGCCGCGTACCAGGGACGGCCGGTGTATCTGGCGCCGCAGGCATTGCTGGCCGTCGATGGCGCCGCCACTGTCGCGCGCGTGGACGGCGACGATGGCCGGCCTGCGCTCGATCTGAAGTTCCCCGGGCACGACGGGCGCCTGACCCGGGCGACGGAGCAGAACATCGGCAAGCCGATCGCGCTGCTCGCCGACGGCCAGGTGCTCACCGTGGCGACGGTGATGTCGCCGCTTCCTGGCGACAGCCTGCGGATCAGCGGGCTGGAAAACGTGCAGGAGCAGCAGCGGGTGTTCGCGCTGTTGACGCATGCGCCGGCGGCGGAAACGCCCGCCGGCAGCGGCAAGCCCTAGGGCTTGCCCGCGCGACCGGGATCGGCTGCGGCGCGACGACGGCCTTGAGGTCGGCGCTGGGCGCGCGTCTCGCCTCGGCGCTACGGCGCGCGCACCGCCAACGCCGCGACGATGCCGGCGAAGATCGCCAGGCCGACCCAGTTGTTGTGCATGAAGGCGCGGAAGCACGGCGCACGTTCGCGGGTTCGCGCGATGCGGAATTCGTAGGCGACCAGCAGCGCGGCCACGCCCAGGCCGGCCCAGTACCAGATCCCCAGCGCGCCGCGGGTGCCGACGAAGGCCAGCGCGACGAACATCAGCGCATACAGGATGCCCTGCGCGACCAGGTCCAGGTCGCCGAACAGGATCGCGGTGGACTTGGAGCCGGCGCGCAGGTCGTCCTCGCGGTCGACCATCGCGTACCAGGTGTCGTAGGCGGTGGCCCACAGGATGTTGGCCGCGTACAGCAGCCAGCCCAGGGCCGGCACCTCGCCGCGGATCGCCGCGAACGCCATCGGGATGCCCCAGCCGAAGGCCATGCCCAGATAGACCTGCGGCAGGTAGGTATAGCGCTTCAGGTAGGGGTAGCTGGCGGCCAGGAACAACCCGACCACGCTCAGGCCGATGGTCAGCGCGTTCATCGTCAGCACCAGCGCGAAGGCGGCGAGCATCAGCAGCGCGAACACCGCCAGCGCCTCGCGTCCGCTGACCGCACCGGTGGCCAGCGGGCGCATGCGGGTCCGTTCGACCTGTGGATCCAGCCAGCGGTCGGCGTAGTCGTTGATCACGCAGCCGGCCGAGCGGGTCAGCCAGACCCCGGCGGTGAACACGAACAGCGTCCACAGCGGCGGCATCCCGTCGGCGGCCAGCCACAGCGCCCACCAGGTCGGCCACAGCAGCAGCAGCGCGCCGATCGGACGGTCGCCGCGCAGCAGTTTCCAGTACTGGCCCAGGCGCGCGCGCGGCGGCAGCGCGGCGGGCGTTTCGTAGCGTTCGTAACCCATCGCACAAGGGTAGCAGCCGGGCTTGCTCGGCGGCAGCAGGCGCCGCCCGCGGGCGGTGAGGGCCTGCATATTTGCGCCGTGACGGATGGATTCCGGCCCAGGAGCCGGTTACGTGGCCTTGTAGTGTGGAGTCCGACGCCGATTGCCGATCGCCAGCCCTCCCGCCACCGCCGAAGCCGAAGCCGCCGGCCGGTCGATGGGTTGCCGCAGTGGCAGCATCGCAGGCGGGTATACGAATGCCGGACCGACCGCGGCGGCATGCGATCGGCATGGGGGAGACGCGGCGCGCGGTTTGCCGTTAGAATGCGCGTCCGTTGCGCCCGTAGCTCAGCCGGATAGAGTAGTGGCTTCCGAAGCCATTGGTCGGGGGTTCGAATCCCTCCGGGCGCACCACATCCTCCCCAGCCTGCATGGCCTCTTCGACCGCGAATCCTGCCGGTGGTGGACACCGCCTTCGGCGCTGCGGCGATCGACGGCCTGTGGCGTATGACGCCGCTGCCTGTACTCATACTGCTCGGGACGTCGAGCTGGCACCCTCTGCGTTGAAAGGCTGGCGCGTACCGCGCGTCTCTCCGCGCGCACCGCATCATCGTCCGTCTTGCCTGGAATTCCTTCGCCGCTGGCCTGCATCGCCTTTGGCGTTGCGGCGACGACCGGCGGTGGGTGGGGCGCGTGCCGCCGCCGCTCCCCTGGGATGGCGGGCTGGATTCGCTGGGCTGCATCGCCAGAGCATGCGGCGCGCGCAGCAAGGCGGCCTCCGTCATGCCGGCGCCACCGCTGGGACTGGCGGCCGTGGTTTCTGCGCTCGCGGCGCTCCAGTGACGGGCAACTTTGGCATCCTCTCCGGTGCCGTGTCATCGAGGTCGCGATGAATGGCGTGGTGCGGGCTTCGTTACGGCGGCGCCTTGCCGGAGGCCGCCGGTGATCGGTCCGCGCACCCCGCTCGGCAAGCCTGCGGTCCACTTGCTGGGCGACGACGATGCGCTGGCCTACCTGCGGCTCGGCGACGGTGCTCCGGTGGTGCTGGTGCACGGCGCGCTGTGCGACTACCGCTACTGGGTGCCGCAGCTACGCGGCCTGTCCGAGCGCTTCGAGCTCGCCGCGCTGAGCCTGGGCCAGTATTTCCCGCAGTTGCCATCGTCGCTGCGGCATCGCTTCGGCTGGCGTTGGCATGCGCAACAGGTCGCCGCGTTCATCGCCGGCTACGGCCGGCCGGTGCATCTGGTCGGTCACTCGCGCGGCGCTGCGGTGGCCTGGCAGGCCGCGTTGCAGCAGCCGGCCGCCGTCGCCAGCCTGAGCCTGTTCGACCCTGGCGGCCCACAGCCGCAGGGCCTGCCCGAGGACGTGGTGGCGATCCGCGCACGGGCGATCGCCCTGCTGCGCGACGGACAGGTCGACGCGGGACTGGAATGCTTCGTCGATTCGGTCAGCCAGCCGGGCGCCTGGGCACGCAGCAGCGCGTCGTTCCGGCAGATGGTGCGCGACAACGCGCAGACCCTGGCGCCGCAGATCGGCGACGCGCTGCCGGCCTACCAGGCGGAGCAGGCCGCGCGCCTGTCGATGCCGGTACTGCTGGTCGCAGGCGAACTGAGCCCCGCCCAATACCGCGATAACGCTGCGGCGCTGGCCGGATGGCTGCCCGACGCACGCCGCCACGTACTCGCCGGCGCCTCGCACGGCATGACCTTCACTCATGCAAGGCGTTGCAATGCGTTGCTGGCGGAGTTCGTGGCGTTGGCGTTGGGCTGAGGCATGTCGATGGAAGACCCCAAGCGATTTCCCATCGCACGGCCGCCTTTCTGGCAGGAAGGTTGGATAGAAGGGCGAAGCCATCTATGTGGAATCGATCATGGAGTTGCAGCAAATGGAAATGCAGAGTCTTCGTGGCTTGAAGTTGAAGCCGAGCGCGCGTGGCCGTTAGGTGAAACGTGCGTCTTCGGCGACAGCACCCTGCAAGCGATAACGCGTCATGAGGCTCTAGCCTGCTGCAACGGCAGCTTGGGCATTTGCACCCCGATCCAGTTGCCGATAGCTGATCGCTTCGGTCAGGTGCGCGGTGAAGATGGTGTCGCTTCCGTCCAGGTCGGCGATGGTGCGCGCCACGCGCAGGATGCGGTGCAGCGAACGTGCCGACAGCCGCAGGCGGTCGATGGCGTGTTCCAGCAGCGCTTCATCGCGCGATTGCAGGCGGCAGTCGCGCAGGGTCTCGCTGTGGCCGAGATGGCCGTTGGCGCGGCCGGCGCGCGCCAGCTGGCGTTGTCGTGCCTGCTCCACCCGCGCACGCACGGCGGCGCTGCTTTCGCCTGGTGCGGCATCGGCCCGCAGCGCCTGCGGCGGCAGCCGCGGCACGTCCACGTGCAGGTCGATGCGGTCCAGCAAGGGGCCGGAGATGCGCGCGCGGTAGCGGCGAATGCCGTCGTCGCTGCAGCGGCAGCGGCCGCTGGCATCGCCGGCCCAGCCGCAGGGGCAGGGATTCATCGCTGCGACCAGTTGGAAGCGGGCCGGGAACTCGGCGCTGCGTGCGGCGCGCGACACCGTGACCGTTCCCGATTCGAGCGGCTCGCGCAGCACCTCCAGCGCGTGCCGGTTCCATTCGGGCAATTCATCCAGGAACAGCACCCCATGGTGCGCTAGTGAGATTTCACCCGGACGCGGATGCGTGCCGCCGCCGACCAGCGACACCGCGCTGGCGGTGTGGTGCGGAGACCGGTATGGACGTTGCCGCCAGCGCGCCGGATCCAGACCGCGGCCGCTGACCGATGCGATCGCCGCCGCTTCCAGCGCCTCGGCCTCGCTGGTCTCGGGCAGGATCCCGGGCAGGCGCGAGGCCAGCAGGGTCTTGCCGCAGCCCGGGCTGCCGATCAGCAGCAGGTGGTGATGGCCGGCGGCGGCGATCTCCAGCGCACGCCGCGCCTGCGCCTGCCCGCGCACGTCGCTCAGGTCGGGGAACAGCGTGGCCGCGGCCGGCAGGGCTTCGGCCGCCGGCAATGTCTTGGTGCCGTTCAACAGGGCGCACACTTCAAGCAGGGTACGCGCGGTGAACGCCTGCACGTGCTGCGCCAGCGCCGCCTCGGGGCCGTTGCCAGCCGGCACGATCAGGGTGCGCCCGGCCTGCGCGGCGGCCAGCGCCGCCGGCAGCACGCCGTCGACCGGGCGCAGTTCGCCGGTCAGCGCCAGTTCGCCGAGAAACTCGTAGTTGCCCAGCACCTGCGGGTCCAGTTGCCCGGCGGCGGCAAGAATGCCCAGGGCGATCGGCAGGTCGAAGCGGCCGCCCTCCTTGGGCAGGTCGGCAGGGGCCAGGTTGACGGTGATGCGCCGTGCCGGGAACTCGTACTGCGCGCAGAGGATGGCGGCGCGTACGCGGTCGCGCGATTCGCGCACCGCGGCCTCGGGCAGGCCGACGATCTGCGTCGCCGGCAGCCCGCCGGATAGATGGACCTCGACCCGAACCGGAGGCGCAAGCACCCCCGCGCGGGCACGGCTGTGCACCAGCGCCAGGCTCATGGTGGCGGGTGGTTCAGGCTTGCGTGGAGGGCGCGTCGCCGCTGCGCGCGGCTTCCAGCGCGGCGACGCTGCGTTCCAGCGTTTCCAGCTTCTCGCGGGTGCGCAACAGCACCGCGCGCTGGACTTCGAATTCTTCGCGGGTGACCAGGTCGAGCTTGCCCAGCCCGGCCTGCAGCGCGCTCTTGAAGGTGCTCTGCAGTTCGTCGCGGGATTCGCGCAGGCCCGGCGGCACCAGATCGCTGAGGCGGCGGGCGAGGTCGTCGAGGTGGTTGAGGTCGATCATGGCTGTGCTCCGGCAGGTAGCGCCAGACTGCGGCACCCTGCGGTTCGGGGCCATCGGTGTCCGGCGCGGCGCGCTGTCGGAAAATTCCGGCGATGGGGCGCACGGCCATTTGAACCCGGCGGCCGGGCATCGCGCAACCGCGTTATCCTGACGCCATTGTGATTGGAGAAAGCCGCATGAAGATGATCATGGCCGTCATCAAGCCGTTCAAGCTCGACGACGTGCGCGAGGCGCTCGCCGCGCAGGGCGTGGCCGGCATCACCGTCACCGAGGTCAAGGGCTTCGGCCGGCAGAAGGGCCACACCGAGCTGTACCGCGGCGCCGAGTACGTGGTCGATTTCCTGCCCAAGGTGAAGCTGGAAGTGGCGGTCAGCGAGGACCAGGTCGAGCGCGTGCTCGAGGCGATCGTCAAGGCCGCCGGCACCGGCAAGATCGGCGACGGCAAGGTGTTCGTCTACGACCTGGGCACGGTGGTGCGGATCCGCACCGGCGAACTGGATGCGGACGCGCTGTAGCGCGGGCTGGGTGCCGCAGCCCGCCATCCGCGAAGCTGCCTGCATCGCGAATGGCGCCACTGCGGTTTCGGCGCGGCCTGCGACGCCGGCGGAGACACGTTGCCTTTAGCGCGGATCGATGCCGCACTCCGCCTGAAGCGCATCGCCCATGCCGGCACCGCACGCCCGGGGCGAGGCGTTGCCCACACCGACTCCGGTCGGCGGGAGCGCGCTGCGCTCCCGCCAGGGACTCATCCGCCCAGCGCTTCGGCCACGAACGGCGGCAGCACCTGGGTGCCGGTGTGCAGGTGCGCGCTGTAGTAGCGGGTGGCGAACGGCTTGGCCGCCGCGTCGGCTTCGCGGAACTCGAAGCCGCCGTGCTTGCGCGCCAGGGTCACGCTCCACCAGCCGGTCGGGTAGCACGGCTGCGGGAACGGCACGGTGTGGAAGCTGGCGAAGCCGGCCTTGCCCATCTCCGCGCGCATTTCCTTGATCAGGTCCAGCAGCGCCAACGGCGATTCGGACTGCTGCACCAGGATGCCGTCGTCCTTCAGCGCCTTGAAGCAGCTGGCGTAGAACGCCTTGTTGAACAGGCCTTCAGCTGGGCCGACCGGATCGGTGGAGTCGACGATGACGATGTCCACGCTGCCGGCCGGGCAATTGGCCATGTAGGCGATGCCGTCGTCGAACAGCAGCTCGGCGCGCGGGTCGGCGTTGGATTCGCACAGTTCCGGGAAGTACTTCTCGGCCATGCGCGTGACCTGCTCGTCGATGTCGCACTGGGTGGCGCTTTCCACGCCCGGGTGCTTGAGCACCTCGCGCAGCGTGCCGCAGTCGCCGCCACCGATGATCACCACGCGCTTGGGCGCGGCGTGGGTGAACAGCGCCGGGTGGCTGATCATCTCGTGATAGAAGAAGTTGTCGCGCGTGGTCAACATCACGGCGCCGTCGATCACCATCAACTTGCCCCAGTCGGTGGTGTCGTAGATCTCGATCTTCTGGAACGGCGACTGCACCTCGTCCAGCTTGCCGGTGATGCGGTAGCCGATGGCCGAGCCGGTGGGCTGGAAGTGTTCGATGTACCAGTTGTCGTTGGCGCTCATGCAGGAGATTCCTAGGAAATCAAGAAAGAAGACGGACTCATCCTTCTCCCACCGGGAGAAGGTGGCGCGAAGCGCCGGATGAGGGTGGGGCGCAGCCTCGTGCAGTCAGACCGCACGTTGCCAGACCCAAATCCTTCGCGGAATGAGGGTAGGCGAGCCTCGCGCGCCCGAACCGCGCGGCACGGCGCCCAAACCCCCATCCAACCCTGCTCCGCCGGGGAGAGGCGCGTCAGGTCGGCGCGGATTGTAACGGAGCCCACGCGTAGCAGGCGTTACAATCCACGCCCTTTTCCCCGCCGAGCCGCCACGATGAGCGATTGGTCCCTCGACCAAGCCCGCAAGACCTATTCGATCCCGCACTGGGCCGATGGGTATTTCGACGTGGATCCGGCCGGGCGGGTGATCGTGCGCCCGCAAGGCGCCGACGGCGTGGCGATCGCGCTGCCCGAGGTGGTGGACGCCGCGCGCGCGGCCGGCGCCAAGCTGCCGATGCTGGTGCGCTTCCCGGACATCCTCGGCGAGCGCCTGGGCAAGCTGCAGGCCGCCTTCGCCCAGGCCCAGGCCGACTGGGACTACGCCGGCGGCTACACCGCGGTGTACCCGATCAAGGTCAACCAGCACCGCGGCGTGGCCGGCACCCTGGCCAGCCACAAGGGCGAGGGGTTCGGCCTGGAAGCGGGCAGCAAGCCGGAACTGATGGCGGTGCTGGCGTTGTCGCGGCCCGGCGGGCTGATCGTCTGCAACGGCTACAAGGACCGCGAATACATCCGCCTGGCGCTGATCGGGCGCAAGCTCGGGCTGCAGACCTTCATCGTCATCGAGAAGCCGTCCGAGCTGGGCCTGGTGATCGAGGAGGCCAAGGCGCTGGGGGTCAAGCCGGGCCTGGGCGTGCGCATGCGCCTGGCCTCGCTGGGCGCCGGCAAGTGGCAGAACAGCGGCGGCGACAAGGCCAAGTTCGGGCTCTCGCCACGGCAGGTACTGGACCTGTGGAAGGCGCTGCGCGACACCGAGTACGCCGAGTCGCTGAACCTGCTGCACTTCCACATGGGCTCGCAGATCTCCAACGTGCGCGACATCGCCAACGGCATGCGCGAGGCCACGCGCTATTTCGTCGAGCTGTCCAAGCTGGGCGCGAAGATCAGCCACGTCGACGTCGGCGGCGGCCTGGGCATCGACTACGAGGGCACCCGTTCGCGCAGCTACTGCTCGATCAACTACGGGCTGCATTCCTACGCCAGCAACATCGTGCAGCCGCTGGCCGAGGCCTGCGAGCAGTACGGCCTGGCGCCGCCGCGCATCGTCACCGAATGCGGCCGCGCGATGACCGCGCACCATGCGGTGCTGATCGCCAACGTTTCGGAAGTGGAGCAGGCGCCGGAAGGACGCGTGCCCGACGCGCACGCCGACGAGCCGGCGGCGATCCGCCATCTGCGCGAGATCCACGACGAACTTGACGTGCGCCCGGCGGTGGAGCTGTTCCAGGAAGCGCAGCACTTCCATGCCGAAGGCCTGTCCAGCTATGCGCTGGGCCAGATCGACCTGCCGCAGCGCGCGCGCATCGACGACCTGTTCTATGCGATCGCCCACGCGGTGCGGCAGCGCCTGAGCAGCGAGGAAAAGAGTCACCGTCCGGTGCTGGACGAACTCAACGAGCGGCTGGTGGACAAGTACTTCGTCAATTTCAGCGTGTTCGAATCGATCCCCGACGTGTGGGCGATCGACCAGGTGTTCCCGATCCTGCCGATCGAGCGGCTGAACGAGGCGCCGGCGCGGCGCGGCGTGATCTGCGACATGACCTGCGATTCGGACGGCATGGTCAAGACCTACGTCGAGAACGAGAGCCTGGACAGCTCGCTGCCGCTGCACGAACTGCGCGCGGGCGAGAGCTACCGGCTCGGCTTCTTCCTGGTAGGCGCCTACCAGGAGATCCTCGGCGACATCCACAACCTGTTCGGCGACACCGACGCGATCGAAGTCAGCGCCGACGGCGACGGCTACCGCATCGCCCAGCAGCGCCGTGGCGACACCACCGACGTGATGCTGGACTACGTCGGCTATCGCTTGGACGAGCTGCGCGCGACCTACGCCGAGCGCGTGGCCGCCGCGCAGTTGCCGGCGGAGCAGGCGCAGGCCTTGTCGGCGGCGCTGGAGGCGGGACTGACCGGCTACACCTACCTGTCGGACGAGCCGCTGGGCTGAGTCCCGGCACGCGCTCCCTCGCCCATGGGCGAGGCGAGCGCAGTGCGTCATGCCGCGTTGTCCGAGCGCATACGGGAGCGCAGCAGGCACGATCGTTGCGGCCGGTGCGTCTCGCACGGGGACGACGTTCCGGTTCTTCATCGCGGCATGTCGCCCGTTTTCGCCGCGCCGATGGACGGGTACCGACACCGCCCGTAAGCTGAGCGCCCCTTTCATCCCCCGCGACGCGATGCGCTATCCCGGACTGGATCTGTTGCGCGCGCTGGCGATCGTGTGGGTGATGCTGTTCCACTCGTTCGTGGTCGGCGGCCTGGGGCCGGACTGGGCCTGGCTGTCGCGCTACGGCTGGATGGGCGTGGACCTGTTCTTCGTGCTCAGCGGCTTCCTGATCGGCGGCCAGGTGCTGGCGCCGCTGGCGCGTGGCGCGCCGCTGCGCTACGGCGACTTCTACCTGCGCCGCGCGTTCCGCATCCTGCCGGCCTTCGCCGTGGTGCTGGCGCTGTACCTGGCCTGGCCCGGCTTCCGCGAAGCGCCGGGCATCGCGCCGTGGTGGATGTTCGCCAGTTTCACCTTGAATCTCGGCATCGACTACGGCAACCAGCAGGCGTTTTCGCACGCTTGGTCGTTGTGCGTGGAGGAGCATTTCTACCTGGTGTTTCCATTGCTGGCGGCGCTGTCGATGCGGCGGCCGTCGGCGCCGCGCTTCGTCGCGCTGTGCAGCGCCGTGGTGCTGGCCGGCATCGCGCTGCGCACGGCGACCTGGCTGCACGACAGCGCGCTCGACCGCGTCGGCGACGGGCTGCAACGCAACTGGTTCATCGAGGACCTCTACTACCCGACCTGGAACCGGCTCGACGGCCTGCTGGCCGGTGTGGTGCTGGCCGTGCTCAAGGTGTTCCGGCCGCAGCACTGGCAGCGGCTGCAGCGCCACGCGAACGCGGTGGCGCTGGCCGGGTTGGTGGTCTGCGCGTCGGCGATGTGGCTGTTCCGCGAACGCACCGGCCTGCTCGGCAACGCGATCGGCTGGCCGCTGCTGTCGCTGGGGCTGGCGCTGCTGGTCTGCGCCGGCGCCTCGCTGCACGGCGTGCTCGGCCGCCGCGCGGTGCCGGGCGCGGCCTGGCTGGCGGCGATCTCCTACAGCCTGTACCTGACCCACAAGGCCGTGTTCCATCTCACCCAGGTCTGGTTCGGCGCCGTGCTCGACGGGCGCGGGTTGCTCGCGTTCGCAACGTATGCGGGCATGGCGCTGCTGGCCGCCGCGCTGCTGCACTACGCGGTGGAGCAGCCGTTCCTGCGCCTGCGCGAACGCCTGCAGCGCAGGCCTGCCGAGGTGCCGGTGGCTGCTTAGGCCGCATTGTCGTTTGCGCGCAGGCGCGGTGCTGGCCGCTCGTGCGCCGTACTGCGGTACGGGCTCACCCCGGATCGGCGTGCGCCACGCGCGCCTCGTGCAGGCGCTGCTGCAGGATCTCCGCCAGGCGCGCCACCGCCGGTGCCGGCTCTGCGTCGGCGCGATGCAGGTTCAGGCCCAGCACCGGCATCAGCGGCAGGCCGCCTGCCCCCGGCGGCAGTAGCGTCAGCGATTCGGGCAGGCCGGCCGGCGTGCGCAAGGTCAGTCCCAGCCCGGCGCGGACCGCGGCCCACACGCCGCCCAGACTCGCGCTGGTGAAGGCGATGCGCCACGGGATGCCGGCCCGGTCCAGCGCCGTGGTCGCGGCCGTGCGCAGCAGGCACGGCGCGTCCAGCATCACCAGCGGCAACGGCGTGTCGCTGTTCCAGCCGGCCGCATCCGGGGGCGGGGCATCCGCCGCCGCGATCCAGCGCATCGGCCAGGTGGCCTGCGGCTGGCGATGCGCCGACGCCGTTCCCGCGTCCCAGACCAAGGCGAGGTCCAACTGGCCGGATTCGACCCGGGCCAGCAGTTCCTGATGGCGCGCGATGCGCGCTTCGATGCGCACCTTGGGGTGGGCGCGGGCGAAACGGCCCAGCACGTCGGGCAACATGCGTTCGCCGAAATCCTCCTGCAGTCCGAGCCGGACCCAGCCCTGCAGGACGGAGCCGTGCAGCGCAGCGGCGGCCTCGTCGTTGAGATCCAGCAAGCGCCGTGCGTAGCCCAGCAGGATCTCGCCGGCGTCGGTCAGCGCCAGCCCGCGGCCACTGCGGCGCAGCAGCGCCTGACCGGCCTGTTCTTCCAGCTTCTTCAACTGCGCGCTGATCGCGGACGTGGAGCGCCCTTGCCGATCCGCCGCCTTGGCGAAGCTTCCCAGTTCGATGCCGGCGACGAAGCTGCGCAGCGCATCGAGATCGAAGGTGATGCGGCGCATGGCGTAAATCCCGTTTTACCGAATGGTGACTACTGAATTTCCCGATTTTCAGGACCATCTTCGGTGGCTAGGCTGTCCGCAGTCAATCCGAGCGCGAGGCGCCCATGTCCGATCTCCCTACGTCCAGCCAGGCCCTGTTCGGCGACATCGCACCGAAATTCGCGCAGCTGACCGACGAGGTGCTGTTCGCCGACCTGTGGCAGCGCCCGGCGCTGTCGCCGCGCGAACGCAGCCTGGTCACGGTGGCGGCACTGGTCGCGCTGTACCGGCCGCAGCAGTTGCCGTTCCACTTGAGCCGCGCGCTGGACAACGGCCTGCGCCGCGACGAACTGGCCGAAGCGATCACCCATCTGGCGTTCTACGCCGGCTGGCCGTGCGCCGCCGCGGCGCTGCCGCTGCTGCGTGCCGCGACCGCGTCGCCAGCGCCGGCCGCCTGATCCCCCAAACAGGAGACATCCCATGCCCTACGCCCGCATCTCGCTGCATCGTGGCGCTGCGCCCGACTATCTGCGCGCCCTCTCCGCCAGCGTCTACCAGGCCATGCACGAGGCGTTCGACGTGCCCGCCGGCGATTGCTTCCAGGTCATCCACCAGCACGATCCGGGGGAACTGGTGTTCGACCGCCATTACCTGGGCGGGCCGCGCTCGGATGCCTTCGTGCTGATCGCGATCACCGCCGGGCGCCCGCGCAGCGACGCCTGCAAGCAGGCGTTCTACCGGCGCCTGGTGGAACTGCTGGCGATCGCGCCGGGCATCGCGCCGGAAGACGTGATGGTGAACATCGTCACCACCGAAGCGCAGGACTGGTCTTTCGGCGGAGGCCGTGCCGGGATCGCGGCAGCGGCAGCGGAGACCGACGCATGATCGCCATGCAGTACAGCATCGCGTTGCCGGCCGACTACGACATGGCCATCATCCGGCGCCGCATCGCCGACAAGGGACCGCTGTTGGACGGCCTGCCGGGACTGGCGTTCAAGGCCTACCTCAGCGCCGACCGCCGCGATCGCGCGCTGCCCAGCCGCGCCAACCTGTATGCGCCGTTCTATCTGTGGCGCGATGCCGGGGCGATGCATGCATTCCTCGCGGGCGCCGCCTTCGGTGCGCTGGCGGACGCCTTTGGACGGCCGGCGGTGCAGCTGTGGACGGTGTGCGCCGCCAGCCTGGCCGCGGACCTGCACGGCGCCCGCTACGCGCGGCGCGAGATCGTCGCGATGTCCGATGCCGACGCGCTCCAATCGCTGGGCGAGCGCGAGGCCGAGCGGGCGCGTAGCGATCTTGCCGCCGGCGCGCTCGCCGCGGTGAGCGCTTACGAGCCGCACGGGTGGAATCTGCTGCGCCTGCGGCTCTGGCGCGATCCGCCGCCGCCGTCGCCCGATGCCGGCCAGGCCTATGCCGTGGGCCACATGTCCGTACCGGCGAGCGACGGCTGAGGTACGGCGCCCCGTGCCTTGCCGTTTGCTTTTACCATTGCCGATTCCCCCACTTCCCATTCCCGGCCCCCAATGACCCAGACCGCCCTGATCACCGGCGCCACCTCCGGTTTCGGCGCCGCCGCCGTGCGCCGCTTCGTCAACGCCGGCTGGCGCGTGATCGCCACCGGCCGCCGCGCCGAGCGGCTGCAGCCGCTGCTGGCCGAGTTCGGTGCCGAGCGCGTACACGTGGCGGCGTTCGATATCCGCGACGAAGCCGCGCTCGACGCGATGCTCGCCGAGTTGCCGGACGCGTTTCGCGGCATCGACCTGCTGGTCAACAACGCCGGCCTGGCGCAGGGCACCGCGCCGGCGCAGGCGGCGCTGCTGGACGACTGGCGCACGATGATCGACACCAACATCACCGCGCTGGTGACCCTGACCCATCGCCTGCTGCCGACGCTGATCCAGCGCCGCGGCGCGATCATCAACATCAGTTCGGTGGCCGCGCTGTACCCGTATCCGGGCGGCAATGCCTATGGCGGCACCAAGGCCTTCGTCAGCCAGTTCTCGCTGGGCCTGCGCTCGGACCTGCACGGCACCGGCGTGCGCGTGACCGCGATCGAGCCGGGCATGGCCGAGACCGAGTTCACCCTGGTCCGCACCCATGGCGACCAGGGCGCGTCGGACAAGCTGTACCACGGCGCGCAGCCGATGACCGCCGAGGACATCGCCGAGCAGATCTTCTGGGTCGCCACGCTGCCGCCGCACCTGAACATCAATCGGCTGGAAATCATGCCGGTGACGCAGTCCTTCGCCGGCTTCCAGGTGGCTAGGGACCCGGGATTAGGGAATAGGGATTAGGGATTAGAAAAAGCGAAAGCGGCGCCGATGCGTTGCGCCTGCTGGCGGTCATCGCAGCCAGGCGGCCGTCAGCCGCGCTCGCGACCGGCGAGGCAATTCACGGATGTCGTAAGCCAACGAGTCGCAAGGAATGTGGGAGACGCTGCTTCTCCCGAATCCCCAATCCCCAATCCCAGCCTCACTGCGCCTTGATGGCGATCGCCGGCAGGCCGCTGCCGGTCAGCTTCTGCTTGGCCTCGGCCAGTTCGCTGGCGGTGCCGTACGGGCCCATGCGCACGCGGTAGACGGTCTTGCCGCTGATCTGCGCCGACTCCACGCGCGCCGACAGGCCCAGCATCGCCAGCTTGGCCTTGGTCGATTCGGCATCGCCGGAGGCGCCGAACGAGCCGGCCTGCAGGATGTAGCGGGTGTTGTCCGGCGCCGCGGCGACAGCGGTTGCGGCGGGCGTCGCGGCGGCCGCGGACGGCTTGGCCGACGTGGCGGCGGTGCTGGCCGGCGCGCTCGCCGCTGCGGTTTCCGGCAGCGGGGTCGGATTGGCCAGTGCCGCCGTGCTCGCCGGTGCCGTGGCGGTCGCCGCGGTTGCCGTCGCCGGCGTGGCGGCCGCCTGCGGCGCGCGCGCCTTGCGGTTGGCTTCGGCGCGTGCGCTGGCCGCCAGTTCGGCGTCGGACATCTGTACTTCCTTGCCGGGCAGCAGGGTGTAGAAGTCGTACTGCGTCTGCGCATCCTTCTTGGCATCGGGCTTGGTGCTGCCGGCCGCCGTCGCCGCCGGCTTGGGCAGTTCCGGCGCCGCGTCGACGTCGGCATCGGCCACCGGCGCCGGCTGCGCGTCCGGGTTGGCACGCGGGCCGCCCACGCGCAGGAAGCCATCGCCATCCTTCTTGAACAGGCCGGGCGCCGCCAGGAACACCACTGCCGCGATCGCCACGCCGGCGATCAGCCACACCCATCCGGGCGTGCCGTTGCCGCTGTTGCGTCGCGCCTGCGTCTTACCGCGTCGTGCTGCCATCTACCGCTTCTCCACTCACATTTTTTCCGGGGCCGACACGCCCAGGAGGTTCAGGCCATTCGCCAGTACTTGCTGCGCCGCCACCGCCAGGGTCAACTTGGCGTTGCGCTCGCTCGCATCGTCCACCAGCACCGGGGTGCCGTGGTACCAGGTGTGGAACGCGGTCGCCAGTTCGCGCAGGTATTGCGCGATCAGGTGCGGCTCCAGCACATGCCCCGCATTCTCCACCACTTCCGGGTAGCGCGAGAGTTCCAGCATCAATTCCAGCGAGGTCGCATCGTTCAGCCGGTTCAGCTGGCCCAGGCCGTCGGCCTGGTCGTAGTCCAGCTTCTTCTCCTGCGCCTGGCGCAGCAGGCTGCACACGCGGGCATGCGCGTACTGCACGTAGAACACCGGATTGTCGTTGCTCTGCTGGCGCGCCAGGTCGATGTCGAAGGTCAGCTGCGAATCGGGCTTGCGCGCGATCAGGAACCAGCGCGTGGCGTCGCGGCCCGCTTCTTCGATCAGGTCGCGCAGGGTCAGGTAGCTGCCGGCGCGCTTGGACAGCTTCACTTCCTCGCCGCCGCGCATCACCGTGACCATCTGGTGCAGCACGTATTCCGGCCAACCCTTGGGGATGCCCAGGTCCATCGCCTGCAAGCCGGCGCGCACCCGTGCCAGCGAGCCATGGTGGTCGGCGCCCAGCTCGGTGATCGCGCGCACGTAGCCGCGCTGCCACTTGGTCAGGTGATAGGCCACGTCCGGCACGAAGTAGGTGTAGCTGCCGTCGGACTTGCGCATCACCCGGTCCTTGTCGTCGCCGAAATCGGTCGATTTCAGCCACAGCGCGCCGCCTTCCTCGTAGGTGTGGCCGGAGGCGATCAGCTTCTGCACCGCCTCCTCGACCTTGCCGTCGCGGTACAGCGAGCTTTCCAGGAAGTAGATGTCGAAATCGACGCCGAACGCGGCCAGGTCGTGGTTCTGCTCGTTGCGCAGGTAGGCCACGGCGAAGCGGCGGATCGCTTCCAGGTCGTTCGGGTCCTTGGCACCGGTGACCAGATGGCCTTCCAGGTCCACCGAATCGCCGGCCAGGTAGGCGTTGGCCACGTCCTGGATGTAGTCGCCGCGGTAGCCTTCTTCCGGCCAGTCGGGGCTGTCGGGGGTCTTGCCCTGCGCGCGCGCCTGCACCGAGCGCGCCAGGTTCTCGATCTGGCCGCCGCCGTCGTTGTAGTAGAACTCGCGCTTGGCGTTCCAGCCGTTGGCGTCGAGCAGCCGCGCCAGGCAGTCGCCGATCGCCGCGGCGCGGCCGTGGCCCACGTGCAGCGGGCCGGTCGGGTTGGCCGAGACGTATTCCACGCCCACGGTGCGGCCATTGCCGACCAGGCTGCGGCCGTAGTCCTCGCCCTGCTTGATCACCGCCAGCACTTCGCGCTGGTAGGCGCCGGGGCCGAGGTGGAAGTTGATGAAGCCGGGGCCGGCGATCTCGACCCGGGTCACATCGTCGTTGGCCGGCAACGCGGCGACCAGCTGCTGGGCCAGCGCGCGCGGATTGCCGCGCGCGGCCTTGGCCAGCAGCATCGCGACGTTGGTGGCGAAGTCGCCGTGCTCGCGGGTCTTGGGCCGCTCGACCACGAAGTCCGGCGGCAAGGTGTCGGCCGGCAGGGTGCCATTGGCGCGCAAGGCTTCGATGCCTTGACCGATCAGGGCGCGGAGTTGGGATTTCACGTGATCTCTGCTTGAAGCGCGGAACCGGCGATTTTACCCGACCCGCCGCCTCCCGGGCCGCGCCGGGTTCAGCCCGACCTCAGGCCGTCCGGCGACGGCGGGATTCGGGACCGGGTGTTCGGGCCCTGGAGCCCGACGGCCGCAGCGCTTTGGCGACTTCCACGCCCGGCTCAGGCCCAGCCGCGCGCCGCCATCGACACCGGCGCGCCGTCGCCGACGATGAAGTGGTCCAGCAGGCGGATGTCCACCAGCCCCAGCGCCTGCTTCAGGCGCTGGGTGACGGCGTAGTCGGCGGGCGAGGGTTCCCGGTTCCCGGAGGGATGGTTGTGACCGATGATCACCGCTGCCGCGTTGTGCGTCAGCGCGCGCCGCACCACTTCGCGCGGATGCACCTCGGCGCCGTCCAAGGTGCCGTGGAACAGCTCCTCGAACGCCAGCGAGCGGTGCTGCGTGTCCAGGAACAGCACCGCGAACACCTCGTGCGGCCACGCCCGCAACCGCTGCGCGAAGTAGCGGCCGGCCGTGGCCGGGTCGGTCAGGGTGGTGCCGCGCTCCAGTTCGGCAGCCAGGTGGCGCTGGCCGAGCTCCAGCGCGGCCGCCAGCTGGCAGGCCCGCGCCGGGCCCAGCCCCGGCAGCCTGACCAGTTCGCCGGGCGGACGATCGAGCAGCGCGCGCAGCGGGCCGTGCCGCTGCAGCAGGTCGCGCGAGGTACGGACCGCGTCGCTGCCGGCCAGGCCGGAGCCGAGGAAGATCGCCAGCAGTTCGGCGTCGGAGAGGGCCCGGGTGCCGCGTGCCAGCAGCTTCTCCCGGGGGCGTTCGTCGCAGGGCCAGTCGGATATGTGCATATCGCCAGATTGGCGGGCGATATGGCGCAACGGTATCAGGGCCGCAAAGGGCCATCGGGTAAGCTAATCGTTCTTGCATGGGTAGGACATTCCCGACGTGACCGGTACTTTCGAGGGGCCCCTGCAGGGGCGGCGTGTGCTGTTGTGCGTGGGCGGCGGCATCGCCGCCTACAAGGCGCTGGAACTGGTGCGGCGGCTGCGCGAGGCGGGTGCCGAGGTGCAGGTGGCGATGACCGCCGGCGCGCAGCAGTTCGTGACGCCGCTGAGCTTCCAGGCACTGTCCGCGCAGCCGACCCGCACCAGCCTGTGGGACAGCGCCGCCGAGCAGGCGATGGGCCACCTGGAGCTGGCGCGTTGGGCCGACCACGTGCTGGTGGCGCCGGCCACCGCCGACCTGCTGGCGCGGCTCGCCCACGGCCTGGCCGACGATCTGGTGACCACGCTGTGCCTGGCCAGCGCCGCGCCGCTGACCGTGTGCCCGGCGATGAACCACCGCATGTGGCTGCATCCGGCCACCCAGGCCAATGTCGCCACGCTGCGCCAGCGCGGCGCCGGCGTGATCGGACCGAACGACGGCCCGCTGGCCGAAGGCGAGTCCGGTCCTGGACGCCTGGCCGAGCCGGAGCAGATCGTCGCCGCGTTGGCCGGCGGCCGCGCCGCGCCCGCGCATGCCCCCGCGGCCGCTGCGGTGCCCGCGACGGCCGCTTCCGGCGCACTGCACGGCCTGCGCCTGCTGATCAGCGCCGGCCCCACCTACGAGGACCTGGACCCGGTGCGTTACCTCGGCAACCGCAGCAGCGGCAAGATGGGCTATGCCCTGGCCGCCGCCGCCGCGCGTCAGGGCGCCACGGTGGTGCTGGTCAGCGGCCCGGTGCACCTGCCCACGCCCGACGGCGTGCAGCGCATCGACGTGCGCTCGGCCGCGCAGATGCGCGAAGCGGTGCTGGGCGCGCTGCCGGCCGACATCTACATCGGCACCGCCGCGGTCGCCGACTACACGCCCAAGCAGGTCGCCGCGCAGAAGATCAAGAAGAGCGGCGAGATGCTGACCCTGGAACTGGTGCGCACCCCGGACATCCTGGCCGAGGTCGCCGCGCAGACCCAAGCGCTGAAACTGGTGGTCGGCTTCGCCGCCGAGACCCACGACATCGAGCGCTACGCGCGTGGCAAACTCACCGACAAGCACCTGGACCTGATCATCGCCAACCAGGTGGGCGTGGCCGGCAACGGCTTCGAGAGCGACCAGAATGCCGCCACCGCCTATTGGCAGGAGGGCGCACGGAGCTTCCCGGCCGTGTCCAAGGCGCAACTGGCCGAACAATTGCTGGCCCTGATCGCGGAGCGACTGCACGCATGACCACCCCGACGCCGCACCCGCTGCAGGTCAAACTGCTCGACCCGCGCTTCGGCGACAGCTGGCCGCTGCCGGACTACGCCACCGAAGCCAGCGCCGGGCTCGACCTGCGTGCGGCCACCGAGGCGCCGCTGACCCTGGCGCCGGGCGATACCGCGCTGATCCCCAGCGGGCTGTCCATCTACATCGCCGATCCGCAGCTGTGCGCGGTGGTCCTGCCGCGGTCCGGGCTGGGCCATCGCCACGGCATCGTGCTCGGCAACGGCACCGGCCTGATCGACGCCGACTACCAGGGACCGCTGCTGATCAGCGTCTGGAACCGCGGCCGCGAGCCGTTCACCATCGCCCCCGGCGACCGCATCGCGCAGCTGGTGGTGATGCCGGTCGTGCGCGTAGCCCTGCAGGTGGTGGATACTTTCGCCGACAGCGCCAGGGGAACGGGTGGATTCGGCCATACCGGAGTGCGCTGACAGGGGATCGTCTGCATGAGCGAGGCAACACAACGGCGGCCGGCGCCGGACGGTTTGCGCAAGGCGGCACCGCTGCTGGCGCTGCTGCTGGCCATCCTGGCCGCGTGGTTCGGCTGGAGCGGCGCCCAGCAATGGCGCCAAGCGCATAGCGCCACAGCGCTGGAGCAGGCGCGCGACGCGGTGCTGGCGCAGACGTCGCAGGCGCTGGCGGCGGCCGGCAAGCGCTTCTCTGAGCAACTGCGGCAGCCCGCGGCGCAGGCCGCCCTGGCGCGCGGCGACGCGGCCGCGGCGGCGCAAGCGCTGCGCGAAAGCTGGAAGGAAGCGGAAGACGCGCAGGTGCTGGCCGGCGACCTGAGCGCCGGCTACGCCGACGTGGACCGCTTCGGCTACGGCCGCCTGGCGCTGCTGGAGAAGGCGCTGCTGACCGACGCGGTCGCCAGCGCAGTGGTGCGCGACGGCGGCGGGGCACGGTTGGGACTGGCGGCGCCGGTGACCCTGGACACGGGCCCAGGCGTGGCCTACCTGCGCCTGCCGCTGCGCGTGCTGACCGCGCCGGTGGCGCAGGCCACGGTCCCGGCCAGCGGCTACCTGGCGTTGCGCCAGGGCAGCTACGACGTGATCGGCGCCGGCGATAGCGGCCTGGCCGACCACGGCGACGCGTTGTCGCGCCCGATCGGCAAGACCGGGCTGCGGGTGGTCGCGGCATTGCCCGACGCCGAGGCCGGCCCGCTCGGCCTGGACGCGCTGCCATGCCTGATCGTCGCCGGCCTGCTCGGCTTCCTGACCCTGGCGGTGCTGCTGGCCGCGCGCGGCCGCCTGCCGCGGCCCAGCCGCGCCAAGGCCGCCGCCGCGGGCGCCGAGCAGGAGCCCACCCTGCGCCAGAGCCTGCAGCAGCAGGAGCCGCCGCCGGCACCGCCGTTGCCCGAGGGCGAGGCCGCGCCGGCGAGGCTGGCCCCGGCGCAGACGGTGCCGGCCGCCATCTTCCGCGCCTACGACATCCGTGGCGTGGTCGGCCGCGATCTCAGCCCGCAGGTCGCCGCATTGATCGGCCAGGCGATCGGCGCGGTGATGCAGGAGCAGGGGCTGAACGAGGTGGTGGTCGGCCGCGACGGCCGCCTGTCCGGCCCGGAACTGTCGGCGGCACTGATCGAAGGCCTGCGCCGCGCCGGCTGCCACGTCACCGACATCGGCCTGGCGCCGACCCCGGTGGTGTACTTCGCCAGCTTCCACCTGCGCGCCGGCAGCTGCGTGGCAGTGACCGGCAGCCACAACCCGCCGGACTACAACGGCTTCAAGATCGTGATCGGCGGCGAGACCCTGTCCGGTGCGGCGATCACCGACCTGTACGCGCGGATCAGCGAAGGCCGCCTGCCGACCGCCGCCGAACCGGGGCGGCTGGAGCAGCGCGACGTCGGCGACGACTACATCCAGCGCATCGCCGACGATGTGCAGCTGGACCGCCCGCTCAAGGTGGTGGCCGATGCCGGCAACGGCGTGGGCGGCGAACTGGCGCCGCGGCTGCTGGAGGCGATCGGCGCGGAAGTGATCCCGCTGTATTGCGACGTCGACGGCACCTTCCCCAACCACCACCCCGATCCCAGCGAGCCGCACAACCTGGAAGACCTGATCCAGACGGTGAAGCGCTTCGACGCCGACCTGGGCATCGCCTTCGACGGCGATGCCGACCGGCTCGGCGTGGTCACCAAGGAAGGCACGGTGATCTATCCCGACCGCCTGCTGATGCTGTTCGCCGCCGACGTGCTGCAGCGCAACCCCGGCGCGCTGGTGATCTACGACGTCAAGTGCACCGGCAAGCTGTCGGACTACGTGCTGCGCAACGGCGGCAGCCCGATGGTGTGGAAGACCGGGCATTCGCTGATCAAGGCGAAGATGCGCGAGACCGATGCCGAACTGGCCGGCGAGATGAGCGGGCACTTCTTCTTCAAGGAGCGCTGGTACGGTTTCGACGACGGCCTGTACGCGGCGGCGCGGCTGCTGGAGATCCTGGCGCAGCGCGAGGAGAGCCCGTCCGAGGTGCTGGCCGAGCTGCCCGACAGCGTGTCCACGCCGGAGATCAAGCTGCCGCTGGACGGGCAGGACGCACATGCGCTGGTCGCGCAGCTGGTCGCCGCGGCGCAGCAGGACGACTCGCCGTTCGCGGGCGCGCGGCTGCTCACCATCGACGGCCTGCGTGCGGACTTCCCCGACGGCTGGGGCCTGGTGCGCGCGTCCAACACCACCCCGGTGCTGGTGCTGCGGTTCGAGGCCGACAGCAGCGCCGCGCTGGAGCGGATCAAGGACCTGTTCCGCAGCCAGCTGCAGGCGCTGCTGCCGTCGCTGGCGCCGGGATTCTGAGGCGCGTCCGGCCCGGCGTGCCGCCGCCCGCGGCGGCGACGAGTGCCGGCAGCCACGCGTAGTTCCTGTAGGAGGGGCTTTCGGCCCCGACTGCATCCGGAGCCGCTGGGGCCGGCGGGCTTCATTCGTCGCGACTGAAGTCGCTCCCACAAGACGCGTGCGCAGCCGTCTGGGTGGACTGTGGAAGGGGCTTCAGCCCCGACTGCATCCCGGGGCCGCCCCAAGCCTCCTGGCTTCATTTCGTCGCGACTGAAGTCGCTCCCACAGGCGCGTGAGCAGCCGCTGGTGCACTGTGGGAGGGGCTTCAGCCCCGGCTGCATCCTGTGGGCTGCCCAAGCCTGCGGGCTTCGGTCGTCGCGACTGAAGTCGCTCCCACAAGACGTGTGAGCAGCGGGCCAGTTGCACTTGGGGCTTCAGCCCCCGACATTCCTGCCGCCGCGGCAATGCGTAGTCGCCCGGCACTGCCTCCGGCCGGGCGTTGCGCTCAGCCGCCGGTCGTCGTCGCGGCCGTGCCCGGCCGCTTCGCCGCGCGATAGCGTTGCAGCGTATCGTCGATTTCCTGGTCCAGGCCGAGCCGCTGCTGCTCGAAGTTCTTCTGCATGCGCAGCTGCCACAGCAGCGCGCGATGCCGCTGCTGCACGTCCTCGGCGATCTTGCCGGCCACTTTCTGCCCGGCCAGCTCGCGCGTGCCGGCATTGGCGAGCACCCCGACCAGGCCCTCGCGCAGGCTGTTGACGTTGTAGCGCGCGGTGTTGATGTTGTTGTCGACGATGCCGATGCGCTCGGAGAACACCCGGCGCAGTTCCTCCTCGGTCTGGAACGACAGCAGCATCGCCTGGTCGGTGCGTTTGCGCGTCTCCAGCGCCGCCTGGTCGGCGCGCTGCTGCGCGGCATCGGCGGCGGCCGCGGCGCGTTCCTCGGCGCTCAGCGCGCGACCGACCACGCCGCTGCGCAGCCCGCTCTTGGCGTTGAATTCGTCGCGCGCCTGGTTCACCGCTTCCGGCGGCAGCGCATCGCTGCACACGCGCTGCCCGCCCTGGTTCCAGCAGTACAGTTTCTTGGACGGCGCCGGCTGCGCCGCGGCCGGCAGCGCAAGCAGCACGAGCAGGGCCGGCAAGGCGCGGCCCCAGCGTTGTTGGATCGGCATCATGGCAGCCCCCTGCTGTCAGCCTGACGGATCGCAGCCGTAGCGTGCCCGGTAGGCCAGCAGCGGTTCGCGGAAGCCGACAAGGTCCGCGTTTCCATCGATGAATGCAAGCAGGTCGCCCAGGTGCGCGACCGACACCACAGGAATGCCGGCCTCGGCCGCCACCGCCTGCGCCGCCGAGCGCCGGTCGTGCTCGCCGGCGATCTCCTGCCGGTCCAGCGCGACCAGGATTCCCGCCGGGATGCCGCCCGCTTCGCGGATGATGGCCAGCGCCTCGCGGATCGCGGTGCCGGCGGTGATCACGTCGTCGACGATCAGCACCCGGCGCCCGGCCAGCGGCGCGCCGATCAGGCTGCCGCCTTCGCCATGGGCTTTGGCTTCCTTGCGGTTGAACGCCAGCGGCAGGTTGCGGTCGCGCTGCGCATACTCGCAGGCCAACGCGGTCGCCAGCGGGATGCCCTTGTAGGCCGGGCCGAACAGCAGGTCGAAGTCGAGCCCGGCCGCGTCGGCCGCATCGGCGTAGCACGCCGTCAGGCGCACCATCGTGGCGCCGGAATCGAAGCGCCCGGCATTGAAGAAATAGGGGCTCAGGCGCCCGGACTTCAGCGTGAACTCGCCGAAGCGCAGCGCTTGCGCGTCCAGGGCCAGTTGCAGGAAGCGTTGCCGGTAGTCGGTCATTGGAGTGCAGGGATTCGCGATTGGGGATGACGGGATTCGTGAAAGCATAGCTGGTCGCGGCCGTGCAGCGTCCACGCATGGGGTACGCTTTCACGAATCCCCAATCCCCCCATCCCGAATCCTGGTTCTTCCTCCATGCGCATCATCAGCTTCAACGCCAACGGCCTGCGCTCGGCCGCCACCAAGGGCTTCTTCGAGTGGTTCTCCGGCCAGCACGCCGACGTGCTGTGCGTGCAGGAAACCAAGGCGCAGGAGCATCAGCTGGCCGGGCCGGCGTTCCTGCCGGACGGCTACCGCGCCTGGTTCCGCGATGCCAGCACCAAGAAGGGCTACAGCGGCGTGGCCATCTACAGCAAGCGCGAGCCCGACGAGGTGCGTACCGCGCTGGGCTGGCCCGAGTTCGACGAGGAGGGCCGCTACTTGGAGGCGCGCTTCGGCAACCTGAGCGTGGTCTCGTTCTACATCCCCTCCGGCTCGTCGGGCGAACTGCGTCAGGGCTACAAGTTCCAGGTCATGGACTGGCTACGGCCGATCCTCGTGGAGTGGCTGAACAGCGGCCGCGACTACGTGCTGTGCGGCGACTGGAACATCGTGCGTTCGGCGCTGGACATCAAGAACTGGAAGTCCAACCAGAAGAATTCCGGCTGCCTGCCGCCCGAGCGCGACTGGCTCAACGGCCTGTGCGCCGACCGTGCCGAGGAGGCCGACCCGGCCGGCGGCCGCGGCTGGGTCGACGCCTACCGCGCGCTGCACCCGGACGGCCAGGACTACACCTGGTGGAGCAACCGCGGCGCCGCGCGCGCCAACGACGTCGGTTGGCGCATCGACTACCAGTTCGTGACCCCGTCGCTGCGCGAGCGCCTGCAGGGCTGCTCGATCTACACCGCGCAGCGCTTCTCCGACCATGCGCCGTTCGTGGTGGATTACCGCGAATGAGCGTCGCCGCCAAGCCCCGCCAGTCCTGGAAGCAGGTGCTGACCAATCTTCGTCAGCGCAAGGTACTGGCGATGCTGCTGCTGGGCTTCAGTTCCGGATTGCCGCTGTACCTGGTCGGCAACACGCTTGGCTTCTGGATGCGGAAGGAAGGCGCGGACCTGAGCACGATCGGCTTCCTCTCCTGGGTCGGGCTGGCCTATTCGCTGAAATTCCTGTGGGCACCGATCGTCGACAAGACCGACGTGCCCGTGTTGGGCAGGCTCGGTCGCCGGCGCGGCTGGATGCTGCTGTCGCAGATCGTGGTGGCGGTGGGTCTGGTCGGCATGGCGCTGATCCAGCCCAAGGGCGGGAATCTGCTGTTCCTGGGGCTTGCCTGGGAGCACATCGTCGTGTTCGGCGTGATGGCGATCCTGGTCGCCTTCGCTGCCTCGACCCAGGACATCGTGATCGATGCCTGGCGCATCGAGATCGCCGACAACAGCGAACAGCTCGGCCTGCTGACCTCTTCATCGGCGCTGGGCTATCGCACCGCGCTGCTGGTCACCGATGCGCTGATCCTGATGATCGCAGCGCGGGTAGGGTGGCAGGTGTCCTACGAGGTCATGGCGGCGCTGATGGCGGTGGGCGTGGCCGCCGTGCTGATGGCGCGCGAGCCTGCGCGCGAGGTTGCCGCCGTGCAGGCGCAAACGGCGCGACTGTGGACGCCGCGGGGCTTGTTCGACGCGGTGCTGGGTCCGTTTGTTGCCTTTTTCCGGGAACACCGCAGCGCCGCTATCCTGATCCTGCTATCGATCAGTGTTTATCGCCTGGCGGACTTTGTGATGGGCCCTATGGCCAATCCGTTCTACGTCGACCTCGGCCTGTCCGAAGACACCGTCGGCGCCGTGCGTGGCTCGGTGGGCCTGGTGGCGACGTTCTTCGGCATCGCCGCTGCCGGCCTGGTCTCGGTCCGCTGGGGCGTGCTGGCCGCGTTGCTGGCTGGTGCCGTCCTGGGCCCGTGTTCGAACCTGGCCTTTGCCTGGCTGGCCTACGACGGGGCGGACCTGCCCCGCTTCGCGACGGCGATGGCGATCGACAATTTCGCCAATGGTTTCGCCGGCACGGCGTTGATCGCCTACATGTCCAGCCTGACCAGCATTGGCTACACCGCCACTCAGTACGCATTGCTCAGCTCGTTCTACGCCATGCCCGGCAAGGCCCTGAAAGGCTTCTCCGGCTGGTCGGTGCAGACGCTGGCGCAAGGGCGCACGCTGCTGGAAGGGTACGCGCTGTTCTTCATCGGGACCGCGCTGATGGCGATTCCCGTGGTGATCCTGTGCACGGTGCTGATATTCCAGCAGCGCCGCCGCGCGGCCGCTGCGCCTTCCTGACGCTTGCAGATGGCCGTCGCGGCATCGGCGCTGCCCGGGAACGCTGCAGCGTCCCCGAGGCAGGCATCGGCACGCCGGTGATTGAAAGCCTCCAGCGAGTTGCGGATGATGGGCGCGGCGCATGGGGTGCGCCGCCGTCCGCTGGGGAGTCCGCATGACCGATCTGCTGTTGCGCGACATCGACCCCATTCTGGTCGATCGGATCCGCCGCATCGCCGTGGCCCGTGGCTGGACCCAACACCAGACCGTGCTCAGCCTGATCGAGCAGGGCCTGTTCGCCAGCGAGCACGAAGTGCGCAGCGGCTTCGAGAACCCCGAAGTGGATGTGCTGTCCGAGGCCATCGCCGCGCTGCGCGAGCTACCGGCGGGCACCGGATTCTGAGCCGCGCGCCGCGGCCATCGGCGCAGACCGAGCCGCTGCCGCGCAGCGCCCCGCTCACGCCAGGTGGATGGCGCCCAGGATGCGCGGCCCGCGCGCGCCGCTGACCGACGGCAGGTTGCCGGGCCGCCCGGCCAGGGTCTGCCGCGCCAGCCAGGCGAAGCCCATCGCTTCCACGTAGTCCGGATCCAGGCCCATCGCCTGGGTCGACAGCACCTGCACGCTGGGCAGCCGCGCCTGCAGCCGCGCCAGCAACAGCGGGTTGTGCACGCCGCCGCCGCACACCAGCAACTGCCGGGTCGCCGGCTGTTGCGCCAGCAGCGCATCGGCGACGGTGGCCGCGGTCAGTTCCAGCAGGGTCGCCTGCACCGCCGCGGCCGGGTGCGCGGCCGGCGCCAGCTGCGCATCCACCCAGCGCAGGTGGAACTGCTCGCGCCCGGTGCTCTTGGGCGGGGCCAGCGCGAACCAGGGATCGCCCAGCAAGCGCTGCAACAGGCCCTCGTCGACCTGGCCGCTGGCGGCGAAGGCGCCGCCGGCGTCGTAGGGCTGCCCCAGGTGGCGCTGGCACCACGCGTCGAGCAGCGCGTTGGCCGGGCCGGTGTCGAAGCCGCGGACGTCGCCGTGCGCCGGCAATAGGGTCAGGTTGCCGATGCCGCCCAGGTTCAGCACCGCCCGGTCCTCGTGCGCCGCGCCGAGCATCGCCGCATGGAAGGCCGGCATCAGCGGCGCGCCATGGCCGCCGGCGGCGACGTCGCGGCGGCGGAAATCGCACACCGTGGCGATGCCGGTCAGCTCGGCGATGCGATTGCCGTCGCCCAGCTGCCAGGTGAAGGCCGGATCGGCCAGCGGCCGGTGGCGCACGGTCTGCCCATGCGAGCCGATCGCGCGGACCTCGGCAGGCGCGATCCCTGCTTCCTTGAGCAGGCGCAGCGCGGCCTCGGCGAAGGCGATCGCCACTTCGGCATCGAGCTGGCCCAGCGTGTCCAGCGAATCGATGTCGCCGCCTTCGCCCAGCGCGATCAGCGCCTCGCGCTGGCGCGGCGCCCAGGCATAGGTGCGGCCAAGGCGCAGCTGCGTTCGGCCATCGGCGCCGAAGCGCACCAGCGCGGCGTCGATGCCATCGGCACTGGTGCCGGACATCAGGCCCAGGAACAGGGCGTCGTCGATGGCGGTCGGTTCGGGCATGGCAGGGCCTGGGCAGCGGTCAGCGCCGCAGCGTGGGCGAGGGGCGGCGGCGCGTCAATCGGCGCCTGCCCCGGAAGCGACGTGCGGCTCAGCCGGCGTCGCTGGACGCCGGCTTGGCCGCGGCGACGGTCTTCTTCTTCTTCGGCGATGCGTCGTTCTTCGCCGGTGCGGCGTCGGCGTAGATCAGCTTCTCCACGCGCTGGATGCGGGCCAGCGCCGGCGAGGTCTGCGCACGGAACGCGGCCAGCTCCGCGCCTGCCAGCGGCGTGGGCGGCGGCATCGTCACCGACGCCGGATTGCGCTGCACGCCGTCCACGCGGAATTCGTAGTGCAGGTGCGGGCCGGTGGCCATGCCGGTCATGCCGACGAAGCCGATCACCGTGCCCTGGTTGATGCGCTGGCCCGCCCTGATGCCGCCGAAGCGCGACATGTGCCCGTACAGCGTGCTGTAGCCCTTGCCGTGGTCCAGGATCACCACGTTGCCGTAGCCGCGCTGGGTGCCGACGTACTGCACCTTGGCATCGCCGGCGGCCATGATCGGCGTGCCGGACGGCGCTGCGTAGTCGATGCCCTTGTGCATGCGCATGGTGCCCAGCACCGGATGCTTGCGCGCGCCGAAGGTCGAGCTGATGCGGCTGTAGGACACCGGCATGCGGATGAAGCTCTTTTTCAGCGGCCGCCCGGTGACGTCGAAGTATTCGGCCGGCTTGCCGTTCTGCTCGAAGCGGAAGCCGCTGTAGGTCTTGCCGCGGGTGGTGAAGGTCGCAGCGAGGATCTTGCTGGTGTCGATCCGCTCGCCTTCGCGCCAGGTCTCGTCCATCACCACGCTGAAGCGGTCGCCCGGCTGCAGGTCCTTGTCGAAGTCGATGTCGTACTTGAAGATCTCGTCGGTCATCGTCGCGATCGCCGACGGCGACAGCCCGGCCCTGCGCGCGGCCACATACAGCGAACTGGTGATTTCGCCGCTGATGACCGCGGTGCGGGTGCTGGTCTCGCGCTCGGTCACCTTCTCGCGGATGTCGTCGCCGAGCAGCGACAGTTCCACCCGGTGAGTGGCGTCGCGGTCGAAGCGGATGCCGCGCAGGCTGCCGGCCACCGGCAGGTCGAAGCCGATCTCGGCGCCCGGGCGCAGCTTGGTCAGCGCCTCGCGGGTGCCCGGGTGATCCAGCACCTGATGCATCACCGTGGCCGGGATGTCGAGCTGCTCGAACACCGCACCCAGGGTCTGCCCGGGCTGGATGCGGACCACCTGCCAGCTGTCGCCGGCCACGCCCTGCTGCTGGGCCAGCGAGATCGGCGGCAACGGCAGCGGCAGCGTCGCGTGCGTGGTCTGCAGCGGCACGTCGATGGCATTGGAGAAGCCGGGCACGATCGTGGCCACCAGCGCGCCGATGGTGGCGAACAGGCTGGCGTGGATCCAGTGGCGGCGCGTCCAGCGGCCGGTGGGGAAGTGCTGGGTCAGCTGCCGATGCAGTGCGGTGTCGTGGAGGACATGGAGACGTTGCTGGAAGCGCTGCTTGCGCGCGCGTTCCTGATCGCTTTCGCTGTTCTGCATCAAGGCATCCTCGTGAGCCCGAAGCGCGAGCTCAAAACTCGGCTACCATAAACATCGATCAACAGCGCGTCAAACCATTGAGCCGGCTCAAGTTTTCGCCGGCCGCGCGGTTAACTCGCACTTAACGCCATTCATGTTTGTCCGGATGCAACCCGTCGGAGTTCCGTTTTGTCCACGATTGAAGAGTCTCTTGCCCTGATCGGCCGCGGTGCCGACGAAATCCTCAAGCGCGAAGAGCTGGAAGCGCGTTTGCGCACCGGCCGCCCGCTGCGCGTGAAGGCCGGTTTCGACCCGACCGCGCCGGACCTGCACATCGGCCACACCGTATTGCTGAACAAGATGCGCCAGTTCCAGCAGCTCGGCCATCAGGTGATCTTCCTGATCGGCGACTTCACCGGGATGATCGGCGACCCCACCGGCAAGAACGTCACCCGCAAACCGCTCACCCGCGAGGACGTGCTCGCCAACGCGCGCACCTACGAGGAGCAGGTGTTCAAGGTGCTGGACCGCGAGCGCACCGAAGTGCGCTTCAATTCCGAATGGTTCGGGCAGATGAGCGCCGCCGACATGATCCGCTTGGCCGGCCAGCACACGGTGGCGCGCATGCTCGAGCGCGACGACTTCGCCAAGCGCTACGCCGCGCAGCAATCCATCGCCATCCACGAATTCCTGTATCCGCTGGTGCAGGGCTACGACTCGGTAGCGCTGAAGGCCGACGTCGAGTTGGGCGGCACCGACCAGAAGTTCAACCTGCTGATGGGGCGCGGCCTGCAGGAGCACTACGGGCAGCCGGCGCAGATCGTGCTGACCATGCCGCTGCTGGAGGGCCTGGACGGGGTCAACAAGATGTCCAAGTCGCTGGGCAACTACATCGGCATCAGCGAACCGCCGATCGACATCGTCACCAAGACCATGAAGATCGGCGATGAGCTGATGTGGCGCTGGATCGAACTGCTGTCCTTCGAGATCGGATTGAACGAGGCGCAGGAGCTGCAACAGCACGTGCAGGCCGGCAGCCTGCACCCGCGTGAAGTGAAGCTGCGCCTGGCGCGCGAACTGACCACGCGCTTCCACGACGCGGCAGCGGCCGAACAGGCCATCGTCGGCTGGCACGCGGTGGTGACCGGGCAGGGCGACACCAGCGCACTGCCGCTGCAGCAAGTGACGGTGCCGGCCGAAGGGCTGCGGATCGCCGCGTTGCTGACCGCCGCTGGGCTGACTGCCAGCAACTCCGAGGCCAGCCGCAAGCTGAAGGAACGCGCAGTGCGCGTCGCCGGTGAAGTGGTCGAGGATCCGCAGCAGAACTTCGCGCCCGGATTCGAAGGCGTTCTGCAGGTGGGCAAGCGGACCTTCGCCCGCGTGAGCCTGGTCTCGGCCTAAATACGCGGCCAAGCGCCGGCTGTCGGAGGCGCTGCCGAGTGGCTTCCAAGCGGGATCTGCGGTATGCGATGCGATCTACTGCGTGGTGTGGATCGCATAACGCGCGTCTGGCGACGGCGCAGTGAAAAAATCTTTCACACCCCCTTCCCAAGCGCCGCGTTTGCAGCCATACTTTCCCTCCCCCGACGCAACGCCTTGCGGCAACGCAACAGCAACGCGGAAGGGACGTCAGAAACCTCCTCAAAAAGGTATTGACGGCAACAAAAAAGCCGCTATGATGGGCGGCTCGGTTCATCGGAAAGCCTTCGGGTTTGGGTTGAACCGGCGTCAGGATCTCGGAAA